>NZ_JBQFTB010000005.1:0-267838 GCF_056538465.1 Ruegeria sp. BG6 | reverse complement strand
CCTGCGCCAGATCGGAAACCTTGGAGCGATAAAGTTCGGAAAGGTTCGGCTGCAGTCGCACCGGTGAGGGCGTAGCTTCGGAGAGCTTCGCTGCGTACGTCGGGCTCATTAAGAGCGTCGGCAAGGTTGCTGACTTTGGAGTGATAGAGCCTCGACATGTTGGGGTGCAGCACAGGTTGGGGCGCTGGCACCGCGTTCAAGTCATTTTCCAATTGGGCTTTCCTCGCTTCCAACTCAGCCATTTTGTCTTTGACGGTCGACGCCGGCGCTCCGTCGATCAGCGCTTGAACCAGACGAGCCAGCGCGTGATTGGTCTTTGCGAGTTCGGCTTCCTTGGACGCGCGAGTCTATTGGGAAGTGGCTCTCAACCGGTTGGTCTCTGCGACGGACTCTTCGCAAAAGACACTGAACAGGTCTGGGCCCATCAATTGGTCGGAGAGTGCGATGAGAACCCGGTCTTCAACTTTGGTCCTCGCGATGGACTTGCGATTGTTGCACGTGCCTTTGTTGCGCGTGCTAGAGCAGCCGATGTGGGTTTGCGAAATGACTGACATGCCGCGGCCACAGGCCCCGCAAGCAAGTAGCCCTGATAGCAGGTACTTTGCCCGTCGGGCGCGGCCCAGTGCGTGCCCAAGGTTGGCCTGCTTGGGGAGAGCCATTCGCTGCTGACGTGCCTTTGTCGCGTCCCAAAGGTCCTGCGGAATAATACGTAGTTCGGGTGTCGGCACTGTGATCCAGTCTTCAGGCGGGTTGAGCCGTGAAACCCGGCGCCCGGTTTTAGGATCCTTGAGGTAGCGAAGCCTGTTCCAAACCAGGCGGCCGACGTAGAGCTCATTGTTCAATATGCCGGTGCCGCGGCTTGTGTTGCCGTGAATGGTGGAAGCGCCCCACGCCTTTCCTCTTGGACCAGGAACACCGTCTTCATTGAGAGCCTGGGCAATTTTGCGTGGTGAAATGCCCGCCACATAGTCTTCAAAGATGCGGGTGACTATGATTGCTTGGTCTGGATTGATTTTGCGCTCACCGGTTGCTTGTGAGCCGTCGGCCTCCAGGCGTCGCAAGACATCATACCCGTAGCTGTTCCCGCCTCCTGATCGCCCAGATTCAACGCGACCTCGCAGACCGCGTCGTGTCCGCTAGATCTTTCAAGAACAAAGCACTCATCGTGCCCTTTAACGCGATGTGCAACTCCGATATCGCGCCCTCGGAAAGGGTCACGATCTGCACGCCGGCAAATGAAAGGCGCTTGTAAACTCCAGCGATGTCTTCCTGGTCACGGGAAATACGATCTAGGGATTCCGCTAATACAAGTTCGAACTTACCAGCTGACGCATCTTCCAGAAGGTATTGAATGCCTGGACGGATCAGGCTCGCACCTGAAATTGACCGGTCACTGTAGCTTTCGGCGATCTCCCAGCCTTCCCGCGACGCCCGTTCGCGGCAAAGACGAAGCTGATCCTCAATCGATGAGTCACGCTGGTTGTCCGAACTGTATCGGGCGTAGAGGGCAACTCGGGGTGACGTTTCGGTCATTTGTCCGTTTTCTCCTCAAAAGAGCGTGGCACGTCGTTTCGATAATGCCAACCGGCCGCCCGAAAGGGCGGTCATCGGACATTGCGCCGCAATCGCGCCATCGCGTCAATGTGTTTGCGGCCCGCATCGATCTGGCGGGCCTGGTTGTAGTGCCGCTCGGTCGTCTTCGGGTGGGTATGACCAAGCAGAGGCGTTGCCAGCCGAACGTTTTCCGGACTGTTGTGGGCGAGCGTGGTCGCCGCAAAATCGCGGAATAGGTGCGGTGATATCGGCCGGCCGAAAGCCTCGGTGGTGCGACGCGTTATGGCCTCGCCAAGCGCCTTGGGTTTCAGCGCGGAACCGTCGTTCGAGATCCAGAGCGCCCGACCGGGGTCCGAGTACCATCGACCGCGCTGGTTTAGAAGATTGGGCCGAACATGGTCGAGATAATGCTCCAGCGCAAGAACCAACTCGGCCGGAAAACCCGCTTCCCAGTATCGTTTGGTCTTGGAAAGTTCAGGGGGAACGATGAGCTTCCAGCCCTCGTCGACCTGGATCAGGTTGGTGCCGAGTTGCAGCGACGCGAAGGCCCGTATTCTCAGTGGCCGGAGGGCTAGTAGCGCGACTGCCAGACCGTCGCGATACTGGGTCAGTGGCAGGCGCGGATCGCCACCAAACACCGCTTCAGCATTCGCCATCAACGCTTCACCGAGCCGCATAAGGTCGTCGACCGGAACGACGCGGTTTCTCTTGTCTTTGCTTGGAGCAGCCCGCCAGCTCAGGGAACGCTCAGCCCTGCATAGGTGAGTGCGGTCCCATTCGGGCCAGGCCACGCGGCAATACTCGACCAGGTCCCGGACGTGACCATGCTCTGTTACGGACGCGACGCGCGCGTTCAGCCATTTGGCGTAGGACCGAATGTTCCTTGGTGTCGCTGCATCGGGCATGGGAACAAGGCTGCTTGCACGCTCATCAACCAACCAACCCAGAAATCGCCCGACTGCCTGTTCAACCAGTCGACGCGTCGGCTCCCGCCAGCTGCTCGCCAGACCGGTGCCGTCGAAGATATCGCCCTGAAGTTGGGCTCGTGCCCAGGCTTCCTGGTCTTTTGAGGACCAATCTTCGACACGCAGGCATCGTGGTAACCTTCTTGTCCTGTTCACGATGGCGACCTCCTACGATGCCGCCTGGGTGACAGGACAACTTCGTCAAAGCGTGCTGCCGCGGTGGAAATTTCCATGCCAGCATAGAACTGGATCGTGGTCTGCAGCGCCTTGTGACCGAGCAAAACCCTAACCGTTTCGTAGTCGGCTGGACGTTGCTTCAGGTACAGATATCCGGTGACATGACGAAACTGGTGGGGCGAGATCCGGACACCGAGTTCGCGTTTCGTCGTCTTGGAAATTGCCATCCCCAACCCGACCTTGGACCGCTTGGTGCCCCTCCGCCCCGGAAATAGATCCCGACACCCTGTCTCGGCGAGCGCGGGCCACACCTTCTTGAGGTACATGTCGAGCAGCCTGATCGTCTCGGGCGCCAGTGGCAGTTCAATTTCCAGATCGTTTTTGACGGACTGAGCAGGGAAGTAGAGAGAAACCTGGGCACTCCGGCCGGAACCGCGACGGACGATGTTCGTGTCGAGATTGATGTTTACCAGGTTCTCGATCCGAACCGGGGCATTCGTCAGGATGGCGATGGCAAGCGATTGCGCCGCAAGATAGGCATCGCGTTTGCCAATCTGCGGTTTACTTGTTGCACGGCGCATCAGTCGATCCGGCAGCGCAAGTAGATCCCGGACAATTCGCTCGTCGTCAAATAGCCGTAGTGTGTCACGATTCTTTTTCGTCATGCCGCCAGACTTCACCCTGCACCGGGCGCAAACAGCCGTGAGTTTCCGGAGCGGCTCGTCGTCTAGGTGAACCCAATGACGCGCAATCGACAGCAACACACCACTCATTTGATGGGTTTGCTGCGACGGCTGCTTGTCTTCGTTCCGCGCAAGAAACCAGCGCAGGATGTTCTTTGCATTCTCGATTTCGACAAGTACCGAAAGATTCGCGATGCTTGAGGGATCGGCACCCTGACGCGTCAGCGCAGACGCGCAGCGCAAGATATGCTTTCGGTGCCATTCCACGCTGACTTCCCTAAGGGGTCTAAACTCCTGCTCGTCCAGAAGATCGGCCCCAGCCAATCGATCACACCAGGTATCGAGATCCCTCACGAAAGAAGCCGGGAAGGTCTCTTCCGGGAGCAGGAAAATCTCGCGGCGCTTGATCACCGACAATTCGATGCGCGGCCATCCGTCGACCGATGCATAACAGCGGTTCCAACTCCGGATCAGGTTCTGAACAAGTTTTTCGGCGTTCTTCACGAAGGACCTCGTGGTGATGGCTTCGCTGTAAGAGGCGACCACGTCGTCATTGACAGCCACCGGCCCGATATTCCGCAACGAGCACCATTGCGAGAACCGGGTGAGCGCATTGCTGTCATTGGGGGAAGAAAGTCTCTGCATGAGAACCGCCCATTCCGGCAAGAGTGCCGCGTTAAGCCGAAGCGGCTCCACATCGGCTCCCGAATGGATCAGGGCCGTCACGAAGAGCGAACGAATATTGGCGAGCCGACGTGCCGACATCCTGAAGCGGCGCGGCTGAACGTCTTCAAGGATTTTCCGGAGTTCCGGCACATCCACTGATATGCTGGACGGCGGCAGTTGCGCGAACCTTGCAACCTGGTTCACCGCTGACGCCATTTCACGTTGTGCCTGCTTTGTCAGACCTTCGTCGGCGTTGAGGCGCGCGATAGCCTCCGCCAGCGTCGTTGGTGGACTGACTGAAAGTGACGGATCGTGTCTCATAGGGCCTCCGGCTGTCCTTTAGTGAGAATAGTGTTAACTTTGCGTTAATCAAAACCCAGACAATTCAAAAATAGTTTACACTATATTTTTTAGTATATTGAAAGATATACATAAAATATGATTGCTAAAACCTTGCACCAGGTCCTTAGAAGCCGGTGCGCTCGTCGATGAAATCGATCAGTTCAGCCTCGGGAATCCGAAGCACTCTCCCCATCCGAAAAGCCTTCAGGCGACCGGTTTTTATCCAACGAAACACGGTGCGTTTTGAAACGCCCATGCGATCCGCAACCATCTCCGCGGTCAACATTGTGCCAAGCTGCGCGTTTGTCATTCTGTATTTTCCTTTTTTGCGGGGAGCGTGTCTTCATGACAGTCTGTGCCCTGTCCGCGTTCCAACTCGGACACAAACTGCCGTGCCGCAGAACGTGCCAAAACGCGTACTAAAGCTTCCAATGAAGCTGAGCCTTCCGCGTTCGGCATAGTAGCGTTGTGGCGTGAGGTGTCCGTCATGGACACTTCTTAGTGCCCGCTTCCGTGATCTCTGTAGTCACTAGTCGATGAGGATTTGCGCGATTAATGACTATGAAGTTTGGATGGTCCCACTTTTGATTACTTAGCCAGGTGGCGGGTAATTGCGGTGTCCAGACCAGTGGTGCTCATGCCAATACTTTCGAAAACCAGTTCACACATGTTGCAGAACTTACCTTCCGGCGTTGATGTCGGCTTGGCATCGAAAACTCTTTCAAAGGTGTGCGAAAGTTGAGTAAGCGCATATTGCCGCTCTTGATTGGGCGGTTTGCCTATTGGCACTGGGCCCACCAGCTCATCTTGGGCTTTCAGGTGCTTGATTAGGAGACCCAAGAGGCTTGTGATTGGTTGAGTTGGGTTCTCGGCCATGGCTTGCCTTGCGGCCCGCTGAACTTCCGCCAGAACCCACTGAGCACCGCCGTCACGGGACTGCTTGATTGCGAGCTCCAAGTCACGTTCGTCAATCGAAAAGCCAATGAATTGCTTGGTCAATATCTCCATGCCGGGAATGCTAAAGAGGGTAGCCAAATCGCCCGAAAGATCTTCGTCTGAAAAATATCGAATGAGATCGTCTTCGGACGAAAACGCGGTCTGGGCATTATGTAAGTTTTTGATTGTAGCTCTGAGAGCGGTTCTGGTTCTCTTGATCCCTTCGTTAAGGGGTATGCCGCGCTTTTGAGAACCCAATAGCGTATGCGCGATGACCTGAACGGATTGCACAAAGAAGCGGATGTGCTTGTCTGGAACCTGAAGGCTAACCTTCGCGATCTCGGTCAGCTCTTCTTCAGTGGGAATGACAATCGCAGATTGGGGTGACATGGATCAACGGCTCAAAAATATCGATATCAGAAATGACATCAGACTAACCTAAAGCAAGCCTCGAGTCCCGAATGACGCTGGAATGGCACACGTAAAAGCTTTGGCTGCCATCGAAAGTGAATTGTTCAGAGATTGCTCGTATGCAAAGGCGAACCCCAAACAAGAAACCGCGAAATGGCTTGCTCCAAGAGACTTTCCTGCCGCCCGTCAACCCAGCTTATGCTGTCAGACCGTGCACGTAGCGGACTTCTTTAGCAATTACCACCAACGGAAACTTTGAGCTCATATGCGATATTGGGCCCCGGTATCGAGTACGTCACTTTTTCCCGCGGCCTGGACGTAGCCAGGATTTCGACGAACGACCGGAGCTGGTGAAAGCGACCCTTTAGGCTCGGAGTTGCTCGATGCCTGGTATGAATGGCCGCTCCTCCTACCTCAGCAGTCATCTGAGCAAATTGGTTGGATGACCGAGTCGAGCCCAAAGCAGGCGTTCATTGCGTTACCCAGAACAGCCAGTTTGCGCGAATAACTGAATTTGCATTGGGGCGCAAAATGATCGAGAGAATGACTGTTTTAAAACCTATCAGGCTTTTGGGCTGATCACGGCTGAAACCTTGTTATAACAGCGGTTCCTGGGGAAGTTGGTCCATTCATTGCTCGAAGTTCATTGCTAGCCCCTTCCAATCGGACCTCCCTGGCGACCATTGGCTGGATATCCACTTCGCCACGTTCGATCATTCCTAGAAGGCGTGGGTATTTCCATGAAGGCATACCACGAGTGCCGAAAAACGAGAGTTGTTTGGAATAGATTGCCCGCATGTTCACCTGCATCTGGCCGTCGCTCGACGGCATACCAATTTGCACGTGTCGACCAAGGATAGCGAGACACTCTACGGATGCGTTCGTCGTTGTTTCGATACCCAACGCTTCTATGGAAACCTGTGCTCCTCCATCCGTGATATCTCGGATCGCTGCTGCGGCGTCTTCTTTGCTTGCATTTACTGTTGCGTCCGCGCCGTTGAGCTTTGCATGCTCAAGCTTCTCTTCAACCACATCCACTACGACAACTCGGCATCCAAGCATTTTTGCCAATAGAAGAACTGACAAGCCAATCCCTCCGGTTCCGTGGACAGCCACCCATTCACCAGCTGCGACATCTGCACGGTCTGTCAAAGCATGCCAAGCAGTGGTGACACGACACCCGAGCCCTGCCGCCAAGGCAGGGGACAGCGTTTCTGGCAAGTGAACCAAGTTGTGGTCAAAAGGCACTGCAACGTATTCTGCGTATGCACCTTGCGTTCCAAATCCAGGAACGATTTGGTTAGCACAAGTGTTTGATACGCCTGTTTGACAAGCGTTGCAGCTACCGCAGCCTAAGATGAATGGCGCTATGAGGCGATCACCAACTTTGTGCTTCGCTTGAGGCCCTGCCTCTACCACGGTCCCACAGTATTCGTGCCCTAAGATGGAGCCATTTTGAACTTTGGGGTGTGCACCAGACCATCCATGGAAATCCGAGCGGCATACGCCACAGGCAGCGACCTCCAGGACCACTCCATTGTCTGGGCAGGTTGGATCCGGGACCGTCTCAATCGAAAGGTCTTCACAAAACTCTCTTACGACTGCAGCTCGCACTTAGCGCTCCTAAAGATTTGGTTTCATTGATCGAGCAATTCGGTTCAGTCGAGACTAAACAGGTCTATCGCCTTTCACGGTCACACGTCGCCCTTTACGCTCTGCGGGCCAATAGTCCCAGATAGCACGATGCATGCAGCACCGGTTGTCCCAAAAGGCCATGTCGTAAAGCGACCACCTGAACCGGATTTGATAGTTGATTTGTTCCGCATGCTCGAAAAGCATGTCGAGGATCGCATCGCTTTCCTTATCCGACAAGCCCACAATCTTTGTCGTAAATGTTCGGTTCACAAATAGCGATTTCCGGCCCGTTTCCGGATGAGTTCTAACAATTGGATGAACTGCTTCGGGACAATCAATATCGCTGTCTTTTTGTCCCCGGTCGCTATAGCGGCCTTTATAGATATGCTCTGAACTATGAAGCGCAGACAGGCCGTTGATCATATCTTTTATCGGTTCAGAAAGATCGTCGTAGGCCGTATACATATCACTGAACATAGTGTCCCCGCCGCAGGGAGGGGCGATATGGATTTGAAGCATAGTTCCAAGAGGAGGCGTCTCGTCGCAAGAGACGTCAGAGTGCCAGAACTCACCGTTTGCTACCTTGGAATTCTTGGTTGCATGGATTTCGAAAATCTCTGGATATCCTTCCATTGTTGGGGCTGCGGGGTGCGCATGAAGCGGTCCAAAGCGTTTCCCAAATTCAATGTGCTGCGCAGGCGGAATTTCTTTCTGCTCTTTGAAAAACAGAACTTGATAGGTGTGAAAAGCGCTGCAGATCTCTGCGAACTGGTTGTCAGGAACAGGCCGGCTTAGATCGACTCCATAAATCTCAGCCCCAAGGTTTGGAGCGAAGGGTTTGGCAACAATGGAAGTATAAGCGTTGGATTTGGGAGCAACCATAAGCACCTCTGGGTTTGGTTTCGTTGGGCATGCCATGCGCAAGGTACACATCAACAAAAATGAACAAAAACGAAAATTCTTTGACTAATCAGTGAAAAACTTTCACATATCGATCACGGTTTAGGCGGTAGTGAGGTTATCGATATGAGCATTCGGTCACTACGAACTCTAATCGCAGTTCATCGACATGGTAGCTTCCGTGCCGCGTCAGAGGCGGAGCATCTAACTCCGTCGGCGGTCAGTCACCAGATGCGGAATCTGGAGGTCACGTTGGGGCTCGTTTTATTTGACCGATCGGCCAAATCAACCAAACTGACTCATGCCGGGCTAACGTTCGCCGAAGAGGCTGCAGCGGTGGTGGCCGCATATGACGGTTTGGCGGAAAGGGTGAGGTCGAACAACGAACTCTTTGGTGAAATAACTTTGGGGGCTGTTCCAACAACTCTGACTGGATTGGTGCCAATTGCGCTAGCGAGGCTAAAGTCCGTGCATCCGGATATCCGTGTAAGAATTGTTCCAGGTTTGACCAATCAGCTTTTGCTACAGTTAGATCGCGGGCAGATTCAAGCGGCGATCATTTCCCGACCAGATGTTCTGCCAAACACGTTGAAATTCTCTGAAATTGTATCCGAAGAATTGGTCCTGCTTGTCTCGGAAAACACCCCAGATTTACCTCCGAAAGAACTGCTTGGTGCGTCACCGTTTATTCGTTTTACGCGTGATGCGGTTGTAGGAAGGCAAATCGAGACTTGGCTGCAAAGAAAGGGCATTGAAGTCAAAGACGCCATGGAACTAGAGAGCCTTGAAGCAATCTCAAGTATGGTGGCGGCTGAACTTGGCGTATCAATCATACCAGACAGCCGCTTAACTGCATATGACCACTTGCGGCTCAAAAGGATCCCCCTTGAACAGAACGGACCTAAGCGCATTGTTGGCCTGGCAAGTATGACGGCGTCGCCTCACACCAAAATGATCGAGGCAGTTACGGCGGCGCTATTGGAAGCAGCGGATAGCCAACGGGTTTACCTGTGAGTTGGCACTACGATAGGTATCCACAAGATGTTTTTGATCATTATTAGTAAGACAACTGGAAGTCAAATTTGGGCTTGGTTCTGTGATTGGCATGCAACGTGGAGAAAAACAGCTTCAAGCCCATAGCGAAAAAACATCCGATGTCGTTGTGCCCTTCTACAAAGTATCTCTGCCACTAGCCAAAGCAAAATTCAGAGATGGTGAGGCAACGTACGGCCGGAAAAACAGTATTGACGCTCTAAATCTGCAGTCTAATTCCTTTGCTACCCTTACAAAAAGCAGACTGCGTTTGTGATCTAACAATTTACCTTTACGGTCACTTGCGGTCCAAGAGTAAGGTACCCACGTTGCTGGTTCGTCGGTAGTGAGTGACGTTGAGCCAGTTTAGTCTGCACGGCTTTAAACGCTGTCTGAGTGGGGCCTCGCGTGCGCTAAACTATCCCCAACTCGGCCTCGCGAGGTTTCAGACACCGCTTGAGGGGTTCCCGATGGAACATAGTACCAGCCATCCAACCAACGCTGTCGGACGTCTGTTTCGAGCCCGAATTGAACTTGAGCTCCGACGTTTTCTGCTGATGAAACGTCCAAAAGTATCCATCTAAAAAACACCAGATTCTTATGCTTCGGGAGGTTAGGAGAAAAAAAGAATGGCGACTCGTGGGTATTGTCTGTGTAAAAAAACAAGTTGGGTCTACCACGGTGACCAAACATGGTCATGCTATTGCCACTGCGATGACTGCCGTCGGAATTGCGCCGCGCCGGTGGTTGCTTGGTTCGGTGTGCCGATAGAAAACTTTGAATGGACCGGTGCTAAACCCCGCACTTATGAAAGCTCCAAAGGCGTTTTCAGGCACTTTGGTGGAACTTGCGGGTCACCAATTGGGTTTGAAGCCGATCACTATCCAGGTGGTATGCACCTCTATGCTGCGTCGCTCAAAAACCCGGAAAATTTCGAACCGACATTTCACGTTAATAAGCAAAGCAAGTTGCCTTGGCTTCAATTGACTGATGATCTCAACGCCTTTGAAGGCACATTATTACACACCCCTAACGACCCAGACGGATATCAGTAGATTGCGAAGCTACCGGATTTTCAAGTGGCAGCTTCTTCCGAACAGCAGACAATCACTGAACTCTGCCGAACGACCGCATCGAGCCCGAAGCAGACGCTCGCCTTGCGCGCCGCTTCTCAGGAATGCGGAATAATCTCTCGGCTTCTATCGACGGCCTGTGCCGAGCTCGCAAGACAGATTAAGGAACGTCAACACTGGTTCACCGATTCCGGCATCCAAGCTGGTACCCGATATCGCAATGCGCTTTCAGCCGTTTGGTGTCAGTAGCAGTCCAGTCCGCAGGGGCCGTGACCTCGACCCAGGGCGAGATGTAATCCTGCGCAAAATAGGCGTGTCCATGTCCTGGTGGCGTACCAAAAGATAACGCCATGTCGAGGGCCAACTGAAACTGCGTGACTACCGGGATGAAGACGAGTTGCTTTGAGACATCTTCAGCCGGAGGTTCGTTCATCCAGGGCGGTGCCCGCCAAAGGGAACTCGGATCGTAGAAAACGATCGGATCGCTGGAATACTGCAGGAATACGATCCGCATGTCCCCCCAGTCGGCGATGGCTTGAGAGGCATCCGAGAAGTGAGACGCAAATCGGACGAACGATCCGTTCCCAATGATGGGGAGCACCCATGGACTGCCAGGTTCGCGCGCGTTTTGCGCTTGCTGCCAGAACCGTGACGGAAACGGCGGGCCGGCCCAGAAGGCTCCATCGATCGGGTCGTCAGCAAGGCGGAAGAGGTTGGTGGCATGCATCGACGACCAGGCACCAAGGCTCAGACCATGCACGTAAAATCTTGGGCGGCGATCCTTTGGCAGCGTCCGCCAATAGGAGTGCACCACGTCGAGAAGCGCGGTCGCCTGATCGAGGCCGGTCCGGGTTTCTAGAACCAGTGCCAGAGGCGATTGTAGGTAGGAATACTGGGCGCTAACCGTCGCGATATCGCCATTGTGCATGTATTCCACTGGATCGTGAGAACCCGGGTCCATCCAACCGGTTCCTGTGGGGCTAGTAACGATCAGAACTTCCCGATCAAAAGCCCTTAGCCGTTTTAGCTCGGCAAGTGCCAGTTCGGCCCGCTCTTGCGGTGACTCGCCGTTCGCCCGGCCGACATAAACCCGAATAGGGTCCAGCGCGGGTTTTCCTGTGAAGGCGGAAATCGCTTCGGCGTCCGGGCCATCCAGGACGAAATCTCGACCAGGTTGACCCATCGCCGCCCAGTCAATCAGAGACGCTTCGGAACCAGCCTGATCCGGTCTTTCGGGCAGGTCAGGCGCGATATCAAAAAGCATCTGAGCGGCCTCGAAGCTTTCATCCAGGCCCGTGACCACCCGGTCGAAAATGCCGTCGCGGGTGACGACGAAGAGCAGCAGGGCGACCGTCACAACGCCCAGAACATTGGCCCGGCGCGGGGGCATGAAGCGATAGAAGCGATCCCTGACCCATCGGAACAGGGCCGCCACGAACGCGCCGATCAGAAAAAAAAGCGCAAAGGTTCCGGTCCCTGCCAAGAGGATCTGCGCCAGGTGCTTTGCATCTGCAAGCTCCATCCCCATTTTTGCGCGTAGCTCATTCTGCCATTCAAAGCTGTAAGTCAGTGTCCATATTGAAAATCCGGCAACAAGAGCTGCAAAGACAATGTTGCCAACAAGCGCTAGACGTCCGCGCATGCGAGGCAGATCGGCGGCCTGCCAAATCAGTTCGAGCACACGTCCCAGAAGATAGCCAAGCGCCACCAAGATCCCGCCTAATAATCCCTGAACCGTTGGCTCGCGTGGAATTAGGGAGGGGGTCAGCGAGGCGGCAAAGAACAGAAGGCCTAAAAGCAGGCACGGGAGGGATACTCCGGCAATCAGTGGTCTTATCCACCGCACAATCGTTCCTCCACGAACCAGGAAAACTCAGTCAGCTTAGTGAAACGCAGCGCGATGGGCCATGTTTATTGTGCAAGTTCCGGGGTATCGCAAACACCGAAGCTTTTGCGGTCCCTCTCCCTGAGGACGCACATAATATGTGGAACGGACATGTCCGCTTTGGCTCGGAGCGGTCGTTCGCTACGCAGCCTATTAATGACCGCGTTGCGGACAACGCGAGCCTCGGGCACCTTGCGCGAACTCAGATGTCGTGAGAACTAGTATGTTATCCGACGGCAGCGCGCCCGTCTTCTTGAAGTCATAGGTGGAGAGTTTGGATGCCGGACGAAGCTAGGCCCCCGGTTCTTCTATTAACAGGCACAAATGCCGCAGCCTGGACGATGGATAATGTTCGGGCGTCATATGAGTCGTCGGGATATGCCTGCCACAGCCTAACTTACCGCTATCACGATCTTCCATTCGGACCAGAACGCGACAGCAAGCTGATCGGACTGAGCATCGCAGACTACTTAGAAGATGCCCGGCAAGCGATTCAAGAAATCGGCGAGGCTCCAGTTGTTGTCGGTCACTCCCTTGGCGGCGTCGTTGCACAATTGTTGGCGGCTGAAGGCGCTGTGAGAGCTGGCGTTCTTCTCAACAGCAGTGTGATGAACGGTGTTTTAGCAACGACCGATAAAGAGCGCGATCTGGGGAAGCTGTTCATTTCGTCCGGTGCTTTTTGGGAACACGCGCTTGGGCAGGATTTAGATCTTCTGGCAAAATACGGGCTGAATACACTGCCGGACGAACTACAGCATGATATTCATGCACGTCTCGGCACTGAGTCCGGTCGCGTTCTGTTTGAGTTTGTCTTCTGGATGTTCGATGTCCACCAAACCACCCTCATTGATCCTGCAAAGGTAACCTGTCCTTTGCTTTTTGTTTCGGGAACTGAAGATAAAGCCGTTTCAACAAGCACTGCCAGAAGCATGGCTTCCCGTTATGAGACCGCTGATTTTCTAGTGGTTGAGGGTGCGTGTCACTACCTACAGTTCAACGAGACATGGCCCCTCACAGCCCAAAAAACGTTAGATTGGCTAAGAAGGGCTATTTGAAGGCTTCGCAATGAGTAAGGCCCGTCGCAGCCATCAGAGTTGGTTCTGAAATGGTCCCTGCTTTCTTTAGGAAAAGACGAAAACCATGACCCTAGTTCATGCATGGGCGTCCCCGATGGGTTTTCGCGGAACTCACTTCAAATTGGAGTTCCGCGAAACTTCTTTCTCTTGAAAACAGAGCAACTATTCGATTTCGAGTTTTTTGAAACGCGATCCTTTCCAGCTCACATCAGCCATCAAACCCTTTTGGCCAAATATAAAGGATACGATATCGCTTTTGAGGTTAGTGGTATCCAAGTCGCCTCCAGCTCCGACCTTGGCCACA
Organism: Ruegeria sp. BG6; assembly: GCF_056538465.1. Lineage (NCBI taxonomy): Bacteria > Pseudomonadati > Pseudomonadota > Alphaproteobacteria > Rhodobacterales > Roseobacteraceae > Ruegeria > Ruegeria sp. BG6. The sequence goes on along the minus strand of NZ_JBQFTB010000005.1, from coordinate 254,199 downwards.
GCCACCGAAGCATCTACACCCAATTCCCACTCACGGTCATTGCTGGTGAACTTTGCCAACGCTTCGTTTGTATTCAGCGCCAAAATCATTGAATGAGACTGTATTCCAGCAATGAACCCGCCTTTAACGCCGAACGTGTTGTAATAGAGCTTTTCATTGGCCCCGGAAACGAGCACGCATCGACCTCCCTCAGCGCCAAAGCCAAGGCCAGCTTTGGTGATGCTCGGGCAAACCAAAACGCCTTTTGCATTTGCCAGCACTTCTTCAGCGCCTTTCGTATCAGCTTTGAATTGAGCTAAAGTTGCCTCTGCTTCCGCATCGAGCTTTGCAGCATCATCAGCCGTGAATTTGGCGGATGCTGTCGTCGCAAAAACTGAGACAAAAAAAAGGCTGGCGAAGACGACTATTAGATGATTTTTGATTGCGTGCATTTTTTTCTCCCTAAGGCTCGGGAACCGAGTAATCGGTTCGCGTGTGCAAACTGCACAGAAGTTTCAATACCAGACGAATTACGATTCACGAAAGCAGATATCCGACACATGCGTTCCTCAGAATTCCTGCGCGTGTTTAAGATCTGCATTGGGCTTTGATCGGACGATCTGCGCGACATGCTCGAACGCAATGCGGGCGAAGCTGACGATTGCTTGCAGGGATTTCAAGTCTACTTTGTCGGCCTCCATGCGAGTTTTTTGACAAGACCCGCTCAAACGAACAAATGGCCTCCCGGCGACGCCATTCACATGCGTCTCCAGGAGGCAACCAGACAAATCTGGTGAATGCGCGTGCAACAGCGGTAAAACAGACTTGCCGCGCATTCGAATAGTTGAATTCAAAATACAACATTTTAATATTTTTTACGCGCGCAAAGAGATTATTCTCGCATGCTTGATGTTTGCTTGAGTATTCAAACTCGCAGGCCCGCCTCAGCGGGTTGGGTTGCGTTGTGCGAGTAGTTGGTCACGAATCTGGACAAGAGTGTCGCGAAATAGTGCGTATACCAACCTGGTTAGCTACCCGTGCCTAAAAAGCACAATCCAGATAGTCTGGACATTCCCATGACCAGACTGCAGCCCACGTTGTCTATCATCCCAGATTAGAACAGCGCGGGCAATAGGACTACGGCTGTGTCTTGTCGCGTTTTTTACTAGCGACTGCTTCGGGCTCGATGCGGTCGTTCGCTACGCTCGGCCTGGATGACCTATTTGCGGACAAAACAGTCTTTGGCTGCGAGTTCCCGAAAGGCTGCTTTGAAGCGCTATCCGGCAGCGCGCAAAGGGATCGAAACGCTGAGCTCGCGTGCGATTTCGTCGATGAGCGCTTTTACGGGTTCGGTTTTTCTTTTGGGATGTATGCGAGCCACAAACGTAATATCGGGTGGTGCTGGAAACACCCCCTCGATGACCTCGATTTCGTCAGATAGGTGCATCCCATTCAATAGCGCTACCCCAAGCCCAGATTGGACGGCGGATTTTACTCCGGCGGCGCTGGGGCATTCCAACACCTGTTCAAAGTGATGCCCCTGCGCTTGGCCGTCAGAGAAGCCCCATTGCCTGTAAAAGCAATTTTTGTCGAACGAGAGAAATGGAATTGACCCCAAGGTGTTTAGGAGCAGGTCAGGAGATTTCACCCAATGCAGAGTGTCGTCAAAAAGAACGAGGTCACCTTTCGCGACATCGGAGTTGAAAATCTGCATTACTGCAACGTCCAGTTCACCTGCCTCGAGCCAGGCCTGCACATTCAGACTTTGGCTTGTTCGGGTTCGCACGTTGACCTCAGGGAAAAGTCTTGTGAATCGCCCGAGGATCCGGGCGATGTCGCTGGTTGCCGTATCCTCAGTCACGCCTAGTCGGATGGTCCCGGCAAGAGGTTTCTTACCCAAATCAGAAAGGGCTTCGTCATGCAGGTCAACCATGCGGCGCGCATAGTCACATAGCCGCTTACCCGCATCCGTGAACAATGGCCCACCCGCTCGACGCGCGAGCAGGTGGCAATCCAACGCTTGTTCGAGGCGTCTAATTTTGTGACTGACGGCGGATTGCGACAACCCAAGATGTTCTGCTGCGCGCGTAACACCGCCGTAGTGAGCAATGGCGAGCAGAGCTCGTAGTGCATCTATTTCAAGTCTCTTAGACATTCTCTCAACCATCCATGACATTTTTCAATCATTATATGACAATCATTCATTTGATTCATATGTTATCGCTTGGCTAAGGTTTGCGAAAGCTAAAAATCTAGAGCATCGCTATGACCCACCTTGTTAATCAAAATGTCATCATCAACGGCACACGCATCTCTCATGGTGTACATGGTGAAGGGAGCCCCGTGGTTCTTATCCACGGCACACCGTCCTCCTCATATATCTGGCGCAATATACTGCCTTCGCTGGTCTCCGCTGGATACAAAGTCCATGTCTGCGACTTGCTGGGATATGGGTTGTCGGAACGCCCTTGCGACCCGGCTATCGACACGTCCGTCACCGGCCAAGTCCCAATCCTTGAAGGATTGCTCGACATATGGGGCCTAGATGATCTGCACGTCATCGCCCATGACATCGGCGGTGGCATTGCACAGCGCTTTGGCGTCCAGTCGCCCGACCGGGTTCGCACGCTCAGCATGATTGATGTAGTGAGCTATGATAGCTGGCCCTCAAAGCGCACTAATGAGCAGATGCAAGCTGGTTTAGAAAAGCTGATCAAAGCACCAGATGCCGATCATCGTGAGCATTTCCGCGAATGGTTCTATTCGACGGTTCAAAACAAAGTGCGTTTAGCAGAAACTTCGATGGAGACCTATTTGGACTTCATCTGTGGTCCGGTCGGTCAGGGAAGCTTTTTCCAGCATCAAGTCATGCATTACGACCCAAAGCATACAGACGAAATTGCCCCTCGTTATGCTGAACTCGGCAAGAACCCAGTTCAACTGATTTGGGGGGCTGACGATGCGTGGCAGGTTGTCGATTGGGCGCATCGACTGCACGACGCAATCCCAGGTTCAGAACTTCATGTGTTGGAAGACTGCGGTCACTTCTCACTGGAAGATCAACCCGAAAAGATTTCTGCCTTGCTGGTAGACTTTCTGCAAAGGCAGTGCTGAGCGATGACGGAGATCACACAAACGAATGTCGCTGGGCGCGACAAGCGACAGCTCACATCGCTATTCGAGATTATCGGCTCCGTCTTGGCGATGGTTTATGCATTGTCGATTGCGCTCAACGTAGGAGCAGAAATGCTTGGATTCTCGCTGCTGCTTGTGTCTTCAGGTCTGTTTGCAGGGTGGGCAATTTTAGATCGGCGTTGGGCTTTCCTTTTGCTCCAAGTCTTCTATGCAACGTCGGCAATTATTGGGTTGATCCGTTGGGCCTGACAACAATTCAGCGAAATCGTCCACATCAATAAGAAGGAGAGAAACTGTGAAACTGACGGACTTCAAGGTTCTGGCATTCGACGTTTATGGCACGCTGATCGACTGGGAAAGCGGGATGGTCACAGCTCTCAAACCATTGACTGACAAGATCACACAAGACCTGACACGTGACGACATCCTTGAAGCGCACGCCTATCATGAATCCACGACACAGCGCAGGACACCCAACAAAAAATACTCCGATCTCCTTGCTATCGTTTACCGTCGTTTGGCTGAAGAATGGGGTGTCGAAGTGACTTGGGAAGAATGCCAAGCATACGGCCTCTCGGTGCGCCAGTGGCCAGCATTTGACGATAGCCGTGACGCACTCGCCTATCTCAAACAACACTACAAACTGGTCGTCCTGACCAATACCGACAATGTAAGCTTTTCAGGGTCGAACGCGCGGCTCGGCGTCCATTTTGACGGCGTTTATACTGCAGAGGACGTGGGCAGCTACAAACCCAATGATCGCAACTTCGACTACATGCTGGAAACCCTTGCAAGGCAGGGCATCGCAAAAGAAGACATTCTGCACACCGCCGAAAGTATGTTCCATGACCATAGTCCGGCCAACAAACACGGGCTGAAAAATTGCTGGATATACCGCCGCTATAAGAAAGAAGGGTTCGGAGCAACTATGAACCCGGGTGAGATGCCCAGCTACAATTTTTGTTTTAATAGCATGGCCGAACTGGCAGACGCACATAGGGCGGAGTTGTCCGGAAAATAAGTCTGCACCGGACTGCGAAGCCGACATTCGCTGCTACTTGTTGAAGCTGTAAGTTTGGGCTCAGGGCTGCCGTTCTCCGCAGCATTCATAATTGACCGGTCGCAGCCCAATCCGGACAATTAATCCAATGTATGCAATTCCGCCTTGCGGACAAAGCTCCAATTCGCAGGTGAGCAGCCTTCCGGCCGCAGAACGTCAGAAATGCACAGAAAACAGATTTTGGAAATCTACGGGAACGGCTCAGAAAAAATGTCTTTCGGCAAACGCCGAACGAGCAGAGGTTTGGTCAGACAAACTTACTGTTCGCAATGTTCCAACAGAATCTCTGTTCTGAACCAAGAATGCTAGAGGATTGCGAAAAAAGTTAGTTTCCGCACTTGGAGACCTAGATTTCTGCAGGTCTGGCAAGGACGCGCGAATAGAAGGTCGATCCAAATCAGCAGGTCAATGCAAAAGCACGTACTTAAAACCTGGAACATGGCGAAAGCGTGATATGTCTTGCGGAGATGAGGATCTGAAGGTTAGTTACTAAGCCGCTGTTTCGTCCTCATTTATTCTAAAGAATATTGAGTACAGAGTCGGCACTACTATCAGCGTAAGAACGGTCGCAAAACTCAAACCGCAGATAATCACCACTGCGAGCGACTCAAAAAATGGATCCCACAGCAAAGGCATTACTCCAAGTACAGTAGTAAGTACTCCCAGTGCCACTGGGCGGACGCGTAGAACAGCTGCGTCGACAACAGCCTGCAATCGAGGTTTTCCACCAGCAATCTGAGTATCGGTTTCGTCAATAAGGACGATAGCGTTTTTGATTAGCATCCCTGTTAGAGACAAAATACCCAGTATTGCCATAAATTCGAGTGGCGTTCTGGTTGCCGCGAGCCCCCAGACGACTCCAATGAGAGCCAGAGGTACTGTCAACCATATGATCAGTGGCTGACGGACTGCATTAAACAAGAAGAAAACTACGACAATCATCGCTCCGAACCCAAGCGGCATAGTCGAAGCCAAACCGTCGTTTGCACTTTGCGAGTCCCCGTACTCACCCCTCCATTCAAGAGAATACCCACTCGGCAAATGGATTGCCTCTACGAATGGTCGGATTTGAGCGAAAAGGTCGCCTGAGAGTACTTCTGGTGCGTTATCGGCTTGTGCGGTGATTGCAAGCTTGCGGTCGATGCGCCTAAGGTTCCCAGCTTCGAAAACAAGGTCAAATCGGTCTACAACTTGAGATATCGGAATGTATCCTCCGGCTACATCGCTGTAAACTTGGATGTTTTTTAGGTCACTAATATTGTTTCGGTCTGCTTCGATTGGGCGCATTACTATGTCCAATAAGTTGTCGCCTTCGCGATAAATCCCTATAGGCGCCCCTACTTGATGCCAGTAAACTGCCCTAGATATCTCCGCTTGGGTGAGACCCAGCCTTCGGGCGTTTTCTGTGTCAATAACTGGTCGAATTACCTGCTTTTGTTCGCGCCAGTCGTCTTTTATCGCGATGGCTCCGTTTTCAGCAAATATCAGTTTTGCCTTTTCGGCGAGTTCGCGAAGCCCAACGGGATCGGGTCCAGAAAATTCGACTTCGATTTTCGATCCACCTCCAGGACCCAATACAAACTTCCAAACTTTTGCATATGAGTCAGCGTACTTTTGGTTGATCCAAGACTGAATTTCCGGCTGTAATGCATCGATCCGCCGATAATCCTCCACGTCCACCAAAATTTGACCATAGGCGGGGTTCTGGTCTTCACTGTCGTATACCAACATGAAGCGTAAATGCCCGCTGCCCACGGAGAGATTTGTGGACGTGACACCAGGTAGAGTTAAGAGATGCGCTTCAATCTCTCGCATGTCCTGACTGGTTTGTTCAATGTCGGTTCCCTCTGGCAAAAAGTAATCCACCACAAATTGCGCCCTGGTGCTGTTGGGAAAGAAACCCGGCGGTACTAACGCAAACCCTGCGATTGCAGAGAAAAAGAGCGCAACAATAAGGCCCACCGTAAGGTGCCGGTATTGGATCGCATAAGCGAGGAGCGAACGATATGCACGGAGAGTAGCATTCTCTGCAGGCGGTGTTTCCGAGGTTGGTTTCAGTAGCAGAGTACAAAAATAGGGTGTGAGCCATATCGCTATCAACCACGAAAAGAGCAAGGAAATCGTAATAGTCCAGAAGAGGCTCCCGGCGTATTCGCCCGTGTTGTCCGGTGAAAAGCCAATTGGAGAAAACGCCAAGAGTCCTACAACTGTTCCTCCGAGTAGCGGCCATTTGGTTTGATTTACGACAGTGATAGCAGCATTGCTGGTGGCTTCACCGCGTTGAACTCGGACCAACGTACCTTCGACAACGACAATAGCGTTATCAACCAGCATGCCGAGTGCAATGATTAGCGCGCCTAGTGAAATCCTTTGCATGTCCAGCCCCAATAGCTGCATACCGGCAAGCGTGCCTGCAACTGTGACCAACAGAATACCTCCCATCAGTATTCCGGATCTTAACCCCATAAAAATAAGCAATATGCCTACAACGATGATGAGCGCCAGAACCACGTTCATGACAAAGTCGTTGATCGATTCTTTTACCGAAGCAGACTGATCAGAGATTGGCAAAATCTGGATTCCGATTGGCCTAAGGTTCTCCAACTCGTTTATCCGTTGCTTCACCGCTTCGCCCATGTTCACAACGTTTCCGCCCAGGCTATTGGATATTCCAATTCCAATTGCAGGTTGGCCGTCCCGAAAAAGTAGGGGGCTCGCGGGTTCAACGTAACCGCGGGACACGGTTGCGATATCTGAAAGTCGAAATGATGCACCGCTACTCGGCACAGAAACGACTAAGTCTTTGATAGCGTCAATTGAGTCGACTGCCGCCGACGGCCGTATCTCTATGCGACGCGAGTTGGACTTGATGGAACCCGCCGGCGCTACGAGGTTTTGCCCCTCCAGAACTTGCCCAATTTTTTGTGGTGATATTCCAAGTTCTATTAACCTTGCTGGTGCGTATTCTACAAAGATTGCTTCATTCTGTTCACCACTTAAGACCACCTTGGAAACACCGCTGACGGCAACCAACTCCCTCTGGAGCTCCTTCGCGTACTCGTGGAGCTCGGCTATAGAATAGCCATCACCAACAATCGCGAAATACAAGGCATACACATCGCCGAAGTCATCGTAGACTTGCGATTGGAGTGAGTTCGGCGGCAGGCTAGTTTGAGCGTCAAGTATCTTTGCGCGCAATTGGGCAAATCTTGCGTGAAGTGACGGAAAATCAGGAGTTGTGGGGATTGTAAATTCGACCGTCACAGTGCTGAGTCCGGGTGATGAAACTGACTTCACCTCTTTTACCCCTAGGAGCTTTTGTAGAGCATTCTCAATCACCTCGGTGACTTCTTCTGCGACTTCTTCTGCAGTGGCACCCGGATAAGGTGTTATGACCTGAGCTTGCCTGATTATAAACTCAGGATCTTCGAAACGAGGAAGAGTTAAGTATGCAAAATAGCCAGCGACCAAGATGAGAATAGTCACCAACGCCGAAATTAGGCGCTTCTCAATTGCAAACCTAGCGAGATCCATTTGCTACTCACCAACTTTTGAAATCGGGCGAACTACCATGTCATCCAGCAGTTCGCTCAAGCCTGCGGTTACAACCATGTGTCCTTCTTCAAGGCCATCTATTACGACCACGAAGTCGTCAGATATTTCTCCCAATTCAACTGGTTGGCGCTTAACGGTGTTGCTGGATCCATCCAACAGCCAGACATAAGGGGAACCGTCGGGGCTTGCCGCTAATGCTGAAAGTGGAACCACAACATGCGTGTCGCTTTGCCCGTCCGCCCTAATAATCACGCGCGCTACCATCCCAGGCAGTACAACCAAGTCTTCAGGCGGGGTTACTGATAGACGACCACGATAGGTTTGTGTCGCTGCGTCTGCTTGCGTTGAAAACTCGACAAGGTCTGCGTTCAATTCTACGCCCGGCAACGAGTCAAACGTAACCATACTAACAACATTGTCGAAGCCAATTGACGACATTGCGATTATGTCAGTGCCGGGCAAGTCATAACTTACATCCACGGTCGAAAGATCTTGGATTAAGGCGATGGTTTCACCGGCTTGAACATTACGGAAGTTGTCCACGTTGCGCTTGGCAATCGTTCCATCGAACGGCGCTCGAAGCGTAGCATCAGAAAGATCGTTTTTTGCCGATTGAACCTGTGTTTTTAGGCCACGGATCGACGCTTCCGCTGCAATTATCTCTTCGGGCCTCCCACCGACTCGACCAATTGTCAGCTGCTCTTCTCGCGACACCAGTTCGGCCTCTGCCAGACGAAAGGCAGCTTCACGTTGCTGGTATTGGGCAGTAGGGATTACACCCCTCTCCAAAAGCTGAGCTGAGCGGATGTATTCTTCGCGAGCTTGATCTCGTTGAGCTTTAGCGGCCTGTACCGAGGCTTCCAAAGCTGTAATTTCTTCAGGGCGTGCGCCTGACCTCAGTACAATTAGATTCGCCTCTGCCTCTTCTAGTTGGCTATTAAGTCTTGCTACCTCGACTTCGAAGTCTCGTGTGTCTAGCTGCGCAACAACGCCTTCCTGCACCACATTGCTAGAGGCCCTAATTGGTAAGCCTATTATTCGTCCACTGACTCGAAAAGAGAGTTCAACTTCCCTCGAAGGGTAGACAATAGCAGGATAAATTCTTTCAAAATCAGATGAGGCTTTAAGAACAGTGAAGACTTTTGCTGGTCTTATCGTCGCGGGGGTATCTTGTGCTGCGGCTACGATGGGAAAAGCACAAAATAAAACAGCCGCCAACGTCCCTAAGAAGTTCAGATGCATATTTTTCACCTTCTTATTCGAAGCTGCTCGCTTGTTGGGCATTCGCGATGGGCACAAGAAACTTGGCGAGAGAAGAGATCGTTTGAACCAACTCTGCCTGCAACAGTAGACTTTCACAAATTTGGGTGAGCCAAAATGGCTCAGCGAAAATATCATGAATTGGAAACAGTTTATTGTTGGATTACAAAGCGTAAGCTAAAATTCAACGAGAATGCTGCCGTAGCGAAAGCCGGACCTACCGCAATGGTGTCAAGCGGTTTTCGATTTCAGTAGAACTCAGAGTTACAGTTTTTTGGGATGCGGCGCATATTTCAGGGAGATACCGCGCGTCTACTTGAGTAGATGTGAGAAGTAGCAAAAACTTGAAGGTAGGGTGTGTTGGCAATTAGAAAACAAGTTCTCAATCTTCAGTCTCTCTTCATAGCAATGGCTGCTGTGCAATTGGCTACTGCTGGATCTGGCACTTTGGTTCCACTTGCGTTTTCTGAAATTGGGGCATCTCAAGAAGCTGCTTCCGTGGCGGCGTCGGCATATTCGGCGGGATTCTTAGTCGGCTGCTTTGTCGTGGCCAGATCCATTGTCGATTTTGGCCATATCCGTGCATTTGCGTTTGGGGCTGCTATCGCGATAGCTGTGGCGATACTATTTTCTGTTTCTACCAGCACCTCTTTTCTTATCTTTTTGCGTTTCCTGGCCGGTTTGGCGACTGCAGGGCTGTTTTCGATCGGCGACACTTGGTTGAATGAGACCGCAGCGGAAAAGACCCGTGGGAGTGTCCTCGCAGTCTATTCGATTGTCGTAGGCATCGTCGCGGTATTCAGTCAGTTTTTAGTTTTTGTAGTGCCTGGTGATATCCGAGAGGCATTCGTCTATGTCGCATTATTTTACTGCATTTCGATTATGGTTATCTCGACTACTCGATCAACGCCGCCCAACAATGACGCCCCGGTACCAATTAGGGTGCGCGGATTGTTCAAAGATGCACCGGCTGCGGCTGTCGGTGCTTTTGCTATAGGTATGGTGTCGACAACGCTGTTGAGCGTGGTTCCCTACAGCGCTGCCCAGCTTGGGATAGAGATCATAAATGTGGCCATTATGGTCGCATTAATCTACTTCGGACGTGTTCTTTTTCAGTTTCCGCTTGGTCGGCTATCCGACAAGATGGATCGCCGGATAGTAATCTTGATTGCATCGGTCACTGCAACATTTGTTCTTTTTGTCATGGGGGTTCTCGTCGATGTGGATTACGATCATAGCGCCAATTCATTCGACTACAACTCAATCGGTTTCGTGGTCCTTTCCATCATATTGGTGTTGCTGGGTGGTAGCTTGCTCACCCTTTATTCTTTGCTTGTAGCGCACGCGTTGGACCGAACGGTTCCGGTCTTTGTGTCTTCGGCGGCGGTAACTATGCTATTGGTTTGGACTTTAGGATCCATAACTGGCCCCCTGATCGCGAATGCCGCTACCACCTACTTCGGTGACATCGCGCTCTATTGGGTGAATTTTGCGGTCATGCTCTGTTTTGCTTTGTATTTGGGAAAAAGGGTATGGTCAGTTGAGCCTGTGTCTCGTGCTGAGCAGACATCTCACACCGACGTCCTACCAACCAGTACAGAAATGGCCCCTTCCGAGAAACGTTAATACCATGAAAATCAAGTTCTTTTTGTTGAGCTCAATTTGAAGGCGACTAATGCGATGGGAGCACACACAGCGCACCTTAGATCAAAACCACGATCAAAAGACGTGGTCCATGTTAATGATATTGGCGTTTGTCCTGGCCTAGTCCAAGTCAGATAGTTGTGGGGGAGACGGGACGCATGAATTGGAGAAAACTCTTTGTTTTTCTGCTACTTTTTCAAGCGGCTTGCTCAAGTATTTCAAGGACCCCAGTAAGCGCTACGGATCTCCAGAACCCGCAAGTACCACGCATCGAAGGTGCTCGTTATTGGGCTGATATTGCTCCGGCCAATATAAGCGAGCTTCTAGAAACCGCTCTGCGCCAGCGACAAGCATCAGGGGTTTCGTCAGATTACACACTAACGCTGTCGGGGGGTGGCGAAGATGGAGCCTTCGCCGCCGGTATTCTTACCGCATGGAGCGAAGCCGGCACTCGCCCTGAGTTCATGGCGGTCACAGGGGTCTCCACAGGTGCGTTGGCTGCGCCCTTTGCGTTCTTGGGCAGCAATTATGACGGTGAGCTAAAAAACCTATACGGTGGACTGCCGCCGTCCCGAATTTTCAGAGGAAGGTTCGTTACTGGGATCCTTAGCGGTGCTTCTGTGAAGAGTTCTGATCCACTAAGGCGACTTATAGAAAGCTACATTACTGACGATTTCCTAGCAAAAATTGCCAACGAACATCGTCGCGGCCGACGCTTGCTGGTTCAATCGGTCAGCTTGGATGCACAAAGGCCGGTGCTTTGGGACCTGGGCGTCATCGCAAATAGCGGGGCAGCAAACGCAAAAAAGGTGTTCGTAGACGTGCTGCTAGCTTCAGCCTCAATACCAGGCGTTTTCCCTCCCGTTTTGATCGACGTCGAAACTCAGGATGGTGTTCGGGATGAACTTCACGTTGATGGTGGTGTCTATTCTCAGACCGCTTACGTGCCTGGATGGGATATCCCAAGAAAATATGCTCGCGGTGGCAAGCTATATGCGATCCGAAACGGCAAAGTTGAGCCAGAACTTAGAGTAACAAAACCGGGGGTCTTCCAAGTATCTGCACGCTCGCTTTCTACACTTATTAAAGCACAAGGCGTAGATGATCTCACGATTGCGTACAAACTAAGCCTTCAGAGAGGCGCTGAATACCAAGCCGCTTGGATCGGGACGGACTTCGACTATCCTCTAGCTGAGCCGTTCGATCCGGAGTATATGCGAGCGCTGTTTGATTACGGTTATCAGCGTTTTAAGTCGGGGACACTTTGGAGCGATCGTCCGCCACGGTAAACCACAGAGGCTTCATGTCGCTAACGGGAACCTTGCTTAAGTCGACTTGCCAGTTGAACCACAACCATTAAAGTATTTGACTATGTCGATGAGTGAAACTGAGCGCAATCGGTTGCGTCTTTGGCGCCGCTGGCAAGTTACATTTGATCATTTCAAGTATCCTCCCCCTATGCAGAGGGTGCATCAAGCACTTGTTATTCACCCTCAACCTTGGACAACGCGCGGTTTAGCCAAATACACAAACCTGCCTCAGACCAGCGTAAGACGACAGTTAAAGCTCTTAGCTGACCCGAACTTGCAGCGTGTTGACGATGGGTTTCAAATCACTGAGTTGGGATTGGCTCTAAACTGGACCGTGCATCGCGAACTCAAAAAGTTCGTCCGAGGGGGGCATCGTTTCAGCCAAAAACTTATTTCTGCACACAAGCAATCAACTGGAATGAACGGTGCCGGTGGGGCTGATTATGAATGGCTCGCCACGCATGTCTGGTGGCCGGTAATAGAGGCGCCGGAAATTCTGGACGCGTAGGTTGTTGGTTTGTTTTGTCCCCAAGTCCTTTGCGGCGAACGAACTCACTCCAAGTGTGCTAAGAAAAAAGGCTACTTGTGGCAAAGAGGTGTTGGGAATGGCGAAGAATAAGAAGATCTCTAAATAGTGCTATGAGACAGAACTGAAAAGGCTGCAGGTAGAGCTTTGCCACCTCCAAGGTTGAGTGCAGCAAACCAAAGCGAGAGTTGTCGTAGTTTTCGAAGGACGCGATGCCGCTGCAAAAGGTGGGGTTAGTCGCGCAGCGAAGTTAGGAGGCTGTTCATGGCAGAACCGATAGTGGTTGATAGTTTTATTGCTGTGACACTGGGCATCGTCGTGTACTTTCTCGGTTCCAGGCTCACAGAGCAGTTTGAGTTTTTACGCAAGTACTCAATCCCCGAGCCGGTTTCAGGGGGCTTGCTGGCTGCACTTGTGACGCTAGGCGTGGTGACTGCGACAGGTCGAGAAGTAGTTTATGATTTGGCTTCGCGCGACTCTTTGCTGATCTATTTCTTCACCACTATTGGGCTTAATGCCAGGTTTTCGGACCTAATTAAAGGCGGACCGCTTCTGGGCCTTATGCTTGTACTGACCATTGGGTACATGTTTATCCAAAACGGAATAGGCGTTGTTGGGGCTTCACTATTTGGGTTGCCATCCCAAGCTGGTGTGATGATGGGAACTACATCTCTAATTGGTGGTCACGGTACCGCGATAGCTTGGGGCCCAGTGGTAGAAGAGCAATATGCTGTAGCGGGCGCAGCGGAACTCGGTATAGCAGCGGCGACGATCGGATTGATCATGGCGAGCCTGGTAGGTGGTCCAATCGCCAGCTACTTGATCGCCCGTGACCAACTAGAACCAAGTGCGAAGGAAAAAACTGCGGCTACCAATTCCAACGAAGAAGGCAGTGGAGTGGTTGCTTCAAACGATCCAACCGGTGGTCCAACAAATCCTGGAATGATGAGAGCCATTCTTTGGACACATGTTGCAATTGTGATTGGTTACATTGCAGATGAATCGCTGGAGCTGACCGGAGCAAACTTGCCACTCTTCGTGCCATGCCTTCTTTCTGGTATTTTACTTGCAAACCTGACGCCCAGAGTTTTCCCAAAGATCAAAACGCCAACGGGAACCGCTTCTTTGCAACTATTGCAAGACTTCTCGCTAGCGGTGTTTCTTTCAATGTCGCTGATGAGTATGCAACTTTGGACTTTGGCGGGTTCGGCTGGGGTTTTAGCCGTTACTATGACGCTTCAAGCTGCCGCTGCTGCTGTTTTTATCGTTTTCGTTGTCTATCGAACGATGGGGCGAAACTACTTTGCTGGCGTGATGTCGGCTGGTTTCGCGGGTTTCGCTCTCGGAGCTACGCCAACGGCTATCGCAAACATGACTGCTGTGACGCACAAGTACGGCCCATCTCCGCTTGCCTTCATTGTGCTTCCGTTGGTTTCAGCTTTCTTTGTCGATATTGCTAATGCATTTATTATCCAAATGTTCGTTTCGAACCTACCTTAGGCTACGTAAAAGGCGTTCGGATGGGTGGCGATCTCTCTCCATCCGACGACGGCGCTGCGCCGAGTTTTCTGATCTTATCAGGCTTTAAAACCCGCCGAAAAGTGATCCAAGCAGGATGATTGCAATCAATGCAATCATCGGCACCAGAACAGCAACTACGAATATATCACCATATGCTTCTCGATGGGTCAGTCCACAAATACCGAGCACCGTGATCACCGCACCGTTATGGGGCAAGGCGTCGAGAGCGCCCGAAGCGACAGATGTTACGCGATGCATGGCTTCCAACGAGGTATTGGTTGCGGCGGCAAGTTCGACAAATTGTGAACCTAATGCATCAAGAGCGATACTCATACCGCCAGAGGCAGATCCCGTGATCGCTGAGAGCGTCGTAACAGAAACCGCCACGGCAATAAGTGGATTGCCCTCACTCAAGCCGAGCATGGCATTTGTGATCGCCTGAAAAACCGGTAGTGCCGCTATAACGGCGCCAAAACCCACGAGACTGGCTGTGTTGAAGATCGGCAATACGGCCGCATCAGCTCCCTTGTTGAGGCTTGTTTTGACGCTTACCAGACGGGTCCAATTTGCTGCGAGCAGAAACAGGATCGAAGTGGTAAGTGCGACAATGATTGACCAAACGCCACGTACAGCCTCAATTGTTGTCTGACCAAACAACGGTTCGGCAAGATAACTGGCATCAAAACGCGGAACGGCTACCTGGATGAAGAGGAAATTAACCACGACCACAAGTACTACCGGGGTGATGGCCAGCGCGAAGCTCGGTTCAATCGTTTGAGGCGTATTGCTTGGTTCAATTTCGTTCAAGTCGAAGCCTTCGCCCTGGGATCGCGTGCGCATCTCACTGTCCAGTTCGGGAAGCACCTCATCGTGTTGCCCATATCCTTCACCGGCAGCTTCTGCACGGGACGCGCGGCGGTTGAGCCACGCCATTCCTAGACCAGCCATGATGGCGGCCGCGATGATCCCAAGACCCGGTGCGGCGAAGGCTGTGGTTCCGAAGAATGGCATCGGGATGGCGTTCTGGATCGCAGGGGTGCCAGGTAGAGCCGACATCGTGAAAGTGAACGCGCCAAGCGCGAGCGCTCCGGGAATAAGCCGTTTGGGAATATCCGCGTCACGGAAGAGAGCGGCTGCGATCGGATAGATCGCGAATGCCACCACGAAGAGCGAGACCCCACCATAGGTTAGTACGCCACAGCACAAGACGACCGCCAGAATGGCTTTGTCAGTGCCAAGCTTGGAGATCACCCAATGTGCGATCGAACGCGCCGAGCCGCTGTCGTCCATTAGCTTGCCGAAGATTGCACCAAGAAAGAACAGAGGAAAAAACGAAATGATGAAATCGCCTGTATTCGTCATGAATATCTGCGTGAAGCTGGCCAGCAGCGGCAATGCGCCCGTCAAAGCAGCTGCCAGCAAAGCAAGGAGCGGCGCCAATATCAGCAGCGTGACACCGCGGAACGCAAAGTACATGAGCAAAAAGAGCGAGAGTAGAACAGAGGCTATATCCATCATTTCTTGGCCTCCCGATCGGTACCTTCGGCCAGATGCGCCGGCTGGAGGCTTTCTTCAAAAATCTCTCTAGGCCGCCACGTTGAGGTCTTTCCAACGTCTGGCCACTCTGAGTTCACCCACTCGTCAGCAGTTTTACGCCCGATTTCGAAAAGGTAGTCCAGAAAGGCCATCTCGGCGTTCATCTTGCTGGACACGCCGAGGTCACACATAGCCCCGGATGCATGGATCCTGTGCAAGCGCCCATCGCGGTAAGCCGCGCGATCCAGATTGTCGTGTTCTATAATCTCCCAAAGGAACCCTAGAGAGCGTAATTCTTTCATCAAGCTGGCGTTGAACGTAATTTCATTAAGGCGATTTTCGATCTCATAGGGCGTTGTGGGAATTTCCGCGCGTTCGAACGGATTAATTTGAACAATGATAATGTCTCGCGCCTCGGTCTCGTCCACCAAGGGGAAGAGCGGTGGATTACCCATGTAACCGCCATCCCAATACGCTTCTCCGTCGATTTCCACAGCTTTGAAGACATGTGGAAGGCAGGCCGACGCCATGACCGCATCTGCACTTAGATCGGGTTGGCGAAAGACTTTGGGGCGCCCGGTCCGCACATTTGTAGCGGACAGAAAGATGCGCGGCCCTTCTGCTGAATTGATGGCTTCAAAATCAAAACAGTTCCGCACAAGGTCCCGTAAGGGATTAATGTTGAGCGGATTGAACTGGTACGGTGACGCCATTTGACGTGTAAACTGGGAAATGATGAAGCCGGGAGAATGCTCCAGGCTCCAATCGCCTCGTAACCTGTTCCACAAAGTTCGTTTGTATGGACTCGCCCTGCTGGCCCGACTCACCTGTGTCCAATAGTGCCTAAGCAAGTTGCGAGCACCCTCAGGCCCAGCCTGTGTTAGGCCCTGTGCCAGGGCGACGGCATTCATTGCCCCGGCACTGGTGCCAGAAATGCCTACTATTTCAAGATCTTCAAGCTGCAGCAATCGATCCAGAACGCCCCAAGTGAAAGCGCCATGCGATCCACCACCCTGAAGAGCGATATCTATTTTTTTCTTAGGCACAACCGAAACTCCATGAGACTTTATCGCACATGCACCATCACTATGCCGCATTGCAGCAATTGCTTAAAGCAAAAGAAACGGAATGCTTTGTTTGTCGCATTTTAGTGACCGCTTCGGGCTCGAAGCGGACGCTCAAGCAAATCGACAGAGGGTCGGCTCTGCGGACGAAGCCGCCATTAGCTGCACGGCGGCGCCCGAAGGCCTAGTGAGCGTTTGCTTTCTGTTCGAAACTGGTTTGCATCGTAGTTGTACAATGTGACTGGAAGGTCCGCTTTTGGACCTGAACTGTAAGCTGAAACAGCAGCAGGAATATTGTTCCAAGCCCAGTTTGCAGGATCAGAGCGCGACAGTGCCTGAGTGGTTAGAGACGCACGGTGTGGAAGCGCCCGTGCATCCATTGCCTAGGGAACCAGAATTGGATGGACCGCCCGGTCACTTGTAGGGGCTGCGAACCTTCTAGTCGTCTAAGTCTGTCGCTTCAGCCTTTTGGAATACTATCAATGTCACAAATAGCCCACCAATCAGCAACATGTGAGCCGCTGCGGTAACGCCGAATACGAAGTAGCTTCCAACTATAAGCGAGAAAATCGCACTCCACATCCAAGCCAACATTTGCATCAACAAATGCGCAGTGGACAAAGATTGGTTCCTAAGTGGGTTTTTGGTTTCATCCATTACCGAAGCCCATGCCGATTTTATGTTGAAACTACTATCCATGGTTTTTCTCCCAGATCTAACTGAAACTGAACCCACGGACCCGACAAAATAAACTTAATAAGCGCTCCGCCATTTGGCAAAACGATAAGGCAAAACGCCGGTCATCCGTGGTTGGTAGTAATTAAAATACGCACAGATTGCTCCGCCGGACCAAAAAAACTCGCGCTGCCAGTTCTGGAGGGGACGAGGCAACACGGCTGTGTTCGGTAGTAGACAAATACGTAGGTTCCCTGGGCCAGAAAAAAACCTGCGCTACCGAGGGGGTCATCGGAAGTGGAATTTCCTAATTTTACCCGTGAAAACAAAAAGGACCACGTTCCGTAAACAATCATTTAATATTGTTCCTTAAAGGGAAACAAAATCAGTTGGAACCGGTCTTTAAGTACATTTGGTCCTATCAACGTCATACCCAGCGGTGGGAGTGCTGGGCTGTATCAGGAAATGGGCACTTCTAATCAGAGATTAAATTCGGTTGAGTGATAGTCTGCCAGCGATCGCGGAGACTATCACAACAGCTTTGTATGACCCAGGATAAAAATCGCGCAGGTCCCACATCCTATTACCGACCGCGATCGCCACCACGATTGGAGACTTGGCCGTCAGCAAGACCAACGGCACTAGCGCTGCCTTCATTGCCCCAGCCGCCGGTTCCACCACCGCTTACAACGGAGGCTGTACCTCTGCCTTTACCGCCAAGGTCCCGGCCCAATGTTGCACCACCACCCGACACTGCTGCTGCCATCGACTGCGCGAGATCACTATTTCCGTTTCCAGTATTCCCCTGGCCTGGCCCAGCGAATGCAACAGGCGCAGTCAGCAGCATCGAGACAGTTGCACCGACAAAAAACTTAGTCATGTTACTCACTCCCTTTATACTTGAGTAATAATGTTACGTGAGTGCTTGGCGATCAGATCAATCCCTGTCCCTATGATCTCGCCTTGCGCGCGCATTTTTTGTCCAAAAGTCAAAGTCCGCTTTGGGCTCAAAGCGGTCATCTCACTGTTTCTGTCGGATGTCCGTTTGCCAGCGCGAAGCGGACGATACTGCATAAGTGCAACAGTCTCGACACATGTCACGCGACTAAGAAGAACCTGAGCAAGAATGTGAATTGCGCCTATGCGGTACTGTAGAGCAGAGACTGCAAACATCGTTGGTATCCTGCTCCCGCAACCAGCGTCGGAAAATCTCAGAACAGCCCGTTCAGACTACAATTGATCCACTGGATCAATTGCTTAACGTCTTCACCTCGTCAAGCTCATAACCTGAAGGTCGCAGGTTCAAATCCTGCTCCCGCAACCACCATGGTCGAACAGAGTTTCGAACAAGCCGCCTCAGGGCGGCTTTGCTCGTTCCCGGCTAACCCAACAATCGCTGCCAGCGCACCCTACACCCATGCACGTCACAGCATTGTTTACACAGGCACAGTTCATTGCGTACGATCCGGTCGAATATTTCCGACTTTATAAACAAAGGGTTTGACGCCATGCCAGAAACGCTGGACCTGCATAAGTACGAAAATCTAAGTCCCTTCCAAATCAAAGACGAACTAATCAAGCTGGCACAGAAAGAGTCGCGCCAGATGGCTCTTCCCTATCTGAATGCGGGACGTGGCAACCCCAACTGGATCGCAACAAAGGCACGCGAGGCGTTTTTTCTTCTGGGTCAATTCGCGATGACCGAAGCGCGGCGCCATCGCAATGAATCACAGGTCGGTTTGGCCGGAATGCCGCAGGGGGATGGATGCTATGACCGGCTCAAGACGTATTGTGCGGATTCGATAGATAAGAATGGCCCTCCGGGTGCTGACACTCTGGTTGATGTGGTGGACTTCGCGATTGAGAAGTTCGGCTTTGTCCCTGACGATTTTGTATTGGAACTGACCGATGGCATTGTCGGTGACCACTACCCGATGCCTGATCGGTGCATGATGCATAACGAGGCGATCGTCCATGAATACGTGATGTGGGCAATGTGCGCCGGTCACCGGCCCGACGCGAAATTCGACATTTACGCGGTCGAGGGCGGCACGGCTGCGATGTGTTACATCTTCAAGGCGCTCAAGAACCAGCGTCTGCTGAATGCGGGTGACACCATCGCATTGGGCACGCCGATATTCACGCCTTATCTGGAAATGCCGGTGCTCGAGGATTATGGGCTGAATGTTGTGGATGTGTCCTCGGCCGAGAAAGATCATTTCCAATTGACCGATGACGACCTCGAGCAACTGGCCGATCCGAAGGTCAAGGCTCTGTTTCTGGTTAATCCGGGCAACCCGTCTTCGGTCGCGATCAGTTCCGAGGTCATGGCCCGGTTGGTCGAATTCGTCAAAACCCGTCGCCCGGATCTGATCATCCTTACGGACGACGTCTATGGTACCTTTGTTCCGAACTTCCAGTCGGTGATGGGGCATCTGCCCGAGAACACGATCGGGGTCTATTCCTTTTCAAAGTACTTCGGCTGCACCGGTTGGCGTCTTGGCGCAATCCTGGTGGCCGAAAACAACATCTTCGACAGGATGATTGCCGAGGCGCCGGCCGAGACAAAGGCCGTGGTCAACGCGCGGTATGAGACGCTGACCCCGGATCCTTCGTCCTTCAAGTTTATCGACCGCATTGTGGCCGACAGCCGCGATGTGGCACTGAACCACACGGCGGGGCTGTCATTGCCACAGCAAGTGATGATGACACTGTTCTCGCTGGTCGAACTGATGGATGAACAGAAAGGCTATCAGAAATTCTGCTGGGGTATCCTGAAACTCCGCTTTGACGAGTTGGTCGAAGGCTTGGGCATTGAAGTGCCCGACAACCCGTTGTTCGACAAATACTACGGCATCATCGATTTCGAATTCTGGCTTCGGAAATACGTGGGCGAAGAGGTGGTTGCCTGGATCAAAGACAACGTCCACCCCCTCGATATTTCCTTCAAGCTGGCACAGGATCACGGGATTGTTCTGCTGAACGGATCGGGTTTTGATGCCCCCAACTGGTCGGCGCGGGTGTCCTTTGCCAACCTGGACGACAGCGCGTATCGGCAGATTGGTCGCGCGGTCCGGGCCGTGGCCGTTGGCTATGTGCAAGCTTACCGCGCGTCGAAAGGGTTGCCGTTGCACGGCTAGGTGCGGGCGCAAGAAGCTGAGCGGGCAAAGCTTTGACCATCTCCCTGCCCTGACGATACTTTGCAGCCTAGCCATCACCTATGGGCCGCTGGGCTTGGGGCAGTGTTCCTATGGGACAGCCTAAGGAACAAATGCCACGACCAGCGGTCCCCAGAGGGTCAGGAAGATGTTTGCCACGGCGTAGGTCATTGTAAAGGCGGGCGTTGGGGTCGCATTGCCCGTCTTTTCCAGCAGCGTTGCAAAACCCGGATTTCCCGAACGTGAACCGGTTACAACGGCGCAGGCCTCGACCGGGTTCTTGATGCGCAGGACAAAATAGTTGATCGGGAACTGTACGATCATCGGCATCAGCGTCACCAGGATTCCCAGAAGCAGGAGGGTGATGCCGTATTCCTGAATCGCTTGCAGCGCAGGTTGCCCGGCATTCAGGCCGACGACACCCACAAAAACGGCCAATCCGAAACTTTGAAGGAAATTCGCCGCACCCCGATTAATGCCGCCAATCTTGGGTCGTCTGATGCGCAAATAGCCGATGATCAGCCCCGTTACCAGGCATCCTAGCCCCGAGCCCAGTGCCACTTTGGTACCTGCGATGTTAAAGCTGATCTCGCCGATCAGATAACCGATCGCCACACCGATCCCCAACGCCACGAAATTCGTGACCGAGGCCGACGGTGGCACATAGCCCGCAAGCTTCGAAACCCGATTCAGATCGTCCTTGTGGCCGACGATACTGATCTCGTCGCCCGCATGGATCTCGGTATTTTGCAGAACCGGTATGTCATGGCCCATTCGGGTGATTTTCGAGATATGGACACCGCGCCGCTGATCCGCTGTAAGCGCCGCGCGCAGTTCGGCAAGGGTTTTGCCGGTCAGTTTGCGGTTGGTGACCACAACGTTGCGACGCTCTTCCACAACTGTCAGCTCCGGCGGATACTCTCCGATTTCACCACTGACAGTGCCTTCGAATTGAGTGAGAGTTGCGACAAGGCCTGAGACAACGATGACATCTCCGGCGTTGACCGACGTCTCCGGCGATGGATCGACGGGAGCACCGTTTTGCAGCAACCGTTCGACCACAAGATCGCCCTGGTAACCGCTCTCAATGTCCTTAACCGGTTTTCCAACAATGGCCGCATCGGCGTTCACCTGGTATGCCCGGGCTTCAAAGCGGTTCATTGGAAGGAATTCGCCTTCTTCCAGCCTGCGACCACCACCGCTGAGTTTCTGAGCCAGTTTGATCGCCTCTTGTCGCAGGTCAACGCGCATTATGATCGGGATAACACTGACGGCCAGAATTGGACCGATTGAGCCAAAGATATAGGTAACCGAGTAACCCACAGCGATGTTTGTCTTGAGCTTTTCGGCTTCATCCGACGCCAGACCCAGCAGATCGATAGCGTTTCCTGCGGTTCCGATAATGGCCGATTGTGTCAGACCGCCAGCCGCCAGACCCGCAGCCAATCCTTTGTCCAGTCCCGCCAATCTGGCCACAACGACAACAAAGAATAGTCCCCACAAGGTCATCATAAATGCGGCCAATAGCTTGGTCAGCGCCGTTCGGTTCAATGCCGCAAAAAACTGAGGGCCACCGTTGTAGCCCACCATGAAGATAAACAATGAAAAAAAGACGTTCTGAACATCCGCGCTCAGGTTTATGCCGCCAATCTGACCGACAAACACCGCCACAAGCAAAGTGCCCGCGATGCCGCCCAGCTCAAACTTGCCGACCCGGAATTTCCCGACTCCGTAGCCCAGACCCAGACACAAAAAAAGCGCCATTATCGGAAAGGCGCGTAGTTGTTCAGTGATCAATTCCATCATCAAACCCCTGGGCTTTTACACTGCTCGAGCCGGCACTGCTTATGACGTCTCAGCACATTGAAAAGACAATAGATTAAACTCATTCCGCTATGTCGCTGACAGGTAAGCATCGAGAGAGAGTTCTGTCAAATTCTGACGTTCAACAGAACCAAATGAGGGCTTGCACCCTCTTTGACTGATTTCAGCGCCAAAGCGAACGCCTCAGGACACTCAGGTCCGGATCGATGGGCCCGACAGTGCTGTTCCAGATCGGCGACTTTAGCCCAAAAGGGTTCGGGAAGGTTCCATGGGTTTTCACGGGATAAACAACCGGATAAAAAACGCGACAGAAGCCAGGCACACAACGCTGCTGAACCAGATCGCGCCGAACCAGAAAACTCGGTTTAGTGTTTTCAATGGTAACTCTCCTCTGGATCAATCTTCCCGCGAAAAACCCAGTAAGTGTAGGCAGTGTACGCCAGGATTACCGGCAGCAAAGTCGCAGCGCCGACCAAAGCAAAACCCAGGCTGCTGTTCGGCGCGGCGGCTTCGGCAATCGTGAGGCTTGGGGGCAGCACATAGGGGTAGAAGCTGATCCCAATGCCAATGAAACAGACGACGAACAAGCCAATGGCGCAGAAGAAGGGTTGATAATCTCGCCGATCTCTAAGGCCGCGATGCAGAGTCCACGCAATGACAGTCACAACGGCGGGCACAATCACAGAGAATGTGACGCCGGGCCATGAAAACCACCGGGCCAAATAAACCGTGTCCTGGTACGGGGTCAGAAGACTGACGAGACCGATCGATCCCACAGCTGCAAGCATCAGCGGGCGGGCATACCTTCGCATCTGACGCTGTATGGCCCCTGTGGTTTTCATATTGAGCCACGTTGCGCCCAGCAACGCATACCCGATCACCAGGGCCACTCCGGTCAGCACTGAGAATGGTGTCAGCCAATCCCACCACCCACCTGCGTACTGCCGGTCCTCGACCGTGATGCCCTGAACCAGCGCGCCTAGCGCGATGCCTTGGCACAGGGACGCAACGGTTGAACCACCGTGAAACGCAACATCCCACAGCCAGCGTCCGTGTACCGTTCGCCACCGGTATTCGAAGGCCACACCCCTGAAGACGAGCGCAAGCAGCATGATGATGATCGGCATGTAGATTGCGGGCATCACCACGGAATAGGCCAGCGGGAACACGGCGAACAAACCTCCGCCGCCCATGACCAGCCAGGTTTCGTTTCCGTCCCATACCGGCGTCACCGAGTTCATCATGACATCCCGATCTTTGTCGGTTTTCGCGAAGGGGAACAGGATTCCAACTCCAAGATCGAAACCGTCTAGGATCACATAGGTCAGAACGGCAAAGGCAATGATGCCTGCCCAGATTGTCGAGAGTTCAAGCATTACGCCGCCTCCGCCAAGGCCGAGATTTCAATGGGTTTGTGATTGTCCGGCAGCCCTCCGGCAGGTGGTTTTCCCATAAGGCGCAGCATGTAGAACGTGCCTGCTCCGAATACGGCGAAATACACGACAATGAAGGCAACCAGAGAAGCTGCAACAGCGGGTGCGTCCACTTGTGAAAGGGAGTCTGATGTTCTCATCAGGCCGTACACCGTGTACGGCTGGCGCCCCACTTCGGTGGTGATCCAACCAGCCAGTACCGCCACAAACCCGCTGGGCGCCAAAAGTACGGATGCCCGGTGCAACCAGCGATCTTCAATGAGGCGGCCGCGCAACCTTTGAACAAGCGACCACAAGCCGACGCCCAGCATGGCGAAGCCGATGGCGAGCATGACGCGGAAGCTGTAGAAGACGATCGCGACCGGTGGTTCTTCGTCGTCGGGAATGGTGTCCAGCCCGTCAAGCGGCGCGTTCAGATCGTGTTTCAGGATCAGCGAAGACAGCTTTGGTATTGCGATGGCGTGGTCCACGCGCTTTTCATCCTCGTTTGGAATACCAAAAAGGATCAGTGGGGCACCTTCGGGATGGCTGTCGAAGTGACCCTCCATCGCCATCACTTTCTGCGGCTGATGCTCCAGTGTGTTCAGACCATGAAGGTCGCCGGCGACGATCTGCAGAGGGGTGACCAGAACGGCCATCCACATTGCCATCGAGAACATTCGAGTGACCTCGGCCGTGCGATTGCCGCGTAGCAGGTGCCAGGCCGCAACCCCGGCTACCACAAAAGCAGTGGTGAGATAGGCGGCAAGAACCATGTGTGTCAGGCGGTAGGGAAAAGACGGATTGAAGACAATCGACCACCAGTCAACGGGAATGAACTGCCCCAGTTCGTTGATGTCGAACCCGGCCGGGGTCTGCATCCAGGAGTTGACCGAAAGGATCCACGTAGCCGAAATCAGAGTGCCGAGGGCGACCATCGCCGTGGCCATCATGTGCAAGCTGGGACCGACGCGTTCACGACCAAAGAGCATAATGCCGAGGAAGCCCGCCTCGAGGAAAAAGGCTGTCATGACCTCGTAAGCCATCAAGGGCCCGATTACAGGGCCTGCGATATCCGAGAATGCGCTCCAGTTCGTGCCGAACTGGTACGACATCACGATGCCGGACACGACACCCATCGCAAAGCCAACGGCGAAGATCTTTTTCCAGTAGTTGAAAAGGTTGAGGTAGGCGCGCTCTTTGCGCCAAAGCCAGAGACCGTTTAGGACGGCCAGGTAACTTGCGAGGCCAATGGAAAAGGCCGGGAAGATGATGTGGAACGACACAGTGAAGGCAAACTGGATACGTGCCAGGGTCTCCGCGTCGAAGTTTGTGAACAGGTTCATTGCCGTGTCCTTTGGCGTTGAGTGCAATAAGCGGCAGTCACTGAAGTTGCGTCAGTTGCCGGCCCGTCGATGTCATTCAGATGAGCCGAATTTGGGGTGCAGCCTGTTTCGGTTCGTTTGGGTTCTGGACGGTTGTTTTAGGGTTTTGGACAAAACCCGGGTCGCAATGGTCAAGGCTGGGGGTTGAAATTTGAAGCCGCGCCTTCAGGAAATGCGTGGTTTTCGCAGGCCAAAAACAAAGTTGCCACCCGGCTTGTGCGAGAGCCGGATGGCAACCTGTCAGAAACTGTGCGAGTTCTGTGAGGGGTGGTCAGTCAAGTTGCGTCTGGATGCTAACAGCGCTTGTCCAAGGGAGTTTAGGCTGACCCGTCAGTTGTGTGCGGCTGTATCTCCTCCTTCTTCCGTTACACTTCAGTCATCGTTTCAGCGCTTGTGGTCTTCCTTGAATTCATCGCGGCGCTCTTGTGCTTCATCCTGCGCGTCTTCAAAGTTGTCTTTCTGGATCGCGCCGCCGACAGCACCGACCGCAGCGCCAGCGGCAGCGCCACCCACGATGCTTTCACCGGCAATACCGGCGACGGTGGCGCCGACAACTGCGCCTTTGATCGCCTTGTCGGTGACGTAATCCGCCTGGGCGGTCACAGCCATCGTGATCAGAAGTGCGCCGGAGATCGGAGCGATAAAGAGATTTCTCGAGGTCTTCATTGGGTTCATCCTTGTTCTGGGTCGGCAACCAACGCGGCCGCCGTGTGCCATTGAACTAGGTGATCCTGACGCCTGCTTTCTTTTGGAGACAGGACAAGGTTTTGTTGATCCTGGACACCTCAACTTTCTCAGGATCCCGAGGATCAGGAGAAACTACCGGCCGGCTTTACGAAATCTTGCCGGCGTCTCACCGGTCCAGCGCTTGAATGCAACCGAAAAGGCAGCCTGATCGGCAAAGCCAAGCATGAAGGCCACCCGCGCAACACCTTCGCCACTACGCAGCATGCGCTTTGAAAGGTCGCACAACGTACCTTCCAGAAGAGACTTGAAACTTGTCCCTTCAGCCGACAGACGCCTTGTCATGGTGCGGCGTGTCAGTCCAAGCTCGTCCGCAATCTCATCTCCGTTTGGAATTGGTCCTGGAAGACGTTCTCCGAGCATATCCACAATGCGGTCGGACAGGCTTTGGACGGCATCTGGTCGCGCTTTCAACTGCTCTTCACCGTGCCTGCGCAAATGTCCCAAAAGAGTCGGGTCAGCGGTTGGAATGCGAAAACTCATGGCGTTTGGCGGCAGACTCAAGGCGTATCCGGCTTTGAACCCCTCGACAGTGGTTTCCGCCAGTTCGGAAAGCAAACAACAATGGGCGGCATCATCTGTTTCCAGCTCGATCGATATGGGCGCCAGCTTGCCGGAAGTGATTTGCTGAATGCGCCTGTAAAGACCGAACAAAAGCAACTCGCGATGTCTGGGATATTGGTGCGCCGGGATCACATTGCTTTCCAGCGTGAGCCTTGGATGATCTGGCGCGCCGACGTCATCCAACCGCAGGTCGGGATCTTGCATCGCATAAAATCGCTGAGTCATGGCCAATGCATCATCAATAGTTTCGGCGGCCCGCACGATATATGCAAGCAGTGTTCCGGGGCCTTGTGCCGAAAGCCCGACCCGGGCCGCAAAGGTCTTATCCTCAAGTACACGGCATGCCGTCTCGACCGCTCCGGCCTCGTGCAGCAGCTCGACAGTTGAATCGGGTTCGTCGATCACGTCTTTGGGGGCTCCAGCCATTTCCAGAACCTCAGGAAACGTAATTCGGGCACGTGGCTCCTGCGCGTAAAGACGCCCGACATGCTGCAATCTGTACGCGCTGATGCGTGGCACGTTTTGCTTCCTCCCCTGACTGACGATCAAGCCCTGACAGTTGGGCAATTGTCCAGAAGCCAACAACAATTGTCCAGAAGCCTAAGGATCGCCCGTGTGATGACGTTTAGGTCCGGGTAATCAGAAAGGACAAGACCATGATCTACTTCGCAAGGTACTACCGCGTTTTTAAGGCGATCCGGGACACCGCCAGACAAGAGTGGTCCGGCGCCAGCATTCACGGACTGCAACCCACGGCACTTGGCGAGAAATCTCCGCAAGGGCGGCGCTGGGATCCCCCTTATGCCCCGCAGGAACGGCCCTCCGAACCTTCACAGAAACCATCCGGGACCTGACGTTCCCAACAACCGAAACGCTTCGTTCGCAGCTTAGCTGCGTAAGAAAAGGACTTGAAACATGAAACCACCCGCGTTCCTGATGGCACCCGTACTTGGCGTCATCTCAACCCCTGCTTTCGCCTCTGGCGGTGACCCCCGTTGGTGGGTTACGCCGGGCCAAACCGATACTTATGCCTGGGTTGGCCTGATCGTTTTCTTTCTGGCGATCCTATTGGTCGTACATCTCTATGCACGTTTCGACCGCTATACCGAGCATAAGGCAAGCGGTACGCCCTTGCGCACAACCATTCCGATGATGCTGACCGTGGCTTTGGCCTACGAACTGATGCCGGCCCTCAGCCATTTCAGCATTCTGCTTCCCGCTGCCTTGCTGCTGACCGCTATTGCCCGCGACTTCATGTTGTGGTGGCGCCCGTCGAATGAGGAGGCGGTAAAATGATCGAACTGCTTGTCACATCCTTCCCGTTTGTTCTGCGCGTCTCCTACCTGAAGTGGCGCGGGATGCCCGTAACTCTGTACAACGTCCACCGCGCGGTCTTCATGTGGTTTGTACTGGCGCTGATCGTATTCTTCGCCGTTTTCTACTACTACCCCAAGTCTTACACGGGCCTTGTGCCCTTCAGAACCGTACCTGTTGTTGCCGAGAACGGCGGAACCGTCACAGACGTCTATGTAAAAGGCGGCGACCGCGTAAAACCGGGTGATCCATTGTTTGCTGTCGAGAATTCGTCTGAACGAGCTGCGGTGGATTTCGCAACGCGCAAAGTTGAAGAGATCGAAAGCGCAAAACTGGCAGCCGAGTTGCAGGTCCAAACTGCGCAAGCGGTGCTGGATGCGGCGGTCACTGCCAGAGAACAGGCCGAGTTGGTGCTGATGGACCACGAGGCGCTTCGGTCCAAGGGTTCCGCCGCTTTTCAGGTAAGCCAGCTGGAACGGGCGCAGGCAACCCTGGATACTCGTGAGGCCGAAGTCGAAGCCGCAGAAACACAATTGGGTGTGGCTCAGGTGCAGGCGACTGCCGTTTTTCCGGCCCAACTCGCATCGGCACGGGCGTCGCTGAAGCAGGCCCAGGTCGAGCTGTCCAAGACTTTGACACACAGCACTGTCGACGGAGTGGTTGAACAAGTCACCCTGAATGTCGGTTCGCGCGCAGCGCAAGCAGCGATGAGCCCCGCCATGCTGATCGTACCCGACCGGAAAGATGCCGAGCGTGGACGCATTGTCGCCGGGTTCTCGCAGGTCTCGCGCACCGAATTGTACGAAGGTATGGCCGCAGAGGTTGCTTGCGAAAGCAACTTCAACATTTCGATGCGCAACACCATCCTGCCTGCTCGTATCGTGCGCATTCAGGAGCCGATTTCCTCAGGCCAGCTTGCCCCAAGCGGTCGCCTGATCGAGCCTGGCGAAAAGGCGAAACGAGGCCAGATCGTCGTGCACCTTGACCTGGTGCACCCTGAACATCGCGCCCTTCTGGTGCCGGGTAGCGGCTGCATTGTTCAGTCCTACACCACGAGTTTGGACGGCGACCTGGAGGGAACAACCGTGGCACATGCCATCCAGGCCATGGGGATCATCAAGGCTGTCGGTTTGCGGGTCAAAGCATGGTTCGGCCTGGCGTCAGGCATCGGCCTGATTGGTGGCGGGCACGCCTGATCGCCTTGAGGCTGGCGTCTTCTTTACCTGCGGCTCCCGGCAAAAGCCGGGAGTCGTTTGGGCTGTTTTGGCCGGCCATCGCGTCAATCGCTCTCAAATTTGCGGTAGTCATTCGCTTCCGCGCAGAGTTCCGGAACCCGGAAAGTAGCCACTCAGAACAAATCAAAACTTTCTCAACCACGCACATGCCTCACTATTAAATTTTGGTCCTTCTCCTTGACGGACCACTGCGCCAAATGTTGCCATGGGCGGACATTCAGCTGGCCTGGGAGGCTCAAATGAAATTTTTTCTGACATCGACAGCAATTGTTTCTGTCGCATTTTTTGCGACCTCTTCCAAAGCTCAGGAGACCGCACAAGGTGGGCAGGTCGGGGAGATGACCATATCGGTAGACGATATGCGCGAACCCGCGCCCGCAGATTTCTCGCCCTATGCCGGGCGCGACTTTCCGACTCGTCCCCTGTGGGGCGATACCCACCTGCACACGTCCAATTCGCTGGATGCGCGTGGATTTGGGGTCATCCTGAGCCCGGATGACGCTTATCGATTTGCACGGGGTGAGGAGGTCACGACATCACACGGCCTCCGCGTACAGCTGTCTCGTCCGCTCGACTGGCTTGTTGTTTCCGATCATTCGGATGCCATGGGGGCAATGAATGAAATCATTGCGGGAAACTCGACGCTGATGCGTGATCCAACGCTTCGAGACTGGAGCGAGCGACTTAATGCAGGTGGAGACGTTGCTCTCGGTGCGACTATGGAGGTCATTGAGACATTTGCCGGAATTACCGGGGAAGCCCTTCCCGAGGCTGTGTCGGATCGCAGGTTCGTGCAGTCCGTTTGGGACGAGTTCACGCAAACTGCCGATCATCACGATGACCCTGGTACGTTTACTGCGTTCATTGGATACGAATGGACATCTACCGAAGCCGGCAACAACCTCCATCGCAACGTGATTTACCGTGATGATGCCATTCGCGCACGGCAAATGCTGCCCTTCACGACCGCAGAAACCTTTAATCCGGAAAAGCTGTGGGACTGGATGGAAACATATGAAATGGAAACCGGCGGTCGTGTTCTGGCCCTTGCCCACAACGGCAACGTTTCCAACGGCCTTATGTTTCCGGTCGAGACCAATCCGGAAACGGGTGAGCCTTTGACGGCGGACTACGCTGAACGGCGCGCGAAATGGGAGCCGATGTACGAGATCACCCAGATCAAGGGTGATGGGGAAACCCATCCGTTCCTAAGCCCGAACGATGAATTCGCGGACTATGAAACCTGGGATAAATCCAACCTTGGCCCGACGCCCAAAGAAGACTGGATGCTTCAGTACGAATATGCCCGCGAGGCTCTGAAGAACGGTCTCAAGCTGGAAGCGCAACTTGGCACCAATCCGTACAAATTCGGTGTTGTGGGTTCGACCGACAGCCATACCGCGTTGGCGACGGCGGAAGAGGACAATTTCTTTGGAAAGCACTCAGG
Organism: Ruegeria sp. BG6; assembly: GCF_056538465.1. Classification (NCBI taxonomy): domain Bacteria; kingdom Pseudomonadati; phylum Pseudomonadota; class Alphaproteobacteria; order Rhodobacterales; family Roseobacteraceae; genus Ruegeria; species Ruegeria sp. BG6. Next base: position 223,851 of record NZ_JBQFTB010000005.1, on the reverse strand, counting down.
CGTCGAGCCGGAGCCCGGTCGATGGCAGCATGTCGTAGGTGAATTTGACGCGTTGAGGATCCTCGGCTGGGAAATGGCAGCCTCTGGCTACGCGGCGGTTTGGGCCGAAGACAACACGCGCGAAGCCATATTCGACGCCATGGAGCGCAAAGAAGTTTATGGAACAACCGGTAGCCGCATGGCGGTTCGTTTCTTTGGTGGCTGGGACTTCACAGAGGAGGACGCGCGATCACGTCTGCCTGCCGAAATAGGATATGACAAAGGCGTTCCCATGGGCGGCGACCTCTCTGAAGTGCCTGAGGGCGCGGATGCACCGACATTCCTTATTGCTGCTCTCAAGGACCCGTATTCCGGCAATCTCGACCGTGTTCAAGTTGTGAAGGGTTGGGTAAATGCCAACGGCGACACGGAAGAGCAGGTGTATGACGTGGCGTGGTCGGGAGACAGGCAACCGGATGCCGATGGCAATCTACCCGCAGTGGGTAACACCGTGGATGTCGCAACGGGTACGTTCACCAACTCAATCGGTTCTCCGGAGCTGTTGACGGTTTGGAAGGATCCCGACTTCGATCCTTCATTGCGGGCATTCTACTACGTTCGTGTTTTGGAAATTCCAACGCCCAGGTGGACAGTTTACGATGCCGTTCGGTTCGGGGACGAACTGCCCGCAGATGTGCCTACCTCAACACAGGAGCGCGCGTACACTTCGCCAATCTGGTATACTCCAGAGGGCTGAGATGTCCGGCAGCCGACGTTGACCAGGACCAATGTCCGATGGCACCTGGGACATCGATACCAGGCGAACGCCTGGGCAGTCACCTGGAATGAACGTCATTGCCAGCTTGCGAAGACCTCGCGGGCCAGTTCGCTTTCCGGGCGCAGGTTTTCAATTCCCTCATAGGGAACACCTTTGCCGAGTGGCAGGTGCGGGTATTTTGCGATCATTTTCTGATGGCGCTTGACCATGTCCTGAAAGGACGCACCAGACCAAAGCGAGCCTCCAATGTCCGGCATCTCTTCCCGTGGGTCGCGCAGGAGATTGAAGACGGGTGCTGCTGCGCCGGGAACACCAGGCGGTGGCATGTGCATCTTGAATTCCTGCTTCACAACAGAGCGAAGAACCGGGCCCTCGTAGATGTAGACATAATCCCTGCGCGAGTTTCCTTCTCCCTCCAGGAACAACGCAGTTTGATCGATGCCGTCAATAATGCGGTCGCGCGGAATGAAGGCGCTGGCGCCACCAATTCTGGCCAAGGTGGTGAAAAGGTCTGATACGTGCACGATGTCGCCCGCATAACTGCCTTCCTCAATTGCACCGGGCCAGCGGATAAAGGCGTCAACCCGAACGCCGCCCTCCAGGTGTTCGGCTTTTCCGCCGCGATAGATCAATTGCTGCATCCCTGAATTCGGAGAGTATTGCTTGAAAATCCCGTTGTCGGCCATGAAGACGATCAGGGTGTTGTCAGCGAGGCCGAGTTCATCCACCTTGGCGAGCACCTCGCCAAACCAATCATCGATGACCTCCATCTTGTCGGCCATGAATCCGCCGTTTCTGGTCCGTTGTTGGTCTGAGTAGACAAAGTTCAGGGGATACAGCGGCCAGTATTGCAGGAAGAACGGCGCATCCTGGCCAGCCAATCGTTCCAGTTGTTCAAGTATTTGCTGCTGGTAGCGTTCGTTCATCCGCTCGTAATGTGCCTGGGTCCATTCCTCGCCGGCCTCGATGTCGACCTCACGCGCTAATCCACCCGCCTCGGCCTCCAGACCGGTCACCAGTCCGTACGGCTTGAAACGCTCATCGATCGCAAACTGATTGGACTGCCCCGAGGAATGGAAGCCCAGCATATTGTTGGCCACCATAGCCTCGCGCGTCATCAAACTGAGTTGCACTTGCTGATGGACGGGAAAGAAGGCGACATCAAATCCCTGATTATGAGGGAAGGATTGCTCGATATCGCCCTGATGCCATTTCCCGACATGTGCGGTATTGTAACCAGCTTGTTTGAGCACCTCGGGGAGCGTCACTTCCTCGGACGAAAGGCCTTCTCCGACAAGAGCAACCTTCACCTCTTCCTGACCGGCACGCACGGGGTGACGTCCAGTCAGGAAAGCTGTGCGCGTGGGCGTGCATGAAGGCTCGGTGTACATTCGCATCAAAGAAAGGCTTTCTTCAGCGAATTGGTTGATGTTGGGCGTGTCGAAACCCGCAACATAATTCATGGCCCGATTGCCCATTAGGCCAAAGCTCACATCGTCGATCAGGACGTAGAGGATGTTCGGAGGAGCATCGCCGTTTGCCTCGCGCAACTCCTCGAGGCGGGCGTCAATCTCAACGTCCTGCGCATCCCACTGCTCGCCAAATTGGACGCGCAGATATGCGAACTCACCATCGTGGATTATCCGGTTGTCTTGCGCACTTACGCTGCCCGCAGCCAACACGAACGCTACGACTTTTGCTCCAAATGACATCAGGACTCACTCCTCCAGATCGTTTTGCCGCCGTACTGCCTGATCACACAAGTAATTTTCATTTGTGTCAAAGGGGGCCAAGACCACGGCAGTCGTTGCTTCGATGTGCCGGCAATGTGGAACGCAAATGGAATTCTTTTGGTTTGCGGCGGCCATCAATCAAAAAAGTGTGGAAACCGCAAGTTGCAGGCACACCAGCCTTTCATTTCCAAAGATGTGTTTTCCGCTATTGTCACAAACTTTGGAGCTCGGTTACTGGATGCAATCCACATCGCAGCTTTACGGGATTTCCTTCCGACCAGCTTCAGCAGGATTTCATGTACACTGGACTTTCAAGGGCCCGACCGTAGATTTGGGGCATTCTTTGAAAGAGGTACCCGCGTGTTGGTCAGGACCGGTTCACTCGTTTTCGCGGCATTGAGTTTGCTTTGTTTCGGCGCTGCGTCTTCTGTCGCTGATGTTGTGCATCATTGGGTCCAGCTTGGGCCCGATGACGAAGTTGTTGTGCGCGCAACCTCTACGGCGCCTGACTGCCCCAACTTGCAAGTCGATGGCCATTTGGTCGCCATGAACAAAAGGGCGATATCAGACAGCCAGTTTCCGGAAATCGTCTGCGAGCATCGCGCGCCAAAAGGGGCGCAACAGATAATGCTTGAGGGAACCGCGCTGCCAATTCTGAATTCAAGCGTCCAGCGGATTGTCGTGATTGGAGATACCGGGTGCCGCATTCGGGGCGGCAGGGTTCAGGCCTGCAATGATCCGGTTGCCTGGCCATTGGAATCGATCGCGGCAGAAATTGCATCCAGATCACCGGATCTGGTCATCCACGTTGGCGATTACTTGTACCGGTCAAGTGAGTGCCCAGACCCGGAAAAGTGCGGTGGGTCTCCATTTGGTGACAATTTCCGGGCCTGGTCTGCAGATTGGTTGGACCCCGCAGAATCCCTGTTCGCTCTTGCCCCATTCATATTTGTACGAGGAAATCATGAAAGTTGTGGCCGCGGCGGAAAAGGGTGGTTCCGGTATTTCGCACCTGGGTTCGTTCCGGCTGATTGTCCGGCTGTGACTGAACCCTGGATAGCCTCTGTCGACGGGCTTGATCTGATTGCATTCGACTCGTCCGCCGGTCCTGCCCCACAAAGCAGCCCCGATCTGTTGCCCGAATACAGCCGAATGGCCCGGGATATGTTTGCAAACATCAGTGGCGAATCCTGGTTTCTTACTCATCGCCCACTTTGGGCGAACATGCATGCTTTCGGTGAGCTTATCGACGGCGACGACACACAGCGCGCGGCATTTGGTGAGGCCACGCCAGAACCTTTGAGCCTTGTCCTGTCCGGTCATATTCACGCGTTCCAGGCAATCGACTTGGCAGTTGGGCCGGTGCAGGGGATAAGCGGCAACGGCGGGACACAGCTGGATCCAATGCCCACAGGTGTTGCAACCAATGTTGAAGTCGCCGGAAGCCTGGCAAGCCTTGTGGTCAACAACAGCGATTTCGGCTTCCTGATGTTGACCAGAGAGACAGAAGGCACTTGGTCGATGGAGGCGATTGACGCAAAAGGAAACGCATTAAATCGATGCCGTCTGAGCAACCGGACGCTTTCCTGCGAGTGACATATAATCGGGCAATGTCACCGTTCATTTGTTCAGGTGTCCGTCAAGCGTCCGCTCAAGTACGGACAGCAGGTCCAAATTTACAAAAAGCCAAGGTCTGGTTTGCGGACGAAACCGACGGTTCGTTCTGGCGTTCCGCCGTTGTATGATAACTAAAGTCAAAACAGGGTGGTAACGGAAATGGAAAAGAGCGACGAACTGCGAAAAATCCAAACCCAGGGAGTTCACCATATCACGCTTGTCGGAGCGGATCGGCAAACCTCGATCGACTTTTGGGAAGGTGTGTTGGGTATGCCGTTTGTCTTTGATCAACCGAACCTCGACAATCCGAACGAAGGGCATCTTTACTTCGATCCCGGTGACGGTCGATTGATCACCGTCTTCACAAATGAGGACCGCAAGCCTGACCCAACCGTTGTTCCCGAAGACACCGGGTCACTGCACCACCTTGCCCTGAACGTAAGCCAAGCGACATTCTGGCAGGTCCCAGCACGGCTTGATGCGCGCGGCGTCGTGCATACTGGTCCTGTCGATCGCGGATTCATGGATTCGATTTACTTTCGTGATCCGCTCGGGCTGCGGATCGAATTGGCCTCGTACCGCTTTGAGCCACCCGAAGGCTGCCGGCACGCCGACGTTATGATAGAAGCGCACCGCATCCGGGTGGCTCGCGGAGATCACCATATCGACAAGGAACATCTCGCTGACGCCATTGAGCTTCTGGTGCGAAGGGATCAGCAAAGCCTGTCCGCGGACCGCTCAGCCAGAAATCCTTACTCCTGATCGATGTAAGGGATCTTTGCGAGAACGCTTGGCTCATTTCGACCGTGTTCCAACAAATTGAAGTGGGTAGACTGAAACAATGGAAGTCTTGATACGAATGGCATCGACTGAGGCCGAATTCGAACAAGTCCGCGACTTGTGCCAACAGTGGTTGGACTGGCATTGGAAAAACTACCCAACCGACTGGCCAACCAAAGGAAACCCGATGGACCCGGCCCGGTTTCAGGCAATACTGGACGATCTCCCCTCTCTACATGCCAGACCACATGGCGGCATTCTTCTCGCGTTGCTCGATGATCAGCCGGTTGGATGCGTGATGTACAACGAGGCGCGTCCCGGAGTTGCCGAGTTTAACCGCATGTTCGTGAACGACAATGGTCGTGGCTTTGGAATTGGTCGCCAGCTCTTGGATCACATGTTCGGGCAGTTGATCGAAGACGGTTATCAACGTGTGCGTTTTTCGTCGGCGAAGTTTCTCACACACGCCCGGTCAATGTATGAAGCTGCCGGCTTTGCGGACGCACCACATCCCGACGAATTTCCCAACGAATGGCGGCAGTATGTCTATTTCATGGAACGTCCTCTGACGAGCTAGTCTATTAGTTTTTTTAGAACAGAAGGACCGTGGTACCTCAACACCCACCAAATCTCGCGACCGAGATGGATGTTTGGCTGATTGCTGCTCGATATCAAATTGAACTGTGTCAATCAGATATCAGGGAGTATTGTGAACTGCGTCCAAGGAGCAGTTCTGCATTCAAGGACGCTAGTTTTCACAGATTGTCAGTCTTGGCATTGGGTGGAAACGGTGATGTCCCTCGGCTATCCAAAGCGGCTTTTCGAAGCACTTATGAAGCCCTTCATGGCGATGGTTCTTTTTTCTTTGTCAATTGCGGATCACGCCACCGCTGAACAAGCGCTGGAAGATCTTACAGAAAAAGACATTCGTGGAATGCGGTATTGCGAGTTTCTTTTGATCTACGATGATCGGGTGGACATTCATAATACAACCGGATCAAGTGATTGCGCCGAAGAAAACTGGCAATCACTTGATGTTGCTGCTCTTGCAAAAGAGAACGGTGCCAAAAATGCTCAGCCGAATGGGCCGAAGTTTTGGGCCATGGACGAACAGATTCTCAAAATGGGTGGCCAAAAAACATTCGGCGGTATTGATGCGCGCTACGCAGCCACGCTTCCGGTATCGGCACTTGGCGCAGGAGAGGGGTCCGACTCGTATGTAGGTTTCACGAGTCCCAAGAAACAAACTATGGTCTTCGAAGCTGGCAAGCCAATTTACGAACTGGTTGACGGAGAAGGAAAAACCTATGTTCTGAATGCCTATGGATCAAAGGTTCTTAATGGAGATCCTGGAAATCTTGGTGATCAATTGTCTCCGGCTGAGGGTTGGAGTTTTACGGTCATCGCTCCTGACAAAAGGGTGGTCGTTGAAGCAAGCAAAGATGCGCCTGTTCAGATGGTCGGTGACGATTTCCATCAGTACTACACCCTGTTGGACATAAACGACCAATGAAGACCTCTTTCAAGGTGAGCGCACCGTCACTGTTCCGTGTCTGTGCCCTTGGAGTGGCCGTACTGCTTAGCTGTGGCGGTTCTGCTATTGCGCAGAACGCGCCCGATAGCCAAACCAACACGCTGTCAGGGTACGGGCCTTCTGCAGACATCGAAACTGGTGACAGTGTGACTGCGGACCTTGCGATAGATGATCAGCGTGTTGACGGGATTCTAAGCTTTCCGAGGATCGAAGAGTTCATTTCACCCTGGTTTGCTTGGAAAAAACGCATCAATGATGAGTACGGCCTGAAACTCCAGTTCAGCTATCAGTCCCTGCGCCAGGAATTGAACAGGACGCTTGCTGAAAAGGACGCTGCCGCCGCACGTCTTCAATTGCAGGGGTCTTGGGAACTTGCCGGAAGAGGGACGAAGAATACAGGCCAGCTGACCTTTCGACTTGAAGAGCGAACAACACTGGGAACAACAATTCCACCAACAAGTTTGGCGTCGCAATATGGCGGCCTGACACCATCTGGAGGATTTAGTGATTTCGGATTTGCTCTGACCGAATTGGCCTGGCGTCAATCGCTGCTGGAAGGTCGGTTTCGTTTTGTGATCGGCAAGATAAGTGCTTTGTCCTAGTATAATGGTCACGCGCTTTCGTCGAGCTTGCGTGGGTTTCAAAACCTTGCCTTGCAAAGCAGTCTGACCAAACCATCTCTCGGCAGGGGGATAGGCGGTGGCGTTGCGTATAAGTTTACGCCTCACTTCGGTGTCGTCGCCGGCGTTCACGATGCAAATGCTAAGACAGCAGGAAACCCGTTCGACACTATAAAGAGGGCGAATTCTACAAATTCATTGAGTTTCGCTGCTGGCCGACAACACCAGACAGGCGTCGGTGGGACGTGGTTCGCCTTCAGTTTTGGCATCAGGATGCCTTGGTGGCAAAAGGTGTACCGGAATCCAAAGGACTAACGTTCCTTGCCAGCCACTTATACGACGACAAATGGTTCCCGTTTTTCATTGCGGGGCACTCAGATGGGAACGGGTCAATTATGAAGACCGACGTGACCGCCGGGTTGGGCATAGCATTCGACACCAAGTATCGAGCAGCAAGCGACGTACTTGGTCTTGGTGTAAGTTGGGGTGACCCGTCAGACCCAACGCTGCGGAATCAGATAACGACGGAGGCTTTCTACCGCCTGACCCTGGTGCAGAACTTTGTCATTACTCCATCAATACAATGGATCAAGAACCCGGCTTCAACGACAGCGCTTGACGATGTCCTGACGGCCAGCATCTGCTTCAGGGTTACTTTCTAGTTCTCGAATGTGCCTGCTGATCGGTGGAGCACCCTGAAAAACCGGATCGGTAATAGCGTAAAACAGGTCCTGGGATTTTCCAAAGCTGGACTTGCCGTCGGCAGAGGAATTTTTCAACTGTCCATCGTCAGGGGTTTTGGGGCCGTTGGGGGCGTGATCTAAGAGAGGATCTGGCGCATCTTTTTGGTTTGACTACTCGGCGGTTCAGAACGCGTAGCGCACGCCGAATTCGGTATAGTTCTGATTTAGGACCAGATCGGCCTTTCGACTTTTTCCAAGAACCAGTTCGGCGTTGGGCAGGTCGTTCCCGGTTGCGCGTTGCAGTGCCGTTACGGGGTCGAGGCCGTGTTTGATCCATCGTTGCTGCAGCCTGTTTTCCAGTTCTTCCAATGTCGGGCTGACAAACACCGTCAGGGCAAAGACATCCGCCAATGCATTCCAGGGATCACTGTCCATCAGAAGGTAGTTCCCCTCAACGACGACAATCGGAGTTTCTGGATGAACGGCAATCGCATTTGCAATCGCCAGATCCATCTGTCTGTCGAATTTTGGGTGAAAGACCTCATGCTGCGCGGACTGCAGCGTTGCGATTGCATTGCAAAATCCGACCGCGTCGAAGGTTTCAGGTGCACCTTTCTTGGCCAGTAGTCCCCGTGCTTCGAGGACGCGGTTGTCCAGATGATAACCGTCCATGGGCACCAGCGTTGCCTGTGGAATCCCCGAGCCCTGATCAGTGTTGAGCGATTGAACGACGGCCTCCGCCAGGGTCGATTTTCCGGATGCAGGGGGGCCGGCGATTGCGACAATCATCCGGGCACCGGCCTGCCGTCGGGCGGCAATCAGGTCGCAAACGTGTTTTACGTCCTGCTCGATCACGCGGCGTCCTCTTTCGGGGGTTCCTTGGCGCCGGTCATGAAAGCCACAGCGTCGGACATCGTGTAGTCCTTGGGATCGATTGTGCAGAGCCGTTTGCCCAACCTGTGTACGTGAATACGATCGGCGACTTCGAAGACATGGGGCATGTTGTGGCTGATCAGGATGATCGGAATGCCTCGCGCCCGAACATCCTGGATGAGTTCAAGCACCTTGCGGCTTTCTTTCACGCCCAGTGCGGCTGTTGGTTCGTCCATGATGATGAACTTGGTCGCAAACGCAGCGGCACGGGCAACGGCCACGCCCTGGCGCTGGCCTCCGGACAGGGTTTCGATTGCCTGATTGATCGATTGAACGGTCATCAAACCAAGCTCGGTCAGCTTGTCACGCGCGAACTTCTCCATGGCTGGTCGGTCGAGCTGACGCAGGTACTTGCCCATGAAGCCCTGTTTGCGGATCTCGCGGCCCATGAACATGTTATCCGCAATCGAAAGTGCAGGGGACATCGCAAGTTGTTGGTAGACGATCTCGATCCCCATGTTCCTCGCGTCAATCGGAGAGGTGAAGTTGACCTTCTTCCCCTCTATCAGGATTTCGCCCTCATCCGGGATCGTGGCGCCGCAGATTGCCTTGACGATGGATGATTTGCCCGCGCCGTTATCCCCGATGACCGCTAGGATTTCGCCCTGACGCAGTTCAAAATCGGAATGGTCGATGGCGGTTACATGGCCATAGCGTTTTACGATCCCGCGGCCCTGGACGACTGGAGTTGTGTCTGACATCAGCCCGATACCTTTCTGATCCACTGGTCAACCGCGACCGCCGCGATGATGAGAAGTCCGATAAGCAGGAAGGTCCACTGTGCGTCCGCGCCCAGTAGCCTGAGGCCAAGGGTGAAGACGCCGACGATCAGGGCACCAAACAGGGATCCCAGAATTGAACCGCGCCCCCCAAACAGCGAGATACCCCCGATCACAACCGCGGTGATGCTTTCGATGTTGGCCAATTGCCCGGATGTCGGCGAGACCGATCCGATACGCCCGATCAGAGCCCAGCCAGCGAAAGCACAGATCAGACCGGACAACATGTAGACCGACATCAATGTTCTGTGGACATTGACCCCTGATAGTTCTGCGGCTTCTGGATCGTCCCCCACTGCGTAGACATGTCGGCCCCAGGCCGTGTGTTTGAGCGCGTAGGCCAACACAAAGATCAGCACGAGCATGAATATGACGCCAACGGTGAAGGTTGCTCCACCGATGCTGAACTTGGTGCCGAAGAACTGAAGGAAGGGGGCGTTTGCCTCGATGTCCTGACTGCGAATGGTTTCGTTCGCGGAATACAGGAAATTTGTGGCCAGAACGATCTGCCACATGCCAAGCGTGACGATGAAGGGGGGAAGCTTGACGCGGCTGACAAGCCAGCCATTGAGCGCTCCGATCATGGTTCCGGCGGCCAGTCCGCACATTACGGCAATTGGCACCGGAATGCCGTATCGGAAGGAAAACTGCCCCATGATGACAGAAGAAAATACCATGATCGCGCCAACGCTCAGATCGATGCCAGCGGTCAGAATGACCAGGCTTTGCGCTGCGGCCACGATGCCGACGATCTGCACCTGTTGAAGGATCAGGGTCATCGCGAAGGGCGAAAAGAACTTTGAGCCCAAAAGCAGTCCGAAAATCAAAATCGCACCGACCAGGACGATTAGCGGCACAAAGGACGGGTTAACATGCAGAAGATGCTGCAACTTCCCCAGAACGCCGTGGCGATGATCCTCAAAAGTCGCAACAGTTTCTGTTTTGCTGGCTGCGGATTCAAATCCCTGGGCGCTTTGGTTTGCTTCGGACATATCTCCCCCTTTTCGTGGGCGTCATGCCGCCCACGAGATTAGTGTACAGGAAGTTTCGGTTTGCTGGCGAAAGGAATGATGAGGCGCTTCGGCGCGCCTCATCCAACAGGCCCGCGCTTAGCCCCAGCAGAGCTCCAAGCCTTCAGCGACCGAAATCGATTCCACACCGTCAACGGGCTGATCGGTAATCAGTGCAACGCCGGTATCGTAGAAGTCTTTACCGGGTGTGTTTTCTGGCTTCACGCCCTCGTCGGCCCATTTCTTCACGGCCTCAACGCCAAGCGACGCCATCAGCAGGGGGTATTGCTGGCTTGTGGCACCTATTACTCCGGCCTCAACGTTTTGTACGCCGGGGCAGCCGCCATCGACCGAAACGATCAACACGTCGTTTTCACGCCCGATGGATTTCAGAGCCTCATAGGCACCCGCCGCCGCCGGTTCATTGATCGTGTGAACCACGTTGATCGTTGAATCCTTGGCCAGAAGGTTTTCCATGGCACGGCGTCCACCTTCTTCGTTTCCGTCGGTTACGTCGCTGCCGACCAGCCGTGTGTCTGTTTCATCGCCGATAACATTTGGATCCGCCAATTCCACTCCGAACCCGTCGAGGAAGCCCTGATTGCGCAGAACGTCCACGGTCGGCTGGCTGACATTCAGATCAAGCGTCGCGATTTTGGCGTCCGCTGCTGCATCACCCATTTTGGCCTTCGCCCATTGCCCGATCAGCAGACCTGCCTTGTAGTTATCTGTCGCAAATGTCGCGTCCGCCGAGTCAATCGGGCTGAGCGGCGTATCCAATGCGATCACAAGAACACCAGCGTCCCGAGCCTGCTGAACCGCGGGGACAATCGAACTTGTGTCAGACGCTGTCAGCAGAATTCCCTTGGCGCCATCGAGGATGCAGGTTTCAATCGCCTGGACCTGAGTTTCGTGGTCGCCGTCGATTTTGCCAGCAAAAGCCTTCAGGGTCATGCCAAGCTCTTCCGCCTTCGCGGTCGCACCCTCCTTCATTTTTACAAAAAATGGATTGGTGTCGGTCTTGGTGATCAGGCAGACGGTCTCACCGGCCGCTTGCGCAGATGCGGCAGCCAGTGTGAGTGCAGTCGCCGATGCGGCAAGCTTGAGTAAATTTCTCATGTTGTCCTCCCATAAAATCATCGTCGTCCCGCATGGCGCGCCAGCGAGACCTACCTCCATCCTCCAATGCAGGTCGTATTCAACAAACCGCGATTCGAGCCTCGATGTCAATAAGTAAATAAAGTTTATTTATTAATTCGATCAGATATCTTTTCATAAGAAAACAAGGTGGTTATGTTCGGGATTATGGAGAAAGAAGCACTTAAAATGCTGACCGGCGGGGTAAGTCAAAGCGGTGTTCGCGATCATAACGAGCGCCTGATTTTGACGGTTTTACAACGCCATGGACCGGCAGCGGGTGCGGATGTTGCCCGGTTGACCGGCCTTTCTCCTCAGACCGTTTCAATCATCCTTCGCAAACTTGAAAAGGATGAGATTCTCAAACGTGGAACCCCTTTACGTGGGAAAGTTGGCAAGCCTTCGGTCCCGATGGAGTTGAACCCGGAAGGCATACTTTCTGTTGGAATGAAGATTGGGCGGCGCAGTGCAGACCTGCTTTTGATCGACTTTACAGGCAAGCCGCGCCGCCAGCTTTCCACCACTTATGACTACCCGCTGCCAGAAGCCGTATTCGGGTTTCTGGAGGCTGGCCTGGAAACGCTTTTGGCGGATGAGCCCCGGAAACTGCGGGACCGCGTGTGCGGGATTGGAATTGGCACCCCGTTCGAGCTTTGGAAGTGGCACGACCTGACGGGGCTGGCGGCCAAACAGTTCCGGTCCTGGAAGAACGTAAACTTCTTTACCGAAGTGGCCAGGTTCAGCAGTTTGCCTGTTTTTGTCGTCAATGATGCGACAGCAGCGTGTCACGCCGAACATCTCTACGGTCGCGGTGCTGAATACCGCGACTATTTCTACTTTTTCATCGGCTCGATGATCGGCGGCGGGGTCGCTTTGAATGGCACGGTGTTCGAGGGCAACCAGGGCAACGCCGGGGCCCTGGGCGCGATGCGCACCACCGGCCCCCTGGGCGAAAGCCAGCAGCTGATCGATACTGCCTCGCTGTTTTTGCTTGAGGACAGGCTGGTCGAAGCGGGCGTCGATCCGCGTATTCTCTGGAAGAAGCCGCAGGATTGGAGCAGCATTTCCCGTTATGTTGAGCCGTGGATTGGCACAACAGCTCAGGAATTGGCCAAAGCCGCGCTCTCGATCTGCGCTGTCATTGATTTCGAGGCAATCTTCATAGATGGGGCATTCCCGCCGGAGGTCAGGGAAGAACTGGTTTCAAGGGTGCGTCGCTATCTGGCCAACCAGGACAAGCGGGGGTTGATTCCGCCGGTCGTTGAAAGTGCAGCGGTCGGGGAAAACGCGCGCGGCATAGGCGCTGCGAGCAGTCCGATCTTTCGCCAGTTTCTGTTGAACACAAATGCGGGGCTTTCCGGAATGTAGCGGAAGCGCATTACAGGCATATTGGAGCAGAAGCTCGCAAAATCCATTCGAAACAAAACTCCCCCAAGCATCTGCGCCCGGGGGAATTTTAGTTTTGTATCTTTGACCTGTCAGATCGGCTAATCGGTCAATCTCAATGGACGAAAGTCTAGATGTCGAACTTGACGCCTTGCGCCAGCGGCAGTTCGGCCGAGTAGTTCACGGTGTTGGTCTGGCGGCGCATGTATGCCTTCCAGGCATCCGAGCCACTTTCGCGCCCGCCGCCGGTTTCTTTTTCACCGCCAAACGCGCCACCGATCTCGGCGCCGGAAGGTCCGATGTTGACGTTGGCAATGCCACAATCCGATCCGGCCGCGGTCAGGAACTGCTCGGCCTCGCGCATGTTCAGGGTGAACACGCAGGATGACAGGCCCTGCGGCACATCATTCTGAATGTCCAGCGCTTCGGCAAAGTCGTCATATCCCATGACATAAAGGATCGGCGCAAAGGTTTCGGTCTTCACCACCGCGCTTTGACTGGGCATTTCGACGATAGCAGGTTCCATGTAGACGCCGGCCGGCACGTTTTCGGTCACCCGATTACCGCCAAAGACAGTTCCGCCCTCGGCTTTTGCGGCCTCCAACGCTGCGGTCATGGCCGCGCCCGAGGCTTCATCCACCAGCGGGCCGACCAGGGTGCCTTCGGCCAGCGGATTGCCGATGGGAAGACCGGCATAGGCCTTCTTCAGACGGCTCACCAGTTCCTCGCGGATCGAGTTGTGCGCGATCAGGCGACGCAGGGTGGTGCAGCGCTGACCGGCGGTGCCAACAGCCGAGAACACGATGGCACGAACCGCCATTTCCAGATCGGCCGAAGGGCCAACGATCATTGCGTTGTTTCCGCCCAGCTCCAGAATGCACTTGCCGAAACGTTGCGCCACGATGGGGGCCACCGCGCGGCCCATGCGGGTCGAACCGGTTGCCGAGATCACCGGAACATCCTCGCTGGCCACCAGCGCTTCACCCAGCGCGGCGCCTCCGATCAGAGTTTGCAGCAGGCCGTCAGGCGCATCGCCGAACCGGGCCAGCGCGCGTTCGAAAATCTTCTGGCAGGCCATGGCGGTCAGCGGAGTCTTCTCGGACGGCTTCCAGATCACCGGATCGCCACAGACCAGGGCCAGCGCCGCGTTCCAGGACCAGACCGCGACCGGGAAGTTGAAGGCCGAGATCACGCCGACCGGACCTGCCGGATGCCATGTCTCCATCATCCGGTGACCGGGCCGCTCGGAGGCGATGGTCAGACCGTAAAGCTGACGCGACAGACCGACAGCGAAGTCGCAGATATCGATCATCTCCTGCACTTCGCCCAGACCTTCCGAGGTGATCTTGCCAGCTTCCCAGCTGACCAGAGCGCCCAGATCATCCTTGGCGGCCCGCAGCTCCTCGCCCAGCAGGCGGATAAGCTCGCCGCGGCGCGGTGCAGGAACAACACGCCAGGCTTTGAAAGCCGATTGCGCGCGGGCAAAAACAGCGTCCATCTCCGCAACCGGTGTCTCGTGTATTTGGGCCAGCAGGCTGCCATCGATCGGAGACGTCACCTTGAGCGTGCCGCTGTTCAGTTCGGCCTCGGTCAGATCCAAATTCGCAAGCGTGGTTTGGGCTGTCATCACAATGTCTTTCATATCTCAGGCTGCCTTGTTCTGTTTGGTGACGTCACCAGCGCGATAAAGCTGGCCGAATTCGGTGTTGAGGAAGTCATCAAATTTGACCTGTTCCTGCCGGACAAACCCCTTCGCGGGCAGTGCGCCAATGCGCATCAGGTCAACCACGCCCAGAACACCTGCGGCGGTGGTGACCTGAATGGCGCTCCAGACCTGTCCGTTGATGGTGCGGGCAAAGGACTTGTTGATCAGGGACTTCTCGCGCAGCACCCCGTCAATCCTGCCCTTGGCGGTGCAGTAAACCAGAACGACGTCCTGGTCGGTGCGGGGCAATGCGGCTTCGAAAATCTCTTTCAGCAGATCGCGGCGGCGTTCCAGCCCAAGATCGTTCAGGAGCAGTTTCAGAATGTCGCAATGGCCCGGATAGCGGATCGAGCGATAGGACACGGCCCGCGCCTTGCCTTCCAGCGTTTCCGGCAAAGTGCCCAAGCCACCGGAAGTGTTGAAGCACTCGTATTCCACGCCGTCATGGCCCAGAACCTCGTAATCTTCCAGCGGTGCAGTCTTGACCAGCTTGCCGTTCACGATGGCATCGCACGGGTTGCAGTATTCGTTGATCAGCCCGTCGGTTGACCAGGTCAGATTGTATTTCAGCGCATTCGTCGGATACAGCGGCAATGCGCCCACCCGCATATGCAGGCTGTCGATCTCGTCAAACTCTGCCGCCAGTGAAGCGCCGGCAATCCCAACAAAGCCGGGTGCTAGGCCGCATTGCGGCATGAACGCCGTCTCGCTGCCCTCGGCAAGCTCGCGCACCGCCTGGGTTGCGGCGACATCTTCGGTCAGGTCGAAATAATGCGCGCCCGCAGCCTTGGCTGCCTTGGCAATGGTCGGGGTCAGAAAGAACGGTGCTGCCGAAATGACGGCATCAAATCCCGTTAGCTCTTTGGCCATGCCGTCCGCGTCAGTGGCGTCGATCTGTTTGGTGCCAACGCCTATTTTCGCGATATCGCCCAAGGCTTTCAGGTCATGATCCGCAACCGTAACACTGTAATTCGGCGACCCTTTCAAAAGCGTCGCGATCATCTGCCCGATCTTGCCGGCCCCGATGACACAAATATTCCAGGACATCAGTTTCTCCACAAAAACTGTCTTGCGTGGAAAATGGCTGAAAGGGGTTACGCTTCATAGGGGCCAATCTGACGAATTGCACCCAGAAGACGTCAAAATGACGGAAATATTGTCAACTTGATAAATTGGCTGTGAAGCACCTTGGGCGTGCCGAGGGTTGCAAATCGGCATGACTGTGAAATCATGAACGGCTCAAACAGCCGAAGGCCTTCTGGGCGCGTTGACGATACGCCCTGGCACCCGTCTCTTTTTCCAAAGACATTAAGACTTGGCGACCGCTCGCCCCTGAATGGTTCCCGGGCGCGGTGTATCAGGGGCGATCCGGGGGCGTGGCGCAGCAGGTTTCAATTGCGCCCTCAAACTCGAGCCGCAATTGAAAGCAATGCGATCTAAGTTTCCAGCGAAAAGCTGTGAGCTGGACTACGCCGCGCCCGAAAACTCGGCCCACTTCTGACGAAGTGTCGCCGTCAGGCCGGTTGGCTGAGGTTCAGCCTGCTCCGAAATCTCTTCAGCAGAAGCCAGCACTGGAAACTCGGAGCGTACAGTTTGAAGCGACGGAGTGCTTTGCGAGAGCTCCTCACACATGACCGCGGCAATTGCGGCCTCCAATTCGGCCTCGTCCAATTCCTGCGCCGGGGACTCCATCGTCTGTAGACGCAGATACGGGTAATACGGCCTTTCATATTCCTCATGCATTGTAACACCAAACCGTTAACTCAGACATTCGCAGATCAATGCGCCACAATTGAATCCAACACATCGCCTGAAAACTTGTTCTGCCAGGAATGCGTCACACTCGCCCCACATGCGGCGGCATTGCAGCTTAAATGTGGCAAAACATTGTCAGTCGGGCAAGCTTGGAGCGGCACCGGACGGCAAAAAACCATTCAAACTGACCAGCTTAGCAAACAAAGGGGTAGGTTTTGGCGGGACTGTTTCCCGTTGCTCCATTATGGGAACGTTTTCTGCCCACAATCGCGAGGGTCAGTTCCGATACTCAATCGGTGTCACGCCACCGATTCACGATGGGATACCGGCGATCCAACCAAAAGGCGCGTTTGGTCAGCCTTGTTCCCGGCGCAGACTGAAACCGCTTGTACTCGCTGATGTAGATCAGATGTTCGACCCGGCGGGCCTCGGCCTCGTCAAAACCAGCCGCCACGCAATCGGCGATCGAGCCGTCCTGGTCGACCAGGATCTCCAGGATGGCATCCAGAACCGGATAGTCGGGCAGGCTGTCACTGTCCTTCTGGTCCTCGCGCAGTTCTGCGCTTGGGGGCTTGTCGATAACTGACGGGCGGATGACCTCACCCGCCGGTCCCATCATCCAGTCGCGATGATTGGCATTGCGCCAGCGGCAGGTCTCGAACACGCGGGTCTTGTACAGATCCTTGATCGGATTGTAACCGCCGTTCATATCGCCATAAATGGTGGCATATCCCACCGCGACCTCGGATTTGTTGCCGGTTGTCAGCAGCATCTCGCCAAACTTGTTGGAAATCGCCATCAGCAGAAGTCCACGCAGGCGAGACTGAACATTCTCTTCGGTCAGGTCTTCGTTTCGACCTTCAAACAACGGGGCGAGCGAATTGGTGACAGCGGCGCGGCTTTCCGAGATCGGAACAAAATCGTAGTGCACGCCCAACGCCCTTGCGACGGCCTCGGCGTCGTCCAGCGAGGCCTGGCTGGTATATTCCGACGGCAGCATCACGCAGCGCACGTTTTCCGACCCGAGAGCATCCACCGCTATTGCCGCCACCAGCGCGGAATCGATGCCGCCTGACAGACCAAGCAGGGCTTTGCCGAATCCGGTTTTCCCCATGTAATCGCGCAAGGACTGAACCATTACGCGATAATCCTGTTCCCATTCATCCGGTTGCGGCACGATTTCTACCGGTGCAATGCGCCAGCCATCTTCGCTACGTTCCAGATCAATATGTGTGATCGCTTCATCAAACACGGGCATCCGGAAAGCCAGCTCTCCACCCGGATTCAGGCCGAATGTTCCGCCGTCAAAAACCTGGTCGTCCTGACCGCCCACCATGTTGAGGTAGATCAGCGGCAGTCCGGTTTCGACAACGCGCGCCACCATGTGGTTCAGGCGTATGTCGTATTTGTCGCGGAAATACGGTGATCCGTTGGGGATCAGCAGAAACTCGGCGCCGGTTTCTGCCAGCGTTTCGGTTACATCCTCGTGCCAGCTGTCTTCGCAAATCGGGCTGCCGATGCGGGTGTTGCCCACCGAATAGGGGCCACCCAGCGGTCCGGCGTCATAAAGGCGGACTTCGTCAAAAACCGTTTCATTGGGCAGGTGATGTTTCAGGACTTTGCTGGAGATCCGCCCACCCTTGAGGATCAAATAGGCGTTGAACAGTTTGCCATCCTCAACCCACGGACCGCCAATTGCCAGCGCCGGCCCATCGGCGCAGCGTTCAGCAAGCGATTCGACCGCAGCCATGGCCGCTTGGTGAAACACCGGCTTCAGGATCAAATCCTGCGTGTTGTACCCGGTGATGAACATTTCGGGCAACGCCACCAGATCGGCCTTGGCATCGCGCCCCTGTGCCCAGGTGGCAAGGGCTTTGGCAGCATTGCCGTCGATATCCCCGACAACGGGGTTGAGTTGCGCCAGAGTGATGCGGAAACGGTCGGCCATACTGCCCTCTTGCCCTCGACTGTCCTATTGCCATTTACCAGATCGCACCGTGAGGAAAAGACAAATGCGGCAAAAGCCGTTGCCCTGCCCTGAGTGGTGCCTTAGTTTTGCGCAACAGAACGCATTCAAAGCATGACCGGCCAGGCGTGAAAACCCATGAACTTGTTTCGCATATCTATAGCCGTTTCACTTTTGGCCCTGACGGCGGTCAACGTGGCCGCGCAGGGTGACGAAGTCATCATCGCCGATGACGAGGTTGGCGGCGTGTACGAGGGCACGTTCGAAAACGGGCTACGTCATGGGACCGGCACGTATCGCCTGCCGGACGGTTTCGAGTATGCCGGCGAATGGTTCGAAGGCGAGATCAAGGGCAAGGGCATCGCGCGCTACGCCAACGGCTCGGTCTATGAGGGGATGTTTGCCAAAGGCCAGCCCGAGGGGCGCGGCAAGATCGTTTTTGCCGATGGCGGCAGCTACGAAGGCGATTGGGCCGGCGGATCCATCAACGGGACAGGTATCGCCGAATACGCAAACGGAATGCGGTATGAAGGCGAGTTCAAGGATGACCGCCATCACGGCAAGGGCATGATCAAGGATCCTGCCGGTTATGTCTATGACGGTGATTGGGTCGACGGCGTGAAGCAGGGCAAAGGCCGGATAACTTACGCCGAAGGCGGCGTCTATGAAGGCGATATCGAAAACGGGCTGCGTCATGGCCAGGGTACGCTGACGCTTTCTGACGGGATGATCTACACGGGGGACTGGTCACAGGATCTGATCACCGGCAAGGGCCGTCTCACCCAGGCCAACGGCGATGTCTACGAAGGGGACATGGTCGAAGGTCGGCGCGAAGGAAAAGGCAAGGCGACCTACAAGAATGGCGCGACATATGAAGGCGACTATGTGGATGATCGCCGCCACGGCAAAGGCCGGTTTCTCGGCGCGGACGGGTTCGACTATAACGGCGAGTGGTCCGAAGGCCAGATTGAGGGATTTGGTGAGTTGATCTATCCGGATGGATCAACCTATGTCGGGGACTTTCAGGCGGACCTGCCGCACGGCAAGGGTATGAACACTTTTGCGGACGGTACGATCTACGAAGGTGATTGGATCGCCGGCGTGTTCGAAGGCAACGGCAAGGCGACCTATCCCAGCGGCGTCGTCTACACCGGACAATTCAAGAATGCCCGCAGCCATGGCCAGGGCGTTCTGACATTTGCCAACGGCTACAGATACGAGGGCGAATGGGTTGACGGCGAACGGCACGGCAAGGGCAAGGCCAGTTTCGCCGACGGCACCGTTTACGAGGGTGATTTCCGGAACGGTGAGCGCCACGGTGAAGGAACGATCACAGCGCCAAACGGGTTCAGCTACACGGGCGGCTGGATTGACGGTAAGATCAGTGGTGACGGTATTGCCACCTACGCGACTGGCGACGTTTATGAAGGCAGCTTTGTTGACAACAAACGGCAAGGCAACGGCACCATGAAATATGCCAACGGGCTGGAAGAAACCGGTGTCTGGGAAAATGGTGCGCTTGCGGAAAAGGCTGACGAACCCCCGGACGCCACGGATGCGGATGAACCAACGCAGGAAAACGCTGAGGAACCGGCCGCTTCGGATGGGTGACCCTTACCTACCAGGGTATCCGCTCGCCGGCCCAGTCAAAAAAGCCGCCGCTATCCGCAGGCGTTAATCCTTCGATGACGGACAGCAGATTGCGGGCAGCTTCATTCGGTTCGACCGCCGGGTGCCGCCCCAGATATTTCCGTGTAAACTCGGTTTTGACCGTACCGGGGTGCAGCGCCACGCAAATCGCCTGTGTATGTGTGCGATCCAGTTCAATTGCAGCGGTGCGCGTAATCTGATTGACCGCTGCCTTTGCGGCGCGGTAGCTGATCCATCCCCCAAGCCGGTTGTCCCCGATGGAACCGACGCGCGCGGACAGGATGGCAAATACGGAACGCCGATCCCGTGGCAGCAACCGATGAGCGTGGCTAAGCACAAGGGCTGGCCCAACCGCGTTCAACGCGAACTGGTCTATCATCGCCGTTGAAGACAGCGACCGGATGGTCTTTTCCGGCCCGTGGCCATCGATCTCAAGCGCGCCAGTGGCGACCAGAACCAGATCAAACGGGCCCTGAAGCTTGTCCAGCGCGGAGTGAACGGTGTCGGGTTTCGTCAAGTCAAATCCACCAGCCGAGCGGGACAACCCGGTCACGCTGACCTGTTGCAGGTCCAGCTGCCTGCAAATGGCGCGTCCAATTCCTCCGCTTGAGCCGATGATCAATGCTGATTTCATGTGCGCCAACCTAGAAGGATACCCGTCTGAATCAATGCCCGGCTTAAAAGGCCGGGTCCGGTCAGAGGATCGCAAATTGGTTCTTTTCATTCCTTGCGGGCTCTGTATAACCTCACAGTCATGATCAACCGCGCAGATATCCCTTTTGCTGACACCGCTTTTTGCGGTGCGTCGCTGCGTGGCCTACTGATCCTAATCCGCCTCTGAGCGTGCCATTCGGCGCGCCCGCTCAGAGGAGGACGCCCGCGCGCCATAGGCTTTAGGACAGAAGAAGAAAGAGAATCCCATGACCAACGTGACCGACCAAGACCGCGTCTTGATCTTTGACACCACCTTGCGCGACGGCGAGCAAAGCCCCGGCGCCACCATGACCCATGACGAAAAGCTTGAGATCGCCGAGCTGCTGGACGACATGGGCGTCGACATCATCGAGGCCGGTTTCCCAATCGCCTCTGAGGGTGACTTCAAAGCGGTGTCCGAAATCGCCCAACGTTCAAAAAACAGTCGCATCTGCGGTCTGGCCCGCGCAAATTTCGCGGATATCGACCGCTGCTGGGAGGCGATCAAACACGCCGAACAGAACCGCATTCATACATTCATCGGCACCTCTCCGCTGCATCGCGCCATTCCGAACCTCACGCAGGACGAGATGGCGGAAAAGATCCATGAAACGGTCAGCCATGCCCGCAACCTGTGCGAGAATGTGCAGTGGTCGCCAATGGACGCGACCCGGACGGAATGGGATTACCTGTGCCGCGTTATCGAGATCGCGATCAAGGCAGGCGCGACCACGATCAACATACCCGACACTGTCGGTTATACGGCACCACTGGAATCCGCCGATCTGATCAAGCGCCTGATCGAAACCGTTCCCGGCGCAGATGAAGTCGTCTTCGCGACCCACTGTCACAATGACCTGGGGATGGCGACCGCGAACTCTCTGGCGGCCGTGATCGGCGGGGCGCGTCAGATCGAGTGCACCATCAACGGCCTTGGCGAACGTGCGGGCAATACCGCGCTGGAAGAAGTAGTGATGGCCATGCGGACCCGCAATGACATCATGCCTTTCCGCACCGGGATCGACACCACCAAGATCATGCATATCTCGCGCCGGGTCGCCACGGTATCGGGCTTCAACGTGCAGTTCAACAAGGCCATTGTCGGCAAGAACGCCTTTGCCCATGAAAGCGGTATCCATCAGGACGGGATGCTGAAAAACCGCGACAATTTCGAGATCATGCGCCCCGAGGATGTGGGATTGTCCGGCACTTCGCTGCCCTTGGGCAAGCACTCGGGCCGCGCGGCATTGCGGGACAAGCTGAACACGCTGGGCTATGAGGTCGGTGACAACCAGCTCAAGGACATCTTTGTTCGGTTCAAGGATCTGGCTGACCGCAAGAAAGAGGTCTTCGACGACGACATCATCGCGCTGATGACGCTGGACGATGACGAAGCCAACGATTTTCTGCAGTTGGTGTCGATGAAAGTCACCTGCGGTACCGGAGGTCAGGCAGAATCGACGGTTGAACTGGAGGTTGACGGAAAGGATGTCATCGCCACGGAATACGGTGACGGCCCGGTTGATGCGACGTTCAGGGCGATCCGCGCGATCTTCCCGAACGAGGCTCATTTGCAGCTCTATCAGGTGCATGCGGTCACCGAAGGGACGGACGCCCAGGCCACTGTTTCGGTGCGGCTGGAAGAGGATGGCATGATTGCAACCGGCCAATCGGCGAATACCGACACTGTGGTGGCCTCGGCCAAGGCTTATATCCATGCTCTCAACCGCCTGGTAGTGCGCCGGGCAAAAGCCGGGCCCGGGGCGGACACGCGTGAGATCAGCTACAAGGACCTGACCTGAAGGGCGCGAAAGCTCCCGCACCCGCGGCGGTCCGGCTGCGCCGAACCACCTTGCGGCTTTGGGCCCGGCACCGCGCTTTGGCGCGGTGCCGGGCCCGACCCAATTGACGGCATCTTTGATGTCGGCAATCGCGGCGGGAGTTTCCCTGTTGTTTGCGCGAACGTTTCTCAGATCCTGTCGAACAGGGCCGTAAGCCGCGCGGTTTCATCTTCGACACCGTACGGAGCGTTGATTATGAACATCCCCGAACCGATCATGTTGTGCCCCTCCCGGGCCGGTGGAAAGATCACTTCGTGGCGTATCACCTTTGGCAATGCCTGATTGGTCAGGGCCGCCAGCATAGGCTTATGACGATTGTCGGCCAGAATCGGGTACCACAGCGCGATCACCCCGACATTCCACTTGCGGTGCAGTTTGGCGACGTTCCCCGGTAAACGACCATATTCGGCCTTCACCTCGTAGCTGGGATCGATCAGCAACATTCCACGACGCGGCGTGGGCGGCAGCATGGATTGCGCCAGTTCATAGCCATCCTGCCGATACACCCGTGCGTTTCGGGCCGTTAACTCGCCTGAAAGGGCTGCGTATTCCTTTGGGTGCAGTTCCGCGAAATGCAAATTGTCCTGTGGGCGTAACAGGCTGGCTGCGATCATGGGAGAACCCGGGTAACAGGCCGGTCCATACCGGGCCTGTATGTCCGAGATTGCCCGGGCCAGCGGGTGTTCCGGATCGAACCAGGCCTCGCGCCGCGCCCTTTCGATGCCCGCGTCCGCTTCGCCGGTTTTGCGGGCCTCCTCCGAGTCCAGGTGGTATAGCCCGCGTCCGGCGTGGGTTTCGATGTAGCTCAGCGGTTTGTCTTTTTGCGTCAGATAACGCAGCGTCCAGGCCAGCAATGCGTGCTTTTGCACGTCCGCCAGATTCCCGGCGTGGTAAATATGTTGATATGAAAGCATTTTGCCTTCTAAAGTCCCTATCAATGAGGCGAAAAGGCGCTGATTGTCACGGAATCAGGCCTTTAATCGGGCGTGTTGGCACCCTATAAGTCATCCGTCCCGGAACCGTCGAGTCGCGGGCAGTAGAAAATTCTGACAGACAGGATCAGGGGAAACATGGGGATCTTTGGCAATCTGGGCGGCCTGTTCACAGCGGACATGGCCATTGACCTTGGGACGGCGAACACGCTGGTTTATGTCAAAGGGCGAGGCGTCATTCTGTCCGAACCCTCTGTGGTCGCCTATCACGTCAAGGATGGCGTGAAGAAAGTGCTGGCTGTGGGCGAAGACGCCAAGCTCATGCTGGGCCGGACCCCCGGTTCCATCGAGGCAATCCGCCCGATGCGTGAAGGGGTCATTGCCGACTTCGACACCGCCGAGGAAATGATCAAGCATTTCATCCGCAAGGTGCACAAACGCTCGACCTTCTCGAAACCGAAAATCATCGTTTGTGTTCCGCATGGTGCGACTCCGGTCGAAAAGCGCGCAATCCGACAGTCGGTTCTGTCCGCAGGGGCCCGTCGCGCGGGTCTGATTGCTGAACCCATTGCGGCCGCCATTGGCGCGGGAATGCCGATCACCGATCCGACCGGAAACATGGTTGTCGATATCGGCGGCGGTACAACCGAAGTTGCGGTTCTGTCGCTGGGCGACATCGTTTATGCCCGCTCGGTTCGTGTCGGTGGGGACCGGATGGACGAGGCCATCATCTCGTACTTGCGCCGTCAGCAGAACCTGCTGGTTGGCGAATCCACCGCTGAACGTATCAAAACCACCATCGGCACCGCCCGGATGCCCGATGATGGCCGTGGCCAGTCGATGCACATCCGTGGTCGCGACCTGCTGAACGGTGTGCCAAAGGAAATCGAGATCAGTCAGGCTCAGGTGGCCGAGGCGCTGTCCGAACCTGTCCAGCAGATCTGCGAGGCGGTGATGACCGCGCTGGAAACCACGCCGCCCGATCTGGCAGCGGACATTGTGGACCGGGGCGTCATGCTGACCGGCGGTGGCGCTCTGTTGGGTGATTTGGACCTGGCGCTGCGCGAACAGACCGGTCTGGCCGTGTCGATTGCCGATGAAAGCCTGAATTGTGTAGCGTTGGGAACCGGCAAGGCGCTGGAATACGAAAAACAACTGCGCCACGCGATTGACTACGAAAGCTAAGGCGCGCACCCTTCCAATTCAGGGTTAACAATCGGGCGCGAGCAGCACGGGAAGGAGTCCTGTGGCAAAGGACCGATCACAGCGCGACGAATACACCACCCCCTTACGCCGCTTGTTGTTGGGGATCGTTGTTTTGTGCCTGCTGGGTATCTTTCTGGTCTGGCGCATTGACAGCCCACGGGTCGAGAGGTTTCGCGCTCAGGTCGTGGATGCCGTGGTGCCCTCGATGGAATGGGCCATGGTGCCGGTCACGGCCACGGTCAACCTGGTCCGCGATTTCCAGAGCTATCAACGATTGAGCGAACAGAACCGGGAATTGCGCAGTGAACTGCGCCGGATGCGCGCCTGGAAAGAGGCGGCGCTGCAACTGGAACAGGAAAACGCCCGATTGCTGGACCTGAACAACGTCCGGCTGGATCCGCGCTTGACCTATATCACCGGTGTTGTCATGGCCGACAGCGGTTCCCCCTTCCGGCAGTCTGTCCTTCTGAACGTGGGACGACGGGACGGTATAGTCGATGGCTGGGCCGCCATGGACGGGATCGGGCTGGTTGGGCGTATCTCCGGCGTCGGCGCCGACACGGCGCGTGTCATCCTGATGACGGACGCCTCGAGCGCTATCCCTGCCACCATCCAGCCGTCCGGGCAGACCGCTTTGATCAAGGGGGACAATACAGCGGTGCCATTGGTCGAGTTTCTGGAAAACCGTGAACTCGTCCGACCCGGCGACCGGGTCATTACGTCGGGCGACGGTGGCGTTTTCCCGGCAGGATTGCTGATCGGTCAGATCACCGCCGATCCGGGTGGCAGGTTGCGCGTGCGTCTGTCCGCCGATTTCGAGCGGCTCGAGTTTCTGCGCGTGCTGCGTTACCAGTCGGCGCCTGCCATTCGCGATTCCGGGGATATCGTTGGTCCGCTGCGACCCGAAGCATCCCTGACCCCGGATGAGGCCGCAGATGGATAAGGCGGTTTCCCATCTCTGGGCCATGCGCTGCCTCTATGTTTTTCTGGTGGTTCTAGTGCTGTTTCTGCATCTGTTGCCGCTGAACACGCAGCCGGACCGCTGGCCGTTTCCGGATGTTCTGATCGCTCTCACATTCGCCTGGGTGCTGCGGCGCCCCGAATACACGCCCATCGCAATTGTGGCCGTTGTCATGCTGATGGCCGACCTGCTTCTGCAACGGCCGCCGGGGTTGCTGGCGGCACTGGTCGTTGTGGCAACAAACTATTTGCGCTCGGCAGCGCCGGGAATGCGGGACATCGGATTTTTTGGCGAATGGAGCTCGGTCGCGGCGGTGATGACCGGTATCTTTGTGCTCAACCGTTTCATTCTGTCGGTTCTGTCGGTCCAGCAGGCCGCCTTTTGGCCGACAGTTGTTCAACTGATTTTGACCATCGCCATCTATCCCTTGATTGTACTGATCAGTCAGAATGGTATGGGCGTCCGCCGTATTTCAGCTGCGGATGCCGGTATTGTCGGGGCGCGGGCATGAAGCAGAAACGCACCAAATCCCAGGGTCTTGCCTACAAACGTCTGCCGCGCCGGGCGTTGGTTCTGGGTGGTTTGCAGGCGGTCTTTATCGGTGGTCTGGCTGCGCGGATGCGGTTTATGCAGGTTGATCAGGCCGATCAGTACCGGCTGCTGGCCGAGGAAAACCGGATCAACATCCGCCTGATCCCGCCGACACGCGGGCGCATCTATGACCGGAACGGGCAGGTCATTGGCCAGAACTCGCCGTCCTACCGGATCGTGATCGTGCGCGAAGACGCGGGTGATATCGACACGGTCATTGCCAAGCTTTCGGAACTGATCCCCCTGAACGAGGATGAGATCGAGCGTGCCCGGACGGAAATGCGCCGGTCCGCACCCTTCCTGCCGGTCACGTTGGCAGATCAGGTCACGTGGGAGGACATCTCGAAAGTGGCGGTGAACGCGCCGGCCTTGCCTGGCGTGACGCCCGAAGTCGGTCTAACCCGCCAATATCCCAGGTATGAGGATTTCGCCCATATCGTCGGTTATGTCGGCCCGGTCAGCGACTACGACCTGAGCCAAATGGAAGACCCCGAGCCGGTTTTGCGCATTCCACGGTTCCAGATCGGCAAGGTCGGGCTGGAGGCCAAGCAGGAGGCCACTCTGCGCGGCAAGGCCGGGGCCAAGCGGGTCGAGGTCAACGCGACCGGTCGCGTGATGCGGGAACTGGACCGCCAGGAGGGTGAAGCCGGGGCCGACCTGCAATTGTCGATCGACGCCGATCTGCAGCAATACGCACAGGCCAGATTGGCCGGGGAAAGCGCGGCGGCCGTTGTGATTGACTGCGAAACCGGCGATCTGCGTGCGATTGCCTCGGCCCCCAGCTTTGATCCCAACCTGTTTGTACGCGGTATCTCGGTCGCCGATTACAGGTCGCTGACACAGGACAAATATCGCCCGCTGGCCAACAAGACGGTACAGGGTACCTATCCACCGGGGTCGACGTTCAAAATGATCACGGCCATGGCTGCGCTTGAGGCCGGTGTGATCGGACCCGGCAACACGGTATATTGCCCCGGTCATCTGAAAGTCGGCAGCCGCAGGTTCCATTGCTGGAAGCGCGGCGGGCACGGTACGGTCGATCTGGAAACCTCTCTCAAACGCAGTTGCGACGTCTACTATTATGATGTTGCCCTGCGCGTGGGCATCGACAGGATATCCGACATGGCCCGAACCTTCGGGCTGGGCATCAAGCACGATATTCCGATGTCGGCCGTGGCAGGGGGGCTGGCGCCAAATCAGGAATGGAAACAGCGGGTCCACGGGCAGGAATGGCTGGTCGGGGACACCGCGAACGCCTCGATCGGTCAGGGCTTCATGCTGGCCTCGCCCATGCAGCTTGCCGTCATGACCGCGCGGATCGCCACAGGCCGCGCCGTGACGCCGCGCCTGGTCCGGTCGGTCAACGGGGTCGAACAGCCCTCGGGCGCAGGTGAGCCACTGGAGGTCAATCAGCGGAACCTGTCACAGGTGCGCAAAGCGATGTTCTCGGTCTCCAATGACCGGCGCGGAACGGCCTACCGCAGCCGTATCATCGCAGATGAGTTTCGCATGGCGGGTAAGACGGGAACCAGTCAGGTCCGCAACATTACCAAGGCTGAACGCGCTGCTGGTGTGATCCGAAATGAAGATCTGCCTTGGGAACGGCGGGACCACGCGCTGTTTGTCAGCTTTGCCCCGTACGATAATCCGAAATACGCCATAGCCGTCGTCGTTGAACATGGCGGCGGCGGGTCCAAGGCGGCCGCCCCTGTCGCGCGGGACATCATGCTTCAGGCGCTCTACAACGGTACGCCCCCGCTTGAGGCGTATCCGGTTGCCGACCGCGAGCGCATCAAGGAACAGCAAAAAAGGCTGGAGGGCGACCGCCGCCCCAAAGCGCGTCCGGATGAAAAGGACCGCGCATGAGCTATCTTGAATATGCCGTCAAATCCACGCCGTCGGGGTTTCGCAAGTTTCTGTATATGAACTGGCCGCTGACCCTGCTGTTGATCAGCACGGCCAGTGCCGGGTTCCTGATGCTGTATTCGGTGGCGGGCGGTTCGTGGACCCCGTGGGCCGAACCGCAGATGGAGCGGTTCGGGATGGGTCTGGCGGCCATGTTCATTGTGGCGCTTGTTCCGATCTGGTTCTGGCGCAACATGTCGGTTCTGGCCTATCTCGGCTCGATCGTTCTGCTGATCTTTGTCGAGCTTTTCGGCACGGTCGGCATGGGCGCGCAGCGCTGGATCGACCTTGGGTTCATGCGGCTTCAACCGTCCGAGGTCATGAAGGTTGCCCTGGTCATGGTGCTGGCCGCCTATTACGACTGGTTGCCGTCTCACAAGACCTCGCGCCCGCTTTGGGTGCTTATCCCTGTTGCCCTGATCCTGATCCCAACCTTCATGGTGCTCAAACAGCCTGACCTGGGTACGTCGATCCTGTTGCTGGCCGCTGGCGGTGGCCTGATGTTTCTGGCTGGTGTCCACTGGGCCTATTTCGCCGCCGTAATAGCAGCAGGTGTCGGGCTGATCGCCACAGTGTTCAACAGCCGTGGGACAGACTGGCAATTGCTCAAGGACTACCAGTTCAGGCGCATCGATACGTTTCTCGATCCTTCCACCGATCCGCTTGGCGCGGGTTACCACATTACACAGTCCAAGATTGCCCTGGGATCCGGGGGCTGGAACGGACGCGGGTTTATGCAGGGCACTCAGTCGCGGTTGAACTTCCTACCCGAGAAACATACCGATTTCATCTTTACCACACTGGCCGAAGAGTTCGGGTTCGTCGGCGGCATCACGCTGTTGATCCTGTATGCTCTGATCCTGATTTTCTGCATGGTTACCGCGCTGACGACCAAAGACCGTTTCTCATCGCTTGTGACTTTGGGCATTGCACTGAACTTCTTCCTGTTCTTTGCCGTCAACATGTCCATGGTCATGGGTCTTGCCCCGGTTGTCGGCGTTCCGCTGCCCATGGTCAGCTATGGCGGCTCGGCCATGCTGGTTTTGATGGCCGCGTTCGGCATCGTTCAAAGCGCGCATATCCATCGTCCTCGTTAATCTGAAAGGCAATCCATGACAGTGAATGTCCTGTTTTCCGCACGTCCCGGGCTTTGGCCGGTTTATGAGCCGTTGCTGCGCCAGGGCCTGTCCGAAGCCGGGCTGGAGTTTGAGTTGTCGCCAGAGATTTCACCGGAACAGGTCGACTACGTGGTTTACGGACCGACGGGCGGATTGCGGGATTTCGGGCCCTTCAGTCGGCTTAAGGCTGTACTTAGCCTGTGGGCCGGAATTGAAAGTATCGCGGACAATGAAACCCTGACTGTGCCGCTGGCCCGGATGGTCGATCACGGGCTGACACAAGGCATGACAGAATGGGTCGTCGGGCATGTGCTGCGCTACCATTTGGGGATGGATCGTCACATCACCGTTCAGGACGGCGTCTGGACGCCCGAAGCACCGCCGCTCGCGCAGCAACGACACGTAACGGTGCTGGGTCTGGGCGCTTTGGGGCTGGCCTGCGCCAAGGCACTGGCCGCGCTGAATTTCAATGTTACCGGTTGGAGCCGCACGCCCAAGGACATCGACGGCGTGACCTGTCTGCATGGGCAGAAGGGGTTGGAAACGGCGCTGTCACAGGCAGAAATCGTGGTTCTGCTGCTGCCCGATACGGCAGCGACGGAAAACACGCTGGACGCGGAAACGCTGGCCCTGTTGCCCAAAGGTGCACGGATCCTCAACCCGGGTCGCGGGCCGTTGATCGACGATGATGCCCTGCTGGATGCGTTGAATTCAGGGCAAGTGGGTCATGCCACGCTGGACGTGTTTCGGACCGAACCACTGCCGCCCGAGCATCCGTACTGGGCACATCCCAACGTGACTGTGACACCTCATATCGCGTCCGAAACCCGCGAGATCACTGCCGCGCAGGTTATCTGCGAAAACATCCGGCGCGGTGAGGCGGGCGAGCCCTTCCTGCATCTGGTGGATCGCCAGTTGGGGTACTGACGACCCATCCAGTTCAGGCGGCGATCAGGCCCCGCCCTTTCAGCAGTGCCTCGACACCCGGCAGACGGCCACGGAAGGCGAGATACAGGTCTTCGGCCTCGCGTGAGCCTCCGGTGGACAGGATGTTGTCCTCAAGCGCCTGGGCGCGATCAGGATCGAAGGCGCTGCCCGCCTCCTCAAATGCCGCAAAAGCGTCGGCATCCATAACTTCGGACCACATGTAGCTGTAGTAGCCGGAACTGTATCCGTCCCCGGAAAAGACATGCGCGAAATGCGGAGTGGCGTGGCGCATTCCGATGGCTCGCGGCATTCCGATTTCGGCCAGAACTTCGGCCTGTTTCGCCATCGGGTCGGCTGGGGCCGCGCCGTCGTGGAATGCCAGATCGACCAGAGCCGAGGCGACATATTCCACGGTCTGAAAGCCCTGATCGAAATTGGCCGCTTTCAGTACCTTCTCCAACATGTCCTTTGGCATCGGTTCGCAGGTTTCTGCATGCGTTGCGTATTCTGCCAGTACCTCGGGCACTTCCAGCCAGTGTTCGTAAAGCTGGCTGGGCAGTTCCACAAAGTCCCGCGCAACGCTTGTGCCCGAGATGCTTTCATAGGTCACATTCGACAGCATCTGATGAAGGGCATGGCCAAATTCGTGAAACAGGGTGCGCGCGTCGTCGTAGGACAGCAGCGCCGGGTCGCCTTTGGCGAAGTTGCAGACATTAATGACAACTGGCGCCTGTTCCTTGGGGAATTTCGCCTGCGCGCGCATTGCGCTGCACCAGGCACCGGACCGTTTGGAACCGCGCGCGAAGTAGTCCCCGATGAACACCGCGATATGCTTGCCATCGCGCGTCACCTCCCACGCGCGGCAATCGGGGTGATAGAGCGGGACATCCAGCGGCTTGAATTCCAGCCCGAACAGCCGATTGGCGCAGGCAAAGGACGCCTCGATCATACGTTCCAACTGCAGATACGGCTTGAGCGCGGCCTCATCCAGATCATGCTCGGCCTTGCGCCGTTTTTCCGCATAATACCGCCAGTCCCACGCTTCCAGCGGCCCGTTGACCCCGTCCTCCTGCATCATTTGCGTCAGGGTTTCGGCATCGGCATCTGCGCGCGCCTTTGCAGGCTTCCAAACCTGCATCAGCAGGTCCCGCACTCGATCCGGCGTCCGGGCCATTTCCGTTTCCAGTTTGTAATCGGCAAAGCTGCCATAACCCAGCAGCGTAGCGCGTTCTTCGCGCAATAACAGGATTTCAGCGGCAATCTCGCGATTGTCGGTTTCCCCGCCTTTTGCACCACGCGCCGCCCACGCGAGATACGCCTGTTCGCGCACATCGCGGCGGGGCGAGAACTGCAGAAACGGCACGATCAAGGACCGTGACAGGGTCACAACCGGGCCATCCAGCCCTTTCTCCTTGCCGGCCGCACGGGCGGCATCGGTAACAAAACCGGGCAGACCGGCCAGATCACCCTCGGTCAACTCCATGAACCAGTCTCTTTCATCCGCCAGCAGGTTCTGGGTGAAGGATGTGCCCAACGTGGCCAGGCGGGATTTGATTTCCTGCATGCGGGTATCGTCATCACCCTGCAACGCCGCACCCGCGCGCACAAAACCGCGATGGGTCAGCATCAGGACACGCGCCTGTTCGTCGGTCAGGCCCAATTCACCGTGCCGCGCCCAAAGATCGGCAACCCGCTGAAACAGAGGTTTGTTGGATGAGATCGCGGAAAAATGGGCCGCCAGTTTGGGTGAGAAATCGCGCTGCAGGGCTTCGCGCGCCGGGTTGCTGTCCGCACCTGCGACGGTAAAAAAGACCGCCAGAACCTTGTCCAGCTGTTCCCCGGCGGCTTCGAGTGCCTCGATTGTATTGGCGAATGTCGGGGCGTCCGGATTTGTCGCGATGGTATCGATCTGGGCGGTGTGCGCGTCCAATGCCCGATCCAGCGCCGGGGCAAAATCATCGTCCGAAATCTCGGCAAATGGGGCGATTGCAAAGGGGGTGTTCCAGTCGGACAGGATCGGGTTGGTCATTCAGATCTCCTTTGTCCGACAAGGTAGGCAGCCTGCCTGTGATGGTCCAGAGGGCGGGCGCGCAAGTCGCCTGAAAAAGTCGCAATCCGGCTTGCATCGGCAGCGTGGCGCACGCAGGGTCGTCGGCAAAGGGAGACAGGATATGACCAAGCCGAACCGTCCCGCCGGGATCATGACCAGGGCCATCCACGCAGGCGATCCGCCGGATGCCTCGACCAACGCGTCTGCTCCGCCGATCCACATGAGCTCGACCTATGTGACCGAGGATCTGGCGGGTTTTTCGGCCCATGACCTGACGCCGGACAGCCCGTTTGTCTATTCGCGCTGGGCGAACCCGACGGTCGCGGGTCTGGAGGCCAAGATTGCCGCGTTGCAGGGGACTGAAGCCTGTCTGGCAAGCGCGTCCGGGATGGCTTCTGCGTCAGCGATCTTTTTCACCGTTCTGTCCGCCGGAGATCATCTGATCGTGTCGGATGTTTCTTATGCAGGGGTCGCGGAACTGGCCCGCGAGACTTTGCCGCGTATGGGGATCGAAGTCTCGGCGGTCAACATGTCCGATCCGGCCTCGGTGGCGGCCGCAATTCGCCCCAACACCCGCCTGATCCACACGGAAACGCCGGTGAACCCGATCGGTCGCCTGACCGATCTGGCCGCCGTCTCGAAACTGGCGCGTGACGCCGGGGCGTTGCTCAGCTGTGATGCGACCTTTGCATCGCCTTTGGGCATGGACACGGTGGGTCTTGGCGTTGATCTGACGATACATTCGATTACCAAATATATCGGCGGCCATGGTGATGCGATTGGCGGCGCCGTTGCCGGGTCCGCCGAGCTGATCGCGAAAATGCGGATCGAGGCGGGTATTCACCATGGAGGCGTTTTGTCCCCCTTCAACGCCTGGCTGATCGCGCGCGGGGCTTCGACCCTACCGTTGCGGATGAAAGCGCATGAGGCTGGCGCAATGGCAGTAGCGCAATGGCTGGAAGGCGACCCACGTGTCACGAAAGTCATCTATCCGGGTCTGGGCTCGCATCCGCAGGCGGATCTGGCGGCACGGCAGATGTCGAACAAATCCGGCATGATCGCATTTCAGGTCGGCCGCGCCGCTGATGGTGAACGTATCGCACAGCAGATGATCGAGCGGCTTGAGGTGATTCACTACGCGGTGTCGCTGGGGCATCATCGCAGCCTGATATTCTGGATGGGAACCGATGGCCTGATGGAGACGTCCTTCCGGCTGAGTGGCGCGCAGCTTGAGGACTACCGCGCCTATGCCGGCGACGGGATTTTCCGCCTGTCTGTCGGGCTGGAAGACGCCGAAGACCTGATCGCCGATCTGGATCGCGCATTGGGTTAGCGCCACGCTCCCGCCCCCGCAGGACACATCAAAGATGTGCCCGGGCGGGGTTGGGCCGGGCCGCGCGCCGCTGGCGCGCGGTGGACAGTGTCAATTCCGGGTGCTTGCGCAGATCGGGCAATCGTCGCGTTTGGACAGGGTGATCTTGCGGCTTTCGCCGTACAGCGCGTCATAGATCAGCATTTCGCCGCGCAAAGCCTGCCCCGCGCCGGTGATGACCTTGATGGCTTCCACCGCCATCATGGATCCGACCACACCGGGTAGGGGTCCAACCACGCCCGCTTCGGCACAGGAAGGAGCCAGCCCGGGGGCGGGGGCTTCGGGGAAAATGCATTGATAGCAGGGGCCATCCGTGGCCGGATCAAAGACGCTCAGTTGCCCCTCCCATTGCGACAGCGCGCCTGAGATCAGCGGCTTGCCAAGCGCGACTGCCGTTCGGTTGGCCAGATAGCGAGTGTCGAAATTGTCGGTACCGTCCAGGATCAGGTCAAAGTCACGAAACAGTTCTTCGGCGATGTCGTTTGTCAGGCGGCGATGATAGGGCAGGACCACCACATTCGGGTTCTGCGCCTCCATTGCCTGTTGGGCGGAAAACACTTTGGGCATGCCGATATCCGCGTCCCGATGGATCACCTGCCGCTGCAGGTTGGCGTTTTCGACCTCATCATCGTCGATCACGCCGATTGTGCCGACACCTGCCGCTGCCAGATATTGCAGGGCCGGGGCGCCAAGCCCGCCGGCACCAATGACCAGAACCCGCGCCTTTTTCAGCCGTTTCTGCCCGGGTCCGCCCAGTTCGCGCAGAACGATGTGTCGGGCGTAGCGGTCAAGTTCGGTTTCGCTGAATTGATCAGATGGCATAGCAGGCTCCTTGGCAGGCACTGCGCGAGCGCGCAGCATCCTCAACAACCTGCCATAAATCAGAGCAAGACCGGCCGCGCCACCCAGGATCAGCCAGACGGCCGCCGATCCGCCGGTCGCCTGCCTTAGCGGGTTTCCATCCGGCAGCACCAGTTGGGCAATGATGACCCCGGCCAACAATACGGCAACGGATACATTCCGCGCCCCGCGTGAAACTCCGGCAAAATACCCGATGCCCCAAAGCCCGGCGGCAAGCCCCAGAACCAGTATCATCAGCCGCGCCCGGTCGAACCGAAGCCACTTGCCCCGCGTTCGGTGTCGGACAGGGCAACCGCGGCCTCGAACACGGCCTGCACAACCGGGGCCACCACAAGTTGCGCAATGCGTTCGCCATGCGTGATCTCGAACACATCCTGCCCAGCATTCAGAACGATCACACCCAACGGGCCGCGATAGTCGCTGTCGATGGTGCCGGGCGTGTTTGGCAAGGTAATTCCGTGTTTCAGCGCAAGCCCGGAACGGGGGCGCACCTGCACCTCATACCCGTTGGGAATTTCGATCCGCAGCCCGGTCGGCACCAGTGCCCGCTGACCCGGTTCAAGCCGGATCGGCGCGCCACCCGGCAGATTGGCCCGCACGTCCGCGCCCGCCGCGCCCGATGTTTCATACGAGGGCAGGGGAACCGAAGGGTCCGCTCCATCTTCACGGATTACACGAATTGCTACCATTGCTGCACCTCTTGCCGTGCCACGCGGGGCCGGTATCTTATTCTGTCAAAGCGTCGGCGATTTTGGCGGCCAGTTTCCGGGCCACTTCATCCTTGCCCATGCGAGGCCAACTTTCGGCCCCATCTTGCGAGATGAGGGTCACGGCGTTTTCCGAACCGCCCATGATGCCCGTCGCGGGGCTGACATCGTTCGCGACGATCCAGTCGCATCCTTTGCGCGTGCGTTTGGCCGTCGCATTTTCGACTACGTCATTGGTTTCGGCGGCAAAGCCGACAACCAGTCTGGGCCGCCCTTCCGTCATGTGCGACACACGTTTCAGGATGTCAGGGTTTTCGGCAAACTCCAGCGCGGGCAGGCCGTCGCGGCTTTTCTTCAGCTTCCGATCGGACGCGCTGGCAACCCGCCAGTCAGCCACGGCTGCGGCAAACACGCCGGCATCGACAGGCAGGGCTGCATCGACCGCCTCGGACATCTGGCGCGCGGTTTCCACTGGGATGACCTGCACGCCATCGGGCGGAGGTACATCTGCTGGGCCGGTTACAAAGATCACGTCGGCCCCCAGGGATGCCAGCGCGCGGGCCACGGCCGTGCCTTGCGCGCCAGACGACCGGTTGGCGATATAGCGCACCGGGTCGATGGGTTCGTGGGTCGGTCCCGACGTCACCAGAATACGCTTTCCGGACAGGGGGCCATTGCCCAATGCGGCCTCGATCGCGGCCACGATCTCCAGAGGTTCCGACATGCGGCCCGGTCCGAACTCGCCGCAAGCCATATCGCCTTCGTTCGGACCGACGAACCGGACGCCATCGGCCTGCAATTGCCTTAGGTTTCGTTGCGTCGCGGGATGATCCCACATACGCACATTCATTGCGGGTGCGCACAGCACGGGCGTATCCGTTGCCATCAACAGGGTCGAGGCCAGATCATTAGCGAGCCCAGCAGCCATCTTGCCCATCAGATCCGCCGTTGCCGGAGCCACTACGATCAGGTCAGCAGAACGGGACAGCTGGATATGGCCCATCTCGGCCTCATCCGTCAGATCGAACAGATCTCGGTAGAGTTTTTCTCCGGCCAGAGCGGACACGGACAAGGGCGTCACGAATTCTTCTGCCGCGCCCGTCAGGACCGGAGTTACCGCCGCACCGCGTTCTTTCAGCCGCCGGATCAGGTCCAGCGACTTGTAAGCCGCAATCCCGCCGCCAATGATCAGCAATATGCGTTTGGATGCCAGCATCATATGCCCTTCCCGTCCCGGTCGGTCCCGACATTAGGCAACGCAGGCAGGTTGTTCCAGTTGTTAATTCTGTACACCAAAGGCTTCGCACGGATCTTCTCGCTCGGCAGTGGGGCTGTCGATTACAGCGTCAAACGTGCCTTCGACAACACCATCTTCGGACTGGCCCAGAACATAAACCTTCAGACCGGGGCTCAGGCGCGACAGGAAGGTCGGAATACCGCGATCCTTGCGAGCGTGGCCGTTGCCCGTGATAACCGCGACCGGCCCGCCGGTTTCATCCTTTGCGCGCAGGATCGCGCGGGTCAGAACTGCGTCCCGCAACCTTTGAATCGCAACCATCTGGGGCAACATCTCGGTCGGTACCGCATTGCAATGCGCGGCAAGCTGATCGGCCTCGCGCGCGGCCTGATCATCGGCTGACAGGGGAACGGTCAGACCGTAGCGCGCCGCATCGGCGCCGAACGTCGTGGCGGCACCTCGTTCCATGGCAGTTCGGGCGGCCTTTCGTGGAACCATCGCCCCGTAAATCGGCGCATCCGTTGCCTCGAAGACGGGGTAATACATGCTGAGCGGTGGCCAGCCTGACTCGGCCCATTGCAGAATACGTGACAATTCCTCGGGGTCGGAGGCTGCCGTCTGAGCCAGACGTTTGGCACCCTCTTCCGTCACCATTTCCCAAACCACGGCAGAAGGCGAAACCGCCTCAAGCGCCTGGGTCTGAACCATGTGATGGCGCGGGTTGTCGTGAATTTCACCCAGTATGACCACATCCGCCGCCTGCATGGCGGCCGCCACATCATCGGGGATCAGGCCGTCGGCCTGTCCGGGTCGCGCCAACCCAGAGGTAAGGGTCAGGGCCCAAACAAGAATCGCAAAATGTTTCATGCGATGAAGTGTTGCACCTCGCGCGATTGGCCTTCAAGGTTCTTACGCATTTTCACAAAGGCGGCGGCTTCAAGCTGACGCACCCGTTCCTTTGACAATCCCAGTTCCTGCCCGAGGCTTTCCAATGTCCGGGAAGGTTCACGCAGTTTGCGCTCGCGCACGATGAAACGCTCGCGCTCATTCAGCGATTGCATCGCTTTCAGCAACCATTCACGCAGCTGTTCGGTGTCATGACGGCTTTCCACGGTTTCAGCGGCCTGCTCGCGATCGTCCTCAAGCGCGTCGATCCATTCGCGCCCGTCTTCATCGGCTGACTGCACCGCATTGAGCGAGAAATCTGAACCGGACAGACGCCCCTCCATCATTTCGACGTCGCG
Organism: Ruegeria sp. BG6; assembly: GCF_056538465.1. Taxonomy (NCBI): domain Bacteria; kingdom Pseudomonadati; phylum Pseudomonadota; class Alphaproteobacteria; order Rhodobacterales; family Roseobacteraceae; genus Ruegeria; species Ruegeria sp. BG6. The sequence continues at coordinate 186,161 of NZ_JBQFTB010000005.1, read as the reverse complement.
CAGCGGGACACCGATTTCGGCCGCGATCATCTGGTGAAGCTGATGGCGATCCAGTTCCATACCCTCGGTCGCTGCTTCACGTTCCAACCGGGCCTGAACCCGCCGCATGTTGAAGAACAGAGATTTCTGCGAAGAGGTCGATCCGGTCCGCACCATCGACCAGTTTCGCATCACGTAATCCTGCACGCTGGCCTTGATCCACCAAACCGCATAGGTCGAAAAGCGCACGCCGCGGTCCGGATCAAACTTGTCGGCGGCTTTCATCAGGCCCAACCCGGCCTCCTGAATCAGATCATTCATCGGCGCGCCATAGCGCTTGAACTTGGCGGCCATTGAAATCGCCAAACGCATATAGGCGGTGATCAGGCGATGCAGCGCCTGCTCATCTCGTTCATCCCGCCATGCATAAGCCAGCCGAAGTTCGGTTTCAGCGTCCAGCAGCTCGGCTTTCATTGCCTGCCGGGACATCGAAAAATCTTTTGCGTTATCCAGTGCCATGCAAATCTCCCCTTTCACAGGCGCGGGCCGGGCTTGCCATGCCGACCTGGTGTCGATACGCACAGAAAGACCAGATGGATCATTTGAAAGGTAGGGATCGTGAGCTCCGATTTAACCTTTGTACTGGGCGGGGCGGCCTCGGGGAAATCTGCCTTTGCGGAACAACTGGTTGTTTCAACTGCAAAAAGCCGGGTTTATCTTGCAACTTCACAAGTGCTTGATGGCGAGATGCACGCCAAGGTTCAGCGCCATCTGGATCAGCGCGGGGAAGGCTGGACCACGATTGAGGCGCCCATGGATCTGGCCCCGGTTCTGGCCGAACTGGCAGCGGATCAGATCTGTCTGATCGATTGCGCCACCATGTGGCTGACCAACCATTTGCTTGCAGAATCCGATCTGCAATCTGCGCAGGAGGATTTGCTGAACGCACTGCGCGATTGCCCGGCCCGGCTGGTTGTCGTGTCCAACGAAGTCGGTCATGGCATCGTGCCCGAAAACGCGCTGGCCCGCCGGTTCCGCGAGGCGCAGGGGCGTCTGAACATTGCGCTGGCCGCGCAGGCCAAGCTGGTCGTGCAGGTGACAGCCGGATTGCCGCTGGTCCTCAAGGGGCAATTGCCATGACACGTTTGTTTCTTGTCAGACACGGGCCCACACATGCCAAAACCATGGTCGGCTGGTCGGATCTGCCTGCTGATCTGAGCGATCAGGCCGCAATTGACCGGTTGCACGAGCACCTGCCATCAGATGCTCTGATCGTGTCATCCGACTTGTCCCGTGCGGCGGATACGGCAACGGCCATTCAGGGCACGCGGAGACGGTTGCCGCATCACCGTGATTTGCGGGAAATCAACTTTGGCCGCTGGGAGATGCGCGCCTTTGCCGAGATCGAGGCGGAAGATCCCGAACTTGCATTTGCCTATTGGGACAATCCCGGCGACATACGCCCGCCCGGTGGAGAAAGCTGGAACGACGTGCGCCTGAGGGTGGACCGGGCCATTGATCGGCTGATCGCAGCGTACACGGGCGCGGATCTGGTCATTGTCGCCCATTTCGGCGTTATCCTGACACAGGTGCAACGCGCGCTTGATCTGGATGCGCAACAGGCATTTTCACACCGGATAGACAATCTGTCGGTGACGCGGATTTCGCGGGACGGCAGCACATGGTCGGCCGGGCCAATCAATCATCTTCCGTGATAAGAGTGCCCACAATTCTCTGATTTACTGATGCAAAGCCCTGCGGCATCGTTGCCGCATGACTTATGACCTGTATATCGGGGACCGCCTGTTTTCCAGCTGGTCCATGCGTGGATGGCTGATGCTGGAAAAGTTCGGCCTGCCTTATCGAAGCCATTTGATCGGTCTGTATTCCGGCACGATGGACGAAGACATGAAACCTCTGGCTCCGGCACGGCTTGTGCCGGCCTTGCGTTTGCCGGACGGAACTGTGGTTGGTGAAAGCCTGGCCATGGCCGAGGCGCTGGCTGAACGGCACGCCGAGGCAGGCTTGTGGCCCGACGAACCGGCGGCCCGCGCAATCGCGCGCTGGCTTTGCACTGAAATGGTTTCGGGTTTTTCGGCGTTACGCAGCCAATGCCCGATGCAACTGCTTCACTGTTGGGTGGGTTTTGACCCTTCGCCCGAAACCCTGTCAGACCTGAAGCGCATCGAAACATTGTGGGATCACGCTCGTTCGGTGTCCGGTGCGGCTTCGGGTCCGTTGTTCGGCGCGTATTCTCTGGCAGATGTATTCTATACACCAGTTGCGGCCCGCATCATTGGCTATGGGCTGCCGGTGTCATCGGCAAGTCGCGACTATTGTCTGGAGCTGCTCTCGGACCCTTGTGTAAGGCAATGGCGGGCCATGGGGTTGACCGTGCAGTACGATCCTTTTCCTTACGCACAGGACCTTTCTTCAATCCCGTGGCCCATCGGCGGGGTTTCACAGGCGAGGCCAGTTGCAAGCGGCCCCTCCGCCAATGAAAACTGTCCCTATTCCGGTAAAGTAGCCACCCACTTCCTGGAGCTTGACGGCGCAAGTTGGGGGTTCTGCAACGCGTTCTGTCGGGACAAGACGGTGGCCGACCCCGAAGCATGGCCGAAATTCAAGGCGATGGTCGGGAAATGAACACCGCTGTTAACCATTCCTAAACCGCACCCATGGCAGCAACGTCCTGTTAACCAACAACAGGAAGACAATGGTTGCCCGCGCCCACACTGTCGCATTTCAAGGGGTTGATGCCCGTCCGGTCGAAGTTCAGTGCGCCGTTTCACCGGGGTTGCCAGCCTTTTCGATCGTAGGCCTGCCGGACAAAGCCGTGTCCGAAGCGCGCGATCGTGTGCGCAGCGCCCTCAGTTCCATGGCCATCGCCCTGCCGTCCAAACGGATCACCATCAACCTGTCGCCCGCCGATCTACCGAAAGAGGGCAGCCATTTCGACCTGCCCATCGCCGTGGCCCTGCTGTCGGCGCTGGAGATCATTCCTGCCGATGCCGTGGAAGGCACAATTGCGCTGGGCGAGCTGTCCCTGGATGGATCGCTGGTCCCCGTCGTCGGCGCCTTGCCTGCGGCCATGACCGCCGCTGCCGAGGATCGTTCCCTGTTGTGCCCCAAAGCCTCAAGCGCCGAAGCGGCCTGGGTTGATGCTACGCAAGTGATCGGCGCCGAATCTCTGGGCGATGTGGTCCGGCATTTCTCGGGTCAGTCGCCATTGCCGGTCGCGCAGCCCGGCGAAGTGACACTTGCGCCCATTGCGCGAGACCTGCGCGATGTGAAGGGGCAGGAACGCGCCAAACGGGCGCTGGAAATTGCTGCGGCGGGGCGACACCACCTGATCATGATCGGCACACCGGGATCGGGCAAATCAATGCTGGCCGCCCGGTTGCCCGGTATCCTGCCACCGCTGACAGCGGTCGAAACATTGGAAACCTCGATGATTCAGTCCCTTTGCGGCTTGCTGGACGAAGGCGGCATTAACCGCAGCCGCCCCTTTCGCGAACCGCACCACACCGCTTCGATGGCGGCCATCGTCGGCGGCGGAAAGGGTGCCAAACCCGGTGAGATTTCGCTGGCCCATAACGGGGTGCTGTTCATGGATGAGTTCCCCGAGTTTCCGCGCACCGTGCTGGAAACTTTGCGCCAGCCAATCGAAACCGGCGAGGTCATGGTCGCCCGCGCGAATGCGCACGTGAAATACCCTTGCCGGTTCATGCTGGTTGCGGCCGCAAACCCATGCAAATGCGGCTATCTGAGCGATCCTGCGCGTGCCTGTTCGCGGGTTCCGATGTGTGGCGAGGATTACCTGGGGCGCATTTCCGGTCCTTTGATGGATCGTTTTGACCTGCGAATCGAAGTTCCCCCGGTCGGGTTTACCGATCTGGATCTGCCGCCGTCAGGTGACAGTTCGGCTGTGGTTGCAGCGCGCGTGGAACGGGCGCGTGGCATTCAGGCAGCGCGATTTCAGGGAAACCCGTCGGTGCGTCAAAACGCTGATATTGAGGGGGCGCTGCTGGAGGAGGTTGCCGCGCCGGACGCCGAAGGCAGGGAGTTGCTGTTGAAAGCGGCCGAACGGTTTGGACTGTCAGCCCGCGCGTTCCACCGTATCCTGCGCGTTGCGCGCACGATTGCGGATCTCAACGGCGCGCCTGACATCCGCAAACCCCATGTGGCCGAAGCGCTGAGCTTTCGCATCAGCGCCCGGGCGATGGCCTAGAGCTTTTCCTCAATTGCGTCCCAGATTTTGCCTGCGACGTTGACCCCGTCGAACCGTTCCAGTTCCTGAATGCCGGTGGGCGAGGTGACGTTGATCTCGGTCAGATAGTCGCCGATCACGTCGATGCCGACAAACACCTGGCCTTTTTCCTTCAGCAGCGGACCGATCTTGGCGCAGATTTCCAGATCCCGGTCGGACAAGCCGATCTTTTCGGGCCGGCCGCCAACGTGCATGTTGGACCGTGTCTCGCCCTTTGCAGGAACACGGTTGATGGCACCAACCGGTTCCCCGTCCACCAGAATCACGCGTTTGTCGCCGTTTTGGACATCGGGCAGGAATTTCTGCACGATCAGAGGTTCACGCGAAAAGCCCGTGAAAAGTTCATGCAGCGAGGTCAGGTTGCGGTCATTGGTATCCAGGCGGAACACACCGGCGCCGCCGTTGCCGTAGAGCGGCTTCAGGATGATGTCGCCATGTTTTTCCTTGAAGGTTTTGATTGTCTCCAGATCCCGCGCAATTGTGGTTGGCGGGGTCAGGTCAGGAAAATCCAGAACCAGCAGTTTTTCCGGGTAGTTGCGCACCCAGAAGGGATCATTCACCACAAGGGCGTGCCCGTTCAGGCGGTCCAACAGGTGCGTGGAGGTGATGTAGTGCATGTCGAACGGTGGGTCCTGCCGCAGCCAGATCACGTCGAAATCGGCCAGATCCACTTCGCGTTCTGGCCCCAGAACCGCAGGATCGCCGGGAACGCGCTGTACCGTCATGTCCCGGCCAAGCGCTGTAATGCGACCTTCCTGATAAGCCAGTTGATCGGGTCCGTAGAAAAACAACTGATGTCCGCGGGCCTGTGCCTCTTCCGCCAGCCTGAACGAACTGTCTGCATTGATGTCCACGGTCCCGATTGGGTCCATCTGAAAGGCGATTTTCATGGCGTATCCCTCGTTTTCTCGCCTGATACATGGCGCAGAGGGGCAGGGGGTTCAATGGCGATCAAACCTGACCGAAGGCGTTTTCGATGATTTGAACCGCTCCGCTCGCGTCGACCAGAGCCGCGTCAAATCGGACATTCGTCAGCTGCCCATTGGGTTCATGCTCCAGAAACTGGGCTGCGGAGGCGTAGATTCGGCTGATCTGGCGGGGGCTGATCCGCGCCGCGGCCTTTTCAAAACTACTGCTTTTCTTGACTTCTATGAAGACGATGCCGTCCGCATCGCGTGCAATCAGGTCGATCTCACCACCGGCCCCGCGCCAACGACGGTGAGTGATGGTAAAACCACGTCGTTCATAATCAGCTGCAACGCACAGTTCCGCAGACTGACCCGCGTGGTAGGAAATTGAACCTCTGACCGAACGACTGGCCATTTCACTCCTTCCCGAGTTTCAGAGCCTTCTGATAGAGGGGGCGGCGCGGCAGTTTGAACATCTGCGAGACAAGATCAGCCGCGTCCCGAACCGAATGGGTTTCCAAAGCTCTTTGCAGAGCCTCTTCTACGTCAGAGTCCTTAACGGTTTGCGAATGGCCGCGATCAACCAGCAAGACAACTTCACCTTTTACGGTTTCGCCGCGATAGGCGTCGGCCAGATCGCCAAGCGTGCCGCGCCGGACCTCTTCAAATTTCTTGGTCAGTTCGCGGCACAGCGCGGCCTGACGGTCGGGTCCAAGACCCTCGGCCAGATCGGACAGGCTGGCGGCGACGCGCTTTGGTGATTCGTAGAACACCAGCGTACCGGGTATGTCGCGCAGCGCCTCTATCCGGCTGCGGCGCGCGCCCGAGGCATTGGGAAGAAAGCCTGCAAAAAAGAACGCATCCGTGGGCAAACCGGCAAGCGTCAAGGCCATCAGGGCCGCAGAAGGTCCCGGGGCACAGGTCACGGAATGCCCGGCCTCGGCCGCCTGTCGTCCAAGATCGTAGCCGGGGTCGGCAATCAGCGGCATCCCGGCTTCGGATGCGTAGGCCACCGACAATCCCTGCGCCAGGGCGTCCAGGATTTTCTGGCGCGCGCCTGCACTGCTGTGGTCGTGGTAGGCCTGGATACGCCGCCCTTCCAAGGGGATTCCATGAATCTCCATCAGGCGCCGCAGGCTGCGGGTGTCTTCGGCGGCGATCATGTCAACCGAGGCCAGTACATCCAGCGCCCTGAGCGTGATGTCGCGCGCCGTTCCGATCGGAGTGGCAACAAAATACAATCCCGCGCCTAATCTGACCTTCTGGAAATTCAAAGCTGGACCCTCACTGCATGACGTTTATTATCGCGGCTCAATAGAATAGCAGCGTTCCAAGCCGCCGGATCAGGGAGTTTTCATTTAGATGTTTACCGTTTGCAAGCCCGTTCGCAAGTTGGCGAAATCCGCCGTTGTCCTCGCCACTGCCGCGCTTCTGGCCGCTTGTGAGCCCGGCGGTCTGGGTGGGGGTCCTTCGATCAACGCATCCAAACCGGTGCCTGTCGCCCTACTGGTTCCACGCGGATCGGCGCAATCGGGGGATGCGGCATTGGCCCAAAGCCTTGAAAACGCCGCCCGTCTGGCCATGGCGGATCTTCAGAATGTGCAGATTGATCTTCGGGTTTATGACACTGCAGGAAACGCGGGTATCGCCGGCACGGTGGCCAAACAGGCCGTGGATGACGGTGCGAAGATCATCATCGGCCCGGTTTACGCGCAGGCAGCCAATGCCGCCGGTTTGGCCGTTCTGGACAAAAGCATCAATGTTCTGTCCTTTTCCAACAACACCAGCGTCGCCGGTGGAAACGTGTTTGTGCTGGGACCGACCTTTGAAAACACGGCTGGTCGGCTGGTGAATTACGCGGCCCAGCAGGGCAAAACCGGAATGGTCGTCGTTCACAGTAACGATGGGGCAGGTCAGCAGGGCCAAACCGCAATCATTTCAGCCCTCAGCACAAGCCGGGTCAACAATGCGGGTTCGGTTGGATTTGACCGCTCGCAGCAGGGCGTCATCGGCTCGGTTCCCACGATTAAGGCGACGGTCGACGCAACCGGGGCCGATTCGATCTTTCTGACGGCAACCACCGCCGGTGCCTTGCCGCTGTTCAGCCAGTTGCTGCCCGAGGCCGGCATTTCCCCGGCCACGACGCAATTCATCGGGCTGACACGCTGGGATATTCCGCCGCAAACACTGGAATTGCCGGGTGTGCAGGGCGGCTGGTTTGCCTTGCCGGATCCGGCAAAGGCACAAGCCTATCGCCAGCGGTACAATGCGACCTATGGCGAGGCACCGCACCCGATCAGCGGTTTGGCCTATGATGGCATCGCGGCCATCGGCGCATTGGTCGGGCAGGGAAAATCGGACGCGCTGACAGGTGCCGCGCTTACTCAGAATGCTGGGTTTCAGGGCGTTGGCGGCATCTTCCGTCTGCGATCGAATGGAACAAATGAACGTGGTCTGGCGGTTGCCACGATCCAGAACAAACAGGTGGTTGTGATTGACCCTGCTCCACAAAGCTTTGCAGGCGCCGGTCTCTGAGCCCGAAGGCAGCCTGATCTGCCCGGCAAACGAGATTTTTGACAGTGAGGGCGTCAGTGCCCGTTTGTCTGAAGCCTTCGATAACTGCAATGACAATGCTGAAATGCGCGCGGAAACCGTGCGCGTTTTGCGTGATGCGCAGAAGGCCGGACGCATGGCCATCGCCAATGCGTTTGCGGAGCAACCCTTTGCCGCGCGACCATTGACGCGATCGTACACCTACCTGACGGACCAGTTGGTCGGAACCGCGATGCTGGTCTCCGGCCGGTATCTTCACCCGTTGGCCAATCCGACCCAGGGTGAAAAGATCGCGGTTCTGGCGGTCGGAGGGTATGGCCGGGGCGAGATGGCCCCTTCATCCGATGTCGATCTGCTGTTTCTGACCCCCTACAAGATCACCGCGTGGGCCGAGAGCGTGATCGAATCCATGCTCTACATCCTTTGGGATCTGCGATTAAAGGTCGGGCATTCATCGCGCACGATCCGGGATTGCCTGCGTTTGGGGGCGGATGATTTCACGATCCGCACTTCGATGCTCGAGCAGCGGTACCTTGCCGGGGACAGGGAATTGGCGACGGGGCTGGAAGAGCGCCTGAAAGCCGACCTGTTCAAGGGCAGCGAGCGTGAATTCATCGAAGCCAAGTTGCAGGAGCGGGACGCACGACACCTCAAGCAAGGCCAGCGATATATGGTCGAGCCCAATGTGAAAGAGGGTAAAGGGGGTCTGCGCGATTTGCAGTCATTGTACTGGATCGCCAAGTACATCTATGGCGTTCACGACGTGGCCGAGCTTGTTCCGCTTGGCTTGTTTACACCTGATGAATTCAAGGGCTTTGTCGAGGCCGAGGAGTTCCTTTGGGCTGTCCGGTCGCATCTGCATCTGATCACGGGTCGCGCGACCGAGCAGCTGACCTTTGATCTGCAGGTCGAGGTTGCCGACCGCATGGGCTATCAGGACCGCGCCGGTCGGCGTGCGGTCGAGGTGTTCATGCAGCGATATTTCCGGGAAGCAACGCGTGTCGGAGAACTGACGCGGATCTTTCTGACCAAGCTGGAGGCCGCGCATGTAAAAGGTGCGCCGCTGCTGGAACGCATCTTTCGCCGCCGCCGCCGCGTCAAATCAGGCTACACGGTGGTGCATGGCCGGCTGGATGTTGGTGACCCGGACAAGTTTCTGTCCGACAAACTGAACCTGCTGCGTCTGTTTGAGGAAGGGTTGCGGACCGGGATGCTGATCCACCCGGATGCAATGCGCCTGGTCACGGCCAACCTGCATCTGATCGACGATGAAATGCGCAATGACAAAGAGGCGCAGCGCATCTTCCTCGATCTGATGCTGAAACACGGCAACCCGGAACGCGCCCTGCGCCGGATGAACGAACTTGGCGTGTTGTCGGCCTTCCTGCCCGAGTTCGAGCCCATCGTGGCGATGATGCAGTTCAATATGTATCACAGCTATACGGTGGACGAGCACACCATCCAGTGCATCGTCAACCTGGCGCAGATCGAACGCGGAGAATTGGTTGAATCGCTGCCGCTCGCCTCGTCGATCCTGAAAGTGGGCGTCAATCGCAAGGTTCTGTATGTGGCGCTGCTGTTGCATGACATTGCCAAGGGGCGGCCTGAAGATCACTCGATTTTCGGCGCCCAGATGGCCCGCAAGATTGCGCCGCGTCTCGGGTTGAACAAGTCAGATACCGAAACGGTCGAATGGCTTGTGCGTTATCACCTGCTGATGTCGGACATGGCGCAAAAACGCGATATCTCCGACCCGCGCACGGTGCGCGATTTTGCCAAGGCGGTGCAGACAGTCAAACGGCTGGACCTTCTGACGGTGCTGACGGTTTGTGACATTCGCGGCGTCGGCCCAGATACATGGAACAACTGGAAGGCTACCCTGTTGCGCGCGCTGCATGCCGAAACAAAACGCGCGCTGGAAACGGGGATGGAGGATCTGAACCGGGCCAACCGCGGGGCCGAGGCGAAGAAGGCACTGCGGGTTGCGCTGGACGACTGGTCCAAGGCCGACCTGAAAACCGAAACCGGACGGCACTACGATCCTTACTGGCAGGGCCTCAATCTTTCGACCCACATCGAATTTGCCGAGATGCTGCAGGCTTTGGAAACCAGCGGCGACCCCGGAGCGATGGAAATCCGCCTGCACCCGGACGAAGACCGCGATGCCACCCGCGCCTGTTTCGCCATGGGCGATCACCCCGGAATTTTCGCGCGGATCGCCGGCGCGCTGGCGCTGGTCGGGGCCAACGTCGTGGATGCACGCAGTTATACGACCAAGGACGGCTATGTGACCGATGCGTTCTGGATACAGGATGCCGAAGGCCACCCATTCGAAGCCAGCCGCCTGCCACGCCTGACCCAGATGATCCACAAAACCCTCAAGGGTGAGGTGGTGGCGCGCGATGCGCTGAAATCGCGGGACAAGATCAAAAAACGCGAACGCGCCTTCAACGTTCCGACCCACATCATGTTCGACAATGACGGGTCTGAAATATACACGATCATCGAGGTCGATACCCGCGACCGTCCCGGTTTGCTGTTTGACCTGACCCGAACCCTGGCGGCATCCAACGTGTATATCGCCAATGCTGTGATCGCGACCTACGGCGAACAAGTGGTCGACACCTTCTATGTCAAGGATATGTTCGGGTTGAAATACTATTCGGAAAGCAAGCAGCGCGGGCTGGAAGCCAAGCTGCGTAAAGCGATCACCGAAGGCGCCGAGCGCGCGGCCTCATGAAGCAGATCCGTCTGTTTTCGGGCCTGTTCACGGTCGGCTTCTGGACGCTTGCCAGCCGCATCCTGGGATTTCTGCGCGAAATCCTTCTGGCCGCCTATATTGGTCCGGGGCCAGTCATGGATGCATTTGTCGCGGCCTTCCGCCTGCCCAACATGTTCCGTCGCTTCTTCGCCGAAGGCGCGTTCAACGCAGCGTTTGTTCCGATGTTCTCAAAGCGCCTTGAGGGCGGCGAGAACGCACAAGGGTTTGCGCAGGACGCCTTCAACCTGTTGGCGTTGGCTGTGTTGGCGCTGGTCGGCCTCGCTATGGTCTTCATGCCCGCGCTGGTCTGGGTCACGGCCGAGGGCTTCTATGGCGACGAACGTTTCGATCTGGCGGTGGACTATGGGTATATCGTCTTTCCCTACATCCTGTTCATGTCGCTGGCGGCCTTGTTTTCTGGCGTCCTGAACGCGACGGGCCGGTTTGCCGCCGCTGCGGCCGCGCCGGTGTTGCTGAACATCTTTGCCTGTTCGGCCCTTATTCTTGGTGCTGTATCCGGTGGCGAAGTCATCCGCTGGCTGCTGGCGGTCATTCCGGCGGCCGGTGTCGCACAGTTGGCACTGGTCTGGGTCGCAACCGAGCGCGCAGGTATCCGTATTCGTCCCGGGCTTCCCAAGCTCAGCCCTGAGATGCGCAATCTGGTTCGTGTCGCGGTTCCTGCTGCATTGGCGATGGGCGTGACGCAGGTCAACCTGGTGGTGGGCCAGTTGGTGGCGTCGAAAACCGAAAAAGCCGTCAGCTGGTTGTTTGCGGCGGACCGGCTGTATCAGCTGCCGCTGGGCGTCGTGGGCATTGCGGTGGGCATCGTGCTGCTGCCCGATCTTTCGCGCCGTTTGCGCGCGGGCGACAAGGATGGCGCGCGCAACGCCTTCTCCCGTGCGGGCGAATTCACGCTGCTGCTGACCATCCCATCGACTGTGGCGTTTGTGATCATTCCCACGCCACTGGTTTCGGTGCTGTTCGAGCGGGGCCAGTTCGGCCCCGAAGACACAGCAGCCACGGCGCTGGCCGTTGCGATTTACGGGGTCGGTCTGCCAGCCTTCATGCTGCAAAAGCTGCTGCAGCCGCTATTCTTCGCACGGGAAAACACCCGCACGCCGTTTCACTATGCGGTGGTGGCCATGATCGTGAATGCTGCCCTGGCCTTTGGCCTGTATCCGGTTGTGGGCTGGATCGCGCCCGCCATTGCGGCTTCGGCTGCCGGGTGGGCGATGGTGGCGCTTCTGGCCATCGGCGCACGCCGGATGGGGGAAGAGGCCCGCTTTGACGCCCGCTTCAAGCGCCGTGCTTGGCGGATCGTCGCGGCTTCGGTTGGAATGGGCGTTGTGTTGTTTGTTGCGCTGCACCTATTCGGCTGGGTCTTTGCCCTGCCAGGATGGCGTTATCCGGCCCTGTTCCTGCTGATTGCGATTGCCGCGATCACCTATTTCGCGCTGGGCCACCTGTTGCGGGCTTTTGAAGTATCGGAATTCAGGCGCGCCTTGCGCCGGTCCTGATCCGTCAGTCGCGCCGGATGCGCCCTACAATCCGGGCCCATCCACCCGGGGCCAAAAAGAATGACAGGCCAAAGCCGGTGGCAAACCCGCCCAGATCGGCAACCCAGTCGGACGTGCCGCCAAACAGCAGGCCGAACAGCAGTTGGATACCCATCAGCACGGCAATCAGGCTGAAAGCGCGTGACTGGTTTTCGCCGACCAGCGACAGTTTGCGCCACAAAAGCCAGGTGAACGCGCCGATCAGACCGTAGACCGGTGGGAACCCGCCGACCAGCGGGTATCGGGGATCCAGGATCAGCGCATAGGCCAGTGCACCGCCGATACCTGACAGCACAAAGATCAACAGCATGGGAAAGCCGCCAAACACCTCGGCCACCATTTTGCCCATTGCCAGCACGAACACGCAGACAAAAATGGCCTGCGTGAAATTGGCCGAGACAAAGGGATAGGTCACGAACCGGACAACATGTTCGAAGGGCCACCGCCCGTTTTGAACCATCCAGTCGAAGATGTCCGGCGAGAAGGCATAGCTTTGCAGCGCGTCCAGCCGCCATCCGACAGCCGAAGGTCCGCCGACGATCCCGCGCGTACCAAGGGAAAACGCCAGTTCGATACCCATGATGAACAACACCAGCGCCACAACGACAGGCGGCAGAGGGTTCACGGCAGGTGTATATTGTTCACTGCTCATTGGGCGGGCCTTTCGCGGCTGTTGACGTCCCTTGACCTCATGGGTAAGCGACGGGGGCTGATTTTTCCAGACGGGAGTTCCCTTCGATGACCGAAACTCAATTCACGCCGCGCGTGTTTTCCGGCATCCAGCCTTCGGGAAACCTGCACCTTGGCAACTACCTCGGTGCGCTCAAGCGTTTTGTGGATATGCAGGGCCCTGAGTTCGAGACCATCTATTGCATGGTCGACCTGCACGCGATCACCGTCTGGCAAGACCCGGAGCGTCTGCGCGAAAAGACCCGCGAGGTTTGCGCGGGTTTTATCGCCGCCGGTCTTGATCCGGAAAAGTCGATCCTTTTCAACCAGAGCCAGGTGGCCGAACACACGCAGCTTGCGTGGATCTTCAACTGTATCGCCCGGATGGGCTGGATGCAGCGGATGACGCAGTTCAAGGACAAGGCGGGCAAGAATGCGCAAAACGCCTCGTTGGGTCTGTTTGCCTATCCTGCGCTGATGGCGGCGGACATTCTGACCTATCACGCAACCCATGTGCCTGTGGGAGAGGATCAGAAACAGCATCTGGAACTGACCCGTGACATCGCGATCAAGTTCAATCACGACTATGGGGTGGATTTCTTCCCTGTGACCGAACCGGTCATCGGTGGTGCTGCGCCGCGTGTGATGAACCTGCGCGACGGAACACGCAAGATGTCGTCTTCGGATCCGTCCGACATGACCCGGATCAACATGACCGATGACGCCGACGCGATCGCCAAGAAGATTCGCAAGGCCAAGACAGACCCGGATGCGCTGCCGTCCGAGATCGACGGGCTGGCAGAACGCCCGGAGGCGCGCAATCTGGTAAACATCTATGCCGCCCTCAGCGACCAGACTGCCGAGCAGGTTCTGGCCGAAGCAGGCGGCAAGCAGTTCGGCGAGTTCAAACCGATGCTGGCCGAACTGGCGGTGTCGAAGCTGGCGCCGATCTCGTCCGAGATGGCCCGACTGATGGGCGAAGAGGCCGAGATCGACCAGATTTTGGCACGGGGCGCCGAGAAGGCCCGCGCGATTGCATCTCCGATCCTGCAGCAGACCTACGAAATCGTCGGCATGGTCGGCGCCAAACAGGGCTGATTACGCTGGACGTTGCCTCAACGCCTTCCTAGGTTTGCCAAAAGCTAGGGAGGGCGCCATGGCAGTCGGCAAAAATATACGTACCTATTTCGAGGGTCAGTGGCATAACGGGGATGCCCCGATCATGCGCGCGGCCGATCACGGTGCTTGGCTGGGATCGTCCGTCTTTGATGGGGCGCGGTATTTTGATGGCATGGCCCCAGATCTTGAGGCGCATTGTGCCCGCGTGAATCGCTCGGCCGAGGCGCTTATGCTGACGCCATTCGTAACCACTGATCAAATGATCTGGATCGTCCGCGAGGGGTTGGAAGGCTACAGCCCCGATGCCGCTGTCTATATCCGTCCGATGTACTGGGGTATCGATGGCGACGCGACCGCGATCGTTCCGCAGGAAAACAGCACCGGTTTCGCGGTCTGTCTGGAAGAAATTCCGATGGCGCCCGAGACTGCCTCGGCAACGCTGGGCACCACACGATTCCGTCGCCCGGTATTGGAATCCGCAGTCGTGAATGCCAAGGCCGGCTGTCTTTACCCCAACAACGCCCGCATGTTGCAGGAGGTGCGCGGAAAAGGGTTTTCAAATGCGCTTGTCACTGACGCCCTTGGACATGTGGCGGAAACCGCAACGGCCAACATTTTCATGGTTCGCGACGGCGAGGTGTTCACACCCACCCCGAACGGAACCTTTTTGGCCGGGATCACGCGCGCCCGTCATATCAAGAACCTGAGGGCGGACGGCGTCACCGTGCACGAAGCCATCCTGAGCTTTGATGACTTCCACAACGCTGACGAAGTGTTCATGACCGGGAACATGAACAAGGTCACACCGGTCACGGCACTGGAAGATACCCGGTATCAGGTTGGCCCGATTTCCCGCCGCGCCCGTGAGTTGTATTGGGACTGGGCCGCCAGCAACCGCTAACACGTCAATGCGGCGCGCTTCCGAGTTGCCAGTATCCCCACTGTCGGGCATGATCCCGGAAACAAAAGAGGATACAAATGCGTAAGTTCCTGGTCATACTTGACGACAGCCGCGAATGCCTGAATGCCATGCGTTTCGCGGCAATGCGTGCGGCGCATACCGGCGGAGGGGTAACGGTTCTGTCGGTCATCCCTCCGGATGAGTTCAACCACTGGATCGGTGTGGCGGAAGTCATGCGGGAAGAAGCGCGCGAGCGCATTCACGCACATTTCGAGGTGTTTGCGAAATGGATGCGCGACAAGCAGGGTATCGAACCCGAACTGGCCATCCGCGAAGGCGATCCGGTGCCGCAGATCATTGAACATGTCCAGTCGGACCCTGAAATCGGGGTGCTTGTTCTGGGTGCGGGCGTCGAAAAGAAAGGGCCCGGCCCGCTGGTGACGCAACTCACACGCAATTCCGGCAGTCTTCCGATCCCGATCACCATCGTGCCCGGGGATCTGAGCAAGGAAAAGCTGGAAGCTATTACCTGAGGCCCCAATATGACCCGCCGTATCCAATTCTGGTTCGAATTTGCTTCGACCTATTCCTATCTCAGTGCGATGCGGGTTGAACTGGTGGCGGCGCAAAAAGGGGTTGCCGTGGATTGGCAGCCCTTTCTTCTGGGTCCGATTTTCGCCGCGCAGGGATGGGACAATTCTCCGTTCAATATCTATCCCGCCAAAGGGCGCTACATGTGGCGTGATATGGAACGTCTGTGCAAAAAGCGCGGGTTGGCTTTCGTGCATCCGAACCCTTTTCCCCAAAACGGAGTTCTGGCCGCCCGGCTGGTTCTGGCCATCGAGGATCAGGACCAAAAAGCGGCATTTGCGCGCGCTGTGTACCATGCAGAATTTGCCGACGGGCGCACAATCTCGGACGAAAGCGTGCTGGCTGATTGTCTTGTCGTTGCCGGGTTGCGCAGCGATATGATTGCGCGATCAAAGGATCCGGCCATCAAGGAAGCTTTGTTCGAGCAGTCCAAGCGCGCTCAGGCCCTGGACCTGTTCGGAGCGCCCAGTTTTGTAGCAGGCGACGAGCTGTTCTGGGGGGATGACCGGCTGGAGGATGCGGTCGATTTTGCCAGTACGATTTAGAATCGTTCCAAATCTTGACTTCCACGGCGCCTGCCCGCATATCAGGTACAACCCAACCGGAGCCGCGCCATGTTCATTCAAACCGAATCGACGCCCAACCCTGCAACATTGAAATTCCTGCCCGGCCAAACCGTTCTGGAAGCGGGTACGGCAGACTTCCCAACGGCCGAAGCTGCCGAGAAGTCACCCCTGGCCAAGCGGATCTTTGAGGTGAACGGCGTTACCGGAGTTTTCTTCGGCAATGATTTTGTAACAGTCACGAAGTCTGACGACGTGCAGTGGGATCACATCAAGCCCGCAATTCTGGGCGCGGTGATGGAACACTACCAGTCCGGTCAGCCGGTTATGGGCGCAGACGCCGCAACCGCCTCGGGGCATGCCGAACATACTGGCGAGGACGCCGAAATCGTCAATCAGATCAAAGACCTGCTGGACAGCCGCGTGCGTCCGGCCGTGGCGCAGGATGGTGGGGACATCACCTTTCACGGCTTTGACCGCGGTGTCGTATATCTGCATATGCAGGGTGCCTGTGCGGGCTGCCCATCGTCGACCCTGACCCTGAAAATGGGGATCGAGAACCTGCTGCGACACTACATCCCCGAAGTGACCGAGGTCCGCCCGGTTGCCGTCTGATCCGATCATACTGGCATTCGACACATCGGCCGCGCATTGCGCGGCCGCTTTGTTGCGGGACGGCGAAATCGTGACCTCCTGCGCTGAACCCATGACGCGCGGCCAGGCGGAACGCCTGATGCCGCTGCTGCACGAGGTTCTGGCCCTGGGCGGGTGTACTTGGGCGGATTTGGATGCGATCGGCGTTGGCATAGGTCCGGGCAATTTCACCGGAATCCGAATCTCGGTTTCTGCCGCGCGCGGTTTGGCGCTGGGCCTGGGAATTCCGGCTGTCGGCGTGACGGGATTCGATGCTCTGGCCGAATTTGCGCCTCAGGGCAGCATCTCTGCGATTCGCGCGCCGCGAGAGCAGGTTTATGTTTCCTTGCATGATTCTGGCCCGGAACTGATCGGCCAAGAGACGGCAGAAACGTTTGGAGCCCTGGTTCTGAACGACAACGCGGATTTGCAAGCCCGCGCGATTGCCCGGATTACGTCGCGTCGCTGGCAGTCTGTATCAGGGGCACCAGCGCCGCTCTATATCCGTGCGGCCGATGCGGCCCCGTCGAAAGATCTGCCTCCGGTGTTGCTGGACGAATGAAACCGCAGGATCTTGCAAGGACGCATGCCGCGGCTTTTACCCGAGCCCGCCCGTGGAGCGCCCAGGAGTTTTGTGATCTTCTGGAAAACAGATTCACGCATGTTGTTGGAAATGAAAGATCATTTGCCGTCATTCAGGTTATTGCCGATCAGGCGGAGCTTTTGACGATTGCAACTCACCCGGCCTATCAAAGGCAGGGGCTTGCAAGGCAATGCATGAAAGACTGGCACAACAAGGCAAAAAAACTGGGTGCCACTCATACTTTTCTAGACGTAGCGGCCGACAATTTGCCGGCAATTTCCCTTTATCAGAGCTGTGGTTACAAGGTCTGCGGCCTGCGTAAGGGGTATTACCTTCATGAAAACAATCAGAAGCTCGATGCAATCCAAATGGAATGCCGCCTGATCTGAAGGCAGGCAAGTTTTTTACCGATTGGTCAAATTAGTGGTTGACCATGGCTGTTGCAAACGGCCTTAATTCCCGCCATCACAACAGTTATGCTCGCTCTGAGTGGGTAAAGGGGGCTATCTTGGCTCCAGCCGACAAAAAAACAAAACGGGAGTAACCAATGACCCTGATGAAATCCTTGATGGGTGCCGCAGCCGCAGTCGCGATGACAGCGGGTGCCGCAATTGCAGAACCGGCCCTGATCTTTGACCTGGGTGGTAAGTTCGACAAATCGTTCAACGAAGCGGCCCATAACGGCGCGTCACGTTGGGCCAATCAGACCGGCGGTACCTACCGCGAGATCGAGCTTCAGTCCGAAGCCCAGCGCGAGCAGGCCCTGCGCCGCTTTGCCGAAGCCGGTGCCAACCCGATCATCACCATGGGTTTTGCAATGGCCGATCCGCTGTCTGCTGTTGCAGGCGACTATCCGGACACCAAGTTCGTCGCGGTTGACGTAACCTGGCTGGACGCGCCGAACATCCGTCAGATCGGCTTTGCCGAGCATGAAGGCTCGTATTTGGTCGGCATGATGGCCGCGATGGCGTCCAAGTCCGGCACCGTCGGCTTTATTGGCGGCATGGACATTCCGCTGATCCGCCACTTCGGTTGCGGCTATGCACAGGGCGCCAAGGCCGTGAACCCGGACATCAACGTGGTAGCCAACATGACCGGCACCACCCCGGCCGCATGGAACGACCCTGTAAAGGGTTCGGAACTGACCAAAGCCCAGATCAGCCAGGGCGCTGATGTAATCTATGCGGCTGCCGGCGGCACCGGTGTTGGCGTTCTGCAAACTGCGGCGGACGAAGGCATCCTGTCGATCGGCGTGGACAGCAATCAGAACCACCTGCACCCGGGCAAGGTTCTGACTTCGATGCTGAAACGTGTGGACGTTGCTGTTTATGAAGCGATGAAAGCGGGTGAAGACCTTGAAACCGGCGTATTCGCCATGGGTCTGGCCGAAGACGGAGTTGGCGTCGCAATCGACGATAACAACCGCGAGCTGGTACACCCCCAGATGGCTGATGCCGTAGAAGCTGCACGTCGTGGCATCATCGACGGGGACATCTCTGTTGTCAGCTACTACGAGAACGACAGCTGCCCGGCACTGCAGTTCTGATATCGCATGGGACGGGGGATTTTATCTCCCGTCCCAACTCACTCTGCCGCTGTTTGACTACGCGGCCCTTCGGCAATTGAGGGCAAGACATGACCGTCCCCGCCATTGAGCTCAAAGGGATTTCCAAAGCCTTTGGGCCGGTTCAGGCCAACAAAGACATTTCCATCAGCGTCGCCCCCGGCACGATCCACGGGATCATCGGTGAAAACGGTGCGGGCAAATCCACGCTGATGAGCATCCTCTACGGGTTTTACAAAGCCGACAAAGGCGAGATCTGGATCAACGGGACAAAGACCGAAATCCCTGACAGCCAGGCCGCGATTGCCTCGGGGATCGGGATGGTGTTCCAGCACTTCAAACTGGTCGAGAATTTCACCGTTCTGGAGAACATTGTTCTGGGCGCTGAAGACGGCGGGCTGCTGGCCCCGTCTTTGTCCAAGGCGCGCAAGGAACTGAAAGCGCTGGAAGAAGAGTACGAACTGTTCGTGGATCCGGACAAACGCATCGACGAGATCGGCGTGGGCATGCAACAGCGTGTCGAAATCCTGAAAGCCCTGTATCGCAAGGCCGAGATTTTGATTCTGGACGAGCCGACCGGCGTTCTGACCCCGGCTGAGGCCGATCAGCTGTTCCGCATCCTTGACCGTCTGCGGGCCGAGGGGAAGACCATCATCGTGATCACGCACAAGCTGCGTGAGATCATGGAGAACACCGATACGGTCTCGGTCATGCGCCGCGGGCAGATGACTGCGACGGTCAAGACTGCCGACACCAGCCCCGAGGAACTGGCCGAGCTGATGGTTGGCCGGAAGGTCCTGCTGCAAGTCGATAAAGTGCCCGCCCAGCCCGGCAAACCGGTGCTGGAGATCGAGAATCTGCGGGTGAGCGATCAGGCGGGTGTCGAGCGCGTAAAAGGTATCGACCTGACGATCCGTGCCGGTGAGATCGTCGGCATCGCCGGTGTTGCTGGCAATGGTCAGTCCGAATTGCTGGAAGTTCTGGGCGGAATGCGACCGGGGCAGGGGTCCATCAAGCTGAACGGCACCCCACTGGCGCTGAGCGGGCCGGGTTCGGACGGGCGCGCGCGCCGCGATCAGCACATCGCGCATGTCCCCGAAGACCGGCAGCGCGAAGGTCTGATCATGAATTTCCACGCTTGGGAAAACGTCGCCTTCGGCTATCACCGTGACCCTGCCTACAAGCGCGGCATTTTCATGGACAACGCTGCCCTTCGGGCCGATACCGAGGCCAAGATCGAGAAATTCGACGTCCGCCCGCCCAACCCGTGGCTGACAGCCAAAAGCTTCTCGGGCGGAAACCAGCAGAAAATCGTCGTTGCCCGCGAGATCGAGCGCAACCCCGACCTGCTGCTGGTCGGCCAGCCCACACGCGGTGTGGACATTGGTGCGATCGAATTCATTCACAAACAGATCGTCGCACTGCGTGATCAGGGCAAGGCAATCCTGCTGGTCTCGGTCGAGTTGGAAGAGATCTTCTCGTTGTCCGACCGGATTGCGGTGATGTTTGACGGACATATCATGGGCGAACGTCTGCCCCATGAGACAGATGAAAAAGAACTGGGCCTGTTGATGGCCGGTGTGGCGGGAGAGGCGGCGTAATATGGAAAAAATGCCCAAATGGGCCGATGTCGTCCTGATCCCGCTGATCAGTCTGATATTGGCCGCAATCCTCTCGGCACTGGTCATCCTGGCCATCGGTGAAAACCCAGTCGAGGCCGTGAAGCTCATGGTTTCCGGCGCGCTTGGGTCGACCTATGGCTGGGGGTACACCCTGTATTACGCGACGAACTTCATGTTCACGGGGCTGGCGGTGGCCGTCGCCTTTCATGCGCGCATGTTCAACATCGGCGGCGAAGGACAGGCCATGCTGGGCGGCCTTGGGGTTGCCATCGTCTGCCTCTACGTCCCCTGGCCACACTGGAGCATTGCCCTTCTGGCCGCCTGCGCCGCGTCAATGGTTTTCGGTGCGGCATGGGCTGCGATCCCGGCCTATCTGCAGGCCAAGCGCGGCAGCCATATCGTGATCACCACGATCATGTTCAATTTTATCGCAGCGGCGGTTCTGAACTATGTTCTGGTCAATGTGATGCGCCCCCCGGGGGCGCAGGATCCTGCGACCGCCCGGTTCCCCGAAGCCGTTCATCTGCCTACGTTCCAGTCCATGTTCTCGACGGCCGAAAACGTTCTGTTCAAAGGTGCCCCGGCCAATATCACCTTCTTTGTCGCCGTTCTGGCCTGTTTCGTGGTTTGGGCGCTGATCTGGCGCACCCGACTTGGCTATGAAATCCGGGCCTATGGTCATTCGGAAACCGGGGCCGTCTACGCAGGCATCTCACCCGTGCGCATTACCATCATCGCCATGCTGATCTCGGGCGCGCTGGCTGGCCTTATGGCCATCAACAACGTCATGGGCGAGGCAGAGCGGCTGGTTCTGAACTCGACCGAGGGTGCGGGTTTCATCGGTATCGCGGTGGCTCTGATGGGACGCTCTCATCCATTCGGGGTGTTTCTGGCGGCGATTCTTTTTGGCTTCCTGTATCAGGGCGGGGCCGAGTTGGCGTTCTGGACCAGTATTCCGCGCGAGCTGATCGTGGTGATTCAGGCGCTGGTGATCCTGTTCACCGGCGCGCTGGACAACATGGTTCGTATGCCGCTTGAAAAATTGTTCCTGGGTATGCGGAAAGGAGCTGAGTGATGGAAACATTCCTGATCATCATCCAGGTCCTGGACTCAACCATCCGCCTTGCAACCCCGCTGCTGCTGGCCTGTCTGGCCGGGCTCTATTCCGAACGGGCGGGCGTCTTCGACATCGGACTAGAAGGCAAGATGCTGATGGCGGCTTTCTTTTCCGCCGCCGTGGCAGCAGTGACCGGGTCGGTCTGGCTGGGCTTGTTGGCAGGTGTTGCCGCATCTTTGGTTTTGTCCGCCCTGCACGGCGTTGCGTCGATCACATTCCGGGGCAATCAGTTGATCTCGGGCGTGGCGATCAATTTTCTGGCGGCGGGGATGACCGTTCTTGTGGCGCAAAGCTGGTTCCAGCAGGGGGGTCGAACACCTTCACTGATCGGCGGCGGACGGTTTGGACCGATCGAATTTCCCTTTGCGGAAGCATTAAGCGGTGTTCCGTTCATTGGCCCGATTTATTCCGAGTTGCTGTCTGGCCATTCGATTCTCGTCTACGTCGCCTTTCTGATGGTGCCTGCCACTTGGTGGATCCTGTTCCGCACCCGGTTTGGCTTGCGACTGCGCGCCGTGGGTGAAAACCCTGCCGCGGTGGATACGGCCGGTGTTTCCGTTGTGGGGCTTCGCTATGCCGCTGTTGCCATCTGCGGCCTGCTTTGCGGGATCGCCGGTGCCTATCTGGCCACCGCGCTTCAGGCGGGGTTCGTCAAGGACATGACGGCCGGGCGTGGCTTTATCGCGCTGGCGGCCCTGATCTTTGCGAAATGGAGACCCTGGCACGCGATGGGGGCCTGCCTTCTGTTCGGTCTGCTTCAGGCCATCGCCCTGCGATTCCAGAACATCGATCTGGGTGGGGTTGTCATACCGGTGCAAGTCATGGACGCGTTGCCCTATATCCTGACCGTGGTGATCCTTGCCGGGTTCGTGGGCAAGGCCGTGCCGCCACGCGCCGGGGGCGAACCTTATGTAAAGGAACGCTGATAGGTCCAGTTCGGACTAGTATCTCAGTCCTGTTCGCTGCAGAGCGGCATGCAGAGTTGATTTTGCATGTCGCACCCGCTCTAAAGGGGTATGCAAACGCCCCCTTTCATAACCCGTTCTGCAGACAGGCTTTTTTCGCTTTCCGATTCCTCGGACTCTGGCTCCGGGATTGTTGTGCGGGTCGGTCTGTCTTTGCCGCTGGTGGGTCATAAACAGAGATTGTTCGCCCAGAACACTGCCAAGACCGTGCCGGTGCGTCGCACTTGCGGCCAGACCCATTGCAATAAGACGGGCTTTGTCACATTACACGAACACACCCAGCCCGTTTAGAGAACATCATGCAGATTTACCTTCCAATCGCCGAAGTATCCGTGAACGCCTTTCTGCTGTTGGGTTTGGGCGGAATGGTGGGCATTCTTTCCGGCATGTTCGGAGTTGGCGGCGGGTTCCTTATGACCCCGCTGCTGTTCTTCATCGGCATCCCTCCCGCTGTGGCGGTTGCGACCGAGGCCAACCAGATCGTGGCGTCGTCGTTCTCTGGCGTGTTGGCGCATTTCCGGCGAAGGACCGTGGACTTTCGAATGGGCACCGTGTTGCTGACCGGAGGTCTGATCGGCGCGGCGCTGGGTGTTGTGGTGTTCAACTACCTCAAAAGCTTGGGTCAGGTCGATCTGCTGGTGACACTGTGTTACGTCGTGTTTCTGGGTGTCGTCGGTAGCCTGATGTTCATCGAAAGCCTCAACGCGCTGCGCAAGTCGAAGAAGGCCGGAGGTTCGCCTCCCAAGCGACGTCAGCGCGGCTGGGTTCACGCCATGCCGCTCAAGATGCGCTTTCGGACTTCGGGCCTGTATATTTCGGTCATTCCGCCGGCGCTGGTCGGTCTGTGCGTCGGCGTGCTGTCCGCCATCATGGGCGTGGGCGGCGGGTTCATCATGGTGCCTGCGATGATCTACCTGCTGGGTATGCCGACCAAGGTCGTTGTGGGAACATCGCTGTTTCAGATCATTTTCGTGACGGCGTTTACAACAATGCTACATGCCACCACGAACTACACCGTTGATGTGGTCCTGGCGGTGCTTCTTCTGGTTGGTGGAGTTATCGGGGCGCAGATCGGCACGGTCATCGGATCGCGCATGCCGGCCGAGCAGTTGCGTGTTCTGCTGGCGGCCCTGGTGCTTGCCGTATGCGGAAAACTTGCGCTGGACCTGTTGCTTCAACCCTCCGAGTTGTACTCGTTGGGCGATGCGGGAGGGCACTGATCATGATGCGTTATCTGATCGCCGTTCTGTGCCTTATCTGCCTGCCCGCGCATGCAGAGGATGAGCAGGTCGTTCTTGGCCTCAGCCAGGACCGGGTTGCTATCACAGCAAACTTTGACGGTTCCGAAATTCTGATTTTCGGGGCGGTCAAGCGCGAAGCGCCGATTCCGCCGGGCCCGCCGCTGGAAGTGATTGTTGCGGTTGCAGGGCCATCCAGCCCTGTAACGGTGCGAAGAAAAGAAAAGCGGCTGGGTATCTGGGTGAACACCGACAGCGTGTTGGTCGATCTGGCACCCAGCTTTTATGCCGTTGCAACCAGTGCACCGCTGAATTCCATCCTGTCGGACGTAGAAGACCTGCGCCACCGGGTTTCGATCGAGCGTGCCATCCGGTCGGTGGGTGCCGCGATGCATATTCGCGGCGCGCAGGACTTTGCGGATGCGGTTGTTCGAATTCGCGAGCATGAGGGACTTTACTCGATCCGAGAAAACACCGTGGCTGTGGATGAGCAGACCTTGTTCAGAACCTCGATCGACATGCCTGCCGACTTGACCGAGGGCGACTATGTCGCGCGCATTCTGCTGACACGCGGCGGAGAGGTTGTTTCCCAATTCGAGACGGTGATCGACGTGCGCAAGGTTGGACTTGAACGGTTTCTGTTCAACATGTCCCGCCAACAGCCGGTCTGGTACGGATTGATGTCACTTGTCATCGCGATCTCGGCCGGATGGGGCGCCTCGACCGCGTTCAGATTGCTGCGCGAGAAGTAAACCTTTAGCCCCGGCCGATGTAAGGCATCGTGGTGGCCATCACGGTCATGAACTGAACATTGGCCTCGGGCGGCAGCGAAGCCATATGCAACACAGAACGTGCCGCATCCTCGACAGACATAGTCGGGTCCGGGGTCGTGCCTTCTGCCATCGCCGCGTCGACCAGGCCCTGCACTATTTGCGTGCGCGCGTTGCCGATGTCGATCTGGCCGCAGGCAATTCCAAAGCTCCGCCCGTCCAATGACAGGCTGCGGGTCAATCCGGTGATCGCGTGCTTCGTCGCCGAGTAGTGGACCGAGTTGGGGCGCGGGACATGGGCCGCTATCGAGCCGTTGTTGATGATACGCCCGCCTTGCGGCGACTGATGGCGCATGATGCCAAAGGCCGCCCGGGCACATAGGAACATCCCGTTGAGGTTCACGTTGACCGAGTTGTACCAGTCGTCCAGCGCGATCTCGTCAATGGTTCCGCCAGGCGCGAAGATGCCCGCGTTGTTGAACAGCACGTCCAGACGGCCAGCCTGTTTGGTGAAAGCATCGAAGGCGTCGGCGACTGCGTCCGCGCACGTTACATCGGCAATCAAGGGGACAGCGTTTTCGTGAGCCTCTGACATTGCCGTCAGAACATCGGCACTGCGCGCCAGAAGGCCGACGCGCCAGCCTTCCTTCAGAAACAACTCGGCGGTTGCCCGGCCGATACCGGAACTTGCGCCGGTTACGATGATGGTCTTCATGTGTCTTCAGCCTCCAGAACCAGAGATGCCACGGGGGCTGTGCGCAGGTCATCAACGCGCAGTGGATGAGTTGGCTTGGACAGGCGGTTGCGCACGACCCAGATCAGCCTTTCCTGCGCGCGGGTTATGGCCACATAAGCCAGACGTTTCCACAGGGGTTGTCCCGCCTCGGTACGGCCCATTCTGGCGGCAGCGTAGATATCGGGCGCAAAAACCTGCACCGTGTCCCATTGCGATCCCTGCGCCTTGTGAATTGTCACCGCAGCACCATGCAGGAAGGTCGCCCCCATACGGGCGGCATAGGGGATAAACGGCTCTTCCTCGTCCGGTTTTTCGATCTTGACGATCGAGGCGGCGCTGACCCGCGGGTCTTCAGCCCCCATCACATGCAGACGCGAAAAACCTGGTTTGCGCCCGGGACCCAGATAGATGACCTGTGCGCCCTTGATCAGGCCGCGCGCTTCCAAATCCAGCCGCTTCTTGCGGTGTTTCAGCGGCAGTTCCAGACCGTCGCAGATCAGGGGTTCACCCTCCAGCAACTCGGTGTCGGGGGCGCCGTGAACATGCCGGAAGGCGTTGATCAGGCGGATGCGCGTGGCGTTGCGCCAGACCAGAACCGGGCTGCGCGCCATCAGGTCAACCTCGACCCGCTGCCCCCAGACGACGCGGTCATCCTGCCGGGCGGTCTGCTCGACCAGCCTTTCGAAATCCTCGAACCCCATCGCCGGGTCCGCCAAGGCATGGGCAAGATCCAGAATCGGGTTATCCGCATCTTGCCGGTGCACCCGGTGCAGTGTCAGCTTCCGAGGCTCGGGCAGAGCTTCGAATACCATACTGCCGGACTGGTTCACAGGCGCAAGCTGGGCCGGATCTCCGAACAGCAGCAAGGTTGGAAAAATCTCTTTCAGGTCCTCAAACTGCCGGTCATCCAGCATCGAGGCTTCGTCCACAAACCCGATATCGAGCGGTTCGTCCCGGCGTTTCCACCCGGTAATGAAATCCGAACCCCGGAGCCCGGCAGCGGCTAGCGCCCCGGGGATAGATTTGTTGTTGGCATAGAATGCCGCTGCCCGGTCGAGCGCCTCATTCGTCAGCCCCTCGATTTCAGGGCGTTCGTCATTGCCTGCCAGCCATTCGGCAATACGTTCATATTCCGGGTCGTATACAGGCGTGTAAAGGATGCGGTGGATGGTTGTTGCGGGAACCCCGCGCAGGCGCAGAACGCTGGCCGCCTTGTTGGTCGGGGCCAGAATTGCAAGGCTGCGCTTGTCCTTTGACTTACGGCTTTCAAAGTCGCCAGACACGATCTGAACACCGGTTTCGGCCAGCGCCTTGAACAATTCAGCCAACAGCAGTGTTTTACCTGACCCGGCCTTGCCGATCACGGCCATCGTTTCTGTCTTTCCACCTCCGGGCGGCCTGAGCAGCGCGTCATCGTCAAGGTCAACGCCCGCCGATTTCAGCATGTCGGAAATGCTGTCATAGGCGGCGGCCTGATCATCGGAAAAGGTGACAAGAGGCAAGGACATGGCGCGACCCTACAGGGCCGCGTCAGTCACCACCAGACGCGGAGTCCGCTTTTCACGAATTCAGGCCGAAAGCGCGAACCGATGTTGCGCACTGCCCCCGAACGCTGCACGAAACCACAGCCGGGACAGGTCTCGGGAAACCCCCGCCCGTTCAGCCACCCGGTTGCAGTCCTCGGCTGAATAGGGCCACAGCCCGACCGAGATCTGATCCCGGCCCTTGCCCTGCGACCCCAGCACCACCGGCGATGACCCTATCAGACGGTAGATCCGGATCATCCTTGCGTCGAAGACACCGGCAATATGGGTCAGGCCAAATCCTTCCATCACTTCGCCACCGCTCAGCATTATGGCACCTGCCGTGTGCGCGCTGGCACTGCGCGACAGGCAGAACCGCGTAACCTACCAGATCAGCGGGCTGCGGATGGGACTGCCGCCCGTCAGATGACCAAAGACATCGTTTACCATGACCGGGCCGGTTGTCGGCAGTATTCGCATCGAACCGCCATGGCTGCCATCGGGTTCTTCCCAGATGACATAAAGCGGGTTCAGATCGTCATACCGATCCCGTTCTTCGCCGTTTTCGTCGACATCAACATCCCATTCCAGCCGGGTCTTGAACTGATCGGCACGGTCCAGAAACATCCCCTTGGCCAGTTCTGGAAATTTATGCAGCTCGTCAGCGTATACATAGCGCAACATGACTTGTTCCCCTCGTCGTCCTGTGCAGGAACGAATGGGGTACAAACCCGTGGTTAATTTCCCGTTTGGTGACCGCGCGTTGCTTAAGTGGCTGTTAGGACTCGCCGTTATTGTTTTCCCGGCTATGCGCCTCGCGATCTTCTCGGATTCGGGCCAGTGCTTTCCGCAGCAAGGGAACGCGATTGGGGCGAAAACTTTCTTCCGTGATCTTCATGTCTTGCATCCGGTCCAAGCGGAAAAACCGGAAATCCCGGCGCAGGTGGCACCAGCTCAGCAGAATGCTGGCCCGATCCATATAGACGATGCTCAGCGGATTGACGCGCCGCGTGGTGGCATCGCCTTTTGCATCGGTATAGGCGAACTCGACCGTGCGTTCATCCCACGTGGCCTGCCGCAGATCAGGGACATGAATCGTGGGCGTGGCCGGGCGGTCAAAACGTGTTGCCGTCAGCACCGCGTGGCTTAGCCTGTGGGACTGGCGCTGTGGCAGGCGGCCCTGCAATTTGCGCAGCGCCGCGCTGGCCGCGTCGGACAGGGCAGGGTCCCCGATCTGCTGCACTTCGCGCAGGCCAAGAACAAGGGCTTCAAGTTCATCATCGGTAAAACCGAGCGGGGGCAGGGTCGCGTCTTCGATCAGGGTGAACCCAAAACCGGCCTCTCCGTCGATGACTGCGCCAAGGCCGCGCAATGTGTCTATGTCGCGGTGAACCGTGCGGGCCGAGACACCAAGATCCTGCGCCAGTTGTGAGGACGTTCTGGGAGACGGGCCCGAGCGCAGGGCCTGCATCAGTTGGAACAGTCGGGTGGTTCGGGTCATGATGCAACTTAGCCTAAACCTGATGTCAGTTTCTGTCATCAGTCGGAGTTATGCATCGACCATCCCACTTAGGAGCGATTTTGATGCTGACCCTTCTGACCTTCCCATCCGCCTTTGGCCAATACAGCGCCAGCCCCTTTTGCGTGAAAACGGCTCTCATGCTGCAGCACTCCGGCCAGTCGTGGCAGCGGTCGGATCTGCTAGATCCCCGAAAGATGCCGCACCACAAGCTTCCGGTGTTGCGCACACCCGACCGACTGGTGCCGGACAGTGACCTAATCCGGGACTGGCTGGAGGCGCAGGGCGCCGAATTCGATCGGGGCCTGAGCGACATTCAAAAGGCGCAATCGCGTGCTTTGGTGCGAATGGCTGAAGAGCACTTGTATTTTCAGATCGTTCTGGATCGCTGGGGCAATGACGAGGTCTGGCCGATCCTGCGTAACACGTTCTTTACCTCTGTACCGGCTTTGATCCGCAAGCCGGTTTCCAATGCCATCCGAAAATCCGTTCTGAAAGGATTGCAGGCGCAGGGGGTTGGCCGATTTTCGGTTGCTGAACGGATGGAACGGATCGAGCGGGATCTGGAATCCATCGCCGCATTTCTTTGGCAATCTCCGTTCCTGCTGGCGGAACACCCGACATCGGCGGATATGAGTGTTGGTCCAATTCTCGCGGCGATGCGGGCGACACCGTCGGACACTCCGCTGACACGGCGGATCAAACAGGATAAACTGCTGAACAGCTATATTGACCGCATGGAACAGGCGATCCCATTGGTATGAGACCTTTTGAGAACCCGGCAGTGGCACAGGCTTTCGAGGAACTGCCCCAGGGCACTCGAAAGGGTGCCCTGATCCTGCGAGAGCTGGTCTTTGAGACCGCAAGCGATCTGGAAGCCGCGCAGCCGTTGGCTGAGGCGTTGCGCTGGGGCCAGCCTGCCTACCTGGCGCCCAAGGGATCAACGGTCCGGCTTGGTAGCCACAAGTCCGCCAGCTTCGCCCTGTTCGTGCATTGCCAGAGCCGGTTGATGGGCGATTTCACCTCGGCCTTTCCCGGTGAAGACCGGATCGATGGCAATCGGGCCGTGTTGTTCGATGACATTGACCAGATCGACGAAACCCGTCACGGTTGGCTGATCGCGCGGGCGCTGACTTATCACCTCTGACGGCGTTTGCGTTCGACCTTGCGCTTGATCTTGTCCTTCTTGCGCTTGGTACTGACCGCCTTGCGCCGGGTTGCCCGCTTTGCCGGCCCCCGTCCGCGCGGCAAGGCCTGATCGTCAATCGACAACAACTCCAGCTCCAGCCCGCCGGTCACAGGCGTAGCTTCAGTCAGACGAACAGTGACACGCTGACCTATGGCGATGATCAGGCCGGTGTCCGACCCCATCAGGGTTCCGGCCTCGCGGTCGAAATGGAAGAACTCCCGACCCAGTGAGCGCACCGGCACCAGCCCGTCCGCGCCGGTTTCATCCATCTTCACGAAGGCGCCGAACCGGGCGATGCCGCTAATGCGACCGGTGAACTCATTGCCCACCCGCTCGCTGAGATAGGCGGCAAGATAGCGGTCGGTTGTGTCCCGTTCCGCCATCATCGAACGACGTTCGGTGTCCGAGATGTGGGTCGCGGTCTCTTCCAGGCGATCGATGTCATCCTCGGTCAACCCATCCTTGCCCCAGCCATGGGCCGAGATCAGCCCGCGATGCACGATCAGGTCGGAATAGCGACGGATGGGCGAAGTGAAATGCGCATAGTTCCGCAACGCCAAACCGAAGTGGCCGAAATTCTCGGGGTTGTAATACGCCTGCGCCATCGACCTGAGGGTGGTGAGGTTGATCAGCTCCGCATCCTCGGTTCCGGCAGCGGCGTTTAGCAGCGCGTTCAGGTGGCGTGTCTGCAACACTTGTCCCTTGGCCAGGTTGAGGCCTGCGGCCTGAGCCGTTTCGCGCAGGCTTTCCAGCTTTTCGGGCGCGGGTTCTTCATGCACCCGGAACAATAGCGGCTGGCGCTTGGCGATCAACGTCTCAGCTGCCGCGACATTGGCGAGGATCATGAACTCTTCGATCAGTTTGTGTGCGTCCAGACGTTCGCGGAAGGCAACGCTCACCACCTCTCCGCTGTCGCTGAGGACGATCTTGCGTTCGGGCAGGTCAAGTTCCAGTGGTTGCCGTACCGAGCGCGCCTTTTTCAGCGCGGTATACGCAGCATAGAGCGGTTTCAGAACCGGTTCCAACAGGGGTCCGGTACGGTCATTGGGATTACCGTCAATAGCCTCCTGCACTTCGGTGTAATTCAGCGAAGCAGCAGAGCGCATCAGGGCCCGAACGAAGCGGTGGCCGATCTTGTTGCCATCCGCGTCGATCTGCATTCGAACGGCGATACAGGCGCGCGGGACGCCTTCGTGCAGCGAACACAGATCACCCGACAAACGATCCGGCAGCATCGGCACCACACGGTCGGGGAAGTAACTGGAATTGCCGCGTTTGCGTGCCTCGCGATCCAATGCCGTACCTGGCTGCACATAAGCTGCCACGTCTGCAATCGCGACCCAGATGACATGGCCGCCAGGGTTCTTGGGATCGTCGTCGGCATGCGCATAGCAGGCGTCGTCATGGTCCCGTGCGTCCGACGGGTCGATGGTCAGCAACGGCATGTCCCGCAGGTCTTCGCGCCCTTTCAGGCCAACGGGTTTGGCCTTGTCAGCCTCGTCAATCACCTTGTCCGGAAAATCGTCCGGGATGCCGTGCTGATGGATGGCGATCAGCGACACGGCCTTGGGCGCAGACGGATCACCCAGCCGTTCCACGATCCGCGCACGGGGCAGGCCCATGCGGTTTTTTGGCCCGGCCTGCTCGGCCTCGACCAGTTCGCCGTCTTTGGCGCCCAGCACCGCTCCATCCTGAACCAGCCATTCGGTCTGGCCGGTCTTGTCGATGGGAACGATCCGCCCGCCCTCGGCCCCTTTGCGGAAGATGCCGACGATTTTGCGCGGGTTGGTTCCGATACGGCGGATCAGCCGCGCCTCGTAATTGTGGTCTTCCTCATGCACCACCGTCAGGCGGGCCAGGATGCGGTCCCCTTCGCCCAGCGCCGGATCGCTGGCGCGGGCAATGATCAGGACAATAGGTTCAACGCCTTCGCCATGCCATTCCAGCGGACGGGCAAACAGATCGCCATCAGCGTTCGGCGCCTTCACCTGCAACACACTGACGGGAGGCAGACGGTCGGGGTCGCGATAGCTGCGCTTTCGCTTTTCCAGATGCCCTTCGGCCTCTAGCTCCTTGAGGATACGCTTGAGGTCAATTCGGTCCGCGCCCTTGATGCCAAAGGCCTTGGCGATATCGCGTTTCGAGGTCAAGGTGGGGTTCGCCGAGATCCAGTCCAGGACCTCCTGCTTGGTGGGGATGCGAGTCATGAATTCGGCCTAGCACGGGGATGCGACCGCGTCATGACCAAAAAAGCAGTCGTGTGGATCAGGTTTGCAGATCTGCGACGGTATCCACGTCGTTCAGATAATCCAGCAGCGCGAAGCTGCGATCGGGGATCGAGGCGAGTGTGTCCGCCAGCGCGTGTTCCGTCGACCAGCGCACGTTATTAAACAATCCGGATGGCAGCGCCGCTACGCCTTGCGCACCAACCAGCCAGTACCCGCCATCTGTCGCAGGCCCGAATACCATTTGCGTCGCCCCCAGGGCGCGAAAGGCACTTGCGATGTGGTTGCGGGTAATGCCCGGTATGTCGGCACCGATCAGGCAGACGGGCCCGTCCGGAGCGCTGCGTAACATTCGGGCCATGCGGACACCCAGATCGCCTTGCCCTTGCGCGACACGCGGCAAATCGGCGGGCCAGATTCGGCTGGCCAGACCCTCCCGATCGGGTGAAACCGCCAGCATGATCTGCCACCGAGGATCGCGTAGCCGCCGGATCAGAGCCCTTGCCTGATGCCGAAACCACCACGCTGCACCAACCATGCCGATATCCCGACCCAGTCGCGTCTTGACCCGACCCGGGCGTGGTTCCTTGATCATGATAATCAAAGTGCGTTGCATGGATCAGGCGAAGTAATCCCCGAGAATGCGCGTATAAATCGCCTTGAGCTGTTCGATTTGCGCGACTTCGACGCATTCGTCGACCTGATGCATGGTGCGCCCAACAAGCCCGAATTCGACCACCGGGCAATGGTTCTTGACGAAGCGCGCATCCGATGTACCGCCGGTTGTGGACAGCTCGGGAATGATTCCGGTTTCGGCTTCGATCGCGCCCGAAACCAGATCCGACAGGGGGCCCGGCGGCGTCAGAAAGCTTTCGCCGGAGATTTTGATGCGGGTATCGATTGTGACGCCAAACTCTTCGGCAACCCGGTCCGCTTCGGCGTGCAGCCAGTCGCTCAGGCTTTGCCCGGAATGAAGGTCATTGAAGCGGATGTTCACTGCCCCGCCGCATTGCGCAGGGATCACGTTCGTGGCCGGATTTCCGGTATCGATTGTGACGACCGCAAGGGTCGACGCATCGAAATGGTCCGAGCCCTGATCCAGCTGGTGGCTGGCCAGCCGGTCCATCAGCCGAGCGATGGCGGGCACCGGGTTCTTCGCTCGATGAGGATAGGCCGAATGGCCTTGTACCCCACTGACAGTGAACCATGCGGTCATCGAGCCGCGCCGCCCAATCTTGATCATATCACCCATGCGGTTCGGGCAGGTGGGTTCGCCAACCAGACAGACCGACATACGTTCGTCCGCAGCGTCCATGTAATCCAGCAATGCGGTTGTGCCGTCCAGCGCATCGGCTTCCTCATCCCCGGTGATGGTCAGGATGATGGCTCCGTCCGGCGGAGTGTCCCGTACAAAATCAATGGCTGCGGCTGCAAACGCAGCGACGCCCGACTTCATGTCCGTGGCGCCCCGGCCATACATGATCCCGTCGCGTATTTCGGCCCCAAAGGGCGGCATGGTCCATGCTGCCTCATCACCTACAGGAACGACGTCGGTATGCCCGTTGAAGCCGAAGCTGCGCGCATGGCCCTTGCTGCCCCAGCGCGCAAACAGATTGCTGATCCCGCCGCGATCCGCCCGGGTGCATTCAAAGCCCGCGTCCGACAGGACTTTCTGCAACAGAACCAGCGCGCCGCCTTCCTCGGGTGTGACCGATGGGCAACGGATCAGGTCTGCCGTCAATTGTACCGGGTCTGTCATCGCGGGCCTCTTGTCTGTATTGCTGGGCAGGTTCGTGCACAGATTCAACGAATTGGCCCGATTGCCAACCCCAGGGCGCAAATTTTCCACCTGTTTTGCCCACGCATGTCTGGTTGAGACGTCCGGAAAACATGGCGCTTTACCCCGCGATCACCTTGCCGCCCGGTCCAAAACTAAGCTAGAGGGCCGCGAAACAGGTATCTTGTCGATGAAACGCCTATTCTTCGCAGTGGTCTGCCTGACTTTCGCCGTTCTTGCACAGCAAAGCCAGGCGCAATCGCTTACGGTCTCGACCGTAACCCGCCCCCCGTTTTCCTATGTCGAGGACGGGGACCAGAGCGGTTTTTCCATGGACTTGCTGGAAGCCCTGTCCAGCGCGCTGGGTTGGGAGTATTCGGTCAACCGGTTGGATGCCTTTGGGGACATGCTGAATTCGGTGCAGGACGGGACAGCCGATCTTGCGATCGCCAATATCTCGATCACCGCGTCACGCGAAACGAGTATGGATTTCAGCCAGCCGATTTTCGAATCCGGTTTGCAGATCATGGTTCCGTCCGAAGCAATGCGCCGGCCATCCCTGCTGCAGGCGCTGTTGTCGCGCGAACTGTTCATAGCGATCGGGCTGGCTTTTGCGATCCTGCTGGGCGGCGGTATGCTGATGTGGAGTTTCGAACGACGTGCGCAACCCTATTTTGACCGCAAGCTGAACGAGGCATGGTTCCCGTCTTTCTGGTGGGCATTGAACCTGGTGGTCAATGGCGGCTTCGAAGAACGCATGCCCCGCACGCCTTTTGGCCGTTTGCTGGGGGTCATTCTGGTTGTTTCTTCGCTGTTCATCGTGTCCGTTTTCACGGCCCGGATTACTTCGGTCATGACCGTGGATGCGATTACCGGCAGCGTAAACTCGGTCAACGACCTCTATGGCAAGCAGGTGGGCACGATCTCGGGCTCGACCGCCGCCAACTTTCTGAACCGTCGCGAAATTGAGTTTACCGGCTATCCCGGACTGGAAGAGATGCTGACATCCTTCGAGAAAGAGGAACTGGACGCGGTCGTCTTCGATGCACCGATCCTGTCCTATTACGCTGCGCATGAAGGCCGGAAAATCGCCTCGGTGACAGGCGGAATTTTCCTGCGCGAAACCTATGGGATCGCCTTTCCGACCGGCTCGCCTTTGGTCGAAGAAGTCAACCAGGCGCTGCTGTCCCTGCGTGAAGACGGCACGTATTCCGAAATCTACCGCAAATGGTTCGGGGCGCGGAACTAGGACTGTTCCGGATCCCCGAAAAACGGCGTCATCTGCGCGACGATGACCGCGTTTTCATCCAGCGCCCGTTGCATCAGAGTACGTTCGTCAGAATCGATGTCATGGCCCTGCGCCTCACGCTCGGCCAGTGTGCCATAGCCGGTAACATCCAGCGGAGCAGTATCGGCCTGTTTCAGAATCGCCACGGTTTCCCGTACCGCTTCCGCCTCGTCCACGCCGCTGGCAAAACACATCAGTGCGGCACCGGTCGCGCCCTCGGGCAGACCGTCACCTTCTTTCCGTCCGATCTGAACCAGCAGCGTATAGACCTGCTGGCGAGAGGGTTTCTTTTGCTTGTCCATATCCGGGCCTTAGCGCCGCACCCGGACATGGTCAAGTTCACGGTTGCCCGGATCAGCCAGCAACGACGTTCTGTTTCTGCACGCCCAGACCTTCGATGCCCAGTTCGATTTTGTCACCGGGCTTCAGATAGGTCTGCGGTGTCTGACCCATCCCGACACCCGGCGGTGTTCCGGTGGCGATCACATCGCCCGGCTGCAGGGACATGAACTGGGAAAGGTACGAAACTACCGTCGCAACGGCGAAATGCATCGTCCGGGTCGATCCGTCCTGATAACGATGCCTGTTCACCTCAAGAAACATTGCCATGTTTTGCGGGTCCGAAACCTCGTCCCGCGTCACCAGCCACGGGCCAATCGGACCAAACGTATCCGCCGACTTGCCCTTGACCCACTGGCCCGAGCGATGCAGTTGGAAATCGCGTTCAGACAGGTCGTTGATCACGCAATAGCCCGCCACGTGGTCTAACGCTTCGGCTTCTGACACGTATTTTGCGGCTTTGCCGATAACCACGCCCAGTTCGACCTCCCAATCGGTTTTGACCGATCCGCGCGGGATTTCCACGGTGTCATTCGGCCCCATGATGGCCGAGGTTGCCTTGAAAAAGACGACTGGCTCCTGCGGCAGTTCCATACCGCTTTCGTCAGCATGGTCGGCATAGTTCAGGCCAATGCAGATAAACTTTCCGACCTGCCCGACACAGGCACCGATCCGGGTATTCGCATCGGCTTGCGGCAATTGAGCGGGGTCCAGAGCGCGGAGTTTTTGCAGGCTCTCATCGCCCAGCGTTTCGCCGGCAATGTCATCCACGACCCCCGACAGGTCCCGAATTACTCCGGTATCATCCAGAAGGCCCGGTTTTTCCTGACCGACAGGCCCAAAGCGCAGAAGTTTCATCCTGTTTCCCTCATTCTTCAGATCGTCCAGCCGCCATCGATGGCAAAGGGCTGTCCGGTGGTGTATTTGCTGGCGTCGCTGGCCAGGTGGAGTGCGAGTTCCGCGATCTCTTCGGCGGTTCCGATGCGCCCCATGGGCTGGCGCGCGATGAAATCCGTCATCGCCTGCTGATAGTCGCCGGTTTCACGCAGGCGGTCATGCAGAGAGGGGCTGTCCACAGTCCCCGGACAGATCGCGTTGCAGCGAACCCCTTGTGTGACGAAATCCGCCGCGACTGATTTGGTGAGGCCAATGACTGCCGCCTTCGAGGCGCAATAGGCAAAGCGGTTCGGCACGCCCTTGATCGACGAGGCAACCGACGACATGTTGATGATCGAGCCGCCGCCGTTATCCAACATGTTCGGCAGGATCAGCCGGGTCAGCCGATACATGGCCTTGACGTTCAGGTCGAAACTGAAATCCCAGTCGCGTTCCTCACATTCCAGAATGGACCCGTTTGCAACATAGCCCGCGCAATTGAACAGCACGTCCAGTGCCGGCAAGTCCGCGACAGCGGCCTGCACAGCACTGGCATCCGTCACATCCAGTTGCAGCGTCGTTACCCCCGCTGTTCCATCAAGCGAGGCCAACGCATCAGAGTTGATGTCGCATGCAATGACCTGCGCCCCTTCGGCGGCAAAAAGTTCGACTGACGCTCGGCCGATGCCTTGGCCTGCCGCCGTGACCAGAGCGGTTTTCCCGGCCAGTCGCGCTGGTGTTCCTTCGTTCGGCATACCGGACCTCATCCCTGTTCCGGCAGCAATTCGGCCGGGATATTCTGATAGCAAACGGGCCGCAGGAAGCGCCGGATCGAAAGCGTTCCCACAGAAGTTGCACCAAAGTTGGTCGAGGCCGGGTAGGGCCCCCCGTGCACCATCGCGTCGCAAACTTCGACCCCGGTGGGGAACCCGTTGGCCAGAATGCGCCCGGCTTTTCGCTCCAGCAGTGGCAGCAGCGAACCGGCATCCGGCGCGTCGCCCGCATCCATGTGAACGGTGCAGGTCAACTGGCCTTCGATCGTACGGGCGATATCGCGCATTTCGGCGAATTCCTGAACGCGCACGATGATGCCGAGCGGGCCAAACACCTCTTCCTGCAATCGATGGTCCCATTGCCAGTCTTTGCCGGAAACACTGAACAGCCAGGGTCTGGCCGAGCGTGTCTCACAGTTTTCGCCCAGAATCCGGGTAACACCGTTGCAGGCCGCCACGCGATCTGACCCTTGCCGGTATGCGTTCGCGATCCCGTCGGTCAGCATGGTTTGGGCAGCAACCTCCTTCAGCGCATCTGCGGCGGCGGCTTCCAGTGCGTCCGCATCCGGGCCATCGATCACCACGGCGATGCCGGGATTTGTGCAGAACTGACCCGCACCCATGGCGAGCGAACCGGCCCAGCCCACACCGATCTCCGCGGCGCGGGCAGCCGCCGCCTGAGGCAGGATAAACATCGGGTTGACCGACCCGAGTTCACCGAAGAACGGAATAGGCTCGTCCCGTTGCGCACACAGATCGAACAGCGCCCGCCCCCCGGCCAGGCTGCCGGTGAAGCCAACTGCGCGGATCAATGGGTGCTGAACCAGCCGTTCGCCGACTTCACGTGCGTCACCCTGAACCAGCGAGAAGACACCCGGGTGGACCCCGCAAGCCTTGATGGCGGCGTCGATGGCCTGTGCGACGATCTCACCAGTGCCCGGATGTGCCGGGTGCCCCTTGACGACAACCGGGCATCCGGCGGCCAGCGCCGCGGCGCTGTCACCGCCCGCAACCGAAAACGCCAGCGGAAAATTGGAGGCCCCGAATACGGCAACCGGACCCAGAGGGCGCTGTATCATCCGCAGGTCCGGGCGCGGCAGGGGCGCGCGGTCGGGCATAGCAGGGTCATGGCGCATGTCCAGATAATCACCCTGAAGGATATAATCTGCGAACAGGCGCAACTGTCCCACTGTCCGCCCGCGCTCTCCTTGCAGGCGGGCTGCGGGCAGGCCGGTTTCCTGGCTGCCAATTTCGGTGATTGCATCCCCCCGGGCATCGATTTCCTCGGCGACCCGGCGTAACAGCTCTGCCCGTTCGGCGCGCGAGGACCAGCCGTAGGTTGCAAACGCCTCTTCGGCGGCGTCGACGGCGGCGTCGACGTGAGATGCCGTTCCCGCCGCAAAGTCATGGGCGGGGCCTTCTGCAGGCTGCGAAGCAAAGACAGTGTCCGCGCCAATCCATTCGCCAGCGATCAGGTGTTTTCCGGTGAGCATATTGTGGTTCTTTCTTACAGCAGGCCGCGCCGGGCCAGGTTTCGCATCAGATGGGACGCCCCGAAACGCCATTCGGGGCACTCAGTCGCCAGACGCACCGTGTTGGTCAGTGTGCCCAGCTTTTCACTGGCGATGGTTACAACGTCTCCCAGCTTGTGTGTAAACCCTCCTCCGGGTGTTTCCCGATCCTGCGTCGGGGCGAACAGGGTCCCGAGGAACAGCATCAGGCCGTCCGGATACTGGTGATGCCGCCCAATCGTCTGGCAAACAAGATCTGCAGGATCGCGGCTGATCTGGGACATGGAGGAGCTTCCGTTCAGGTTGAAACCGTCCGGACCGTTTACAGTCAGTGTCAGTTCGGCCTGTCGCACATCGTCCAGCGAATAATGGTCATCGAACAGCCGGATCACCGGACCGATCGCGCAGGACGCATTGTTGTCCTTGGCCTTGCTCAGCAACAAGGCCGAGCGCCCCTCGACGTCGCGCAGATTGACGTCATTGCCCAATGTCGCCCCCGTGATCACGCCTTGCGAATTCACGGCAAGCACGATTTCGGGTTCCGGGTTGTTCCATTCCGAAACCGGGTGCAGACCAATCTCGGCCCCGTACCCGACCGACGACAGGACCTGTGCCTTGGAAAAGACCTCGGCGTCGGGTCCGATGCCAACTTCCAGATACTGGCTCCACAAACCTTCTTCGATCAGGGCTTGTTTTGCCTTTGCAGCTGCGTTCGATCCGGGGACGATATCGCCTAGTTTCTTGCCGATGCGGACACCGATCCGGTTGCGAATGCTGTCGGCACGGGCCGGGTCGCCACCGGCCTTTTCTTCGATCACGCGTTCGACCATGGAACCGGCAAAGGTGACGCCGCAGGCTTTGACTGCCTGCAGGTCACAAGGGGCAAGCCAGGCAAAGGCATCGCGGGCCGGGTCCAACACCTCACCGTCGGCAGTGCGGACATATTCCGCCGCATCTTCGCGTTCGAGGACATCCCGGACCGTGGGCGCGGTTCTTGATGTGATGTCCATCAGGCTTTCGCCGCGCAAGGTGACAACGCACGGTCCAATGCCGGCCCGTTCGACACGACCCAGCCACACTCCGTCGCGGTCAAATTCAGACAGGTTCATTTCAATCCCTCAGGCTGTAGGCGCGCAGCGCATTGCCGCCCAGAATTGCCGAACGTTCTTCAGGGGTCAGACCCGAAAGCAGTATGTCGGTAACCTCGACCCAACGTTCATAGCTGCTGGCAAGAGTGCAAACCGGCCAGTCGCTGCCCCAGATCAGGCGTTCGGGTCCGAACACGTTCAGCAGATGATCCACGACAGGGCGCAGGTCGCCGATGTCCCAGCCGGGCTGCGCTTCGGTCACAAGTCCGGACAGCTTGCAAAACGCATGGCTGTTGCTGGCGACTGCGGCAATGTCATCGGCCCAGTCAGATAGCCGACCGTCCCGGATCGCCGGTTTTGATGCGTGATCCACGATAACCCGCATCTGCGGGTATCTGGCCAGCAAACTGTGCAACGGCCCAAGATGCTTGGGCAAGGTCAGCGCATCAAAGGCCAGTTCGTGAGCGATGAGCGCCGCAAAGGCCGGGTGCAGAGACTCCCGCAGCATCCATTCAGGATCCTCGATATCCTGAATCATCGGGCGCAATCCGACGAGGAGTGGGTTTTGTGCCAGCGCCTTAATCTGTTGTGGGGCATCGGATGCTTCGAAATCAACCCAGCCCACGACGCCTTTGACAAAGGAAGTTTTGTCCGCCAACGACAACATGAACTCTGTTTCGGCAACGGTCGGGGCAGCCTGAACCAGAACAGTGCCATCGATTCCGGCACGTTCAATCAGGGGCAGCAGATCGGTGGGCAGAAAATCCCCGTAGATCGGCCCGATCTCGGCTGTCAGCCAGCCGTAATCACCCCGATCCAGAGACCAGAAATGCTGATGAGCATCAATTCTCATCCAATCACGCCTTTTTTCAGGATGATATTGCCGTAAAGCCTGCGCTCGCCGGTCTGGACGATGACGAAAGCTTGGGATGCGCGTTCATAGAATGCAAAGCGCTCAAGGCTTTGTATTTCGACGGGGTTGTCGGCTGTCTGGTGAATGATGGATTGAAAGTCGGCCACCGCCTCGGGGACCGCCTCGGGGTTTCCCACCACCTGCATGGTCAGGGCGGGGTCGGGAACAAAATTGTCCAGCGGCATGACCGAGAGAACGGCCCGAAGTATATCACCGGCCGAGGATCCATCCGCCCTCAGGCATTCGGGGCCTACGCTGGAGCCGGGAAAATTGGCGTCAGCGATAACGATGTCATCCCCGTGACCCATGGATCGCAAGGCATGTAGTAGGTCAGGGGAAAGCAGTGGATCGATGTTACGTAGCATGGGCCGTCTCCGATGGCAGGGGGGCATCCGCGCGGATCAGGCCTTCGGATTTCAGGTCCGACCACAGCGAAGCGGGAATATTGCGCTCCAGCAAGGCGACATTCGCATTCACCTCGGCCGCACTGACCGCCCCGGGTACAACAGTTTTGACACATGGATGCCCAAGAACGAACTGCAGGGCGGCCGCAATCAGCGGAGTGCCGTGAGCGTCACACACGGCCTCGATTTTGCGCACTTTGTCCATGATGCCCGGTGGCGCATCCACGTAATTGTACTTTGCTCCGGGAACCGCGCCGGTCGCCAGAATGCCCGAGTTGTAGGGGCCGCCCAGAATGATGCCGACATCACGCTTTTCGCAGAGCGGCAGAAAGCTTTCCAACGCCTCCTGTTCCAGCAGCGTGTATCGCCCAGCCAGAAGGAAGCCGTCGAAATCCCCCAGACCCAGCAATTTCTCGCACACCTTCCATTCATTGACCCCGGCGCCGATCGCGGCGATTTCGCCCGCCTCCCGCAATTCAGCCAGTGCGCGGTAGCCGCCGCCGTCAAAAAGCTCTCGGACCTTCGCGTCGGATGCTTCCTGACTGCCCTGGCTGAAAACGCAAACATCATGCACCAGAAGAATGTCGGCATTGGCGACACCGATCCGTTCGCGGCTGGCTTCGTAGGATCGCATGACACCGTCATAGGTGTAGTCGAATACGATGCGTTTCCGGGGAACATCCACGAAAGCTTCGGGTGTGACCTCGTGCGGTTCGCAGTCCACAAGAAGGCGCCCGATCTTTGTGGAAAGCTGAATGTTGTCACGTCCAAAGACCGGGATGGCCTCTCCGAAGCGCTGTTCAGACCGGCCCAGCCCGTATTGCGGGGCGGTGTCAAAGAAGCGGATCCCGGCATCGAAAGCCGCATGCAACGCGGCCTGTGCGTCGGCATCGGACACCTTGCGATAGAGGTTTCCCAATGGTGCGCCCCCGAAACCCATGCGGGTCAAAGGAACAGGGCGTGACGTTCGGTTGTTGAGGAGTTCGGTCTGAGAAACGGTCATCCTGCGTCTCGTTCTGTGTAGGAGCTGATGTTGAACAGGTGCGGCTTTTCGCGTTCCAGAACCTCGATGCGCGGCATCAACTGTCCCAGGTGATGGCGCATCGCCTCCTGTGCGGCATGTTCGTTGCGGTCCTGGATCGCGTCGAATATCGCGCGGTGTTCTTGCAGCGTTTCCGCAACGCGGCCCGGGGTAGGCAACAGCAGCATGCGTGCACGGCTGACCTGCAGTGAAACCGTTTGCGCCACATCCGGCAGCCGGACAAAGCCGGTAAAGGCCATCAGCAGGGCGTGAAATTCCTCGTCGGCCTGATAGAACCCGGGGATGTCCTCATCCTCGATCAGCAGTTCCTGCAGCCGCATGTTGCGACTCAGGCGCTTGCGCTGGTCTTCGGTAAAATCGCGGGCGACCTTGGCGACGGTAGCCAGTTCAAGGGCTTCGCGCAGAAAGACGCCCTCGCGGATTTCCGACATTGAGAAATAGGATACCCGCGTTCCCGATTGCGGAACCACATCCACCAGCCCGTCGGCTGCCAGCCGGGCAATTGCATCGGCCACGGGCGCACGAGAGACACCAAGCCGTTCACAGATCGGCGCTTTCTTCAGATTTGCGCCCGGCAGGAAATCCAGGGACAGGATGGCCTGCTTGATCGCAAGATAAACACGGTGCGCCAGCGAGCCTTCTGTCACGGCAATTTCAGGCAGCAAGGTTGCGTCGATGTCTTGAGGTCGGTTCATGATTTTCGATCTAGCATACTAACATGTTAGTTGACAAGCGGGAGTTCGCTCATTAGCAATTTGTGCAGGCAAGTGGGAAAACAATGCAAGCACAGCAGAAAAACAAGGGCCTTCAGGGCAAGGCGCAGGACACCGTCAGGCTGAACCCGGATGACAATGTGGTCATTGCGCTGCGGGATCTTTCGGCTGGCGACTGCCCGACAGGAGTGCCTGCGCCTTTGCCGGGTTCGATCGGGCGTGGCCACAAGATTGCCGTGGTGCATATCCCCGAAGGGACGAATGTGATCCGGTATGGCCAGATCATCGGGCAGGCCAAGTCAGATATTGCGCCGGGCGCGCATGTCCATGTCCACAACCTTGGGATGGGAGAGCATCAGCAGGACTATGCGCATGCGTCTGCCTGCGTGCCATTGCCCAAAATTCAGCACACCCGGCCCTTTAAGGGGTTTCACCGGGCGGACGGCAAAGTGGGCACGCGGAATTACATCGGCATTCTGACCACCGTGAACTGTTCCGGCTCGGTCGCGCGTTTCATTTCCGAGGCGGCCGAGAAATCGGGCCTTCTGGATGCTTACCCCAACGTCGACGGCATTGTGCCGATTGTTCATGGCACCGGTTGCGGAATGTCCGGCAAGAACGAAGGCTATGCCGCCCTGTTCCGCACATTGGCAGGCTATGCGCAGCACCCGAATTTTGGTGGCATTCTTCTGATCGGTTTGGGTTGCGAAGTCATGCAGGTGTCCGATCTGGTCGGGGGGCGTCCGATCCGTCCCGATGGCGCACTGCGCTACATGACGATCCAGAACGAGGGCGGCACGCGCCGAACCATCGAGCGGGGGCTGGAAGAGCTGCGCGGAATTGCCGAACTGGCCAATCAGGCCACCCGGCAACCCGCGCCCGTCAGTGCAATCACCGTTGGAATGCAATGCGGCGGTTCAGACGGGTATTCCGGCATCACGGCAAACCCGGCGCTTGGCTATGCCTCGGACCTGCTGGTTCGGCACGGTGGCACGACCATTCTGTCGGAGACGTCCGAAATCTACGGTGCGGAACATCTTTTGACCCGTCGTGCCGAAACTGTCGAAGTTGGAGAAAAGCTGATCGCCCGCATCCGCTGGTGGGAGGACTACACCGAACGAAACGGCGGCGAGATGGACAACAACCCCAGC
Source organism: Ruegeria sp. BG6 (assembly GCF_056538465.1). Taxonomy (NCBI): domain Bacteria; kingdom Pseudomonadati; phylum Pseudomonadota; class Alphaproteobacteria; order Rhodobacterales; family Roseobacteraceae; genus Ruegeria; species Ruegeria sp. BG6. The sequence continues at coordinate 142,732 of NZ_JBQFTB010000005.1, read as the reverse complement.
CCCGGCAACAAGCGCGGCGGGCTGACGACGATTCTGGAAAAATCGCTGGGTGCGGTCGCCAAGGGCGGTACGGCGCCTCTGCGCGATGTGTACGAGTTTGGCCAGATCGTCGACAAACACGGGTTTGTTTTCATGGACAGTCCGGGGTTTGATCCCTGCTCGGTCACGGGTCAGGTGGCGTCAGGGTCGAACCTGATTGTGTTCACCACCGGGCGCGGCTCGGTTTCCGGCTATCAGCCGACACCCTGCATCAAGCTGGCCACCAATTCCGAAATGTATGCCCGCATGTCCGACGACATGGACCTGAACTGCGGCGACATCGTCACCGAGGGCGTCAGCATCGAAGCCAAGGGTGAGGAACTGTTCGAGATTCTGATCCGCGTCGCATCGGGCGAAAAGACGAAAAGCGAGCAGCTCGGATTCGGAGGGGTCGAGTTTGTTCCGTGGCAGATCGGAGCGGTGATGTGAACCGGATGCGACACGAGGGTTGAGGGATAAATGGGAGGAGAAATGACGAAACTGGTCGAAATGACGGGGATTGAAAAGCACTTCCCCGGTGTGCACGCGCTGAAATCCGTGCAGTTCGATCTGGTGCCCGGTGAGGTTCACGCGCTGATGGGCGAGAACGGCGCCGGGAAAAGTACGCTGATGAAAATCCTTTCAGGCATTTATCAGCGCGATGGTGGGTCGTTGTCGGTCGAAGGCCGGGTGGTCAGCCCGCAATCCCCGCGTCAGGCGCAGGATCTGGGGATCGGCATTATTCATCAGGAGTTGAGCCTGATGAACGATCTGACCGTGGCGCAGAACATCTTTATTGGCCGCGAGCCGCGCAAAAGCTTTGGTCGACTGGACGATGCGGCGCTGAACGCACAGACAGCCGACATCTTTGCGTCGATGAACCTGGGGCTCGAACCAAGGGCGCTGGTCGGCGGCCTGACCATTGCCAAGCAACAGATGGTCGAGATTGCCAAGGCTCTGTCCTACCGATCGAAAGTGCTGATCATGGATGAACCAACGGCGGCGCTGAACGATGCCGAGATTGCCGAACTCTTTGTAATCATCCGCCGCCTCAAGGCCGAAGGCGTGGGCATCGTCTATATCAGCCACAAAATGGACGAACTGAAACAGATCGCCGACAGGGTAACGGTGATGCGTGACGGCGAATATGTCGGTACGGTCGGTGCCGCCGAAACCCCGATCAGCCAGATCATCGCGATGATGGTGGGCCGCGAGGTCAAGGAAGAACCGCTGGAAGTACCCGATCTGGCCGGGGCCGAAGTTTCGCTTGAGATCAGTAACCTGTCACGGGGCGCTGAAATTCAGGATGTCAGCTTCTCGGTCCAGAAGGGTGAGATTCTGGGATTTGCGGGTCTGATGGGGGCGGGCCGGACCGAGGTGGCGCGGGCCATATTTGGAGCGGACCCGAAAGATAGCGGTGAAATCCGGGTGCACGGACAATCCGTCTCGATCAGATCCCCCAAGGATGCGGTGCGGGCCGGGATTGGATACCTTTCCGAGGATCGCAAGCACTTCGGCCTCGCCACCGGCATGAACGTACGGGACAATATTGCGCTGGCTTCGATGGATCTTTTCACCGGTATAGGCGGCGTTCTGAACGACAGTGAAATCGGCGCCGCCGCCAAAAGCTACATCAATCAACTGGGCATCCGGACGCCATCCGATGTGCAGGAAGTGCGGCTGTTGTCAGGGGGCAACCAGCAAAAGGTTGTCATTGCCAAATGGTTGCTGCGGGATTGCGACATTCTGATCTTTGACGAGCCGACTCGCGGCATCGATGTCGGCGCAAAATCGGAAATCTACAAGCTGCTGGAAGAGCTGGCAGAACAAGGCAAAACCATCATCGTGATCTCATCCGAACTGCCCGAGATCATGCGGCTGAGCCATCGCATCGCCGTGATGTGCGAGGGCCGGCTGACCGGCATCCTGCCCGGCGGAAAAGACACCACTCAGGAAGACATCATGCATCTGGCCACCCAACGCAAGGCGGCGATGCAGGTTACAGGGACAGTGCAATGACCACAGCAACGGATCTCGACAAGAAAAAGCCACTTGGGGGCCTGTCGGAAAGCGGCGCGTACCAGAAGCTGCTGGCCTTCGCCAGCCTGATCGCCCTGCTGATCGGCTTCTCGATCGCATCGCCCAACTTCATGCAGACCTCGAACATGATTGCCATTCTGCAGGCAACGTCGGTCAACGGAGTGTTGGCGGTGGCAGCGACATTGGTGATCATTACCGGCGGTATTGACCTGTCGGTGGGTACGCTGATGACGTTTTGCGCGGTCATCGCCGGCGTGGTTCTGACCTATCTGGGCATGCCTTTGCTGCTGGGTGTGGCTGCGGCCATCGCGGCCGGTGCGTTTTGCGGGCTGTGCTCGGGCACATTCGTGGCGAAGATGAAAATCCCACCCTTCATCGCCACGCTGGGCATGATGCTGATCCTGAAGGGTCTGTCACTGGTGATTTCCAGCACGCGGCCGATCTATTTCAATGACACACCTGGTTTCGACCAGATCTCGCGCGGGTCGCTGATCGGTGAGGTCATTCCGGCGCTGCCGATCCCCAATGGCGTTCTGATCCTGTTTCTCGTGGCCATCGCCGCCTCGTACATCTTGGGGCGCACCGTTCTGGGCCGTTATACTTTTGCGCTGGGCTCGAACGAAGAGGCGGTGCGCCTGTCCGGTGTGAACACCGACATGTGGAAGATGCGCATCTATGCGCTGGCCGGTGCGATCTGCGGCATTGCGGGAATCCTGATCGCCTCGCGGCTGAATTCGGCACAACCGGCATTGGGCCTTGGGTACGAGCTGGAGGCGATTGCAGCCGTGGTGATCGGCGGCACGTCCCTGTCCGGCGGGCGCGGCACCATCCTGGGCACACTGATCGGCGCGCTGATCATGGCGGTTCTGACCAATGGTCTGCGGGTGCTGTCGGTTGCGCAGGAATGGCAGACCGTCGTGACCGGAGCAATCATCATCCTTGCCGTCTATGCCGACATGGCACGGCGCAAGAAAACCGGCTGATCATTTCAGAAAACGAAAAAAACGACCAACTGGAGGAGAAAATCATGTTTACACGTCGTTTCATTCTGGGGGCGCTCAGTGCTGCCAGCCTTTCCGTTCCGGCCTCGATGGCCGTGGCCGAGGAGGTCTATATCCCGCTGGTGTCCAAAGGGTTCCAGCACCAGTTCTGGCAGGCCGTGAAGGCCGGTGCCGAGCAAGCGGCGAACGAATACAATGTCACCATCACGTTCGAAGGGCCTGACAACGAAACCATGGTGGATCGCCAGATCGATATGCTGGCCGCTGCGCTGGCCAACAACCCCAAGGCCATCGGCTTTGCCGCGCTAGACAGCCAAGCAGCGATCCCGCTGCTGAAACAAGCCAATGACAAGGGCATTCCGATCATCGCGTTCGACAGCGGGGTGGACAGTGACATTCCGGTGTCCACCGCGACCACAGACAATCTGGCTGCTGCGGGTCTGGCTGCTGACAAGATGGCTGAAATGCTGGGCGGCAAAGGCAAGGTTGCCGTCGTGGCCCATGACCAAACAAGCCGCACAGGCATCGACCGTCGCGATGGGTTCGTCAATCGCATCGCCGAGAAGTATCCCGATATCGAGGTCGTAACCGTTCAGTACGGACAGGGCGACCATCTGAAATCCACCGAGGTGACAAAGGCGATCCTGACAGCCAATCCAGATCTGAACGGCATTTTCGGAACCAACGAAGGATCGGCGATTGGCGTTGTGAACGGTGTGCAGGAACTGGGCACCGAAGGTCTGGTCATTATTGGCTATGACAGCGGCAAGGCCCAGAAAGACGCAATCAAGAGCGGCCTGATGGCAGGGGCCATTACCCAGAACCCCGTCGGTATCGGATACGAAACGGTAAAGGCGGCGGTGGCCGCATCAAAGGGTGAAAGTGTACCAGCCCTGATTGATACCGGGTTCTACTACTATGACGCATCCAATATGGAAGATCCGGCAATCGCCGCCGTATTGTACGACTAAGTCTAAACGCCCCAAAAAAAGCCCGCCGTTCGGTGGGCTTTTTACTTCGATGGCAACACACCGAATAGACACCAAGGCTCAGAAGGATCTGCGCATCGAGTGATCCCAGCGCGGTGCGTTTCAATATTGAGCTTGATGTGGATTGTTTCGGCTACGTGCTATCGGGGTCGGCAACCTCAGACCCAAAAGTTGATCGACGAATATTGCAACAAAACGAAACCGGACGTGGATGCGATTGATCGATTGCCCGAGAGGCCTGTCGTGCCGCCGGGCGGATACCGTCGCAAAACTGCATGGTCTCAGTCCAGAAACATATAGTCCAACTGCATGACCGACTGCGCCTTTTCCGGAGAAATCCTCAGAAACGCGGCGATCGCCGCTTCGTTTTCTTCGCGTTCGGCGGATTCGCGAAGGCGAAAATGGCCCTCAAGCCCTGCACCGCGGATCAGTTCGGATTCGTAAGCCAATGAGTTTCTGAGCGCGGGCAACAGGTGGGCGACCCGCTGTGTCGGCGTGTTTTCCCCGGCCAATCCGACACGGCGGGCGTGGCCGATCAGGTACTCATCCGAGTAATCGCATTCGATCTCCAGAACATGCGTCCGGGCCTGATCCGCACAAAAATCTTGAATGATCTCAAGGTTTGCCGGGTCCACGCACAGGACCAACCTGTCAGTTTCAAAGCATTCGAAAAGCATGCGCACAACGGCGCGCCTATGACGTCCCCGTTTGACCAGGGTGGTTTCAATACCTCCCAGGTCCGGCAACGGCGAATCCTGTTCGTTGAACAGGTATTCAACGCAGGGAATGTCTGTTTCCGACATGATCTGATCGACCAGCCGCTTGGCGACGTGCCACTTCTTGCAGGCGATCAGGTAGATTTCGCGTCCGGGATCCAGCGTGTTTCCAGCTTCCCAAAAACGCGGGGCATAACGCCTGCCAACCCGCCCGCGCCCGGCCAGAAAGTCATAGAGGCTGCGTCCTTCATTCGAAATTTGGAAGTCAATGCCGTCGCTGGCGTAGAGTTTGCCCAGTCTTTCCTTGAGCTCAAGCGCTTCGGGGCTGATCTTGCGAGCGAACAGATAATCCTGACCAAGCAGCATGTCATAATGGTCGTTATAGAACGTCACCGGCATGCCGTAATCCGAGAACATCAGAAAAGTCAGCGTCCGGTTCTCGATTTCCTGTCTTGGGATCAGATGGCGGACAAGCGTTTGAAAAAAGGTCTCGTCGGGAATCCAGGTTGTCGCGAAGAACCGGACGACATCTCGTCTCTGGCGCAGGAAATCCAGGATCTTTTCCACGGTCTGGCGTCGCAGACACCACCATTGGCTACCGATCATGACCTGCAGGTCTTGCGGTATTTCACGGGTCAGGCCCATACGTTTTTGTATTTCGTATGACGCATAGAACCGCCCGCTTTGCGTACGTTCATTGAAATAGTGTCGATAGATCAGCCGGTCCTCCTTCATGCCGGTCTTGATCCAGTTGCTTTCGAAGAAGTCGTGGCTTTCGATGAAATCGAAATCGTTGCGGTCCAGGAAATCGTGAACGTATTCGGCTGTCTTGATCGCCATGCAGTCGCCTGACAGCATGTAGAAATGCGTTGCGCGCGGAAAACTTTCGACCGCTGCCGAAAGCGCGTGGAGCGTTGCCTGAACCAGCGACCAGGCACCCCAGCCGCATTTGATCCGTTTGACCGCGAATGCGACGTTCGGGTTGTCCTTCAGGGCCGTTTGTATTCTGGCGTAATCTTCAGCCTTTGCACGCGCATCGAAATGGATCGCCATGCAGTCACCGGCCGCAGTCAGTTGCCGGGCCTGCGCGATGATCGCGTCGGGGTCTTTGTGGCACAGCAAAATATAGGCAATCTTTGCCATCTGAGTTACGCGATTTCCGTTTCTGCCTGTTCGCAACCGTGATACTGAGGATGAGCGATTGAATAAACAGAATTTTTTTGCTTCTTTGGGGTCCAAAGCCGACGCGTCAATCTGAGACCCGATCGGATAAGGAGGCACAGCAGATGGGTTTTCCCGGCACCTGGATGACCGAAAGTGAAAGCATGGTTTACCGTGTTGTGCCCAAATGTGCCTGCTCGACCATCGGGCAGATCATGTATTATTCCGATCATGGCAGGTTCTTTGATGGCGACATACATGATGCCAAAGATGGCATGCATAAATGGGCTTTTGGCCCGAGTCAGGACCCGATTTCAACCAATGTCCGCTCGCACGCATCTTATTCCTTTACCTGCGTGCGCAACCCGTACACCCGCGTTCTGAGCTCGTTTTTCGACAAGATCTGCGGCATTCAGCGCAATGGGAAACGGTATCGCGGCAACCTTGTGCCGACGCTGGTTTACAATTACGGCATCGAGGTTGGCGGCGACGACGGCAAGGGCGAGTTCGACCAGATCGCCAGCTTTCGCCGGTTCCTGCTTTTTGCGCGTGATACAATTCGCTGGCGGCGCCCGATGGATCCGGACATTCACTGGTCGGCGATGTCCGGGCATGTCTCGACCTTCATCGTGAATGGCGGGCGGTATGACCGGATTTTCTGGACCGAACGTTTCAACGACGGGATGCAGGATGTTCTGGATCACATCCAGACCCCTCACACCATAGCATTGTCGGATATTCCGCGGTTCAACGAATCCGAAGGACACGGGCCCAAGCGCGCGCATCCGGTCGAGGCCTATTTCGACGACCTGTCGATGCATCTGGTCTATGAGATCTACAAGCAGGATTTCGATCTGTTTAAATACGATTTCGAAAACCCGGCAAACAAGATGCCGATCGGCGAAATCGATCTGGACGAGGTACACGCCAAACTTGGCGATTGACCGATCCACAAGCTCTCCCGCCCATCGTCAGCGCTTCTTGCGAAACACCTCCTTTGGTTGGGCCCGGCGCCGCGCAATGCGCGGCGCCGGGCCCAAGTCCGAACGTGGCATCGGCAAAGCCGATGGTGCGATTGGGCGCGGGAGCTTTTGTTAAGTAGGCAGACCCGCCGGTTCTTCGCGAAAAGAACCGGTCCGTTTCGGGGTCAAACCTGGCGAACGGCCCCTTTGGCTGCACTGGTGGTCAGTTTCGCGTAGGCTTTCAGCGCGGTTGAAACTTTGCGTTTGCGCGGCTGCGTGGGCACCCAGCCTTTCTCGTCCTGTTCCTCGCGACGGGCGGCAAGTTCTTCGTCCGACACGGCCAGATGGATGGAGCGGTTTGGAATGTCGATCTCGATTGTATCGCCGTTCTGCACCAGGCCGATCTCGCCGCCCTCGGCGGCTTCAGGCGAGACGTGACCGATGGACAACCCCGACGTGCCGCCCGAGAAGCGCCCGTCTGTCAGCAATGCGCAGGCTTTGCCCAGACCTTTGGATTTCAGATACGAAGTCGGGTAGAGCATTTCCTGCATCCCCGGCCCGCCCCGCGGACCTTCGTAGCGGATGACCACCACGTCACCTTCCTTGACCTTGCCGGTGAGGATATCGTTCACCGCCTGATCCTGGCTTTCGCAGACATAGGCCGACCCGGTGAACTTCAGGATGTTTGCATCCACCCCGGCAGTTTTCACGATGCAGCCGTCGCGCGCGATGTTTCCGAACAGAACCGCCAGACCGCCGTCCTGGCTGAACGCATGTTCTTTCGAGCGGATCACACCACCTTCGCGGTCGGTGTCCAGCTCCTTGTACCGGTTCGACTGGCTGAATGCCTGGGTGGTGCGCACGCCGCCGGGGGCAGCCTTGAACAGCTCCTGCGCCTTGGGGTTGTTGGCGATCTTGATGTCCCAATTGGCAATCGCTTCGCCCATCGTGGCGGAATGGACCGTGCTGCATTCTTCGTGCAACAGGCCTGCACGGCTCAACTCGCCCAGGATCGAGAAAATGCCACCAGCGCGGTGAACGTCTTCCATATGCACATTCTCGGTGTTGGGCGCGACCTTGCACAAACACGGCACCTTGCGGCTGAGGCGGTCCATGTCGGACATGGTGAAGTGCACTTCGCCCTCATGCGCGATGGCCAGCAGGTGCAGAACGGTGTTGGTGGACCCGCCCATCGCGATATCCAGGCTCATGGCATTTTCGAACGCATCAAAGGTCGCGATCTCACGCGGCAAAAAGCCTTTCTCGTCCAGATCGTAATGCCGCTTGGTGATCTCGACGATTCGGCGGCCGGCTTCCAGGAACAGATCCTTGCGATCCGCATGGGTCGCCAGGGTCGAGCCATTGCCCGGCAGCGCCAGACCCAGCGCCTCGGCCAGGCAATTCATCGAGTTCGCGGTGAACATGCCCGAACACGACCCGCAGGTCGGGCAGGCGTTTTCCTCGATGTGCTGAACCTGTTCGTCGGTGTACTTGTCGTCCGCGGCGGCAACCATCGCGTCCACAAGGTCGATTTTCTTGACGTCCAGATCCGCGATGTCGATCTTGCCGGCCTCCATCGGTCCACCTGAGACAAAGATCGCCGGGATATTCAGGCGCATCGCAGCCATCAGCATGCCGGGGGTGATCTTGTCGCAGTTCGAGATGCAGACCATCGCATCTGCACAATGGGCGTTGACCATGTATTCAACCGAATCCGCGATCACCTCGCGCGAGGGCAGCGAATAGAGCATGCCGTCATGGCCCATGGCGATGCCGTCATCTACCGCGATGGTGTTGAACTCTTTCGCAACACCGCCTGCGGCCTCGACCTCGCGCGCAACCATCTGGCCCAGATCCTTCAGGTGCACATGCCCGGGCACGAATTGGGTGAACGAATTGACGATGGCGATGATCGGTTTGCCAAAATCGTCATCCTCCATGCCAGTGGCGCGCCACAAGCCGCGTGCGCCCGCCATGTTGCGGCCATGAGTGGAGGTTCTGGATCGGTACAATGGCATGATGCTGTTTCCCTGTTGCCTCGGGTTGCATAGATCGGGTTTCGTGCGTTATAGCGCACGTATCACATGTGCGCTATAACGCACAAGAGGATTCGCGGGACGCTGACATGAACTCTGACGATATTACACTGAAGCTGAGGGATGTGCGCGCAGCATCCGGCCTCAGCCTGTCCAAAGTGGCCGAAATGACAGGCGTCAGCAAAGCAATGTTGGGTCAGATCGAACGCGGCGAATCCAGCCCGACGATCGCTACGCTCTGGAAAATCGCCAAAGGGTTTCAAGTGCCGCTGAGTGCTCTGATCGACACGGCGATCGGCGATCCATCCGTCTTTCAGACGGTCACGTTTCCCGGCAGTATAGAGGTCAAGATCGTGTTCCCTTTCGATCCCGCATTGGGGGCTGAGACATTCCACGTCAATCTGAACCCGAACCAGAGCCACGAATCGCCTGGACATGCGGTTGGTGTTACCGAGGAAGTCTTTGTTCTGGGCGGAACACTTGAAATTCTGCGTGGTGAGGAATGGGTGCCCTTACATGCCGGACAGGGATTGCGTTTTGCAGCCGACGTGCCTCATGGGTATCGCGCGGGGGCGCAGGGTGCTGCGTTTTTGAATATGCACCATTACGGACAGCTCTCTGACAATTCTGAAAACGGCATGGCTCATTGATGACCGATATTCTGAACACCCTCACGATCGTGGATGCAATCGGTTCGTTTGGCGCCTTGATCGTGGTCGCCGCGTATTTCGCAACGCAAATGCGAATGATGAATTCCGACGATCTGGCCTTTCCGGTGATCAACCTTCTGGGCTCGGTGCTGATCGTCTATTCTCTGGTGCACAATTTCAATCTGGCTTCGATGCTGATCGAAGGGTTCTGGATTTTGATCAGTTTCATCGGAATTATTCAGCATTTTCGCCTGCGCCGCGCGGCGGAATAGCCCTATCCAGCCTTGAACCCCTATGCTGCCGGGTATAGGGAAAAATCAAGCTCGCTCAGGGGAGGCATTGATGCAGGACGATCCGAAAACCCTCGTATCTACCGAATGGCTGGCCGCACATATCAAGGACCCGGATCTGCGGATTCTGGACGGGTCGTGGTATTTGCCTTCGCAAAACCGCGATGCCAGGGCTGAATATGACGCGGGTCACATTCCCGGGGCGCGGTTCTTCGATATCGATGAGATTTCAGACCACCGTTCGGACCTGCCGCACATGGCCCCTCCGGTCGAGAAATTCATGTCGCGCCTGCGGGCGATGGGCGTGGGTGATGGTCATCAGGTCGTCGTCTACGACGGGGCCGGTCTGATGTCGGCGGCCCGGGTCTGGTGGCTGTTCCGGCTTATGGGTCAGGAAAACATCGCCATTCTGGATGGGGGATTGCCGAAATGGAACGCGGAAGGGCGCGATCTCGAGGATCTGCCGCCCGTTATCCGCGACCGCCACATGACAGTCCGGGTGCAGAACCATCTGGTTCGGGACGTCACGCAAGTGTCTGCGGCAGCGAAACTGGCAGATCACGAGATCATTGATGCCCGTTCTGCCGCCCGTTTCGCCGGAACCGAGGTCGAGCCGCGGGAAGGCTTGCGTTCGGGGCATATTCCGGGGTCGCGCAATGTCCCGTTTGGCCAGTTGTTGAACGCCAATGGCACAATGAAATCGCCTGAGGATTGCCGTGCCGTTTTCGAGGCCGCCGGCGTTGATCTGTCGAAACCGGCGATCACGTCCTGCGGATCTGGCGTTACCGCTGCAATCCTCAGCCTTGCGCTTGAACGCATGGGCAAGAAAGATCACTCGCTTTATGACGGCTCCTGGGCTGAATGGGGCGCCTTCCCGACCCTGCCCGTCGCAACCGGAGAGAACTGATGTTCGAATTCCTCAAGCCGCAGCCTGCGGATAAAATCCTGATGCTGATGCAGATGTACCGCGAGGACCCGCGTGATCAGAAGATTGATCTGGGCGTGGGCGTCTACAAAAACGCCGAGGGTGTGACGCCGGTGATGCGCTCGGTCAAGGCCGCCGAGCAGCGCATACTGGAAGAGCAGGAATCCAAAGCCTATACAGGGCTGGCCGGCGATCCGGTCTTTGCGGATGTGATGATCGGCCTGATCTTGGGAACGTCAGTACCGCGCGGTAACATTGCGGCCGTTGCGACCCCCGGTGGGACCGGTGCCTGCCGTCAGGCGTTCGAGTTGATCCGCATGGCCAACCCCTCGGCGCGCGTCTTCGTGTCGAACCCGACATGGCCGAACCACCTGTCCATTCTGAATTATCTGGGCATGGAGACGGTTCAGTATCGCTATTTCGACGGCGATACCCGCGGCGTTGATTTCGACGGCATGATCGAGGACCTGAAAACCGCCAACGCGGGCGACGTTGTTTTGCTTCATGGCTGCTGCCACAACCCGACCGGTGCCAATCTGAACATGGTGCAGTGGCAGGACGTCGTAAACCTGATCAACGAGCGTGGTCTGGTGGCGATGATCGACATTGCCTACCAGGGGTTTGGCGACGGTCTGGAAGAAGACGCGCAGGCGGTCCGGTTGGTGGCGTCATCGGTCAAGGAATGCCTGATCGCGGCGTCCTGTTCCAAGAACTTCGGTGTCTATCGCGAGCGTACCGGCCTGTTGATGGCCGTCAGCGCGGACGCGGGGCAGACGGCTTTGAACCAAGCCACTCTGGCCTTCCTGAACCGCCAGAACTATTCCTTCCCGCCCGATCACGGTGCGCGGGTTGTGACGACTATCCTGATGGACGAAGCGCTGCGTGCTGAATGGCAGACCGAACTGGAAGAAACCCGTTTGTCCATGCTGGGATTGCGCAAGCAACTGGCGGACGAGCTGCAACGCCTGAGCGGATCGGACCGGTTCGGTTTCATCGCTCAGCACCGCGGCATGTTCTCGCGACTCGGCGCCTCGCCGGAACTGGTTGAAAAACTGCGGGTCGACCACGGTATCTACATGGTTGGTGACAGCCGTCTGAATATCGCCGGACTGAACGCAACAACCGTGCCGATTCTGGCCAAGGCGATTGTCGACGTTGGAGCTTGAGTTCGCTTGCTTTGAATAAGAAAACCCGGGCAGAACTGCCCGGGTTTTTTTGTTTTTTCTTAAGGTTTAGCCCTTGGAGAATTCCGGATAGGCTTCCATACCCAGCTCGCCCATGTCGAGCCCGTTGATCTCTTCTTCTTCGCCAACCCGCAGGCCGACCGTGGCCTTGAGAACCGAGAAGAGGATATAGCTGACCACAAAGACGAAGATGCCTATGGCGGCAAAGCCGATGATCTGGGTCACAAAGCTGGCGTCACTGTTGGTCCATGCCACAATGAACGTACCCCAGAAGCCTGCGATCAGGTGAACCGGGATTGCGCCAACCACGTCGTCGATCTTCATGCGGTCCAGCATCGGGACGGTCAGGACGACGATAACGCCACCGATTGCGCCGATGATCAGCGCCTGGAACAGCGACGGGGCCAGCGGTTCGGCGGTGATCGACACCAGACCAGCCAGCGCGCCGTTCAGTACCATCGTCAGATCGACCTTGCCATACATCAGTTGCGTCAGGATCAGCGTGGCGACGGCACCCGCTGCAGCAGCCATGTTGGTGTTGGCAAAGATACGGCTGATGTCGGCCATGTCTCCAATGGTGCCCATTGCCAGCTGCGAACCACCGTTGAAGCCGAACCAACCCAGCCAAAGGATGAACGTGCCCAAAGTGGCCAGCGCCAGGTTCGAACCGGGGATCGGAACCACTTTGCCGTCCTTGTTGTACTTGCCGATACGCGGGCCCAGCACGATGGCGCCTGCGAGCGCGGCAAAACCACCTGCGGCATGGACCAGAGTCGAGCCAGCGAAGTCACTGAAGCCCATCTCGGACAGCCAGCCGCCGCCCCACTGCCAGGATGCTTCGATCGGGTAGATGATGCCGGTCAGCACGATTACAAAGGCGAAGAACGGCCACAGTTTGACACGTTCCGCCATGGTGCCCGAGACAATCGACGCAGTGGTGGCGCAGAACATCAGCTGGAAGAAGAAGTCCGAACCGACGGAGGCATAGGACAGGTCGGTTTCCACTCCGGCAAGACCGACGGGTTCTAGCGATGTGGGTGCGATCGCGCCCAGGAAGCCAGGGATCATCCAGCCATCACCCGGATACATCAGGTTGAAGCCGACCAGCCAGTACATGATGGCGGCAAACGAAAACAGGCCCATGTTCTTGATCAGCTGCATCGCCACGTTCTTGGAGCGCACCAGACCGGCCTCGAGCATGGCAAAGCCAGCGGCCATCCAGAACACCAGGAACCCGCCAACCAGAAACAGCAGCGAGGTCAGGATGTATTGCGTGTGCTGCGCGGTCTCGCCAGCGGCGGCCTCTTGCGCAAGGCCCATCTGCGGCAGCACGACAAGCGCGGCAGCAGGGATGAGAGATTTCATCAGGTTCATGTGACTTCCTCGAATGACTATGAGTGGGGACGCCTTACAGCGCCTCTTCGTTGGTTTCCCCGGTCCGCACGCGCAGGGCCTGCTCGACATCGAGGACGAAAACCTTGCCATCGCCGATCTTGCCGGTTTTGGCTGTTTTGGTGATGGTTTCGACGATCTGGTCGGTCATCGTGGCGGGAACCACGATTTCCAGTTTGATCTTGGGCACGAAGTTCACCGCGTACTCGGCGCCGCGATAGATTTCCGTGTGGCCCGACTGTGAACCAAAGCCCTTGATCTCGGTTACCATCATGCCGCGCACGCCCGCTTCGGTCAGTGCCTCGCGCACCTCCTCAAGCTTGAACGGCTTGATTGTCGCAATGATCAGTTTCACGTCTTTCCCCTCTGCTTCCCGGGCAGGCCGGTTTGTTTGCACCTGCAGAAAAAGAGCCTGAGCGGGCGTCATAGGAAACGGTCTGACAGCCCGGACGCGAGGGAAATCAGGGCAAAGTTGCACATTTTTTGCACAAAATTTCCGACATGTTTAAATTTTAAGCGAATCTGAGAGGGGAATTACCGGAATTTCACACCTCTACATGACCGCGTTGCCAAGGTAAGGTGACGCAAAAGCACAATCGGGCAGAGTTTGAGCATGACTGAGTCCAAGCGCCGAAAGCCGCCACTGGTCGCAGAAAAAAGGTATCCGTCGAAGGGCCGCAAGCCCACGGCGACCAAGCGGGCTGCAAAACCCGCTGGCAAGAAATCAAACGCCCGAAAGACGGCGACGCGCAGGACTGGGCGAAAGAAAACCCGGCGCACCGGCGGTGGTGGCGGCGTGTTCCGTCGCATGTTCCGGTGGGTTTTCCGCCTGCTCTGGGGGCTGACGTGGCGTGTCGGCGCAATCGTCGGGCTGTTGCTGATGTTGGCCGTCGGCGTGGTTTATTCTACGCTTCCGGATGTTGATGCGCTGCTGGACGGTCGTGCGCGTGGTTCGGTCACGCTGCTGGATCGCAACGGCAAAGTCTTTGCCTGGCGCGGTGATCAGTTTGGCGGGGTGATAACGGCCAGCACTGTCTCTCCCCATCTCAAAAACGCCGTTGTGGCGACCGAGGACAAGCGGTTCTATCGCCATTTCGGTGTCAGCCCACGGGGTGTGGCCAGCGCGGTTCGCATCAATCTGAGTGAAGGGCGCGGTCCCTTGTCGGGCCACGGTGGGTCGACCATCACGCAGCAGACGGCCAAGCTGTTGTGTCTGGGTGTGCCTTATGTGCCAAGCGAATGGGAATCAGAGGCCGCATATGAAGCTGATTGCCGGCAGGGGTCACTGTGGCGCAAGGCCAAGGAAGCCATCTACGCGATGGCGATGGAGGTCAAATACTCCAAGGATGAGATTCTCACGATCTATCTGAACCGCGCTTTCCTTGGCGCCGGTGCGCGCGGGTTTGAGGCCGCAAGTCAGCGGTACTTCGGGATATCGGCGGCCGAGGTCAATCCGTCCCAGGCTGCGATGCTGGCCGGGTTGCTGGTCGCCCCGACGCGGTTTGCACCCACCAACGATCTCCAACGCTCGCAGGACCGGGCACGGCTTGTGGTCGGGTTGATGGAGGCGCAGGGCTACCTGACAGCCTCTCAGGCATCTGCGGCGCGAAACAACCCGGCAGAGCTTTCCGAAGCCGCCGCCGCGCGGGCAGGCGGGTACTTCGCCGACTGGGTCATGGCCAGCGGGCCCGAGTTCTTTACGCGCAATACGACCGAGGACGTGGTAATCCGCACCACCCTGGATCAGCGCCTGCAGAAATCGGCTGAAGAGGCGCTGCAGTACATTTTTCAGGAAAAAGTGCGCGACGGGTCCAAGGCGCAAGCCGCGATCGTTGTGATGTCCGCCGATGGCGCCGTGCGCGCGATGGTAGGTGGTCGCAAGACCCGTGTATCGGGCGCGTTCAACCGGGCGACCCAGGCGCTGCGCCAGACCGGTTCCTCGTTCAAGCCCTTCGTTTATGCTACGGCGCTGGAACTGGGGTATTCCCCGTTGGATATCGTCGTGGACGAGCCCTACTGCATCGACATCCCCGGTTCCGGGCAGTGGTGCCCGAAGAACTATACCAAGAAGTATTATGGCCGGGTCACGCTGGCGGATGCGCTTAAGAACTCTCTGAATATACCAGCAGTGAAAGTCGCCGAGATTTCCGGGCTGGAAAACGTTCGCACGGTTGCCAGCGGTTTCGGTATCGCCAGCGATCTTGCGCAAGGCCCTGCACTGGCGCTGGGCGCGTCGGAAAGCACGCTGATCGAGATGACGGGAGCATATGCCGGCATCCTGAACGGTGGCTCGGCGGTTGAACCGTACGGTCTGACGGAACTCAAGCTGCTGGGCGATGAAACGCCGGTGATGGTAACGACGACAGGGATTGGTGAACGTGTGATCCGCGATGACGCGGCCCGGCAACTGACCTGGATGATGGAGCGTGTCGTTTCCGAAGGCACCGGCCAGCGCGCCAAGCTGCCGGGTTGGCAGGTGGCAGGAAAGACCGGCACGACGCAGGCGGCCCGCGATGCGTGGTTCATTGGCTTTACGGCGGATTATGTGGCGGGTGTCTGGATGGGATATGACGACAACACGCCGTTGTCCGGAGTGACAGGGGGCGGTCTGCCGGCAGAGATATGGAGGGAAACCATGCTGCGCGTGACCGAGGGGATGACGCCCACGCCATTGCCGATGATGCTGCCGGAGCAACCCAAGCAGGTGGCAAAACCCAGAAATCCCAAACGCAAACCCGGTGGTTTTGCCAAAGCGGTGGATAACTTGCTGAATGATATTTTTGGCGGGAACTGACTCGCGCCAAAAAAAGGGGAAGGCGGCGACCTGCGCGCCGCCTTCGGTGTTTTTCAGACGCTGGCGTCCAGCGCGGCCAGAATGGCGTCGCCCATTTCGGTGGTCGAGACCGGCTCGACCCCTTCTTCGGCCAGCAGATCGGCTGTGCGCACGCCGTCGGCCAGAACTTTCTCGATCGCGGCTTCAAGGCGGTCGGCCTCGGCGCCCTGATCAAAGCTGTAGCGCAGCGCCATGGCAAAGCTGAGGATACAGGCAATCGGGTTGGCTTTGCCCTGACCGGTGATGTCCGGGGCTGACCCATGCACGGGTTCATACATCGCCTTGGGGCGGCCATTCGCCATCGGCGCACCAAGGCTAGCCGACGGCAGCATCCCCAGCGAACCGGTCAGCATCGCGGCGCAATCGGACAGGACGTCGCCGAACAGGTTGTCGGTGACGATTACATCGAACTGCTTGGGTGCGCGAACCAACTGCATCGCACCGTTATCGGCATACATATGGCTCAGTTCGACTTCGGGGTATTCCTGGCCGACGCGGGTCACGACCTCGCGCCACAGAATGCCCGATTCCATCACGTTGGCTTTCTCCATCGAGCACAGTTTCTTGTTCCGGCGCATGGCCAGTTCAAAGGCCGAACGTGCGGCGCGTTCGATTTCGGATTCGGTGTAGCGCTGGGTGTTGATGCCCACACGCTCGTTGCCTTCTTCGAAAATGCCGCGCGGCTCGCCGAAGTAGACGCCCGAGGTCAGCTCGCGCACGATCATGATGTCGAGGCCTGCGACCACGTCCTTTTTCAGCGATGAGAAATCCGCCAATGCGTCAAAGCATTGTGCCGGGCGCAGGTTGGAATACAGGTCCATCTCCTTGCGCAGGCGCAGCAGACCGCGTTCGGGTTTCAGGCTGAAGTCCAGATCATCGTATTTCGGACCACCCACGGCACCCAGAAGAACTGCGTCGACCTCCTGCGCCTTGGCCATAGTCTCATCCGACAGGGGCTTGCCGTGCGCATCATAGGCCGCGCCGCCGACCAGATCCTCGCTCACGTCAAAGTGAAGGCCGCGGTTTTCGCCGAACCAGTCGATGATTCTGCGCACTTCGGCCATAACTTCCGGGCCAATTCCGTCTCCGGGCAGGATGAGGAGCGAGGGGTTGGACATGAAGGGTCTCCTTGCGTTTTGTCGCAATGGCCCTAGCGTCTGCGCCGCATCGGGTCAATGAGACGAACCCGCCAAATCAGAAGGAAAACACATGTTGATACCGGGAAACGCCGTTCCTGATCTGAAAATCCAGACCGTGGGGCAGGGAACGTTCGATCTGGAAGCCGACAAGGGCGAAAACGGGACACTGATGATTCAGTATCGCGGTTTGCATTGCCCGATCTGTATCCGGCAGATGGGCGAGGTGGAAGCTGCGCTGGATGACTTCGCTGCGCTTGGTGTCGAAGTGATCATGCTGAGCACAGACACGGCCGAGCGGGCGGCTGAAACTGTTGGAAAAGCAGGCACCTCGCGGCTAAGGGTCGGGCACAGCCTGCCGCTGCCTGCGGCACGAGATGACTGGGGTTTGTATATGTCAAAAGGGCGCGAAGGCACCGCCGAGGCCGCATTTTTCGCCGAGCCCGGGCATTTCTATATTGCCCCGGACCGGACGCTGTATTTCGCATGGCTGCAATCGACCCCATTTGGCCGGCCGTCGGTTTCGGACATGAAAGGCGGTATCAAATACGCGCTCGACAACAGCTATCCGCCGCGCGGTACCTACACAGGGGCGCTCTGATCGCTTACAGGCTGGCCCGCAAACCTTCGGCCAACAGGTCCCAGACCCTGCGAATGCGCGGTGTCTGTCGCATCGCCTGAGGGGCGGCCAGCCACACCGGCAATACCGGAATCTCCACGTCCAGCGGCAGAATCTCGACATCCGGATCCGCTTCAGCCACCTGCACCTGGCTGAAACCGATGCCGCAGCCGGCGCGGATCAATTCCCAATAGGCGCTTTGCAGATCGCATCTTGTGGCAAAGTTGTCCCGATTGGCGGGCCAACCCTTGTTGCGCATCTCGGTGATGATCTGTTCGTTGGCGTCAAATCCGACCAGATCATGCCTGAACAGGTCCTCGGGGGTTTGAGGGCGGCCAGCCCGATCCAGATACGAGCGGGCAGCACAGAAACAAAGCGGCACGTCCCCGAGATAGCGGGATACAATGTCCACCTGTTCGGGCCTGTACATACGCACGGCGATGTCTGCCTCGCGATACAGCAGGTTTTCGCTGGTGTCCGTGGCAACCAGCTCAAGCTGTATGGACGGCTCCTGTATGCGGATCTGGGCCAGGATTGGCGGCAGAAGGTGATGCGAGGCAAAGACCGAAGCCGTAACGCGGACCGACCCTTCCAATTGCGTCGATTGCCCGGCCGCAGTCAGATTGAAGGCATTCATGGCCGCATGCATCTGCTGGGCCATCGGCAAAAGCTGTGCACCTGCATCGCTGAGGCGCAGGCCTCTTGCATGCCGTTCGAACAGGGATACACCCAAATCGGCTTCCAGGGTCTGGATCTGCCGTCCGAGCGTTGGCTGACTGCGATTGAGTTGACGCGCCGCAGCCGAGAGAGAGCCGGTTTCCGCCACTGACAAAAAGCTTTGAATCAGTGACCAGTCTGAGTGGGTGAGGGATTTATCCATTCATAGGTGAATACATGATCTGCTGTTTTCGGCAATTCCCCATGTGATGTGAATGGATATCTTGGCTCTGACAGGAGAAAGCCATGACAAAAACCGTTCTCATACTGGGGTCCACAGGCCGGTTCGGCCGAAATGCAACGGCAGCGTTTCAAGATGCGGGCTGGCGGGTCCGCACCTTCGACCGCAAAACGCAGAGTTTGCAGGCGGAAGCCCAAGGCGTGGATGTGATCGTCAACGCGTGGAACCCGCAATATCCGGATTGGGAAAGACAGGTTCCAAAACTGCACAAACAGGTGATTTCCGCCGCAACGGAAACAGGCGCCACAGTTGTCGTGCCCGGAAACGTCTATGTTTTTGACGCCAACGCGCCAGGGCCATGGTCTGCGGACACACCGCATGAGGCAACGAACCCCTTAGGTCGTATTCGGGCCGAGATGGAAGACGCTTACCGTTTCTCGCCGGTTCGCACGATCATCCTGCGGGCAGGTGATTTCATAGATACCTGTGCCTCCGGAAACTGGATCGATCAGGTTATCGCCAAGCCATTGCAAAGGGGTTGGATCACCTATCCGGGTGATCCGGACATTCCGCATTCCTGGGCCTATCTGCCAGATCTTGCAAGAACCGCAGTAGAGCTGGCGGAACGCAGGGCCAGCCTGCCTAGGTTCTGCGATGTGTCCTTTGCGGGGTATACGCTGACCGGTTCGGAACTGGCGAAGGCACTGTCGCGTGTGACCGGAGCCCAAGTCCTTGTGAAGCCGATGCGGTGGTGGCCCATATATTTGGCCCGCCCGTTCTGGCGGCTGGCGCCGCATCTGATTGAGATGCGGTATCTTTGGAATGTGCCGCACAGTCTGGACGGAACTGCGCTGCGCGACTTGCTTGGGCGGATTCCGCAAACTGATCTGGATGTTGCATTGCGTAATGCATCGCCAGAGTTTCGTGTATCGCAGTCCCAGTCATCGCACGCAGTCGGCGCCTGACGGGTGCACGCCTCAGGGTGCGGTCAGGTCGACCCAGACCAACCTGTGCCTGCTGGCGCGTTCTGCAGTTTTGCGAAGGGCGGACTCTTCTGGCGGCCAGAACAATCCCGACCCCGCAACCGTCAGATCTGAGGAAGGCAAAACATAATCCACCCGCAGTTCGCCGACCCCTTTCCAGCGAACTGTGTTGGTGTCACCCTCACCATTGCGGGGGATCGGGTCCTGCAAGCGTGGATCGGCCAGCAGTTTCCGGATTTCGTCGCGATGACCCTCGCCACCTTCGGGGTCCAGATTGGCGTCCCCGGCAATGACAAACGGGGCGGTCGGTGCCGGTCCCAAATGCCCGTCCAGAAGCAGTGACCAGAACCGAAGCTCATCGCGGTTGCGCAATCCGTTGCGGTCTTCAGGGCCGTCGAAGACAGGTGGCGTGGCATGAAACGTGAAAAGGCGCAGTTTGCCGATCGGGGTGTCGACTGGCACGACCCAATGACCGGTTGATGACAGGCGTTGCACGTCTTGCGCCTGAGCTGAGGGAAATGGCCTTTCTGCCTGCTGTGGCAGTTGCGCCCCTGGCAAATCGCGCCACAGCAGCGCGGAGAAATCCAGCGTCTCGGACTGAATGAACTTATATCGCGACAAGACCGCAAGCCCGCCGTGCCCCGTGAAACGCCCCCAACCTTGTGCATCGCCGGGTCCTTGCGTTTCGCCATCTCCATCCAGATCGAACTCCGTTTCCAGTCCGGAATTGGGCAGTACCGAATAACTATGGGGGTAGTCGAGGCCTTGGATGCGCAATTGTTCGGTGAACGCAGTCAGGGTCAGGCCGTCCAGATCCCAGTCGATACCTTGCAAGGCCACGATGTCGGGGCGAACCGCGCCCAGAACCTCGACCACTGCCTGAACCTGATCGTCACCCCGCTTTATGGCGCGCAGCAAAAGGCCCGGACCTTCCCGGCTGAGTTCTGTGTTGAAAGTCGCGACGCGCACCGTCTCTGCCTGCGCTGCGAAGGGCAGCAACAACAGGACAAGGGCGCGGATCATGCAGTCTGCGTTGACTCGGCTGTGGAGTATGCGCGGCGCTTTTCGACGATCAGCCCGGCAATGCGCAGGGTCGCCATCCCACGCATGATCATGCTGGCAGGCAGGAAGGCCCACGCACACATGGTCCAGATCAGCGTCTGCGGATTGCTGAGCGAGATGGGATTGGCAAAATCGGTCAATAGCTTGATCAGCGCGGGAATCAGGAACGGCAGAAGGATACCGATCGAGATATTCAGACGGCCATCGCGCTGCAGGCGGGTGACGACGTCACCTCCCTTGGTCGGGTCGAACAGCGGCAGATTGGTCCAGACATTGAACGCGCCGTTTCCTGTCGGCCAGCCGCGCAGCTTCACGGCATAAGCAAAGCTTGCAATTGTCACCAGGGCCGCGACATAGGCCACACTGGCGGTTGCCCGAACCAGTTCCATCATCGACTGTCCGGCGTCAGCAGGAAGCATCAGAACGATCAGCCGAACCGGTGAATATGGAAAGTCAGCCACGTTGGCTACAGCGAGGCCCATGGAATAGACCGCGCGTGTCAGCTCGGTCGGGGCATACATGTTTTTGCAGATCAGTGTCAGAAACGTGACCATCGACAACAATCCGACAAAGCGCAGCCGGTTTACGGGCGGTGCATCACGGAATTCAATGAAGCTGGGGAAGGCAGAGTTGTATTCTGCAAAGGTCAGGAAAAACGCGAGGATCGCGAGAAAGACGACAATCTCGGTTCCGTTCGTCGAAGATATCGGCAGATATAACGCAGGGGTAAGCACCATCAGTGCCACCAGTATTCCACGTATCGCCGCCCCGGTTGTGCGCGCAATCAATATTCCGAACCCTTTCAAACTGGACTGGTCAGTTCTGTGCCGACTTCATTCCAACTTGTGCCTGCCGAGTGAGTCATCGGCGGATGCCTGTTTTGATGCAAGATGAACAAAACCGGTCAATCAGCTCAAGCCAAGGGGCAGAAAACACGTGCTTTCAGGCAAAATGATGGCGCAACTGGTGCGGGATTGCATCATTTTTGACGCAAATCCGACGTGTATGTCAAATTGATACCTACATGTTGTGGGCCACGAGTTTCCAACCCCAAGAATGCGAGCGGGGCCGCCTTGGCGACCCCGTCAGGTTGAGTATCCCCAGATTCGTTTCCAGAATCAGACCCAGGGGCGGGACTGGCTGGAATGTTCCTCGAATCTGTCGATGTGATGGTCTTTTTCCATCGTCAGGCCGATATCGTCCAGACCGTTCAGCAGGCAATGCTTGCGGTGCGGGTCAATTTCGAACTCGATAACAATGCCGTCCGAGGTGGTGATCTGCTGATTTTCCAGATGCACGGTCATGCGGGCGTTTTCGCCCTTGTGTGCATCTTCCATCAGGATCGCGTGATGCTCTTCCTCGACCACGATGGGCAGGATGCCGTTCTTGAAGCAGTTGTTGAAGAAGATATCGGCGAAGCTGGTCGAGATCACGACCTTGATGCCGAAATCCTTGATCGCCCATGGCGCGTGTTCCCGCGACGAGCCGCAGCCGAAATTGTCACCGGCCACCAGAATCTCGGTGTTGCGGTAGGCGGGCTTGTTCAGGACGAAGTCTTCGTTCTCGCCGCCATGATCGTGATAACGCATCTCGTCAAACAGCACGACACCGAGGCCGGACCGTTTGATGGTCTTCAGATGTACTTTCGGGATGATCATATCGGTGTCGATATTGATCAGCGGCATTGGGGCGGCCACCCCGTGGACTTTTTCAAACTTTTCCATGTTCACACTCCTGCGGGAGAGGGCCGCGCCCATGCCCCGCGTTTAAGCTTCTTTCGATTCTGTCGTTTCGTTTGGTGCGCCCTTGACGAAGAGCGCCATGAAGACCAGACCGAACCCGTTGAACAGCATCTCGATGCCAAGCAGGATGCCCAGCAACCGCAGCAGAACCGTTGGTTCCGCAGCCGCATAAGACCAGATGATGCCTGCCAGGATGATCGACAAGATCCCCGAAATCAGGGTCGGCCAGAAAAATGACGTTCCGCGCATCTGAAATGAAAGGATGATTCGGGCAATCCCGCCTGCCATGAACAGGATCAGAACAACCGTTGCCAGCGTCAGTGTACCTTCCAGCGGGTTGTCCAGGAAGGACCAACCCAGGAACAACATCACGGCCCCCATGATGAAGGACAGGATTTTGTTACCCGTTCCTTCAACCGAAAACCCCCCGGCAACCTGCAGCACGCCGGAGATCAGCAACAGAACACCCGTAACCAGTGTGACGGCAATCGACGCCACATAAGGCGCGCCCAGCACAAAGACGCCGAACGCTATGGACAGCAGCCCCAGCAGGAGCCATTTGACCCAATCACTCATTTCAGTCTCTCCCTCAAATATCTAGATATGAGGGTAGCTTACATCAGTTCACGGACGTCTGTCAGCCGTCCTGTGATTGCCGCTGCGGCAGCCATCGCCGGGCTCAGCAAATGGGTGCGTCCGCCCCGGCCCTGACGACCCTCGAAATTGCGGTTCGAAGTCGCGGCGCAGCGCTCGCCCGGTTGCAATTGATCGGGGTTCATCGCCAGACACATCGAGCATCCCGCCAGACGCCATTCGAAACCGGCCTCTTTGAAGATGTCTGCCAGACCTTCTTCCTCGGCCTGAGCACGGACCAGACCCGAGCCGGGCACGACCATCGCGCGCATGCCGTCCTTGATCTTCTTGCCTTTCAGGATCGCGGCGGCGGCCCGCAGATCTTCGATTCGGCCATTGGTGCACGAGCCGATGAAGACGGTGTCGATTTCCACATCGCTCAGTTTCTGACCGGCTGTCAGGCCCATGTACTCGATCGAACGGCGGGCTGCATCGACCTTGCCGCCCTCGAAATCCTCGGGGTGGGGCACGGTTGCGGTGATCGGCAGAACGTCCTCGGGGCTGGTGCCCCAGGTCACGACCGGCGCGATGTCTTCGCCACGCAGGGTGACGACCTTGTCGAAATGCGCGCCTTCATCGGTGTAGAGCGTCTTCCACCAGTCCATCGCGGCTTCCCACTGCGCGCCTTTAGGGGCGTGCGGGCGGCCTTTGACATATTCAAAGGTGGTCTCATCAGGTGCGATCAGGCCAGCACGGGCACCGCCTTCGATGGCCATGTTGCAGACGGTCATGCGGCCTTCCATCGACAGATCGCGGATCGCTTCGCCGCAATATTCGATGACATAGCCGGTGCCGCCGGCGGTGCCGGTCTCACCGATCACGGCCAGCGTGATGTCCTTGGCGGTCACGCCCGGCTGCAATTTGCCGGTGATTTCCACCTTCATGTTCTTGGATTTCTTCTGGATCAGCGTCTGCGTGGCCAGAACATGCTCGACCTCAGACGTGCCGATGCCGTGAGCCAGCGCGCCAAACGCACCATGGGTGGCGGTGTGGCTGTCGCCACAGACGACGGTCATGCCGGGCAGGGTCCAGCCCTGTTCCGGGCCAACGATGTGGACAATGCCCTGACGGACGTCATTCACCGGGTAGTAGTGAATGCCGAAATCCTTGGCGTTCTTGTCCAGCGCTTCGACCTGAATGCGCGATTCGGGGTTTTCGATCCCGTTTACGCGATCCGGCGTGGTGGGAACGTTGTGATCCGGCACGGCAATGGTCTTTTCCGGCGCGCGGACCTTGCGGCCGGCCATGCGCAGGCCTTCGAACGCCTGCGGGCTGGTGACTTCGTGCACCAGGTGGCGGTCGATATACAGCAGGCTGGTGCCATCATCGGCTTCGTGCGCGACATGGGCATCCCAGATCTTGTCATAGAGTGTTTTGGGGGACATCGGTCCTCTCCCGTAAGTAATGAGAAATAGCTGGCGAGTTGGCTCAGGCGGCCGATAGGCGCGCCAGGACCGTGCGGGCAGCCCCGTAGAACCGTTCACGCAGACGCGCGCGGTCTTCCAGATTCTGAAGTTGGGCCACATTGAGTCTCATGCGGTCCAGATATAACGGCCACTCACGTCAATCAAGGTTCAATACCGGTGCAGTTCGCGTGCGGGCTTGCATCGCCTCGCACAGATCGCCAATCTGGCGGGCATGAACCAGGATTTGCTACCGGAAACGCTGTCCGAGCTTTACGCGAACATGACGGCGGCTTTTTCAGAACAGCTTGAAAATCTGATCGAATTGATCGTCACGCCGGGCTGGAGGCAGTACCAACTCGTCATCATCCTGTTCCTGTGGTTGTTGGCGTTCCTGCTGAAACTGCTGACACAGAGCCGGTGGGAGGCCTGGGCCCGCGCGCGCTCCGGCTGGCCGAAATGGCGACTGCGCATTCTGGTCCAACTGATGCGGCGCCTGACGCTCGTATATTTCACGCTGCTGTCCTGGGGACTTTACTGGGGGATGCAGCAGGCGACATGGCCCTCGCGCAGTTACATCATCGGTGTTTTTGCCACATTGGGCCTGGCCTGGCTGGCCATCGCGCTGGTCTCGCGGCTGGTGCGGAACCGAACACTGCGGCAGATATTCAAGTGGTCCATGTGGGTCTACGCAACGCTGATTGCCCTGGGGTTGACTGATGATGTGGCCGGGTTCCTGGACGGGGTGGCGATTTCCATCGGCGATCTGCATATCTCGGCGCTTGGGATCATCAAGGCTGTCCTGCTGATCGGCATCCTGCTGACGCTGGCCCGGCTTGGAACGCGCGCGGCCGAGCGCGGGCTGAAAAGCAACGACGACATTACGCCCTCGATGCAGGTGTTGCTGGCCAAGGGCATTCAGGTGCTGCTTTACGGCGCGGTTTTCATGGCCGCGATACGCACGCTTGGCTTCGACCTGACGGGGATCGCGTTATTGTCCGGTGCGATCGGTGTCGGCATCGGTTTCGGGCTTCAAAAAGTGGTGTCAAACCTGATTTCCGGGATCATCATCCTGATGGACCGCTCGATCAAGCCGGGGGATGTGATCTCGCTGGGCGATACGTTCGGCTGGATCAATGCGCTGGGCGCGCGTTACGTCTCGGTGGTGACGCGGGACGGGCGCGAATACCTGATCCCGAATGAGGATCTGATCACCAATCAGGTGGTGAACTGGTCGCATTCTGACAAGTTCGTTCGGCTGGATCTGAAGTTCGGCACCAGCTATGGCGACGATCCACACAAGGTACGTGCCACGGCCATCAGGTCCGTGAAAACGGTGGCCCGGGTGCTGAGCGGCGGCTCGCACGAACCTGTCTGCCACATCACCGGCTTCGGCGACAGCAGCGTGGACTACGTGTTGCGGTTCTGGATCAGCGACCCGACCAAGGGGCTGACGAATATCCGGGGCAATGTCTACCTGGCGCTGTGGGACGCGTTCAAGGATGAGGGGATATCAATACCCTTCCCACAGCGTGAGGTGCGCTTGCTTCCCGACGACGCAGACGCGCAACAACTCTCGAAAGAGTGAAAGGGCCGGGCGTCCTGAAACCGCCCTTTCATTGAAATGTTGCATTCCCCTTGTTACCTTAATAGTACCCCAGCGCCGGGGATTTGGCGGCGCGCAGCAAAGGAGGACTATGTC
Organism: Ruegeria sp. BG6; assembly: GCF_056538465.1. Classification (NCBI taxonomy): domain Bacteria; kingdom Pseudomonadati; phylum Pseudomonadota; class Alphaproteobacteria; order Rhodobacterales; family Roseobacteraceae; genus Ruegeria; species Ruegeria sp. BG6. The sequence continues at coordinate 116,357 of NZ_JBQFTB010000005.1, read as the reverse complement.
CTGTCTCTACATACACAGGCGGGTTTGCCCGCCGATGATGGTGCCAGCGTAATGGCCCACTCTCAGTCTATCAGCGACAAGCTGCTTGAACGCATCCTTTCCTCACTTTCCGATGACAAGGCCGAAGACGTCGTGCAGATCAACCTGCAGGGCAAATCGTCGGTTGCGGATCACATGGTGATTGCCTCGGGTCGGTCGACCCGCCAGGTCTCGGCCATGGCGGAAAAGCTGACGGATCGCATCAAGCAGGAATTCGGTTTCACCTCGAAAGTCGAAGGCAAGGATGCAGGCGACTGGGTGCTGATCGATACGGGCGACGTGATCGTCCATATCTTCCGCCCCGAAGTGCGCGAATTCTACCAGCTGGAAAAGATGTGGCTGCCTCAGGGCGGCAGCGCCTCGGCGAACTGAGGCGCCATCCCGGTCTGCATTAACAGGCCGGAGGCGAGAGAGACATGCGTATCAGCATAGTTGCGGTCGGGCGATTGCGCGCCGGACCGGAGAAGACCCTGCTTGACGATTATCTGACCCGATTTGACCGGACCGGCCGCGCGCTGGGCCTTGGTCCTGTGCGGGTGATCGAAGTTGAAGACAAGAAAAACGCCGGTATGGGCGCTGAGGGCGCGCTGCTGCGCAAGGCGCTGCCCAAAGGGGCTGTGATCTGTACGCTGGATGAGCGGGGGCAGGTGTTGTCCTCTCCCGATTTTGCGCGGAAGTTGGGCAACTGGCGGGATGCCGGGCGACAGGATCTGGCGCTAATTATCGGCGGGGCGGACGGAATAGATCCGGGTCTGCGCGCCGAGGCCGACTTTTCCATTTCCTTTGGGTCGATGGTCTGGCCTCACATGTTGGTCCGTGTGATGTTGGCCGAACAACTCTACCGGGCCGCAACTATCCTTTCGGGCGGCCCCTATCACCGGGTCTGACATGGCGCAGCTTCTGATCGTTTATCATTCACGCACCGGCGGTAGCCGCCAGATGGCCGAGGCTGCGGCAGAGGCGGGGCGGGATGAAGCAGATGTGGTGTTGAAAACCGCCTGTCAGGCGGTGCCTGAGGACCTGCTTCGCGCCGATGGATACATCTTCTGCGCGCCCGAGAATCTGGCGGCAATTTCGGGTCAGATGAAAGAATTCTTCGACCGCAGCTACTATCCGGTTCTGGGAAAAATCGAAGGCCGTCCGTATGCACAAATGATATGCGCCGGGTCCGATGGCCAAAATGCCGCCCGTCAGATCGCAAGGATCGCAACGGGATGGCGATTGAAAGAGGTGCAGCCCCCTTTGATTGTTTGCACCCATGCCCAGACGTCCGAGGCTATACTGGCCGAAAAGACCATCCCGGCCGACCAACTGGACAAATGCTCCGAAGTTGGGGCAGCCATGGCTGCCGGCCTCAGTCTGGGTGTGTTCTGATCGTCACTTCAACTGGACGGTTGTCGTCTCGGCGTTCCAGCCGTCTACGCTGCATCGGGCCTGAACCTGAACCTGCGACGTGCCCGCCGGAATCGTGATGCCGCTCAGGGATCGCGTGAAAGGCTGCTCGGTCTCGTGTGGATGGTGCAGAACGCGAATACCGATCTGTTCGCCGTTCATGTTGAGAATACGCCAACCATCCGCGTAGTGATCCCAGCCGGTGTCAGGGTGACGGATGGTGACGTCAAACCGCCACGTATCCCCGTTGCTGCTGGTCGTGACATTTTCGATCACGGGCGGGTCGGCGAGGGCTGGCGCAGCCAGGAGAAGGTTGAGAATCAGGTATCGCATAGTCCGAAGCTACGGTTTTGTAAGCGGATTGTTAATCATGTCTGTGTGTTTGTCTGACCGGTTGTCAGCGCAATGTGAAGAGCTGATCGGTGTGACGGTGCATTTGGACGGTACTGATCATGTGGGGCCGAAGCGGCCACCAGATGAATGCTTGTCAGTTCTCCGTTTTGGTAATATTATTTTACCAAAAGGGAGAGTTCGCCATGGAAATGCCACTGCCTGATCCGGGCGTGATTTCACGAAAGCACAGGATCACAATGCGCCTGCAACAGGTTTTGCCAAGCGATGCGATCATTCACGATCAGGCTGAAACCCGGGCCTATGAATGCGACGCCCTGACGGCATACAGGTGCCCCCCGATGCTGGTGGTTCTGCCATCAACCACTCAGGAGGTATCGGAGGTTTTGCGTATTTGCCATCAGGAGGGCGTGCCGGTTGTCCCGCGTGGTGCGGGGACGTCTCTGGCCGGAGGCGCCCTGCCAACCGCCGACTGTGTCATTCTGGGCGTCGCACGTATGAACGATGTGCTGGAGGTAGACTACGACAACCGTTTCATCCGGGTGCAGACGGGCCGAACGAACCTGAGTGTTACCGGTGCAGTCGAAGACAATGATTTCTTCTATGCCCCGGACCCCTCATCGCAACTGGCCTGCGCGATTGCCGGTAATATCGCAATGAATTCGGGTGGGGCGCATTGCCTGAAATATGGGGTGACGACCAACAACCTGCTGGGCGTGAAGATGGTAATGATGGACGGCAGCGTGGTCGAAATCGGCGGGGCGCATCTGGATTCAGACGGACTGGACCTGCTTGGCGTCATCTGCGGCTCGGAAGGGCAATTGGGTGTCGTGACCGAGGCAACGCTGCGCATCCTGCGCAAACCGGAAGGCGCCCGGCCTGTTCTGATGGGTTTTGACGATAACGAAGTCGCCGGGCAGTGCGTGTCCGACATAATAAAGTCAGGCATTCTGCCGGTGGCAATCGAATTCATGGACCGTCTGTGCATTCAGGCCTGTGAGAACTTTGCCAAAGCCGGGTATCCGGATTGCGAAGCCCTGCTGATTGTCGAGGTCGAAGGATCCGAGGCCGAGATCGACAGCCAGTTGTCGAAGATCGTCGAGATCGCCAAACGTCACAACCCGGTCGAACTGCGCGAAAGCCAGTCCGCCGAGGAAAGCGCCCGAATTTGGCTGGGGCGCAAATCGGCCTTTGGCGCGATGGGGCAGATGAACGATTATATGTGTCTCGACGGCACGATCCCGGTTTCATCGCTTCCAAAAGTGCTGCGACGTATCGGCGAGATGAGTGAGGAATTCGGACTGCCTGTCGGCAACGTGTTTCATGCAGGCGACGGCAACATGCATCCGCTGATCCTGTTCGATGCCAACAAACCGGGCGATCTTGAGAAATGCGAAGCGTTCGGTGCCGAAATACTGAAGCTATGCGTCGATGTCGGGGGATGTCTGACCGGCGAACACGGGGTCGGAATCGAAAAGCGCGATCTGATGACGCATCAGTACGGGGCGCAGGATCTTGAAGCGCAGATGGCGGTCAAGGATGTGTTCGATCCGAACTGGCTGCTGAACCCGGCCAAAGTGTTTCCACTGGATGTTTCGGCGACGCGCCGAATTGCTGCGGAGTAGGGGGCACTGCCCTCGTCACGCGATCGCCCCGAGGATTTTGGAACAGAAGAAGAGACATGAGACCTGAAACAGAGGCCGAACTGGCCGAAATGGTGGCCGGGCTGGCGCAGCCGGTGCGAATTGCCGGGGGAGGTACCCGAGGTGTGACCGGGCCGGATGCGGACCTGAGTGTGACAGGATTGCGCGGGATCACCCTCTATGAGCCGGGTGCGCTGACATTGGTCGCCCGGGCCGGAACTTCGGTAGCGGATATCAATGCCGCGCTTGATGCCGAAGGCCAGAGGCTTGCGTTCGAGCCGATGGATCATCGCGCGCTGATGGGCACAACAGGCGAGCCGACAATAGGGGGCGTGGTTGCCGCCAATGTCTCGGGGCCGCGCCGCGTGCAGGCGGGGGCGTGTCGGGACTTTCTTTTGGGCGTGCGCTATGTCGACGGTTTGGGGCAAGTGATCCGAAACGGTGGCCGGGTGATGAAAAACGTTACCGGATACGATCTGGTCAAGCTGTTGGCCGGGTCGTGGGGGACGCTTGGCGTGTTGACCGAGGTCTCGCTGAAAGTTTTGCCGCGCTCGGAAAGTTCGGCAACTCTGGTGTGGAGCGGGTGCGACTGGTCACAATCCCTGAAACTGTTCAGCGAGGCGCTGGCGTCCCCTTTCGAAGTCACGGGTGCCGCGCGACTGCCGGGCGGATCACAGATGAAACAAACAACGTCCGAGACGGTCATTCGCATTGAAGGGTTCAGTGATTCAGTCGCGTATCGGATTGGCAAACTGACGGAAATGTTCTGCGATCAGAAGCCCGACCGAATAGTGACCGACGCTGCGGAAAACGAGGCGATCTGGAAGGCTGTTCGTGATGTCGAACCCTTCGCAGACACTGCGGGAAATGTCTGGAAAACGTCCGTCAAGCCGACAGACATGCTGCGCGTCGTAGACAAGCCGGGCTGCACTCATCTTCTGGATTGGGGCGGAGGGCTGATCTGGACGCTTGCGCCCGAAGGGTTCGATCTTCGGGCCGCGCTGGAGGGGGTTCCGGGACATTCCACGCTTGTTCGGGGCCGCGATGCTGAAATCGCACAGTTTGGTCGTTTTCAGCCCGAACCTGCAGGGGTGGCCGCGCTGACGCAGGGATTGCGACAGCGGTTTGACCCGAAGGGTTTATTCAATCCGGGCCTGATGGGGTAGGGTAATGCAGACAACCTTTTCCGAAGAACAGTTGCAGGATCCCGCGATCCGAAGGTCCAACGACATCCTGCGGAGTTGCGTGCATTGCGGTTTTTGCACTGCGACCTGCCCGACCTATCAGGTTCTGGGGGATGAACTGGACAGCCCGCGCGGGCGTATCTACCTGATCAAGGACATGTTGGAGAACAATCGCGTTCCGGACGAAAAGACCGTCAAACACATTGACCGTTGTCTGTCCTGTCTGGCTTGCATGACCACCTGCCCGTCGGGCGTGCATTACATGCATTTGGTCGATCACGCGCGCGAGTATATCGATACGAACTACAAGCGCCCCTTCATGGATCGTGCACTGCGCTGGATGCTGGCGCAGATCCTGCCTTACCCGATGCGGTTCAGGTGGGCTTTGATCGGGGCAAAGCTGGGGCGGCCATTTCGCTTTCTGATGCCTGATGCGCGTTTGCGTGCAATGCTGGATATGGCACCAAAACACATCCCGCCAGTTAGCCGAAACGATGATCCGCAGTGCTTTGAGCCCAAGGGCGAACGCAAAAAGCGCGTGGCGTTGATGACAGGTTGCGCACAAAAGGCGCTGAACACCGATATCAATGACGCCACAATCCGCCTGTTGACCAGATTGGGGTGCGAGGTCGTGGTCGCAGATGGCGCCGGTTGCTGTGGAGCGTTGACCCATCACATGGGCAAGACGCGCGAAAGTCACGCTTCTGCCGCGACCAACATCCGGGCCTGGACGCGCGAGATGGACAGCAAGGGACTGGATGCCATCGTCATCAATACATCGGGCTGCGGGACAACCGTGAAGGATTACGGTCACATGTTCCGCAACGACGCGCTGGCTGCGGATGCGGAACGTGTATCTGCAATTGCCATGGATGTCAGCGAGCTTCTGATGCAGCTGGAACTTCCCGAAAGTGAAGGCCGGGGCATGAGTGTGGCGTATCACGCGGCCTGTTCGCTGCAGCACGGGCAAAAGATCAAAACCTATCCCAAGGACTTGCTGAAGCGCGCAGGTTTCACCGTGTCCGAGCCGGCTGACAGTCATCTGTGCTGTGGCAGCGCCGGAACCTACAACCTGTTGCAGCCTGAAATTTCGGCCCAGCTCAGACAACGCAAAGTGCGGACACTGGAAGCGAAAAAGCCCGACGTGATCGCCGCCGGAAATATTGGGTGCATGATGCAGATCGGTTCGGGAACAGGTACGCCCGTCCTGCACACGGTCGAGTTGCTGGACTGGGCGACTGGCGGCCCAATGCCCAGGGCCTTGCAACAAAGCCGAACAGCCGACGGCGGTGACGTACCCATTCTGAAGTAGTCGCGGTTGATGCAACGCTGCCTCAATTGTGATGGAAAAACCCCGGCTGGGCCTGCGCCCTATTTTCGCCGCACCGTTTGCGTAACAAACTGTCTTTAGCAATGCCGGAGACATGCGTGCGAAACTGGATCAGGGCCATAGCGTTTGCTGTGTTGCCAATGGCAGCCATGGCGCAGGACACGGGGCTGAAAAGCCTTGAGACTTCGGATTCCGGGCGCGAGTGGATGGCCGTCGGGCGGTTGGATATCGCCGGTACCGGTTTTTGCACCGGGACACTGATTGCACCCGGACTGGTTCTGACTGCAGCACATTGCCTTTTCGACAAATCGACGCGCCGTCGGATTGACCCCGCGTTGATCGAGTTTCTCGCTGGTTGGCGCCTGGGCCGCGCATCGGCGTACCGCGCTGCCCGGCAGGTCGTAATCCACCCAGAATACCGTTTTGACGGCGGAACCCCGTCAGAACGTGTCCGGCATGATATCGCGCTGATCGAGTTGTGGCAGCCGGTCCGGAACACAACGGTCATTCCTTTCGAAACTGGTGAACGCCCTGTGGAGGGCGAAGAAGTAGGTGTTGTGTCCTACGCACAAGACAGGGCCGAGGCGCCATCCCTGCAGGAGGTTTGTTCTGTCGTGACCGGGCAGGGGGGTGTTCTGGTGATGTCCTGCGACGTGGATTTTGGCGCTTCAGGCGCGCCGGTGTTTTCCTTTGCTGGTAATCGTCCCCGCATTGTCTCGGTCGTTGCGGCCAAGGCGATGATGGGCGGCAAGAGCGTCGCGATCGGCACGGCGGTTGAGGATGCGCTGCAATTGTTGCGTGCAGAACTGTCGGCAGGGCGCGGATACGGCTCCAAAACCGGTGATTCAGGCAAAAACATCGGGGCAAGGTTCGTAAGGCCATGATCAGGTTTCTGCTGTTCTTCCTGTTTTGTCAGTCCGTTCTGATCGGTGCTGCATCCGCCCAGACATCAAGCAAACGCACGCTGGTGGACCGCGATGATCTGTATGGATGGGAAGCGGTCGGACGATTGGATGTGGGGTCGCGGTCGTTTTGTACCGGAACGCTGATTGCGCAGGACCTGGTGCTGACGGCAGCGCATTGCGCCCTGGACAAGAAAACCGGCAAACCTTACCGGTCTGGCGAGGTGGTTTTCCGCGCCGGGCTGAGCAACGGCAAGGCGTTGGCCGAACGCAACGTGGTGCAGATCGCCGCCCATCCCGCCTATGGCGCGAATGATCCGCTTTCGCCTGAAGCGGTTCGCGCCGATGTCGCGCTCATGCGTCTGGAAAAGCCAATCCCTTACACGATTGCCGATCCCTTCGCCTTGCATGGCGGGCAAATTCTGAACAAGGAAATCACCATTGCCTCATACGGGTTGGGCCGGTCCGAGGCGATTACGCGCGAACGATCATGCCGAATTCTGGAACGACGTCTGGGTCTGATTACCTTTGATTGCGATATTACCTTTGGGTCATCCGGTTCGGCCATACTGGCGAAAAATGGCCCGCGCTGGCAGATCCTGTCCGTGGTGTCCGCCGTCGGAGTCTATGACGGAAAAAAGGTCGGATTTGGTATGGAACTGGCCGGCGTCGTGTCCGAACTCAAGTCGATCATGCGGCGGGATGCGCCGCAACCCAAGGCCTCGATCCGCCGGTTGCAGGTGGGATCGGGCAAGTCCAGCTCGGGTGCGAAATTCATCGGTGCTGGCGGGTCTTGAACTCGGCGAAATCGCTACCCATGTGAATTGTACCGGATCGCCACAACGGGGTTCGGAAAACATCACCGCCCGTCCGAACGGAGGGCAACAAATCGTGAATCGCTCAAACATGAGGATACGACACATGCGTACATTTGATTTTGCACCGCTGCACCGCGCCACCATCGGTTTCGACCAGATCGCCGACATGATGGACCGCGTTCTGACCAACGACGTGGCTCAGCCCAGCTACCCGCCCTATAACATCGAGAAAACCGATGCCGACACCTATCGGATTTCCGTCGCTGTCGCCGGTTTTTCGGAAGATGACCTGTCGGTCGAAGTGAAGGAAAACGCGCTGATCGTCGCCGGTAAGAAAGCCGCCGAAGACAAACAGCGCAGCTACCTGCACCGCGGCATCGCCACGCGCGCGTTTGAGCGCCGCTTTGCCCTGGCCGACCATGTCCGTGTCACCGGCGCCAGCCATGAAAACGGCATGCTGAACATCGACCTGAAGCGCGAAGTGCCCGAGGCCCTGAAACCGCGCCGGATCGAGATTTCTTCGGCGAAAGCCATCGAGAAGGATGTGGTTGACGCCAAGGCCGTGAACTAACGCGCCTTAAGATCCTGCGACGGTCTCCTCCTCCCGGACCGTCGCAACACCCGCCCCGCGTTCCTCCAGACGCGGGGCGTTGTTTTTTTTGTGGGGTCAGTGAGTGGCCGAAATGCGGACGAAGCTGCCGTTGGCGTTACGGTCGGTTTTTGGAAGTTGGCCGATGGCAGATGATAATCTAGCGGCGAGGAAACCGCCTCTCGGCTTCACTTATCAGAGTGTAGTTCGTCGCCCAAACAGCCTCAAAAAGCGGGACTGACTGGTCGTGGTACAGCTTTATCGCCAAGTCCAGATCGCTTGCGTTCAATGCCTCGGCAATTGAGTTCGACAAGTAAACGGCCCGCAACATTTGGTCTACTGCTTCCAACAATCGTGTTTTCTCTTGGTCGCTAAGGTTCTTGTTATTTCCCAAGCGAGACGAGAGGCGTTTGAATTTCGGAAGCAGCAGGCTTTCAGCAGCTTCGCCCAATAGGTCGGCGCGCGTGCCATACGCCAGTTCACCCTCGTTCCATCCGCCTTGGTCAGCGATTATCGCATTTGCTTGTAGATAGTAGAGATGCCTACTGTCGTGCTCAAACGCACGAATGAGCTTGAGCGAGTTTTGAATTCTGACCATTTCATCGCGTTCATCACTCTCCGATTGACCGTATGCAGGAACTGAGTAAGTAACCGCCAAAGTAGCGCAAAGTACAATCAATGGTATCACCGTGGCTTTCATAGCGGCCCCTCCCACAAGACAAGCGCTTGAAATGGTTGTTGCCGAATGTACCAAAATTTGGTGGAGGAGTCGGCTTCGGGCTCAAAGCTGGCTTTGAAAGATAAGCCCCACGCAAATTTCGCGCGGAGCCCATCTTATGCAGTATTTGAAAGTTGGTTCCCTCAGTCACCGACCCGATTGCCCAAGACATCGTCTGGCCCGAGGGCAGGGCGGCTAGGCCTTCGATCTTGTTCAATACGTTACCGCCGGTCGGGCTCAGGTCGGACCGCGCCGTATCAAACCGACAGGCAGACGTATTTCATCTCCAGATAGTCTTCCATACCGTGGTGGCTGCCTTCGCGGCCCAGGCCTGACTGTTTGACACCGCCGAACGGACCCAGCTCGGTCGAGATGATGCCGGTGTTCACGCCGACGATGCCGTATTCGAGCGCCTCGGCCACTTTATACACGCGGCTCAGGTCCTTGGCGTAGAAGTAGGAGGCCAGACCAAAGATCGTGTCGTTGGCCATCGCGATCACATCGTCCTCGTCCTCGAATTTGAACAGCGGTGCGAGCGGCCCGAATGTCTCGTCCTGCGCGACCATCATGTCCTGAGTCACACCGGTCACGATCGTCGGCTGGAAGAAGGTGCCACCCAGGTCATGCGGCAGGCCGCCGGTCAGAACCGCGCCGCCTTTGTTGGTGACGTCTTTTATGTGTTCCTCAACCTTGGCGACCGCATCGGCGTTGATCAGCGGACCGGTGGTGGTGCCGGAGGTCAGGCCATCGCCGACTTTCAATGCTTCGACCGCAGCTTTCAGCTTGGCTGCGAAGGCGTCGTAGACACCGGCCTGTACATAAATCCGGTTGGCGCAGACACAGGTCTGGCCGTTATTGCGGAACTTGCACAGCATGGCACCTTCGACTGCTGCATCCAGATCGGCGTCGTCGAACACGATGAAAGGCGCGTTGCCGCCCAGCTCCATCGAGCACTTCATGACCTGATCGGCGGCTTGGCGCAGCAGGATGCGTCCCACCTCGGTCGACCCGGTAAAGGTCAGCTTGCGTACACCCGGGTTTTCGCAGAACTCCTTGCCGATCTCGCTGGCACGCGAGGACGGCACGACGTTGAACACACCCGCCGGGATGCCGGCCTTTTCGGCCAGAAGACCAAGAACCAGCGCGGATAGCGGTGTTTCGGCCGCAGGACGCGCAACAAACGCGCAGCCAGCAGCCAGCGCGGGTCCCGCCTTGCGGGTGATCATCGCGTTAGGGAAGTTCCAGGGCGTGATCGAGGCTGCAACGCCGATCGGCTGTTTCAGAACCATGATCCGCTTGTCGCGCTGATGGCCGGGGATCGTCTCACCGTAAACCCGCTTGGCCTCTTCGCCGAAGAACTCGATAAAGGATGCACCATAGCCGATCTCGCCAACGGCCTCTGCCAGTGGCTTGCCTTGCTCGGCGGTCAGGATTTTGCCCAGATCCTCGGCGTTTTCCATCATCAGGTCGTACCAGCGGCGCAGGATCACGGCGCGCTCTTTGCCGGTCAGCTTGGCCCACTCCTTCTGCGCGGCCTCCGCCTGTGCAATCGCGCCAGCGACCTGAGCGCGACTGAGATCCGCAACCTCTGCAACCACATCGCCGCGCGCGGGGTTGGTCACGGCAAAGGTGCCATTGTCACCGTCCACCCACTGGCCGCCAATATAGGCTTTGGTCACCAGCAGATCGGGGTTTTTCAGGATTGATTTGAGGTCGGTTGTTGCGTCCAGCATGAGTCAGTCTCCGGCAGGAAAAGATTTGCGCGCACCCAACCATGTGCCGCGGGTTTTGTCCATGGCCACTCCGGCGGAAGGATCAATCCAGAATATGGACAACGGAACATCAGGGTCGGCTGATAATACAGCTTTGGATTGTATCGTCGCGCCTATCTTTTTCTGATTGATTTTGCCAAAGTTCTGATGATTTCGAGACCTATGGGGATGTAAATCGTCATAACATTCACTATCTCATTGGGTAGATAAGAAAAAACAAGGATAGGACAGATGTCGAACCAACAGTTCGAGGCATTGATTCAGGAAACTCAGACCAAAGTGCGTGAAAGTCAGTCACAGATCGAAGGGCTGACCTCGCGGATTGAGGCCGCGCGCGCCAAGATCGGCACTGCCGAGGCGGATATCGACATCGAAAACGCGACGCTTGAGGACGTGCATGCCCATACTGAGGTGATGAATGCGAATATCGCCGAGCTGATCATGGGTCTGGACGACGTGACCAACGCCTTTTCCAAGGATTTCGACGAGATGCGCTCGAAAACCGGGTGGGAGAGCTTTGTCGGCATCTTTGCCAAGGCCAAATCCGAGTCGATGCGGCAGGAGCGGATGCGCACCGCCAATATCGACGACAAGCTGCAGGACCTGATCGCCAAATCCGACGTGATCGTGAAGCTGCTGGAAGGACAGTTGTCAGTGCTGGAAGAACAGCGCGTGAAGGTCGAGGACAACCTGACTGTCACACTGGACGACCGTGAAGCGACCGTGGCTGAGCTGGAGGCGCTACGCTCTGAGATTCAGGGCATGGACCCGACGATCATCACTTTGGAAAACAAGATCAGCGTCGAACAGGACGCCGCCGCGCGGACCCAGTTGGAGACCGAACTGGCCGAGCTGAACAAGCAATACAACGCCAAGGTTCAGGAAGAACAGGTCAAGCTGGCCAAGTCTCAGACGCTGGAGCGGTATATCGAAAAGGGCAAGACCTGGGTTGACTCACTGCAGAACCAAGCGGCGACGCAGATGGTGCTGATCAACAAACTGCAGACAGACACGCAACAGCGTGTGGTGCTGTATGACGCCCTGACAAAGTCGCTGAAAACCGCGCAGCAGCAGGACGTGGCCCACCGCATCAACGAGATCGGCGTGCAGACCGACCAAGAGGCGCAAACCGCCATGGCCGCCATCGGCACCGCGACCAACCAGAAGATGGCCGACATGCTAGAGGCGCATGAGGACCACATGGTCTTTGCCCGCGACGTGCTGGAGAAAAAGGCCAAGGCGGATGAACGCTTTGCCCGCCGGTTCGCCTCGATTGTCGAGAAGCATGATAAGAATTTGTATGGGGGCTCTTAAGGAAAGGCTCCGCTATGAGTGACGGCGAAAGACGTCCTCCTCCGGCGTTGTCTCGCAAGGACATTGACCTACCGGATTGGGTTGAGACGGCGATGATCGTGCGGTGGTTCGCCATTGGGATTGGCGTCGTTCTATATTGGATCACAGAGTCCTATTGGGCTATTGCGTTGAGTATGCTGGTATTCTTCGCGGTCGGTCACATCGTCTATCGCCTTTACCGGAAAGAAGATCCTGTTTCCGCTGAAATTGCGTTCTACAACGAGAACGATGGCTACCATTCGGGTGATGGAGATGGTGGAGACTAATGAATACTAACCCCACCCAAGACCATGTCGGCCTGACCGACACATTCGCCTCGCGCCGTTATTTCCGCAAATTCGAGGTTATCACCGTCCACCTCCTGCGCGTGGCCGCGACGATGGAGGCAGAGGGCGCGATCAGCAAGCAAGAGGTGCGGATCGTGTCGCGTTACCTCTCGGGGCTGCTCTACACCTTCCGCGCGCTCAGCATGAAATACCTGCTGGTCGGGCGCGATGCGGGGCGGTTCTTTGGCAGTCTCGCCATGGACAAGCGCGACAGCGGGTTTCCGGTGGCGGCCGAGCTGCTGACCATGGCCAATGACGCGCAGCAGGCGCAGGTGCATCTGGCGAATATGCCCTCGGAAGAGGACCTGAAAACCGACATGGTGCGCACCATCATCGGGGATCAGGAAATCCCCACCAAGCTGCAATTCGCGCTGTCCCAAAGGCTCTATTACGAGGAATTGCTGAAGGGACAGCTTTTCTGGGCTCGCAACGATCCCGAATGCCACTGGATCGGGAATGAAGGCGAGCGGCGCAAATTTCTGATCCACTGGGCGGTCTATGACAGCCAGATCAACCTGCCGGTCATCTACTTGATGCAGTTGGAGGACAGTGGCAAAACCGCCTTGCCCAAGGACCAACGCCGCTGGCCCGAGGTGCAGGCGCATCTGATGGCGCAGTCCTTAGGCGGGTTGAAACTGGTGACCATCGCCAAGGGCTTCGATCAGGATTTCGACGACCTGCACCCCAAACACATGCGTCGCATCCATGTGGGACCGATGTATTCTTCCGCCTTTACCGAGCAATCAGGCCCCCTTCGGCAGGTGCTGGAGGACGCGCAGGCGCCCGAAGGTCAGGACTGGGCACTGGCCTGGACCACCGAAGAACTGCAAAGCGAAGAGGTGATCGAGGAACGCGCCGGTTGGTTCTCAACCGTTGAGCGCGAGGTGTTCGCTTTGGACCCGTTCGGCGGGCAAGGGGCCGAAACCGGGGCCACGCGCACGCAGCGGTCGATCATCCTGCCCCAGCGCCCGTTTCAGGTGCTGGCCGAACGCAACCCGCCGGGATTCGCCGATGTCCGCAAGTTCGTAGTCAGCAAGTCCGGACAGGTGTTGAGGTATTGAGATTTTCGCCTTCGGCGAGAGTATTTTTGAAAAGATGAAGTAAGGGCGGCTTTTGAGATGAGTTTGACGTCAGATCAGATGGAATTGCGTGAGGCGGATATTCGCAAGCATTATCCGGCGGCGACCGCTTTGCTGAACGGTTTCGAACACGCGCCTCGGATTGCAAAGGCGGTGGAGGTGGCGCTTGAACGGTCTCCGGGTGTTACGACTGGGCGACGATTTCGGTCGACGACACCGGGTTTGGTGACGCGGCGCAGGGTGCGCGCCGATGGGGTGCATCTGGTCGAACGGATCGAGGCGTCGGACGATGGCGATGCATTGGTCTCACCGCCTCAGGCCACAACGCAGCAGGCCATCCGGCGCGCCATCGCCATCGCTCTGGCCGTTGCTGAGGCTTACGCGGAACAGACGCCGCTTGCCGATCTGAAACGCGCGAATTTGGCCGGGGATTTGCCCGCCGCGCGCAAGTCTGAGTTTTCGGAACTGCTGACAGCTGAGGCGCTGATCACGTCCCACAGTTTCGGCAATGCACTGGCTTACCTGATGTCGTCTCACCTAGGCGAGACGACAGTCGATATTGGTGAGGTCGAAGAGGTTCTGACCGATAACGGCCAGCTCGCCCTGCATGGCGCGTTGTGGGAACTGGATCAGACCCTTGCCAAACACGCCCCGGACGACGCGCATCTGATCGCCGCGACCAGCGCCTATGCCGAACAACTGATGGAGAAGGCCGCCTTGCGCGCCCAGTCCGCAGGTCATCTGGCCCCGTTTCAGAACGCCGCATGGCATATCGAGGCTGATGATCTGACCATCCGGGGGTTTGAACCGGCATCGAAAGCCAAATCCACCACTCTGACCATGACGTTCAAGAAACCGAACGAGGTGGTGGGCAACCATATCGCCAAGTATCAGGCGATGAAGCTGGCCAAGATGGTGATGGCCTACGATTTCGACCGCCGCCTGAACCCGTTTGCCGAACTTGGCGGGTTCATTTTTACCTTTATGGGGGACGGCAAGCCGGGCACCGGCAAGACCACCCTGATCCAGATGATGGCCGGGCTGATCAACGACTATTGCCAGAACGCGGGCTATCCGTTTCGCTATCAGAACCTGAGCACCGACAATATCGACAGCTATCAGGGCAAATCCGGCCAGAACGCCAAGTCGTTTATCAACACGATCATCGACCCCTCGGTCATCGGGTTCGGCACCATCGACGACATCGACCAGCTGGCGGGTAAGCGCGGCGACAGGCAGTCCTCGGCCGGGCAACTGGAAATCACCGCCGTGCTGATGGAGAGCTTTGCGGGTGCCAACACCGTCGTGCGCGGGAACTGCACCTTTGGCATGTTCTCGAACTACCCCGAGAACGTGGACGACGCCTTGCGCCAGCGGGCGGGTGCGCGGTTCCTGGTGGACGGGCCGCAGACGCGCGAGGATTACATCGACATCCTGCACCTGCTGATGGGCCGCAACCACGACATCCCGCTGGGCGAGCACGAAGCCTATGCCGCGCAGGAAATCAAAAAGGCCGTCGTCGCCAGTTTCGAAAGCCATTTTCGTCCGCATGAGGATGCGCTGCTGCAGGTTTATGACCGCGTTTCAGGCGATATCGGCCAGATGGACACCATCGCCAAGCTGGGCACCTACCTCAAGGCGATCCAGCAGGCGGATGAACGCTTCACCGGCCGCGCGATCAAGAACATCACCGACGCGGTCAAGGTCCGCGCGATGGATTTCGAACTGCCCGACGAATGGATGGAAAACCCTGACCTGTTCCTGTTCCGCGACTACGACACCAAGAAGGCCATGATCGAGGACCTGCGCCAGCCGATCACCGTTGAGATGGTGATGCAGGAAATCAACCGCTACGCCGACAGCGAGTTCCGCTATGCCGACAAGAGCGACGAAGTCGCTATCGAGAATGCAGTGCGTGAGATGGGCCGGATGGAAGAGGCCAAGCGGCGGTATCTGGAGGGGAAGGGGTGAATTGGTACGGTATTGATATCGACGCTTACCTAATTTGGTTTCTTGTCGCATCAGTATTGCTATTTTTCGTAGTACTCGCTGCGGTCAATTTCCCAAAACTGCGTGTAAAATTCACAGAGACACATCGTGGTTGGAGCGAACAAGACATTCTGGTTCGGCTGGGAGTGTATGTCACGGCGGGATTGTTCTTCTTAACACTTTTCATTTCCGGACTTCCCTCATGTCCGAGTGAAGATTGCCCTCCAAAACTAGTAGCGTTTCTTAATGCACCACCCAATGAAGTCGGGGATACACTAGCTGGTTTTGCCGGAGCATTGGCATTCCTTTGGATAATCGTCACTGTGCTATTGCAAAGCAAAGAACTGGCGGCACAGCGTGAAGAACTGAGTTTAAGCCGGTCTGAATATGAAAAAATGGCCAAGGCTATGGAGGCTCAATTGATTGTGCTTCAAGACGAAGCCGAGCAAAGAACTGAAACTCGCTCCAAAGAGCACCTTGATGTGTTGTTGGATAACCTTCGACGCGTGGTTAGAACGTCCATGTCAGAAGAAGATCATTTCGGTATCGATAAAGAGTTGTCTGAGTTCTTTTCTGAATTCGAAATTGAGGCTGAAGATGAAGAATTTTACAACGCTTTGAAGAACATAAGTTTCGAGATTTTTTACAAATACAGAAAGACTGAGCCTAGCGAAGAACGAATTTTCGGTCCGCTATTCGTACGTACCTTAAGGAGCACAATTGTAGCTATCGAAGAAATATTAGAAGTTTCAAATGGTTTGAGCAGCGCCCAAAAGAGGCGACTGGAAGATTACCATTTGACTTTCATTTTGAGCAATTTTGAGCGGGTTCTCGAACGGGATCCTACGTCGAATGAAATCGCCAAGAAAGTGTGGTATTCAAAATGATCCGCCTCATCGAAAAAGGCCTGATGTTCGGCAACCTCGTCCACATCTCGAGCCCGGCTCTGGTCGAGCGGTATAACCGAGCGTTGCAGCATCTGGCGGGCAAGACCACCGCGCTGACGGATTTCCATGTCGATATCTCGGGCTATTCGCCGGAGGTGGGGATTGAGCTGGACGACCCGCTCTACCTCAACCCCAACGGGGTCAACCGGCAGTTCATTCTGTTGACGACCGAGCAGAAACGCGCGCCGTTGCTGAACGTCAAATTCTCGACCTCGCGCGATATCCTGCGCGAATTCATCGAGATGAACGAGGCGCAGCTTTTCGCCCTGACCGCCACCGATGCGGTGGCCGGAGAGTTGGTGAACTCGGTCTTCAAACTCACCACGCCGCGCGATCTGCTGAACCTGCGCAAGATCGAGATTGAGGCCGACACCGCGGGCGGCACTCTGCGCAAGGCACAGCAACTGGCGGGGATGGTCGAACGGTTCAAAACCGAAGAGGATGCCTGGTTCGATGATGTTCTGATCGCGAAGATGATCGAGACAGCCAAGGAGACGGGGGACGTCACGCGCAATCCCGTCCGCCTGCGCCACACCGCATTCGAGCAGCGCAACTTCTGGACGGCGCATTTCGGCGGGCTGTATCTGTTCCCGGATCTGGACCACCCGGCGGCGATTTGCATGGGGGACAGGCCGGATGGCCTGCCGATCAAGTACATCTTTGGTCCGTCGCAGCGGAACCAGATTGCAAAATTTCTCGACTACAATGATCTGGTCGAACCCATCGTCAAGGCGCGCGGCGTGGATGCCGCCGCAATCCTGCAGCAGAAGATGGATTTCCTGACCATCGATGCTGCTGCGGATGCTGATGTCGATCTGACCGGGCTGGACCGCAGCGACATGCGACGTCTGGCGCGCAACCATTCGGACCGTCTGCCCGAGGCCTATCACGGTCTGGCGCAGTTGCTGCGCTGGTCGACGGACGGCGGGCCCTGGCCGCGTATAACTTCGGATCATCCGGCCTATTTCTATACTTTGCGCGCCGCCGATACGCCGCACCGCGATCTGGTGAATATGCTGTTGGCCGAACTGGCCCCGCTGGATCCGCGCCAGATGTTCATTTGCCACAAAGAGCTGTTCTACCGCACTTATTCGACATGGCAGGAAACCAAAAAAGCCTATGTTGCCGAGTTCCTTGCGCGAGAGTATCAGGTGGACAAGGCAGGCGCCCGGGCCGCGCTGTTCGGGCATGAGCCGGACATGAGTGGCAGTGATCGGGTCAGCGATGATATCATCGCGCGCGTTGGTCCCTGGGGCGCAGTAGGGAGAAGTTAAATGTTGGTCGCACTCCGCTTTCTGATCCCGTTGCTGATCGTTCTGACCGTCCTTTACGTTGGCGTGTCGATCTATTCCCGCCGGGTGCGACGCGGTAAACTGATCGCACATTGGGAGAAAAAGGGCATGACAGGCGACAGGGACGCTTTTGTCCAACGCGGGCTGAAAAAATACGACGGATCGTTTCGCCGCAAACTGATCCTTGGGATCTATGTCGTGCCGCTGGGCCTGATCGCGATCCTGATTTATGTTTCGAATTTCATGTGAGGGTTTGACTAATGCGTTATGTCAAATGGGCCATCATCATCCTGTTCTGGGGCACGATCGCGGCGGTGTTGAACTACACCCTGCCGCAGCATGACGTGGTTCGGATATCGGACACTTATGAAAAACGGATCGACCCCGGTGAAAACAGCATCTTCTGGTCGGTTCATGATGTCGGCAGCGACCCAACTACACCAAACCGCGACGTGTTCTTCATCCAGACCCGCAAGACCAACAGCAAGGTCATGGTCTATCGGAACGAGGATACAGGCTGGGGCTGGCCGCCCTATTTCAAGCTGAACTCCTCGAACCTGCAGGCCGAAGCGGCAGACCTGAAATCGACGACCGAGGCGCCGCGTTGGGTGGTGGTACGTCATTACGGCTGGCGCAGTGAATTCCTTTCGATCTTTCCAAACGCCGTTAAGATATGGCAGGTCGACAGCCCGGATGTGCGGATCATTCCCTGGTTCAACGTCATCTTCCTGACTGTTTTCGTTGCCCTTCTTTGGGCCATCTGGGTGCGCTGGTGCAGGTTCCGAGAAGCCCGCATAGACCCAATGATGGAGAATGTGGAGGACAGCCTGTATGCCGCAGGCGACGCGATCGAGGAACGCAGCAGCAGGTTTCGCAGGTGGCTGAACAGTTGGAAGTCAAAGTAGGGGCCGAATATGACCGGGCCGGTCTTGGTGTCACCGAACAATGAATTCAGCATGCAGCGCACCGGCGGCTTTGATCGTCTTCAATATGTCGATCATGTCCCGTGGAGAAACGCCCAAAGCGTTCAAACCTGCCACCACTTCTGACAAGGTTGTCGCTTCGGGTATTTCTGCCAGCCCGGTGCGTTCTTCTTCGTCAATACCGGCAACGGTTCTGGGAATGACCACCGTTTCGCCACGCGCGAACGGGTTGGGCTGGATTGCGATTGGAGCCTCTTCGACGGTGAGGGTCAGATTGCCTTGGGATACCGCCACCCTCGAGATACGCACCTCCTGACCCATCACGATGGTGCCCGAGCGTTGATCAACCACAACACGAGCCTTGGTTTCCGGCTCTACTAAGATGTTTTCGATGCGCCGGAGTGCATGTGCAACTGACCTTGCGCCGGTGGCAGGAATGCTCAGTTCCACTGTTCCCGAATCTCTCATGATGGCCACGGCCTTTCTGAATTCTGAGTTGACTGCAGTTTCGATCCGTTCAGCCGTTGTGAAATCCGGCTCTCGCAAAGCCAGGCGGATTTGACTGAGCGACGACAGTTCAAACTCAATTTCACGCTCAACCCGGGCGCCGGACGGAATGACGCCAGACGTCGGAACTCCGCGCACAACGGATGCCGCCTCGCCCTCTGCCACAGCGCCGCCGGCCAGTACCGTGCCTTGAGCCACTGCATAGATCTGACCGTCCGCCGCGTTAAGCGGTGTCATGATCAATGTCCCCCCAAGCAGGCTTTTTGAATCCCCGATGGCGGATACGGTCAAGTCAATCTGTCCACCGACTCGTGCAAATGGGGGCAGGCTGGCGGTGACGAGAACAGCAGCGACATTTTTGGGGCGAAAGTCTTCTCCGGTAACGTTGACGCCCAGCCGTTCTAGAATGTTGGACATGATCTCTTCAGTGAAAGGCGCATTTCTCAGCCCGTCACCGGTTCCGCTCAGGCCGACGACAAGGCCATAGCCGACAAGGTCATTGCCGCGGACCCCATCGAAATTGACGAGATCTTTTATTCGTATTGCACC
The DNA here is from genome assembly GCF_056538465.1 of Ruegeria sp. BG6. NCBI lineage: Bacteria > Pseudomonadati > Pseudomonadota > Alphaproteobacteria > Rhodobacterales > Roseobacteraceae > Ruegeria > Ruegeria sp. BG6. Next base: position 96,654 of record NZ_JBQFTB010000005.1, on the reverse strand, counting down.
TGCGGAAACCATGCCCGGCAACAGAAGCAAAAGGAGAACCAGAGTTTTCATCGCAGGAAGTTCACCAGCGACAGGTTCGCGTTGCGAACTGTAACGGAATAGAGGCTTTCGAGCTGAAACTGTACGGCCTGTAATTGCACTGCGGTTTCATAGGGATCAGCAGCAGTCAGCTGATTCCGGCTGTATTCCAGGCTTGTCCTTGTGGCGGCGTTGCGCGATGTTGCCTGGTCGACGCGGGCCTCGGCTGCGCCCACCTGCGCGCGAAGCGTCACGGCGTCGTCACGTGTATTGGCCAAATTGACACCCAATTGCGTGAACAGCGCAGTGCGCTGATCGGGCGCCAATGCCAATGAAACATCCGTAGCCAGCGCCGCAAGCGCTATGTCCCTCAATGCGGTTTTTAAGGATGGGTCCGTTGCTGTTACGGGCAGGGAAATACGTTCGTTTTCCGAAATTTGCATGGGCGCAAGGGGTGTTGCGGAGCCCTGAAAAATGACGGCGTCGAAGCCGAGAGGGTCGTTGAACCAGTTCTCGGCGGCCAACATGATGTCAGACGCCGTGACCTGACCGGTCACTTCCGTGCGAAGCGCTGCCAGCAACGTTTCAGCCGACGGCAGCGGAGAAGTGTCCGTAGCGGTCCCTGAAAACAGGCTGCGTCCGCCAATCCTTGTATTCAGCGCCGAAATCATCGTGTCCAGTTCGTTCCGGGCCTGAACCGAAGCCTGTTCATGCGTCACAGCGTGACTTGCGCTGCCGAACGCCAGCAGCGAGTTGGACATTTCTCCGACCGAGTTGCTGAACATGGTCAGGCTTTTCTGCATGGCATCCGCAAAAAGGCCAGCTTCGGCAGTTGCGACTTTGTACGCGTCAAGCCGGGTCAGTTTGTTCTCAAGATCCTGTAAGTGTGAATAGTCACCGCCCAGTCGGTGCGACATGTTCTGCACTTTTCCACTCGACATCTTATATGAAAGATTTTCGATCTGGGTTTTGATTTCTGTCGCACGAGAGCGAAGCGTCATGCCCCGCGCCAAGTCGCCAATGGCGGTCAAATTCATGATTATAACCTCAGCAAAGTGTCCATCAATTCGTCCACGACCGAAATCAACCGGGCGTTCGCGGCGTAAACTTGTTCGATCTGCATCAGACGTTGCAATTCCTGATCTGTGTCTACGCCTTGTTCAGCCTCGATCTTTGCCATCTCAAGCTGTGCGTTTGTTGCAAAGACCAGGCGTGCGCTGGCTGTGTGTGCTTTGGCACCGACACGAGAGATCATCGCCTCGGAAATCTCGGTGGCCCGCATGTTTCCGGTTCCGAACGGTGAACCTGCGACCGGGCGCGCGGTTTCCAGAATCGCTCCAAAAGCCTGTAGCTGAGTGGAATCCCCGGGAGCACCAGGAAGGGTGGCGCATAAACCGGCGCGCAGTTTCCAACTTGCACCACCCGCGTCAGGGTCAGCGATTGTATTGAACCTTACGCGGGAGGCGAGGCCAACGGAGAGCGCTGGGTTCAGACGCGCGCCATCATCGGTGAACAGGCCGGGATCTGTCGGCAGCACGGTTGGATCCAGGCCCGAGGTTTCGAAACGCTCGACAAGGTCGCGCGCGACGGTGTCCAGATCATTCTGCGCGTCGATCGATAGTTCATCGCGGATCTGGAATTGCGCCATCAGCGCACCGCCCCGAATTTGCGCCGAGTCACCGCTGGTGCGTACAGGATTTCCATTCATTTGAAGGCCTGACAACAGCCCGTTCGCCACCGTCATGTGCGGCTTGGTATCACCCGTCGTTGCAAACGAGAATTTTGCCGCGCTTCCTTCCAGCAGGATCAGACCACCTTCGGAATAAAGCGAGATTTGATCGTTCTCCCGGGGAACAGAGTTAACGGGGACCAGTTGATTGACCTGATCGACCAGAACCTGTCTTTGATCCAGCAGCGCCCCGATATCGCCGCCTGAATATCGAATTGCAGGTATTTTGGCGTTCAGGGCCTCGATATCTGCAAGCATCTGGTTCAGCTTACTTACATGACTGCCGATCGTGCGATCTGCATCCGACCGAAGTTGCTGAACCCCTTCCGAAGCTGCGTTAAGCCCTGCGGCAAGATCCCGTCCGGCCCGGGCGACCTGATCCAGCCTTTCAGCAGAGTCCGGCAGGCTGGCGGCGGTGATAAGGCTGCCGTCAAACGTTGCAAGACGAGCGGTTAAGGAAGACATATTGTCGGGCTTTCCGACATAGGCTTCGAGCCTTGCGTGGAAGTCCGAAATCGCGGTTTGTCGCGCAAGATCGGCATCCGTGACGCGGCGGTTCACAGTGATCACGGGATCATGGTGGCGGACAACGCCAACTGTTTGGACGCCATTTCCTGAAACCGGGCTGGTCGTCAGTTCAAGGGTTCTGCGTGCGTATCCCGGTGTCAACGCGTTTGCGATGTTTCCCGACACGACTGCGGCTCCGCGGCTTGCGGCCGTCAACCCGCCAAGGGCGTTGTTCAAAGCGGTCGACATATTCATCTGGCAGGTCCTTTCAATCGGCCGTTACCGGGATCAGCGTTTGATATTCGTGGTCTCCTGAAGCATTTCATCCACGGTCTGAATCACCTTGGCGCTGGAGGAATAGGCGCGCTGAGTCTGGATCATCGACGTCAGTTCGGTTGCCACATCCGTCGTCGATTCCTCACGCGCGAATGAGACCAGATCGCCCGTCGGCCCTTCGCCTGCGTTCCAAAGGAAAAAGGTGCCGCTACCGCGGGAGGGTGCGTAGGTTTGGCTGTCCAGGGCGGTCAATCCGTTGGGGTTCGGGACGTCGACCAGCGGGATCTGAAACATGCGGCGACTGACGCCTGTGTCGTAGAAAGCGTAGACATATCCATTTTCGTCAACCTGAACGCTGGTCATCGTGCCGACAGCGGAACCGTCCCGTGTTATCGATACCGGGGCAAACGTGTCGGACAACTGCGTGATGCCGTCCGTATCGCCAATCCGTCCGATATTGATCTCCATTGGACCGCCCGCAACGTTGACGACAACGTTGCCCGTTGCGGGATCATAGGCGCCTCCTGAAACCGCCGTGACACTGGCCAGCGTTCCGCCGGCCGTGCGACTGTCGGTAAAGGTCAGCGTGTACTCTCCGATAATGGTTCCGCCGGACGCGGTATCGCGCAAGGTCATGGTCCATTCGTTGCTGGACCCGGTCGCCGGAACAGTCGGGGTAAGTTCGATATCCACGTTTTCAGACTTACCCAGATTGTCAAAATACTCGACCGACAGGGGCTGGGTATCGCCTGGTGCTCCTGCATCCGTCGCGGTTGCGGGCAGGTTCATGCGCAGGTTCATCTGCGTGGTCGGCGCCCCCGAAAGCCGATTGACGCTGAGCTGGATGGGTTCCAGCGCAGCGGGGGTGTCGCGGGGAACACTGGGGATCGAACCATCGGGTCCGGCACGCCAGCCCAGCAGGACAAGGCCGGATTCCGTGACCAGATATCCCTGATCGTTCGTTCGAAAGGATCCTGTGGTGGTCAGCAGCATCTCATTTGAACTCGACCCGATCTGTGAACTGGAGCGCACGGGCAGCATGCCACGGCCTCGGACGGCCAGATCGGTTGAATTGTTCGTTGTCACCAGCGAGCCGCGCTGATCAATCAGGCGCTGACTGGTCGTTCTGACGCCGCCTGCTGAATAACTGCCGCCCTGACCGGATGTGACCATCGAGTGAAAGTCCGTCTCGACCCGCTTGTATCCGAACGTGGAAGAATTGGCGATGTTGTCCGAAATAGTGGCCAATCTGTTCGCATTCGCCTTCAATGCAGCCACACCGGCGTTCAGGGATGAAGAAATTGTCATTGGAACGCCCTTCTGTTGCGTCAACCGTTGATGCAACACCTAGCGCGCGGCCTCTTAACAGCGCGCTAACAGGTAGAATGCGACCTATACTTTTGCGGTCATGACCTGCGAAGGAATATGATTTCAACGCGGTTGTTGCGCGTGGCCATGGGGTTTTCGCTGACCAGTTCGCGGTCCGCGTGGCCAGTAACGCGATCCAGCCGGTGCGTTGCCACGCCCTTGTCCTGCAGCATCCTGCGCACGGCTTGGGCACGTGTCGTGGACAATTCCCGGGCGGGGTTATGTGCCAGCACCACCGGCGACGACGCGACATGGCCTTCGGCAGCAATTGCATTGGTCACAAGGTCCGAGGATCTGGCTACCAGCAGCATCAGTGCTCGCAGGACGGGTGTTGGATTGTCCGTTCCCGTTTCGAACAGGGTCTGGTCGTCCGTGTCAAACAGTTCCACCACCAAGCCTTCATCCGTGACGCGGGTCACGATATGTTTGAGGACCTTGTCCGAGACCAGGCTTTCGCCGGTGCGTCCAAGCAATTTCGCTTCGAGCGAGGTGAAATCCTCGAATGCCCCCTTGCTTCCGCCGCGGGCATCCACGCCGCTTGCGCCGCGGGCCTGCCTGGCAATGGTAGGCTGTCGGCTGCTGGCACCCGAGCCGTCCATTACCATGGTCTTTTCCGAGAACATGTTGTTGCCGCCAAAAGCGCCGTCGCCACCGCCAGAAACCGGATTCACCGGTATTGTGGGCGAAAAATAATCCGCCAACCCTTTTCGTTGTTTTTCTGTTGTTGCATTCAGCAGCCACATCAACATGAAGAACGCCATCATGGCCGTGACAAAGTCGGCATATGCGACTTTCCATGCGCCACCGTGATGGCCATCGCCACCCGAAACACGTTTCTTCTTGATGATGACCGGCGCCGCATTGGATTGCGCACCCATCTTCACCACCTTTTATCACCCACAACCGGGTTATCAGGGCAGGTCTTAATGGCCGCTTAACACTTAAAACTGTTCCGAAATCTGTCGTCGTTCAACGCATCAATCCACCAGCGGCGCGACGTAGGATCACGGACAGACGGTTAAAGCTGTTCTTTATCCCTTCGGGATCGGGTCTTGCGAAAAACGCATCCAGATCTTCATGCGCGCGGACGGCCTGATCCAGCAGCGGGTCGGTGCCTTCGGAATAAAGCCCGGCTTTGATCATGATCTCGGATTGCTCATAGCTGCCTACCAGCTTGCGGGTTTCCGAGATCAGCCTGTTTTCGTCTTCTGACGCGGCTTCGGGCAGGCAGCGCGAAACCGACCGGCTGAGGTCGATTGCCGGAAACCGGCCACGTTCCGCGATGTCACGGCTTAGGACGATATGCCCGTCCAGAACACCGCGCAGAATGTCGGCAACCGGTTCGTCCATGTCGGACCCGGCAACCAACACGCTGAAAACCGCGGTGATATCTCCTTGTCCGGCAGTGCCGGGCCCGGCCCGTTCGCACAGACCGGCAATCAGTGGTGTGACGGATGGTGGAAACCCGCGCAACGATGGCGATTCGCCCGTGGTGACGGCGATTTCACGATGAGCCTCGGCAAATCGCGCAATGGAATCCGCCAAGAACAGAACGTGCAGCCCCTGATCGCGCATGTATTCGGCAACCGACATCGCTGCCCAAAGGCAACGCCGTCGAGCAAGGGCGGACTGATCAGAAGTGGCTGCGACGACAACAGACCTTTTCATCGTCTCAGGACCCAGAGCTTTGGCGACAAACGCGTTCACTTCACGGCCCCGTTCCCCGGCCAGAGCGACTACAACCACATCTGCCTGCACTGATTTGGCAAGCGTCGCCAGCAATGTGGATTTTCCGACCCCGGAACCGGCGAACAACCCGATTCTCTGGCCCTGCACGATGGGAAGAACCGTGTTCAGCATCGACAGCTCGGTTTCCAGTCGCTGCCCCAATCCCCGGCGTTCAACGGCGGGAGGGGGAGATTGAACAATGTTCCTCTCTTGCGAGCCGCTCAGCAAGGGCTTGCCGTCCAGCGGCTTGCCAAACGGGTCGACAACCCGGCCCAGCCAGTGCATGTCCGGCGCGAAAACTGGTGACGGTTCAAGCTGCACCCGATCCCCAAGGCTGACCCCGTCCGGTGCCGATCCTGGCAGCATGTAAATTTGGTCGGCATCCACACGCAGCACTTCACCCGCCAGATCCGGACCTGGCCGGCGCTGCAATGTCAGGGTGTCTCCGATCCGGGCGTGACCCGCCAGACCAGCAATTTCGATCACACCGCCAGAGACGCCTCTGACAAGCCCGACGTTTCGGACGGCCGACATCCGGTCGAATTCACATTTCAGAAGCGTTGGTTCGATCTCGGGCATGGCCGGCCTCCATCCTGGTTCAGAAAACGCTTTCTAAAGGAACCGGGGTTAAGCCTTGATTGAAACGGATCGAGGGAGAAGCCCCGATGTTCTATGACCTGAACGTCTTTAAGACAGCGTACGCAATGGCAACCCATGCCGGGCAAAGGCAGGCTGTCATCTCGCGCAATATGGCCAACGCGGATACGCCGGGATACCAGCCCCGCGATATTGACGCCTTTCACACTGCGTATGACAACACAGACCGTGAATCGGTCATGTCTGCGACCCGTCCGGGCCATTTGCATGGAACGACCACCGGTGATCACCTCTGGTCAGAGTACAAGGCAGAACCGACCGGCGATCCCAACGGCAACGGTGTCTCGCTGGAGGAGGAGATGCTGAAAGCTGTTGAGATCAAGCGCCAGCATGACCGCGCGCTGGCGATCTACAGATCCTCGATGAATGTCCTGCGCGCCAGCCTGGGCCGGTCGTAAAGAGGCGAAGACATGAGTGATTTTTCACATTCCCTGACAGCATCGGTCAGCGCATTGCGTGCACAGGCGGCTCGTCTGCGCCATGTTTCGGAAAACATTTCCAACGCGGATACTCCGGGGTATCGCCGCAAGACAGTTTCGTTCGAAGTGGTTGCGCAAGGCAGCGGGGAAACGGTTCAGGCCGGGCGCGTCAGGCTCGACCGTCGCGACCTTAGCCGGATCTACGATCCAGGCCATCCGATGGCGGACGAGACCGCGCACTACCGGGGGTCGAACGTCGATCTGATGATCGAGATTGCCGACGCGCGCGAGGCGCAGCGCAGCTACGAAGCCAACCTCAAGATGTTCGACCAGACCCGTCAGATGTCGTCGAGCCTGATGGAACTACTCAGAAAATAAAGGAAGCCAGAATGAATGTCCGCTCAATAAACGCCGCCCAGAACTACGCCGTTGCACGCCCAGCCACTCAGGCTGCCACAGACCACGTAGGAATGGCGCAAGGCTTGCGGTCAACGTTTCAAGATTTTGCAGAAACGCTGAAACATAGCGAGCAGGTGGCAGAGGCTTCGATGGTCGGGCAGGCCGACCCGCACGCGCTGGTGCAGGCCCTTGCGCAGACCGAGCTTGCCGTAGAAACGGCGGTCATCGTGCGTAACAAAGTCGTCGAAACCTATCAGGAACTCCTGCGGATGCCGGTCTGATCGATGCTGAGCGAGGGGCAGTTCTACGACATCCTGCGGCAGGCACTGTGGGTTGCGGTTATCACGTCTGTGCCGATTCTGGCGGTGGCGCAGGTATCGGGACTGGTCGTGGGCCTTTTTCAGGCGCTGACATCGGTGCAGGAGATGACACTGACCTTTGTCCCCAAGCTGATCGCGATAGTCGTCGTGTTCTGGATTTCCATGGGCTTCATGACCCAAACCCTCGTGACGTTCTTCTCGTCGACACTCATCCCTCTGATCGCAGGAGCCCGCTGATGGATACCGCCTATGTCATCCTGTCCCGCCAATCCGGGCTGATGAACGAGATGCGGCTGGTGGCCAACAATATCGCCAACGCAAACACGACCGGCTACAGGCAGCAAGGCCTGGTGTTTTCCGAGTACGTGAGGGACATGTCAAACGATCCTTCCCTCTCCATGAGCAGGGCCGAAGTCCGCAATACATCGCTGCAACAAGGCGTTCTGACCGAGACCGGCGGGCAGTTCGACTTTGCAATCGAAGGTGACGGGTTCTTCATGATCGAAACGCCCGACGGCAATCGCCTGACCCGGGCCGGGAGCTTTTCGCCCAACGCGGATGGCAATCTGGTGACGATGGACGGGCTGCGGGTACTGGACAGCAACGGCGCCCCCCTGTTTGTTCCGCCGGATGCCGCAACACTCGATGTCGGCGGCGACGGCACTCTGAGCGTCAATGGCCAGCTACTGGGGCAGATCGGGGTGTATCAGGTGGCCGACACAGGGGGGCTTATTCGCGAAGGCAGCACCCGGTTTCGCCCGGCGGGCGACGTTGAGCCGGTTGACGAACCCGTAGTCCTGCACCGGTTCCTGGAAGGTTCAAATGTCAACGCGATAGATCAGGTCACTCGGCTGGTCGAAATTCAACGGGCCTATGAGCTGGGACAGAGCTTTCTTGAGGCCGAAGACGAGCGGGTTCGTGGGGCTCTCAAGGCCTTGATGCGCTGACAATTAACCAGGGGAAATTTCGAAATGCGCGCTTTGAAGATTGCCGCCACCGGAATGACGGCACAACAGATGCGGGTCGAGACCATCTCGAACAACCTCGCAAACATGAACACAACCGGTTACAACGCACGGCGGGCCGAATTTGCGGACCTGCACTATCAGCAGATGGCCCGCGCGGGCGCGGTGAATGCCTCTGACGGCACGGTCTTGCCAACCGGTGTCCAGTTGGGTCTGGGCGTTCGGCCCGCAGCCGTTACCGTGCAACTGGCACAAGGCGCCTTGTCCGCAACTGGCAACGATCTGGATATCGCTATCGAGGGGCGAGGCTATCTGGAAGTGACCCTGCCGGGTGGCCAGTCCGCCTATACCCGCGATGGTAGCCTGAAACGATCGCCCGAGGGCCTGATCGTGACTTCGGACGGTTTTACCGTCGCTCCCGAGATTACCATCCCCGATGATGCGCGGTCGATATCCATCAACGCATCCGGCGAAGTATACGCCTATTTCGATGACACGGCCGAGGGTCAGCTGCTGGGAGAATTCACCTTGGCCAGCTTCTCGAATGCCAAGGGGCTGGAGGCGATCGGCAGCAACCTGTTCAAGGAAACCGAAGCCTCTGGCGCATCGGTGACGGGTCCGCCGGGTGAGGACGGGTTGGGAACTTTGCGTCAAGGGTACCTGGAGGACAGTTCGGTTGATGCCGTGCGACAGGTCACGGAACTGATCGAAGCGCAACGTGGTTACGAAATGAACGCCAAGGTCATATCCGGCGTCGATCAGATGATGGGCGCGACAACTCAGGTGCGATGATGCGCAGTGTTCTTTGGGCGCTGATAGTGATGTCTCCCATGGTCGTTCAGGCCGAGATAGTCGTGCCGACCAGAACTATTCGTGCGAAGGAGATCATTGTGGCCTCGGATCTCGAGCTGACAAACACCGAGGTTGACGGCGTTGTCATGGATCCCGGTCTTTTGATCGGCCAGGAAGCCCGTGTTGCGCTGTATCCGGGTCGCCCTATACGGGAAACGGACGTCGGTCCTCCGGCCATTGTGGACCGGAACGATCTGGTTGTCCTGGTATTCAACCGCCAGCCGCTGTCGATCACGGCAGAAGGCCGCGCACTGGGACGCGGGGCTGCAGGTGACCGCATTCGGGTCATGAATTTGTCGTCCAGAACGACTGTAACCGGGCATATCCGGCCCGACGGTCAAATTGAGGTAAGATAATGCCCGTAGAGCCTTACAAACTGCTTGTCACTTTGATTGCCCTGTCCGCGTGCGGGCGCGTGGACCACCTGGGCAAACCGCCGAGCTTTACGCCCACTGATGAGTCTCCGGAACAGGTGGCCATGCTGTGGCCAGGCCTGCCAACACACACTCAGCCGCAGCGGAGTGTGGATCGCGCCTCGCTTTGGAGCGGTGGGCAACAGTCGCTGCTGGGAGACCAAAGAGCGATCAAAAAAGGTGACATCATGACGGTTGTGATCGAGCTGGACGAAAAAGCCGAGATTTCGAATGATACGAAACGATCGCGCGCCGGATCTGAAAGTCTGGCCGTTCCGGGATTGTTCGGCCTGCCCCAGCGCGTGGCAGACAAGTTGCCTGAAGGTGCCTCGATGGATGACGCCGTGTCCATCGATTCCTCATCGGACAGTTCCGGAAAAGCCTCGGTCAAGCGTAAGGAAAAACTGACCCTGCGGGTGGCTGCTACGGTGATTGATGTTCTGCCCAACGGTGTTTTGTCGATTTCCGGTTCACAGGAATTGCGTGTCAATTTCGAACTGCGGGAACTGCTGGTCACCGGCTATGTTCGACCGCAGGATATCTCCCGCCAGAACGAGATCACTTATGACAAGATCGCCTCGGCGCGGGTTTCTTACGGGGGCCGGGGGCAAATCACGGATGTGCAGCAACCACGTTACGGCCAGCAGATCCTCGACTCGCTTCTGCCGTTCTGAGGTGCCGCTGTGGTCAGGAAACTTGTACCGCTGATTTGTCTTGTCTTGGGGCTGGCCGCAGGTATCGGGGCCGGGGTCTTCCTCGGACCGAAAGAAAGCGACAACAGCAAGGCCGCGACAGCAGAGGCTGAAAAGCCAAAAGAAACGAAAGCAAGTCAGAAGGAGGGTGAGGGAGAGTTCGAATATCTCAAGCTCACCAAGCAATTCGTGGTTCCGGTGGTTAAGAAGGACCAGATATCAGCTCTGGTGACGGTGTCCTTGAGTTTGGAAACCACGCCTGGGCTTTCGGAAACGTTTTATGCGATTGAACCGAAACTGCGCGACAGGTTCCTGCAGGTGCTGTTTGACCATGCCAATATCGGCGGCTTTGACGGTGCCTTTACAGAGTCCGGCAACTTGAATGCGTTGCGCAAAGCGTTGCTGGACGTTGCGCGTAAGGATTTGGGCGAAGACGTTTCTCAGGTTCTGATTATGAGTGTCAATCGTCAGAACACCTGACGACTCAGTCGGTTGTGGATCAGAAGCCCTTTGACTGGTTGCAAAACTGATCAGCCAAAAGCGACTCCGACAGGCTTTCAACAGCACGTTTGCGCCCGAACGAAAGGCGCAGCGCGTCCAGAGCGCTCAGCTTCTGCACTCGGATGCGCGCCAGTTCCATGTTCAACTGGCGGCGTGTTGCGGCTTCCCAGCCGTTCCACAAGATATCGGTTCCTGTGATTTTGTAGCCTTGGGACTGCGCACTGTCGTGGCGCGCCGCTTTAACCTGCGTGTCCAGCTTCCTCAGCTTCCTCAGAACCAATGTCTCGGCCTCGACCAAGGGGCGAATGGCCTGAAATTCCTTTTGGAACGCGGCCTCCGTCACCCGCACCAATGCTTTGATCTGCGTTTGTCGCATTATACCTGCTTCTTTGCTCGTTTACGCATGGCTTCGGCGAACCGGATAGCGGCGGCAACGGATCGATAGTGCTCTTCCTGGATCTCCTGCCCGATATCGACGGTGCCGTGAAGCGCCCGCGCGGTCGGCGGGTCGGAATGGATCGGAACCCCTGCCTGCCCGGCTGCCGACCGGATCGTGGCGGCGATTTCGTCCACGCCCTTCGCGACGCAAACCGGTACGGTACCGACCGCCCGCGACCATTTAAACGCGACCGCAAAATGCGTCGGATTGACTATGACAACGTCTGCTTCAGGAATCGCCGCCATCATCTGGTTTGCCGCAATGTCCTGCGCGCGCTGCCTGCGCTGTTGTTTGACATGAGGGTCGCCTTCAGCATCCTTGGTTTCGTCCTGAATCTCTTTGCGCGACATACGGTTTTTGCGCATGTGCTCGGAGTATTGCCAAAGGTAGTCCGCTGCGCCGATGGCCAGAGCGATGACAATCACGATAAACAAGAAGCGAAACAACAGGTTCATCATCAACAGGATTGAAGATTGGGGTGGTGCCGTACCGGCAGACAGGATTTCCGCCAGATTGGCGCGCAGGAAAACGGCAAGGCATGTGCAATATATTGTCAGTTTGACAAAGGCCTTAAGGAATTCGAACAACCCGCCCCGGCCGAACTTGTTCTGGGCGTTCGATACAACGGAAACGCGCGACAACTTGGGTTTGAGTTTGGACGGGGCAAAGACAAGAGCTCGCTGCGCAATGAGGCTGAGCAGGACCGCAGCCGCCGGAATAGAAAAGAGAATCCCGATGGCGACCAGGGTCGTTTTTAGAACGCCGCCGACCGGGCCTGCAGATGGGCCATCGATCATAAGGCGGGACAGGTCGCCGGCCTGATCGATCACTACAAGAAAAAGCGTACCAAGATTTTCCACGCCGTGCTGACCGACTGTTACCAGCGCAACGAGTAAGCCGGAATAACCCGCAACCACCGACAGATCGGCGGACTTGGCCACTTCGCCCTTTTCACGGGCTTTTTTCAGTTTCTGTGGTGTCGGTTCGAAAGGCTTGTCGCTGTCGTCGTCTGCTTCGCTCATCAGTTGTCTCCTATCGGGTTGGTTAGAAAACTGTTGAGTGCGTCCGACCAGGCGGACAGGATCAAGGGCGCTCCGGTGAACAAAAGAACGAGACCGGCAAAGGTGATTGCCGGGGCACCGACAAAGGCGACCATTAACTGAGGCATCGCCCGGTTGATGACCCCAAGCGCAAGATTGTAGATCAGCGAGGCGATGACGAAGGGCATTGCCAGCGCAAAAGCCAGGGCAAAGCTGTGCGCAATTCGTCGCACACCCCAATGGGACAGATCCGCAGCCGCAGGGGGCTGTCCCATTGGGACCAGGGTGTAGCTATCAATCAAAAACTGCGCCGCACGAATGTGCAGCCCCATAAGAACAGCCAGAGTGATTCCGGCCAGGGTCAGCAGATATCCCATGGCCGGCACTGGGTCTGCTGCCGCCCCGCCCAGAAGCTGGGATAGCGATGTCGCCTGAGCGGCAATTGATCCTGCTGTCTGAAGGGCAAGCACGAAAAGCCTTAAGCTTAAGCCAAGTGCCAGACCCGTCAGGATTTCGGTGCCGATCAGCCACACTACGGGGAACAGTCCAGACATCGCCCCGGACGGGTCAATTGCGGAAGAAACCAAGAGCGTAAATGCCACTGCTATCGCCAGTTTTACGCGGGCCGGAATGCTGCGCTCTCCGAAGGCAGGCAGAAGGGAAACCAAAGCGGAAACCCGCAGGAAAACGGCGAACAAGTGCTCAAGCTCGCTACTGATAAACGTCAGCAAGTCAGGGGGCAGGCCGATCACGCGGGCACCGTACCGACAAGTGCCGGCCTGGCTTCCAAGCCGAATTCTTCAAATGACAGAACCGAGTTCGAGATGCCGCGTGCGTGCAGGATCGTGCGCAGCAACCTGCGTCGACGGGTCGAAGTCACAACGGCCGCAAACACGCCCCGATCCGCGGTTTGCGCAACGCTTTGCACGACACCGTCTGCAAGCTTGTTGAACAGGTTGGGCGGAAGCGCAACGTCGAGACCTGCGCTTTGGGCGTCGATTTGGTAAGTGGCGAACGTGTCCTCCCACTCCGGTGCCAGTTGGATCAGTGGGATCGACCCATCTTCGCGCTTCATGTCGGCGACCAGCTGGAACCCGAGACGTTGGCGCACCAGTTCGCAAATCCCTTCGGGCAGAGTTGTGGTCAGCCGAGCCTCGGCCACGGTTTCCAGGATCAGGGCCATGTTTCGGATGGACACCCGTTCGTCCAGCAGCAGCCGCAGAACGGAATGTAATGTATCGATCGGGACCTTGTCCGGGATCAGTTCGTCCAGCAACTTGCGGTTGGCCTCGGCCCGGCCCGGATCGCTCAGCCGAGTCATTTCGGACAAAAGACGCCGCAGCGACTTGAGTGTCAGCAGTCGGGAGAAGTTCTGCTTGATGATTTCGAGCAGATGGGTCGCCAGGATTCCGGGGGGCGAGACGATCGTTGCGCCGCTCAGGGCCGCAGCCTCCCGATCTTTGGGCAGGATCCAACGGGCAGGTGCGCCGTAGACGGGTTCGGTCACATCATTTCCGTCCGGCAGAATGTCCGGCCCTTCCTGAACCAGCGCCAATACAAGGTCGGGGTTCAGAACACCGCGCGCCTGTTCGACGCCCTGAACTTTGATAACGTAAGTGCCGGTTGGAAGATCGGCGCGATCGGTCAACCGAATTTCGGGCAGGATCAGACCAAAGCCAGAGGCGACATATGTCCGCATATTGGCGATCCGCGCGTCCAGACCGGTGCCTGGGTTTAGAACCATGCTGACCAGATCCGGCGCGAATTCCAGATGAACGTCGTCCAGGTCCAGGATGTCTCCGATGGCCTGCGGGGTCGGGGCATCGGTCTCGGGTGCCGGTGAGTGCGCTTTTGTCAGCTCGGATTTTTGTTTGCTGTAAACGCTGTAGGCTGAGTACCCCAAAACCCCCGCGCCTAGAATGAAGGGCAGAAACGGCAGGCCAGGCACCAACGCAAACAGGGCCATCAGCAGCGAGACTGTGCCCAGTGCAGCCGGGTGCCGCCCCAACTGCGAGAAGATTGCGCTGTCGGTTGCCCCCTGCGTGCCGCCCCGCGCCAGCAGCAGGGCGGACGCGATTGAGATAATGACCGCAGGGATTTGTGAGACCAGCCCATCACCAACCGTCAGGATCGCATAGGTTTCGAAGGCGGATGCAACCGGCATACCATGCACGATCACGCCCATGATCAAACCCATCACAAGATTCAGCAAGGTGATCAGCAACCCGGCAACGGCGTCGCCCTTGACGAATTTGGACGCACCGTCCAGCGAGCCGAAGAAAGTCGTTTCCTGCTGTTCTCTTTCGCGCCGTTCCTTGGCTTGCTGATGGTCGATGGCCCCTGCGGACATGTCGCTGTCAATTGCAAGTTGTTTGCCCGGCATCCCATCCAGCGCAAACCTGGCTCCGACCTCGGCCATGCGGGCGGCGCCCTTGGTGATCACCATGAAGTTAACGATCAGCAGAACGCCAAACACGACGAGACCCAGAAAGATGCTTCCGCCCATGACGAATTGGGCAAACCCCTCGATCACATCACCTGCGGCGTTGGTACCCGAATGACCCTGACCGATGATCAGCTTGGTGGACGAAACATTCAGCGACAATCGTAGCATCAGGGATGCCAGCAGGATCGTTGGAAAAGATGAGAAATCCAGCGGGCGTTCGATAAACAGGGTCAAGGTGAAGATCAGAATAGCCAGCGCAAACGACGCTGCCAGCCCCACATCCAGAACCCAGGCGGGCATTGGCAGGATCATTATCACGATGACCGTCATCAGGGCCAGCGCCAGCAGGACGGTCGGCGAGAACACAGAGCGGGCATCGAACCTGAACACGATCACCCCCTTAGTTGAAGACGATAAAGGCGGTGGCACTATCCGCTACCGGAACCAGCGACCCCAGCATTATCCGTTTTGGCGCTTCAGATCGCGACGGAAGCAATGGAGCAGAGGAATGTGTGAAAGGATCGCGGGCAACTGCCGCATAGCTTGTCGGCTCGTCCTCGTTGAGGCGCGCCAACTCGGTCTGAAACCGCTCGGAATAGGTCTGGGCCAAAGCGGGAGTGCGAGAGTGATAGGCACCGGCCGCTGCGGGCCACGATGCAAACTCTGCAAACAGATCTTTCAGAAAACGGGCGGCATATCTGGCGTTCTGATCCGGGTCGAACATTTCGTCAATCGACCGGAATGCCTGCCCGTGCCAGCGATAGTTGATCTGGAAGCAGCCAATGTCGAAACTGCGTGCGCCCGCCTTGAAGATTTGGAAAACATGGGATTTTGCCTCGACCTCGGTGTCAAACCAAAGACCCTGCCCCTCGACATTGATCGCCCACGGCCAGGGGCGCAGGGTGCCAGCGACGTTCAGACCGGATTCCACGCGCGCGATGGCTCGCAGGACATCCAGAGGAACCCCTTCCGACAAAGCGGCTCGCCTCATGGCCTGATCACACAGATCGGCGGTTCTTGCGTCAGGTTGTGCATGCAGCGAACGCCCGGCAAGAAGCAGAATCAGAAGAAAGGTGAATATTCGATGGGGCATTCTGCCGGTCCGGGATCTTGATCAGTCCGGGGCAGGCTAGCCGCGCATCGGTTTACATAGGGTTATCGCAGCATCAGTTCCGGTCGATCCGGCGGCCAAACACAACGCTTGTGTTGGTTCGCATGACGCCCGGAATCTTGGCGAGTTCGTCGACGAGGATGTCCAGATCCTCTATATGCGGTGCTTCGGCACTCAGCAGCAGGTCGAATTCTCCGTTGATGGACAGGCACAGTTTGACCTCGGGATAGGCTTCAAGACGTTTGATGATGCGGGCCGTTTCTTTTTGCTGCACTTCCAGCAGAACGATGACTTGTACACGCGGTGTGTCTTGCGGGCTGTGCAAAACCACGGAGTACCCTGCAATTACACCGCGATCTTCCATGCGGCTGATACGCTCGTGAACGGTGGTGCGCGCCACGCCCAGCTTTGCTGCGATCCGGGTAGTTGATTCACGCGCGTTCTGCTGAAGTGCGGCAACGATATTTCGATCAAGTTTGTCCATGGTGGCCAAGGTTTAGAGCATTAGCATACAGATGCTCAAGTTCCTGCTGACCTCATTTGTGTCGCGGCAAAATCCCGTCCCGGCCGGGCCTGGTCACAATGACGCCCGCTGGATGGCGTTGAGTTTGCGGACCAAACCTCCTATCTCGTGGTCTGAGACCGAACAAAGGAAAAATCCGTGGCGAACCACTTGTACAAAAACGACCTGCCGGATGGGCTGGATCTGGGCCCGGTCGTGGCGATCGACTGTGAAACCATGGGTTTGAATCCGCATCGGGACAGGTTGTGCGTTATCCAGATGTCGGGTGGCGATGGGCACAGCCATATCGTTCAAGTCGAAAATGGGCAGACATCAGCGCCGAACCTGTGTGCCATGCTGGAAAATCCCGATGTGCTGAAGCTGTTTCATTTCGGGCGATTTGACATCGCGGCCATGTACCACACGTTTGGTGCGCTGGCGGCGCCGGTCTATTGTACCAAGATCGCCAGCCGACTGGTACGCACCTATACAGACCGGCACGGGCTGAAGAACCTGTGCCAGGAACTGATCGGCGTCGACATCTCGAAACAGCAGCAAATGAGCGACTGGGGTGCGGAATCCCTGACCGAGGCCCAGCTGGACTATGCCGCCTCGGACGTTTTGTACCTGCACCAGTTGCGCGATGCGCTGGACGGGCGGCTGGCACGCGAGGGCCGGACCGAGATGGCGCAGGCCTGTTTTGATTTCCTGCCGATGCGTGCCAAGCTGGACCTCGCCGGCTGGCCTGAAACGGATATTTTTGCGCACTCATGACTGACAACGAATCCTTTCTGAAAACCGCGCGGCAGGTCATCACTGACGAAGCCCGTGCGCTTGACGTTCTGGCGGACGGCCTGGATGAGAATTTTGCCACTGCCGTGCAGATGATCCTGCAGGCAACCGGTCGGATCATTGTCAGCGGGATCGGCAAATCCGGCCATATCGGTCACAAGATCGCGGCGACGCTGGCGAGTACCGGGACACCCGCCTATTTCGTGCATCCGGCCGAGGCAAGTCACGGCGATCTGGGTATGGTGTCGAAGGGCGATGTGGTTCTGGCGATTTCGAACTCGGGCGAGGCACCGGAACTGGCCAATCTTCTGGCCTTTACGCGGCGGTTCGGCATCCCTCTGATCGGTCTGTCCAGCAAGCCCGAAAGCACGTTGATGAAACAGGCGGACGTGCATCTGCTGATCCCGTCGATGGGTGAGGCCTGCGGTTTTGGCATGGTGCCTTCGATTTCGACGACGCTGACGCTTGCAATGGGGGACGCGCTGGCGATCGCCTTGATGAAGTACCGCGATTTCCGGCCCGAAAACTTCCGTGATTTCCACCCCGGCGGCAAACTCGGCGCGCAGCTCAGCAAGGTTCGCGATCTGATGCATACCGACACGCCGATCGTTTCCTCGGGCACGCCGATGAGCGAGGCGTTGCTGGTCATGAGCCAGAAGGGTTTTGGCGTTGTCGGCGTTATTGATGCCGAGGGGCGGTTGCTGGGCATCGTGACCGATGGCGACCTGCGGCGGCATATGCAGGGTCTGCTTGACCTGACCGTCGATCAGGTGATGACCGCGAACCCGCGTACCATCGGACCGGGTGAACTGGCCGAGAGCGCCGTGGCTCTGATGACGATGCAGACGCCCAAGATTACCTGTTTGTTTGTGGTCGATCCGGCCTCGGGCGGGCGGGCTGAAGGCATTTTGCACATTCACGATTGCCTGCGCGTCGGGTTGGGCTGAAAGGTGGAAACTGTGGACCGCTATTCCCGCATGGTACAGTTCTTGAAGGTGCTGTTGCCGCTGGTGGCCATTCTGTTGCTGTCCACGGTGTTCCTGCTGTCCCGCAGCATCGAGACAGACGTGTCGGTTCCATTCCCGCAAACGGAAATCAACGATCGCCTTGCCGACCAGGTTATTACTCAGCCCGACTACCGGGGCATAACCCGCAAGGGTGAAGACGTGCATATCAAGGCCATACAGGCGGCAAAAGGGGCTGAAGGATCTGTCCCGACCGCGGCCGAGTTTCGTGGGCGCCTGGGGCTGTTGAATGGCGGTGTCATAAAACTGGATTCAAATTCGGGCATGATCCGACCTGACAAAAAGACGGCAACTTTTGTCGGCGATGTTGTCATAACCACTACGGACGGCATCCAGGTCACCACGGATTTGCTGAACACCTCGCTGGATGAAATCCGCGGGGATACACCGGGTCAGGTTAACGGAACCGGACCGATCGGTGATTTCTCGGCTGGGCGCATGACATTTGGGACTGAAAAAAAGGACGGACCGGTCCATATTGTTTTTACAGATGGCGTAAAGCTGGTGTATGAGCCGGCAAAAGCAGAAAGATGAAGTGTGTTTGATTTTCGAATTGCCCTTGTTTGCATCGCTCTGGTGACGAGTGCCGTTTCCGCGACCGCGCAGGAAACGCAGGTGGCGTTTGGGTCGACCAAGGCGGACCCCAGTTTGCCTGTCGAAGTGACGTCGGAAACACTCAACGTCAATCAGGAAAACGGGTCGGCCGAGTTTCTGGGAAATGTCATCGTGATTCAGGGCGAAATGCGTCTGACTGCAGAACGGGTTCTGGTCATCTACAACAACGAGCGTTCGGCGATCGAGCGGCTAGAGGCCACGGAAGACGTGGTTCTGGTAAGCCCTCCCGACGCGGCGCAGGGGGATTGGGCCGAATATACGATTGATTCCGGTGTGATCCTGATGAAGGGCAATGTTCTTCTGACACAGGGGCCAAGCGTCATCAGCGGCGATCAGATGAATGCCAACCTGACCACCGGTACCGCAACCATGACCGGTCGGGTGAAAACGATCCTGCAACAGGGCAACAACTGATGGCACGACCCAACCTATCCGTTGCCGACGGCACCTCGGGTCTCAGAATCGAGAAACTGCGAAAGTCCTATCGCAAGAAGACCGTGATCCGGGATGTTTCGATGACACTGGGCCGGTCCGAAGTTGTGGCTTTGCTCGGTCCCAACGGGTCGGGCAAGACAACGACGTTCTATTCTGTCGCCGGGCTGGTTTTCCCCGAGGCGGGCACGGTCACGCTGGACGGGCACAATGTCACGACTTTGCCGATGTACCGGCGCGCCCGGATGGGGATCGGTTATCTGCCTCAGGAGATGTCGATTTTTCGCGGCATGAGCGTCGAGGACAATATCGCAGCTGTGCTGGACATAACCGTCAGCCACGCGCATCGTCGCAAGGAACGTCTGGAAGAGCTTTTGTCCGATTTCTCGATCGAGCATTTGCGGCGGGCCCCTGCACTGGCTTTGTCGGGGGGGGAAAGGCGCCGGGTGGAAATCGCGCGCTGTCTGGCCGCCGATCCCAAGTATTTGCTTTTGGATGAACCGTTTGCGGGTGTGGATCCAATCAGCGTTGGGGATATCCGGCATTTGGTTGCCGACCTGAAAAAGCGCGGAATTGGTGTTTTGATCACGGATCACAACGTCCGCGAAACGCTGGAAATTGTGGACAGGGCATACATCCTGCATGACGGAAAGATGTTGATGTCCGGCACGCCGGACGAAGTTGTTGAAAACGAGAATGTGCGCCGCGTGTATCTGGGTGAAAACTTCAGGATTTCATAGACTTGCGCTGATCTGCGCTTGCTGCATGTCGGAAATTACACAAATACGCTTTTGTTTTGATTGACTCTTCCGCCGCCTCTTGGCTCAATTGGCTCATGGCAGTTTTGCGGTTCCAGTCTGGATCACGATGTCCCTTCTCCGAAGGGCGCGATGGCAGACAACCACAAAACATGTCGCTACCCCCCACCCGATAAAAACAAGCTCGCCGCGTAACGTGGCGTCAGAATGGGTGTGAATTGTGAAGGAGATCACATGCGTTACCAAATCAGCGGAAAACAGATCGACATCGGCGCGGCGCTGCAGACCCACGTGCAGACCGAGCTGGGCGAGGTTGTGGGTAAGTATGCCCAGCGCCCGACGGACGCCGCCGTCGTCTTTTCCCGTTCAGCGCATGAATATGTATGCGAGACCACGGTGCATCTGTCGACAGGCCTGACCGCCCAGGCCAAGGCCCACGCAATCGAGATTTATGCGGCATTCGAGGCTTGCTGCGACAAAATGGAGACACAACTGCGCAGATACAAGCGTCGGCTGAAAGACCACCACAAGGATCGGTCCGAGCCGGTTGAACTCTTTGGCGCGTCCTCATATATCCTCGCCTCTGATGAATCGGAGACGGCTGACGAACCCGAATCGCTGCAGCCCATGATTGTGGCTGAGATGGAAACAAAGATCCCATCTCTCAGCGTTGGCGAAGCTGTTATGCAAATGGAACTTGCAGGCGCCCCGGTGCTGGTGTTCCGTAATGAAAACAAGGACGGATTGAATGTCGTGTATCGCCGGGATGACGGCAATATCGGTTGGATCGATCCGTAACAGGCAAGATTGAAAGACGGGCCCCGGTTTTGGCCGGGGCAACGTCATGGAGCGTGATCATGGAGCTGTCGAGCATACTGAAGCCCGAAGCCGTACGTGTATTGTCATCTGCTTCCAGCAAGAAGCGGTTGTTTCAGGAAATCAGCGATGTCGCTGCCGCCACCCTTGGGCTGGACGCGCAGGAAGTTGTGGACAGCCTGCTGGAGCGTGAAAGCCTCGGCCCGACCGGGGTTGGCCATGGTGTGGCGCTGCCACATGCGAGATTGCCGCAGCTTCAGGCCGTTTCTGGCGTTTTCGTCATGCTGGAAAAGCCTATTGATTTCGGCTCGGTCGACCGTCAGCCAGTCGACATTGCCTTTTCGTTGTTTGCGCCGGAGGAAGCGGGTGTCGATCATCTCAAGGCGCTGGCGCTTGTGTCGCGGACCTTGCGTGACACATCTGTCTGCGCAAAGTTGCGGGCAAATCCTGACCCCGTCAAACTTTATGCCATTCTGACCGAAGCGCAGTCGATGCAGGCTGCGTAACCTGGTTCAATTGAAAAAGCCCCCGTTATCCGGAGGCTTTGTTGCGGCCCGAGGCGATCAGCCGCCTGTGCCCATTTCCAGTGTCCACCAGATTTTGCCGCCTTTTTCCTGATGCCAGGCAAAGCCCATCTGGCTTGCCTTCGGATCCATGATGACGGCGCGCGGGCCGGGCTCCTGCATCCACGCGGCCAGGGTTTCGGTCTCGGTCTCGTAGGTCTCGGAAATTGCTTCGCCCAGGAAGGTTCCGAAGTAGCCTGCGCGCGCAGCGCGATCGATGGGTGAGGATCCGTCCGACCCGAAATGCCAGGGGCGGTTCTGACGTGCCATGTCTTTGGAATGGGTGGCTGCGGCTGCATTCAGCTGGGCATTCAGTTGAACCGGTTGCAGGCCCGAGGCCTGACGGAGCGCATTCACCGAATCCAACATGCGGAATTGTAGTTTATCGGTGCTGCCGCGAATCTTATAGACTGTCGGCAACGGCCGCCCGTCGGCCCCCAAGGCTGTGGTTGAGGTGTCCGTGCATGCCGCCAGCGCGACAAGGCAAAAAACTAGCAGAGAAAGGATACGCGTCATGGTCGACCTGATAATTGTGTTATCAACGGGCATAGCGTGACTGAACGCGCTGGGCAAACGTACAATGGCCGCAACCCGCGTGATTCTGCCGGTTTGATTTGCGACTGAAGCATTCTGGCAATAAAATGATCCGAAATTTCCAAGTCACCTAAGCAAAGGACCCTTTGTCATGGTCAAAAAACGTATTCAGCCCTCGACCCGCCGCGGATTTCTGGCAGGTGCGACGGCCATGCTGGCCTCGCCGGCAATCGCCCAGTACATTCCCGGAGACCCATTGCGTCCTGCTCCGGAAGCAGAACCGGCGGTTCGCCGCAATGTTTCGGGCTTCCGGGCGTTGGACTGGCAGCCTTATTTTTCCAATACCCGCAACGGTGCCATTCTGGTCGATACCGTCTCGCGGGCGCTGCATTATTGGTCAGATGATCAATCTGTATACAAACTCTACCCGTCTTCGGTTCCATTGACCGAAGAACTGACCCGCCGCGGACGGACGAGCGTGATCCGGAAGGTCGAAGGACCAAGCTGGTCGCCGACGCCGTCGATGAAGAGGCGAAATCCGGAATGGCCCGACTATATCCCGCCTGGTCCGGATAACCCTTTGGGAACACATGCTTTGTACCTGAGCTGGAAATACTATCGCATTCACGGCACCCATGACACGCGCAAAATCGGGCGCCGGTCTTCAAACGGGTGTATCGGCCTGTTCAACGAGGACATTGCCGAGCTGTTTTCTATGGCGAAGGTTGGCACGCAAGTGTTGCTAATTTGACGACATTTTCATGCACGAACCCGCTTGGCGATCAAGTTGCAATTGCAATCCCTGCGCATTGCTGATTAGAAAAAAACACGAGGTAAGTCTTAGATGCGTGACTCCACTAATCGGAATCACGCAAATTCTGGAGGTTAATATGAAAAAACTCGTTCTCGCCGCTGCTCTGACCGCTGCTGCTTCGACTGCCTATGCTGGCAACCTGGAAGAGCCGGTTGTAGAGGCACCTGTCGTTGTCGAAGAAACCCAAGGTTCGTCGCAGGGTATCATCCTGCCGCTGATCCTGCTGGTTGTTGTTGCCGCAGCTGTTGCAGCAAGCTAATTCGACAAGCTGATCAAAGAAAAGGCGGTGGATTTATCCATCGCCTTTTTTTTGTGTCCGGTCTGTGGGTCGTTCAGTCCAGCCAGCCCCTGAGATTGTCTTCGATCACCGCGCCAAGTGCGGCGATATGCGAATCATCGGCGTTGAGGCATGGGATATAAGTAAAGCCCTCGCCGCCGGCCTCCTCAAAGCTTTCCCGAATTTCTTCGTTGATTTCTTCCAGCGTTTCGATGCAGTCGGCTGAAAAGGCCGGGGCGATTACCGCGATGTTCTTTTTGCCCTGCCGCGCCAGATCGGCGACGTGCTCGACGGTGTAGGGCTTCAGCCATTCCTCGGGTCCGAACCGGGACTGGAACGTCGAAACCAGCTGATCGTCTGTCCAGCCCAGCCGCTCTTTCAGCAGTCTGGTGGTTTTTGCGCATTGGCAGTGATAGGGGTCGCCTTGCTGTAAATAGCGTTCCGGCATCCCGTGATAGGAACAGACGAGAATGTCGGGCCTCGTCTCCATCTCTGCATAAGCGCGCTCAACGGACCCCGCCAATGCGTCGATGTAGGCAGGTTCGTCAAAATACGCGGGTACGGTCCGGGTGGCCGGTTGCCAGACCTCCTCCATCAGCGCCCGGAAGAACTGATCATTTGCTGTCGCTGTCGTGGCTCCCGCGTATTGCGGGTAGAGCGGGAAGAACAGGATGCGGTCACAGCCCGCCGCCACCATCTCGTGTACTTTGGACTTGGTCGAAGGGTTGCCATAACGCATGCAGAAATCGACCATCACCTGATCGCCGTAGCGATCGTGCATCGCGTTGCGCAGCTTGGCTGTCTGGTCCTTGGTGATCGTCATCAGCGGGCTTTCGCCCTTGTCGTGATTCCAGATCGATTTGTAGGCCTCACCCGAGCTGAACGGGCGCTTGGTCAGGATGATCCCCTGCAGGATCGGTTGCCACTTCCACTTTGGATAGTCGATCACGCGTTGATCCGACAGAAACTCGTTCAAATAACGCCGCATCGGCCAATAGCTGTAGTCATCCGGCGTGCCCAGATTTGCCAGCAGGAGTCCGACGCGACCCGTTTTGACCTTTGGGTGGTCGGCTGGTGCATGGGCGGGGCGGGTTGCGTCAGTCATTTGAGCTTCCTGAGTTTCTGTGGTCCGGCCTGAGATAAACGGAAATGCCCGGCGGTCAATCGGACAGTTTGCCTTCTTTTGTCCCTAAAGCTTCAGCTAGTCGCATGCGGGCGGACCCGGGGCGCAACGGTTGCGGTTGGCTGTCGTGCGGGGACCAGCCTGTCAGGCAGATCAATTCGAACGTCGCCAGCAGACGGCCCTGAGGCGACGCAAAGTGGCGGTTGTAGATGGTCTGGGCTTTGTCAAAGACAAGGCGCTGAGTCGGGTATTTCAGACGGGCGATCAGAATATTGGTCTCACCCATTGCGCGAAGATCGTGCATCAGGTGCATCAGGTCACGGTATTCCGCTGTCACGGTTGCCCTGTCGGCCACGGGCAATGCAAAACCGGCCCGCTGCAATAGCCCACCCAGATCGCGCAGTTCTGCCATCGGGGCGATGCGGGGGCTGAGCCCCCCAGTTACTTCGATCTCGGCCTGTCCTAGGGCTGCACGCAGTTCGTGCAGGGTTTCACCACCGGGACAGACGCCCAGCAGAAGCCCGTCCGGGCGCAGGGCGTGACGGCATTGGATCAATTGCCCGACCGGGTCATTGGTCCAGTGCAGCGCCATCGCGTGAATAACCAGATCATGTGATCCGCGCTCCAGCTCCAGAACCTCATTATCCGCGATGATGGTGGCAGCGGGCAGAAAATCGCGCCAGAGATGCGGGAACGGAGTGATAATCGCCGGTGCCGTAAAGCTTCTGTTAACCATCAAAAGCCGATCCTGCACCTCATCCATGGCAGCGTGATGCAGGAACAACGCATCGTCCCGGGCACGGGCGCGGCGCATGGTCAGTATCGAGCGATCAAACGGCGAGGGTGCAGTGTCGGCAGGCAGTTTCATGGGTCGCAAGTATCGCATGTGGCAGCGGATTCAAACCGTTGTTGCACTGATCTACCCGCCGCGTTGCCTGGGATGCGGCGTATTGACGGAATCCGACTTTGGTTTGTGCGGCTCCTGTTGGCGTGACACGCCATTCATCGGCGGGACCGTCTGCGAAACCTGCGGAATGCCGATAGAGGGCGAGGCGGATGGTCACAGAATCGAGTGCGACGATTGTCTGGCGAGCCCCCGACCATGGAGGGACGGGCGCGCAGCGCTGTTGTATCAGGGTCAGGCACGATCGCTGATCCTGAGCTTCAAGCACGGTGACAGGCCCGAACTGGCCCGAACAGCGGCCCTTTGGATGGCGCGGGCA
The DNA here is from genome assembly GCF_056538465.1 of Ruegeria sp. BG6. NCBI lineage: Bacteria > Pseudomonadati > Pseudomonadota > Alphaproteobacteria > Rhodobacterales > Roseobacteraceae > Ruegeria > Ruegeria sp. BG6. The sequence goes on along the minus strand of NZ_JBQFTB010000005.1, from coordinate 71,300 downwards.
GGCCAAGATCTGCTTCGCGACGAGATGCTGATCGCACCTGTCCCGTTGCACTGGTCGCGCCTGCTGAAACGGCGATACAATCAGTCTGCCCTGCTGGCGCAAAGTCTGGCCCGTGAAACCGGCCTGGACATGTTTCCGGACCTGCTGGTGCGTCGAACAAAAACCCCGGTTCTGGATGGCAAAACCGCAGCGGAACGGGCGGACATCCTGTCAGATGCGATCGCAGTTCACCCCAAGCGGCGAAACCTGCTGACAGGCCGCGATATCCTTCTGGTGGATGACGTGATGACATCCGGCGCGACTTTGGCAGCCTGTACCCGAGCATGCCAGATCGCAGGGGCAAATCATATTTTCGTGTTGGTACTGGCGCGCGTTGCCAAGGATGCCTAATTCGCTCAAGATTGCGCGAAATCTAGGGAACGGAACATGAAGCCGGTAGAAATCTACACCTCGCCGCTATGCGGCTTTTGCCACGCAGCCAAACGCCTGCTCAAGCAGAAGGGTATCGAGTTCAAGGAAATCGATGTCCTGATGGACCCCAAGCGAAAACCAGAGATGATCAAACGGGCCTCCGGTAAGCGCACGGTGCCTCAGATCTTTGTAGGTGACATCCATGTCGGCGGTTGCGATGATCTGTACGAGCTGGACCGGCAGGGCAAGCTGGACCGTCTGCTGGCGGCCTGATGAAAACGGCGCTGTTGCAAATCACTTCGTCGGATGACCCGGCAGAAAACCTCAGTATGGTGCGCGCCATGATGGCTGATGCGGCAGCGCAGGGCGCGCAGTTCATCCTGACGCCCGAGGTCACGAATTGCGTCTCGACAAGCACCACACGGCAGCGCGAAGTTTTGCAGCACGAAGAAGATGACATCACGCTGGCCGGCCTGCGAGAACAGGCCGCCACGCTTGGTGTCTGGCTGCTGATCGGCTCGCTGGCGGTCAGGACCCATGACGCAGATGGGCGATTCGCCAACCGGTCCTTCCTGATCGACCCGAAGGGTCAGATCGTGGCCCGCTATGACAAGATTCACATGTTCGACGTGCAGGTCACCGAGTCTGAGACCTTCCGCGAATCCAGGAACTACAGGCCAGGCGACAAGGCAGTGATTGCCGAGACCGATTTCGGCAAGGTTGGCATGACTGTCTGCTATGACATTCGCTTCCCGCAGCTTTACGCAGCGCTGGCGCAGTCCGGCGCGCGGATTCTGACTGTCCCGGCGGCTTTTTCACCGGTTACCGGCGCGGCCCATTGGGAACCGTTGTTGCGCGCACGCGCGATTGAGACCGGCTGTTGGGTTCTGGCCCCGGCGCAAACGGGTGAGCATCCGAAAACCCGCGGCAGGACCCGTCATACCTATGGCCACAGCATGGTTGTGGCCCCTTGGGGAGAGGTGCTGATCGACGCAGGTAACGATCCGGGCATTCACATTTTCGATTTGGATGATAGTTCTGTGACACAGGCGCGCAGCCGTGTGCCCTCATTGACTCACGTGCGGCCTTTCGACGGGCCCTGATCCAGAACCGGACTATGACGGACGAGAAAAATGCCCTTGCGGTCACGCTTTTCAGCGAGATCCTGACCGCCGATCAGCTTTTGCGCAACCGGCTCAGCCGGGTGCTGCCCAAGGGCATGGAGATCTCGCATTTCTCGGTGCTGAACCATCTGGTCTTTGTCGGAGACGAGCGCAGCCCGGCGCAACTGGCCAACACATTCCATGTGACCCGAGGCGCGATGACCAACACTTTGGCCAAGCTGGAATGGGCCGGATACATCCACATCCGCCCCGACTGGGACGATGCCCGTCGTAAGATGGTGGCGATCAGCCCCGCCGGTCGCCGTGCGCGCGATCAGGCGATTTCCTCGATTGCGCCGCTGATCAACCGAGTGGTCGGAGAGTTGGGTCTGGAGCGGGTCCGCAGCACCCTGCCCGTGTTGCGGGATTTGCGGTTGCAGCTTGAGGGTGAATAGGGGCAATTCGGCACCCAGCGTCAAATGGGCGCTTGCCCCCATCTCGAACAGCTCAGCCCGGCTTCACGCTTGCGGTCACGTAATTCACGCTGAGGTCGCGGTCGGAAATTGACCAATTCCACAGGATTGGGTTGAACACGAACCCCTTGCGGTCCACCGGGTCCAGCCCGGCCTGGCGCAGCAGGTCGAACAGCTCATCGGGTGTAATGAACTTGTTCCACTCATGCGTCCCGCGCGGCAGCCAGCGCATGACGACCTCGGCCCCGAAAATGGCCATCGCATAGGATTTCGGGTTGCGGTTGATGGTGGAGCAGATCAGCAAGCCGCCGGGTTTCAAGAGCTGCTGCGATGCAGTCAGAAACCCCAAAGGGTCGGCCACATGCTCGACAACTTCCATGTTCAGGACCACGTCGAACTGTTCACCGGCCTCGGCCAGCGATTCGGCCGTTGTGTGGCGATAGTCGATTTGCAGCCCGGATTGTTCCGCATGAATACGTGCGACGGGCAGGTTGCCTGCGGCAGCGTCGGCGCCGACGACTTCGGCCCCCAGTCGGGACATCGGCTCGCTCAGCAATCCGCCACCGCAGCCGATGTCCAGCAAACGCAGGCCCTCAAAGGGATTAGGGCGCTTCAGGTCGCGATCGAACTCGCCCGCAATCTGTTGTGTGATATAGTCCAGACGGCACGGATTCAGCATGTGCAATGGCTTGAATTTGCCATGCGGATCCCACCATTCCGCCGCCATCGCTTCGAATTTTGCGATCTCGGAAGGGTCGACCGTGTTCGGATGCGCTTGCATTCCTGTCTCCGTATGCTCTTTTACCCGTAAGGACTATATAGGCCAATAATGGACAAGTACCCGGACCAAAAGCGCGCAGTTCAATATCTCTACCCGCCGACCGACCCGTTCGATCAGCGGATGGTGGATGTGGGCGACGGGCATCGCATCTATATGGAACAATGCGGCAATCCCGATGGGATACCGGTCGTGGTTTTGCATGGCGGCCCGGGTGGTGGCTGCAGTCCGGCGATGCGCCGCTATTTTGATCCCGATGTTTACCGGGTGATTCTGTTCGATCAGCGCGGCTGTGGCCGGTCCCGGCCCCACGCTGCGGTCGAAGACAACACGACATGGCATCTGGTTGACGATATAGAACGCCTGCGAGTGTTGCTGGACATAGATGAGTGGATCGTTTTTGGCGGCAGTTGGGGGGCCACCTTGGCGCTGATCTACGCGCAGGCCCATCCGGATCATGTTGCCCGTCTGGTGCTGCGTGGCGTTTTCCTTATGACAAAGGCCGAACTGGACTGGTTCTATGGCGGTGGGGCCGGAAAATTCTGGCCCGAGCAGTGGGCGAAATTCACGTCCCTGCTGCCCGATGCCGAACTGCACGACGCAATCGCCGCCTATCACAAACGCCTGTTTTCAGGCGATCGCGCGACCGAAATCCTATATGCCCGCGCCTGGTCCAGTTGGGAAAATGCGCTGGCTTCGATCCATTCCAACGGATCGACCGGGGAAAGCCCCGGAGAGTATGCGCGCGCCTTTGCTCGGCTTGAAAACCACTATTTCATGAATGGTGGATTTCTTGAGAAAGACGGCCAGATTCTGGATCGGATGGATCGGATCGCACATATTCCCGGCCATATCGTTCAAGGTCGCTATGACATGATCTGCCCGCCGCAAGCTGCCTGGAATCTGGCCGACCGCTGGCCCAACGCCGAGCTGAAAATGGTGCGGCAGGCAGGCCACGCCCTCTCTGAGCCCGGGATTAGCGCCGAACTGGTCCGTATCATGGACCGCGTGGCCGAGGAGGCTGTAGCATGACACGGATCGACCGCCGAGCCCTGTTTGCGTCGGGTGCCGCTGCCGCTCTGCTGGCGGCGACCGGAGCTTCGCTGGCGGATACGCCGAAATCGGGCGGGGCCTTGCGGTTGGCCGTGCCCCGTGATGACAGCCTCGAGCAGGTGGCGCGCGGCGCGGTGTTCGACACGCTGACCGAGATTGCGCCGGATGGCACCTTGCGTGGAGAGTTGGCAACCAGTTGGCAAACCGATGCAGAAGCGCGCGTCTGGAATTTCGAGCTGCGCCGGGACGTTCTGTTTCACGATGGCGCGGTTTTGGAAATGGGTGATGTTCTGGCCGTTCTGGAAGAAGTCGGACAGGCCAAAGCGCTTTCCCTGACTTCGATACGATTGGAATTGGCCGCGGCCAATCCGGGCCTGCCGTTTCTTCTGGCCGACAGTCGGTTTGTCATTACACGCAAGGGGCAGGGGGTCACGCCACTGCACGCCGCGAACGGGACGGGGTGTTACCGTGTCGAGCGTGCCGAGGATGGCCGCCATTTCCTCGGGCGCAAGGTGAACGGTCACTACAAGGACGGACAGGCCGGTTGGGCGGACTCCGTGGAAATCATCGTCATTCCGGATCCAAATGTCCGCGCTGAAGCATTGCGGGATGGGTATGTCGACATCGCGGCCTTGCCTGCCTCGGAGGGGCTGAAGGGCCAGCGAGGTTTGCGGTTTTATCCCGCCGAATCGGAGATGGCACTGGCGCTGGCTGCTCATGTGGGAATGCCCCGCCAGATCGGAAAGGGCCGCGCGCTGGACGACGGGCGCATCGCCGAAAGGTGGTGGGTGGCGTAATTCCGTTCAGTGTGACCTGCCGGGGGTTGCAGTTTCGGGAAACCCTGCGTATATGCAGTTTCAACAGCGGCGTGTCGGGCTAGGGTCCGGGGCTCCACCGGAAAAGATCGACGGGCCGCGCGCCCGTTTTTTTGTGCCCGATTCATGGGTAGAGAACCTGATGACAAACGACCTGATAGCCAAAGCTGCCATCGATCGGCGACTGGCCGAGATCATTATCCCCGTGATTGAGGATCTGGGGTATGAGCTGGTCCGTATCCGCCTGATGAGCGGCAAACAAACCACGCTGCAAATCATGGCTGACAAGCCGGATGGCGGTATCGAAGTGGATGATTGCGCCGAGATTTCAAACGCGGTCAGCGCCACGCTGGATGTCGAGGATCCGATCCTTGACGCCTATACATTGGAAGTGTCCAGCCCGGGTATCGACCGCCCTCTGACCCGTCTCAAGGATTTTGAGACGTTCGAAGGGTATGAGGCCAAAATCGAAACCGCCGAGCTGATCGACGGCCGCCGCCGCTTCAAGGGTGAGTTGGCCGGGGTCGAAGGCGAAGAGGTTCTGATCAATATTCCCGAGGGGGACGAGACGATCACCATCGGTCTGCAGTTCGACTGGCTGAGCGACGCCAAGCTGGTCCTGACCGACGACCTGATCAAGGAAATGCTGCGCCAGCGTAAGGACGCCGGTGCCCTGAACGAAAACGCTTTCGACGAGATTGAGACCGAAGGGTCCGAAGAGGAGACGAACTGATGGCAATCACCTCAGCCAACCAGCTGGAGCTGCTGCAGACCGCCGAGGCCGTGGCCCGCGAAAAAATGATCGACCCCGGTCTGGTTGTCGAAGCGATGGAAGAATCGCTCGCCCGCGCCGCCAAGAGCCGCTACGGCGCCGAGATGGACATTCGCGTCAGCATCGACCGTAAGACCGGCAAGGCCACCTTTACCCGCGTTCGTACCGTGGTCGAGGATGACGAGCTGGAAAACTATCAGGCCGAGTTCACCGTCGAGCAGGCCAAGCAGTACATGGAAGACCCGCAGGTCGGAGACGTCTTCGCTGAAGAAGTGCCGCCGGTTGAAATGGGCCGTATCGCGGCGCAGTCGGCGAAACAGGTGATTCTGCAAAAAGTCCGCGAGGCCGAGCGGGATCGTCAGTATGAGGAGTTCAAGGATCGCGCGGGCACAATCATCAACGGTGCCGTGAAGCGCGAAGAATTCGGCAATGTCATCGTCGATCTGGGCGGTGCCGAGGCCGTTCTGCGCCGCAACGACAAGATCGGTCGCGAAAGCTATCGCCCGAATGATCGTGTCCGCGCCTATATCAAGGAAGTCCGCCGCGAGGTTCGCGGTCACCAGATCTTCCTGTCGCGTACTGCGCCGGAATTCATGGCTGAGCTGTTCAAGATGGAAGTGCCGGAAATCTATGACGGCATCATTGAGGTCAAGGCCGTGGCCCGTGACCCCGGCTCGCGCGCGAAGATCGCCGTGATTTCCTATGACGGCTCAATTGATCCCGTCGGTGCCTGCGTCGGTATGCGCGGCAGCCGCGTGCAGGCCGTCGTGAACGAATTGCAGGGCGAAAAGATCGACATCATCCCGTGGAACGAGGACCAGCCGACTTTCCTGGTGAACGCGCTGCAACCCGCCGAGGTTTCCAAGGTGGTTCTGGACGAAGAAGCCGGCAAGATCGAGGTTGTGGTCCCCGAGGAACAATTGAGCCTCGCCATCGGTCGCCGGGGTCAGAACGTGCGTCTGGCCAGCCAACTGACCGGTCTGGACATCGACATCATGACCGAGGCCGAAGAGTCAGCGCGTCGTCAGAAGGAATTCGAAGCCCGCACCAAGCTGTTCATGGAAAGTCTGGATCTGGACGAATTCTTTGCTCAGTTGCTGGTCTCAGAGGGTTTCACCAACCTCGAAGAGGTTGCCTATGTCGAGATCGACGAACTGCTGGTCATTGACGGTGTAGACGAAGGTACCGCGCAGGAACTGCAAACCCGCGCACGGGAATTCCTGGAAGCTCAGGCCAAGGCCGCGCTGGATGCCGCCCGCGCCCTGGGCGCCGAGGACAGCCTTATTGAATTCGAAGGCCTGACACCCCAGATGGTTGAGGCGCTGGCCAAGGACGATGTGAAGACACTGGAAGACTTCGCGACCTGCGCGGACTGGGAACTGGCCGGTGGCTGGACCACGGTCGATGGCGAACGCATCAAGGATGACGGTGTTCTGGAGCCTTTCGGCGTCACGCTGGAAGAAGCACAGGATCTGGTCATGACGGCCCGCATCATGCTGGGTTGGGTTGATCCGGCCGAGCTGGAGCAGGCCGAAGAAGACGGTGAAATTGCAGACGAGGAGGCCGAGGCCTGATTTCAGGCCTCGGGTGGCGTGAATGGGTCGCGGTGGCGTCCATAAAGACCGGTCCGAAGGACCTGAACGCAAGTGCATCGCCACGGGCGAAGTTCAGCCTAAATATGGGTTGATACGCTTTGTGACGGGGCCGGACGGTCAGGTTTATCCGGATGTCGCGGCGAAACTGCCGGGGCGTGGGGTCTATGTGGCGGCGGATCGCGCCGCACTGGACCGGGCCGTAGGCAAGAAGCTGTTTGCACGCGGGTTCAAGGCTCAGGTGACCATACCGCAGGATCTGGCGGATGAGGTCGAGCGGCAGATTTCGCGCCGAGTGATTGAACTGCTGAGTCTGGCCCGCAAGTCCGGCGATGCGGTCGCCGGATACGAAAAGGTCAAGACGTGGCTGGACCGGGAAGAGGCCCAGGTACTGATTCAGGCCACCGATGGATCGGGGCGCGGCAAGTCGAAACTGAGCACGCCGCATTTCGGCAAATACATCGGTTGGCTGACGGCGGACGAGTTGGGACAGGCATTTGGGCGCCAAACCGTGATTCATGCGGCTCTGGCCTCTGGCGGACTCGCCAAACGTGTTGTAGAGGAAGCGCAGCGCCTGCGTGGCTTGCGCGAAACGGATGACGGCGGCAAGGGCCGCTCGGAAGGGTAAGAAGCTTTATGAGCGATAGTGACGGCAAAAAGACATTGGGTCTTCGTGGCGGGGCACGCCCCGGAAATGTGAAACAGAGTTTCAGCCACGGACGCACCAAGAATGTCGTGGTGGAAACCAAACGCAAACGCGTGGTGGTCCCCAAGCCGGGTGCCAGCAAGCCAGGTGGCGGCGCTGCGCCGTCGGGTGATCCTTCACGTCGTCCGGCGGGCATCTCGGATGCCGAAATGGCGCGCCGCATGAAGGCATTGCAGGCCGCAAAGGCGCGCGAGGCCGACGAGGCTGCTGCCCGCGAGGCGGAAGAAAAGGCGCGTGAAGAAGAACGCGCCCGCCGCCGTGCCGAGCAAGAGGCCAAGGAACGCGAACAGCGTGAGGCCGAAGAACGTGCGCGCCAGAAGGCAGAAGACGAAGAGCGCAAGCGTAAAGAGGCGGAAGAAGCCGCCAAACGCACCGCTGCTGCCCCGGCCCCCGAGGAACCCAAGGCGGCCCGCACCCCTGCCAGCAAACCTGCTCCAGCGGCGACTCCGCGCAAGCAGGATCGCGAACGCGAACAGCGCGGTCGCGGCAAAGGGCGTGACGACAACCGCAGGTCCGGCAAGCTGACACTGGGTCAGGCCACCGGTGGCGAAGGTAACCGTCAGCGCTCGATGGCGTCGATGAAGCGCAAGCAGGAGCGTGCGCGTCAGAAAGCCATGGGCGGCCCGGTCGAGCGCGAAAAGGTGATCCGCGACGTGCAGTTGCCCGAAGCGATCATGGTTTCGGAACTGGCGAACCGTATGGCCGAGCGTGTGGCTGATGTGGTCAAGTCGCTGATGCAGATGGGCATGATGGTGACGCAGAACCAGACCATCGACGCCGATACAGCCGAGCTGATCATCGAAGAGTTCGGCCACAAGGTCACCCGTGTTTCCGATTCGGATGTCGAGGACGTCATCAAAGAGGTCGAAGACAGCGAAAAAGATCTGCAACCGCGCCCGCCGGTCATTACGATCATGGGTCACGTTGACCACGGTAAGACCTCGCTGCTGGACGCGATCCGCGATGCGCGGGTCGTCGCAGGCGAAGCGGGTGGCATCACCCAGCATATCGGCGCCTATCAGGTCGAAACTGATGGCGGCACCACGCTGACCTTCCTGGATACTCCGGGCCACGCGGCGTTTACGTCGATGCGCTCGCGCGGTGCCCAGGTCACGGATATCGTGGTTCTGGTGGTTGCGGCCGATGACGCGGTGATGCCGCAGACGATCGAGGCGATCAACCACGCCAAGGCGGCCGAAGTGCCGATGATCGTGGCGATCAACAAGATCGACAAACCGGACGCAAATCCGGACAAGGTCCGCACCGACTTGCTGCAACACGAAGTGATCGTCGAGAAGATGTCGGGTGAAGTTCAGGACGTCGAAGTGTCTGCCATCACCGGTCAGGGTCTGGACGAACTGCTGGAAGCCATCGCGCTGCAAGCCGAGATTCTGGAACTGAAAGCCAACCCCGATCGTGCCGCCCAAGGCGCCGTGATCGAGGCGCAGCTGGATGTGGGCCGTGGTCCTGTGGCCACTGTTCTGGTTCAGAACGGCACGCTGCGTCAGGGCGATATCTTTGTTGTGGGTGAGCAGTACGGTAAGGTCCGGGCGCTGATCAACGACAAGGGTGAACGCGTCAAAGAGGCTGGCCCCTCGGTTCCGGTCGAAGTATTGGGTCTCAACGGTACGCCCGAGGCCGGTGACGTTCTGAACGTGACCGAGACTGAAGCGCAGGCCCGTGAGATCGCAGCTTACCGCGAACAGGCCGCAAAGGACAAACGCGCCGCCGCCGGTGCCGCGACCACCCTTGAGCAGCTGATGCAGAAGGCCAAGGAAGACGAGAACGTGGCCGAGTTGCCGATCCTCGTCAAAGCCGACGTGCAGGGTTCTGCCGAAGCCATCGTTCAGGCGATGGAGAAGATCGGAAACGACGAAGTGCGCGTGCGTGTACTGCACTCGGGCGTTGGCGCGATCACCGAGACGGATGTCGGCCTGGCTGAAGCCTCCGGCGCACCGGTCTTTGGTTTCAACGTCCGCGCTAATGCGTCGGCCCGGAACACTGCGAACCAGAAGGGTGTCGAGATCCGCTATTATTCGGTGATCTATGACCTCGTTGATGACGTGAAAGCGGCCGCATCGGGTCTGCTGAGCGCCGAAATTCGCGAGAAGTTCATCGGCTACGCCGAGATTCGCGAAGTCTTCAAGGTCACCGGTGTTGGCAAGGTTGCTGGCTGTCTGGTCACCGAAGGCGTTGCCCGTCGTTCCGCAGGCGTCCGCCTGCTGCGCGACAACGTGGTGATTCACGAAGGCACGCTGAAGACGCTGAAGCGCTTCAAGGACGAAGTGGCCGAAGTCCAGTCGGGTCAGGAATGTGGTATGGCATTCGAGAACTACGATGACATCCGCCAAGGCGACGTCATCGAAATCTTCGAACGCGAAGAAGTTACCCGCACGCTGGACTGATCCAGACACAATCAGACAAAGAAAAACAGCGGCTCATTCGGGCCGCTGTTTTCGTTTTGTCATTTCAGGTCCAGTCCAGCACCACTTTGCCGGATTGACCGGATTTCATGGCCTCAAACCCTTTGGTGAAATCGTCGACGCTGAACCGATGAGTGATGACCCGGCTGACATCCAGGCCGTTCTGAAGCATGGCTATCATCTTGTACCAGGTCTCGAACATCTCGCGGCCATAGACGCCTTTGATGGTGATCGCCTTGAACACGATGCGCGACCAGTCGACCGGGGATTTGCCGGGCGGGATACCCAGAAGGGCAATCTTGCCGCCCATCACCAGCGCTTCGACCATCTGATCCAGCGCGGCTTGTGAGCCTGACATCTCCAGGCCCACATCGAACCCCTGTTGCATTCCAAGCGCAGTGATAACGTCTTTCAGGTCTTCGTGACTGACATCGACGGCGCGAACCGTGGGTACGACATGTTCGGCAAGTTTTAATCGATCCGGGTTGATATCGGTGATCACCACATGCCGCGCCCCGGCATGGCGGGCGACCGCGGCAGCCATGATGCCAATGGGACCCGCTCCGGTAATCAGAACGTCCTCTCCCAGCAAATCAAAGCTGAGCGCCGTGTGCACCGCATTGCCGAGCGGATCAAGGATCGCTCCGATTTCATCCGGGACGTCGTCTGGCAAGGGCACTACGTTAAAGGCGGGCAGTTTCAGGTATTGGGCAAACGCCCCCTGTTCGTTTACCCCGATGCCACGCGTGCCAGGGTCGAGGTGAAACTTGCCTGCGCGGCTCTGGCGGCTGTCGGTTCCGATCAGATGCCCTTCCCCCGAGCAGCGCTGGCCAACCTCAAGACCCGTCACGTTACGCCCGATCTCAACAATCTCTCCGGCAAATTCGTGGCCGGTGATCATCGGCACCGGAACAGTATGCGCGGCCCATTCATCCCAATTCCAGATATGAATATCGGTGCCGCAGATTCCGGTCTTGTTGATCCTGATCAGCACCTCATCAGGGCCGATTTCCGGCACTGGAGCCCGCACCATCCAAAGCCCTTCCTCGGGCCTGGACTTCTCGAGCGCTTTCATTGTGTTGGGTCGCATCAGATCACCCCCAGCTCCTTGCCGACCTTACCGAAGGCCGCCAGTGCGCTGTCCAGTTCGTCCCTTGTCAAGGCCGCATTCATCTGGGTTCTGATCCGGGCCTTTCCGCGTGGCACGACAGGAAAGAAGAAGCCCGAAACATAGACGCCTTCGTCAAACAGACGTGCGGCCATGTCCTGCGCCAACTGCGCTTCTCCCAGCATCACGGGGATGATCGGGTGCTCGCCGGGTAGCAGGTCAAATCCCAGTTTTTCCAGACCCGCGCGCCAGTATTTCGCATTGCCGAATAGCTGAGCGCGCAGCATGTCGCCCTGTTCGACCAGACGGAGGGCTTCAAGCCCTGCGGCGACGATGGAAGGCGGCAGCGAGTTTGAGAACAGATAGGGCCGCGCCCGCTGCCGCAGCAGGTCAATCACTGGCTGCGGCCCGGCGATGTAGCCGCCGATTGCCCCCCCAAGTGCCTTGCCCAGAGTCCCCGTCAGAATATCCACATCGACGCCGAAATGATCGGGTGTGCCCGCACCGTTCGGCCCCATGAAGCCGGTGGCATGGCAATCGTCGACCATGACGATGGCATCGTATTTATCGGCCAGCTCGCGGATCTTCGGCAGATTGGCCAGATAGCCGTCCATGGAAAACACGCCATCAGTAGCGATCATGACATGCCGCGCCCCGTCCTCGCGCGCCTGTTTCAGCCAGGCTTCAAGGTCGTTCATATCATTGTTCATGTAGCGATAGCGCTTCGCCTTGCACAGCCGCACGCCGTCAATGATCGACGCGTGGTTCAGACTGTCCGAGATAATGGCGTCTTCGGGGCCTAACAAAGGTTCGAACAGTCCGCCATTGGCGTCGAAACAGGCTGCAAACAGGATGGAATCGTCTTTGTTCAGGAACTTCGCCAACGCCTGTTCCAGTTCCCGGTGAATATCCTGCGTTCCACAGATGAATCGCACCGAAGCCATGCCGAACCCTTTGGGTCCCATTGCGTTCGTGGCAGCCTCGATCAGCGCGGGGTGATCGGCTAGACCCAGGTAGTTGTTTGCACACAGGTTGATAACCTGCCTGTCGCCCACCGTAATCTCACCGCCCTGGGGCGAGGTGATCATTCGTTCGCGTTTGTACAGGCCTTCTGCTTCGATCTGCGCAAGGGTGTCCGTGATGTGGGACATGAATGCATCTGCCATGGCGACCTCCGTTCATCTGAGTCGCGTTTCTAACATAGCGGATAGGATTCCCAAATAGGGGAATTACAGTATGAAGGAAAAATTTCCGTGAAGGCGGAAATTTGCTGATGTCAGGCGTTTTTCACGATCAGGAAAACCCGTGCCGGGCCATCGGAGGAAATGGAATGCGCAATATCCGCCGCATACCGGGCGGTATCGCCTTGCTTCAGGTCCGAAACGGCGTTCCCCGAAGTGACCCGGACGGCGCCTTCCAAAACGGTAAGCTGTTCCCGTGCGCCCCGCTTATGGGGCTGGCTGTTCAACGCACCGCCGTCTTCGAACTGAATATCGTAAACTTCGTGCCCACCGGCCTCTTCCGGCGGCGACAGGATGTGAATCCGGCATCGCTCGCCCATGTTATCGATACTTGGCACTTCGGTTTTCTTGAGCACCTCGATTTGATCCTTGGCTTTGGAGTCTTCCAGAAGGCCTGCAAAATCCACCTGCAGGGCGCGGGTCAGGTTCCACAGTGTCGAGATGGTCGGGCTGCTTTCGCCCCGTTCGATCTGGCTGACCATGGACCGGGAGACGCCGCTTAAGTTGGCGACCGCTTCGAGGGACAGGCCCTTGGCCCGGCGAGCCTCTTTCAGGCGGGCGGGGAGGCGTGTCAGGATATCGTCTGTGTTTTCCGTCATGACGGAATTTCATGCGCGCTGAGCGGAGCATTGTCAATTCCGTCCGTGACGGGACGTCTTGCGCGACATCATCATTCTGCGTGTGCATACTGCGGTCAAATTCAGGAGGAGTGATCCATGACCGACATCGTAATTCTCGATGGTGCCCGCACCGCGATTGGCACCTTTGGCGGGGCTCTGGCCTCGACCGCGCCGATTGATATGGCGACTGTTGCGACCGAGGCGGCGCTGGAGCGGTCCGGAGTCGAAGGCGCGCAAATCGGGCATATTGTGTTCGGTCATGTGATCAACACCGAGCCGCGTGACATGTATCTGTCGCGGGTCGCTGCGATGCAGGCAGGAATTCCAAACGGCACCCCCGCAATGAACGTGAACCGGCTGTGCGGGTCTGGCGCGCAGGCGATCGTGTCGGCGGTGCAGTCGCTGATGCTGGGCGATGCGGAATTCGCCGTTGCAGGCGGCGCCGAAAGCATGTCGCGCAGCCCTTATATCATTCCGCAGGCGCGGTGGGGCGCAAAGATGGGTGATGTCACCTCGCTGGATATGATGCTGGGAGCACTGAACTGTCCGTTCGGAACCGGGCATATGGGTATCACCGCCGAGAACGTCGCGGACGAGCACCAGATCAGCCGTGAGCAGATGGACGCATTTGCAATGACCAGCCAGACCCGCGCGGCGGAAGCGATCGAGGCGGGTTATTTCGAAAGCCAGATCGCGCCAGTGCAGGTCAAGGTCAAGCGCGACATGGTCGACTTCAAGGTCGATGAGCACCCGAAAGCAACCTCGCTTGAGGCGCTGTCAGGTTTGCGACCGGTGTTCAAGAAAGACGGTCGTGTTACTGCCGGAAATGCCTCGGGTATCAATGACGGGGCAGCGGCCATGGTTCTGGCGACGGCAGATGCCGCCGAGAAAGCCGGATTGAAGCCCAGGGCGCGCGTTTTGGGATATGCCCATGCCGGGGTTCGGCCCGAAGTGATGGGGATCGGACCGGTTCCGGCGGTTCAGAATCTGCTAAAGAAGACCGGGCTTTCCGCCGAAGAGTTTGATGTCATTGAAAGCAATGAGGCGTTCGCTGCGCAGGCTTTGGCTGTCAATCAGGAGCTTGGGCTGGACGCATCGAAGGTTAACCCCAACGGTGGTGCGATCGCTTTGGGCCACCCGGTGGGCGCGACCGGTGCGATCATCACTTTGAAGGCCCTCTACGAGTTGGAACGCACCGGTGGTTCCAAAGGTCTGATCACCATGTGTATAGGGGGCGGTCAGGGGATTGCCATAGCAATCGAGCGCCTCTGATCTGAGATCGGGCAGGGGGGCTGTCTGCCCCCCATCGCGCCATGGCGCGATTCCCCCCGAGGATATTTTTGGCCAGATGAAGCAGGCGGGCCGGAGTTAACCCAATACTGTAATCAAAAGCACCGCCGCCGCACCGAAAGCGGCGCCAATTGCGGCGGTCAGAAGTGACGCCACGACTCCGTTGCCTTTGGTTTCTTCCTGCTGGGTCTGCGCAATCAGCGCGTTTTCAACCAATCCAGGCAGGCGTGGGCCAAACCGGGCCAGAACCATTGCTGTCTTGCCGAAGTCCCGCATAACGGCGCGCGGGCCGATTGACTGTTTGATGTAATCTTCAACCACGGGACGCGCGACCTCCCAGATGTTCATGTGGGGGTCCAGTGACCGCGCGACGCCTTCGACCACAACCATGGTGCGTTGCAGCAGGATCAGTTCCGTCCGGGTTTCCATCCCGAACCGTTCGGTTACTTCGAACAGGTAGCTCAGCAAACGCCCCATGGAGATATGGGTGGCGTCCATACCGAAGATCGGCTCTCCGACCGCGCGGAGGGCCCGGGCGAACTCGTCAACGTCCTGATTGGCGGGGACATAGCCCGCCTCGAAATGCACTTCGGCCACGCGCTTGTAGTCGCGACGGATGAAGCCGAACAGGATCTCGGCATAGACCCGGCGGGTGTATTCGTCGATATGGCCCATGATGCCATAGTCATAGGCAATGATGTCGCCGTTTGCCGCGACTTTCAGGTTTCCCTGATGCATGTCGGCATGAAAATAGCCGTCGCGCAGGGCGTGCAGCAAAAACAGGCGCAAGACCCGCTGGGCCAGATCGTTGCGGTTGTGATCCGCGGCATCCAGAGCCTCGTTGTCGCCAAGCGGGATTCCATCTGCCCAGCTGAGCGTCATCACCCGGCGTGCGGACAACGACCAAACCACGGGCGGCAGCCAGAAGCCCGCATCGTCCTTTGTGTTGGCGGCGTATTCCGAAGCAGCCGCGCTTTCCAGACGCAGGTCAAGTTCGCCGCGTACGATCCCGTCGAAATGCTCGATGACCTCCATCGGGCGCAACCGGCGCGCGCCGGGGGCAAAGAGATCAACAATGCGGGCGGCAAAATAGAAAGCGTCGACATCCTTTTTGAAGGCGCGTTCGATGCCGGGGCGAAGGACCTTGACGGCGACGTCTTCGCCCGTGCTGGTCAGTTTGGCCTTGTGAACCTGTGCGATCGAAGCGGCGGCAATCGGATCGCTGAAATCACTGAAGATTTCGGCCACCGGCTGCCCCAGTTCCTTTTCCACTTCGGCCATTGCAGCAGCGCGGGAAAAAGGGGGAAGTTTGTCCTGTAACACACGCAGCTGGCTTGCCAGTTCGTTGCCTACAACATCCGGGCGGGTCGACAGCACCTGGCCAAACTTGATGTAGGCCGGACCCAGCGCGGTCAGGGCACGCGTCGCCGGCGGCATCTTGGGATCGCCTTTGTAACCCAGCCATTGGAAGGGTTTGCCCAACGTATGCGCCAGGATGCGCACAGCACGCGGGGCTTCAAACGCATCCAGCACGACATTCATGGCACCCGTGCGCTCTAAGGTGGCGCCTGTGCGGATCAGGCGGATGATATTATGAGGGCCGCGCATAGGTCAGATCTTCCATCCGGAATGCAGCGCCGCGATGCCCATGCTCAGGTTGCGGTATTTGGCATTCTCGAATCCCGCTGCGCGGACCATGTTCAAAAAGGTTTCCTGATCCGGGAATTTGCGGATCGATTCGACCAGGTACTGATAGCTGTCGTAGTCATTGGCGATCAGCTTCCCCATGCGCGGGATGACGTTGAAACTGTAGAGATCATAGAGCTTTTGCAGCCCGTCATTGGGTAACTGGCTGAACTCCAGCACCATCAGGCGGCCACCGGGTTTGAGAACACGGAACGCTTCGTTCAACGCCTCTTGCGGGCGGGTGACGTTCCGGATTCCGAACGAGATGGTGTAGACGTCAAACGTGTTGTCCTCGAAAGGCAGTGCCATGGCATCACCGACCACCCAGTTGAGGCTGTCCGACATCTGGTCGGCTTCGGCGCGCTGGCGGCCTTCGATCAGCATCGGTTCGGTCAGATCCAGAACGGTGGCGTGGCCGTGGCCCGCGCGTTTTAGGAAGCGAAAAGAAATATCGCCCGTGCCGCCCGCCACATCCAGCAGCCGCTGACCGGGGCGCGGAGCCAGCCAGTCCATCATCGCATCTTTCCAGACACGGTGGATGCCCATCGACATGACGTCGTTCATCACATCGTATTTCGAGGCGACCGAGTTGAACACGCCCTGTACGCGCCCGGCTTTTTCAGCCTCGCGCACGGTTTCGAACCCGAAATGTGTGGTCTTGTCGCTGTTGTCGGACATTTGCCTTGCCGTTTGTCGAATTTCGCCTCTGTTATAGGGCTCTGGAACCGGGGCACAATGCGGCCCTTTGGATTAGGAGCCGTGTAATGCCGGAATTGCCCGAGGTCGAGACAGTAAGACGCGGCCTGACCCCTGCAATGGAGGGGGTGATGATCGAAAAGGCGGATGTGAACCGACCGGATCTGCGCTGGCCGTTTCCGGAACGCATGGCCGAGCGACTGACGGGCCAGCGGGTTGACCGGCTGCGACGGCGGTCCAAATACATTCTGGCCGATCTCGGCAGCGGCGAGACGCTTTTGATCCATCTGGGCATGTCCGGGCGGATGACCGTCTCGGGCGATCCGCTTGGGCAGTTCGTGCACGAGCATCCGATGCCGGCAAAACACGATCACGTCGTGTTTCACATGGCCAATGGCGCGCGGGTGACCTTCAACGACCCGCGCCGGTTCGGGGCAATGGATCTGCTGCCGACGGCCACGGCTGAGGAACACAAACTTCTGTCGGTTCTGGGGCCGGAACCCCTGGGCAATGATTTTCACGAGCAACACTTGGTCGATGCGTTTCGCGGAAAGAACACACCGGTCAAATCTGCATTGCTGGATCAGGGAATCGTTGCCGGGCTCGGCAATATTTACGTCTGCGAGGCGCTTTATCGCACTGGGGTGTCGCCACGTCGCAGGGCCGGGCAAATTTCTGCGGCGCGGGTCGCGGCGCTGGTTCCTGTTATCCGGCAGGTGCTGCAGGAGGCGATTGAGGCGGGTGGATCGTCGCTGCGGGATTTCCGCCAAGCTGATGGAGAACTTGGATATTTTCAGCACAGCTTTGACGTCTATGGCCGAGAGGGCGAGCCCTGCCGGACCGAAGGTTGTGACGCCGTGATAAGGAGAATCACCCAGTCCGGTCGCTCATCCTTCTACTGTGCGCAATGCCAAAGATAGCTTGATCCAAGTTTTTCGCGTGGTAAGGAATCGTACTTGAACGGAACAACCGGAAGCTTACATCCCATGGCTTTTGAGACGATCATCGTCGAAATCGAAGACCACGTTGCCCTTATCAAGCTCAACAGACCGGACGCTATGAACGCGCTGAACACCCAGTTGATGGGTGAGCTGTACACCGCGCTGGAAGAGGCAGATGAAAACGACAAGGTGCGCTGCATCGTCATCACCGGCTCGGAAAAGGCCTTTGCCGCGGGCGCGGATATCAAAGAGATGTCCGAGATGAGCTTTGTCGATGTCTACAGTCAGAACCTGTTTGGCGAGGCCAATGATCGCGTCTCGGCTATTCGTAAACCGATCATTGCTGCGGTGGCAGGATATGCGTTGGGTGGCGGCTGTGAGCTGGCGATGCTGTGCGATTTCATCATCGCCGCTGATACTGCCAAGTTCGGCCAGCCCGAGATCAATTTGGGTGTCATTGCCGGTATCGGCGGCACGCAACGCCTGACCCGATTTGTCGGCAAGTCCAAATCGATGGACATGAACCTGACCGGGCGCTTCATGGATGCGGAAGAGGCCGAGCGTTCGGGGCTGGTCAGCCGTGTTGTTCCGGCAAAGAAGCTGATCGAAGAGGCGATAGGGGCAGCACAGAAGATCGCAGAGAAATCGCAACTGACGGCGATGGCGGCAAAAGAGGCCGTGAACCGCAGCTATGAGTTGCCACTGAGCGAGGGAATGCTGTTTGAACGGCGCGTGTTCCACTCGATGTTTGCGACAGAAGACCAAAAAGAGGGCATGGCCGCGTTTCTGGAAAAACGCGCGGCGCAGTTCCGCGACAAGTAAGCGGTGCCCTGACCGGATCGGAACAGGCGGGCCATTGCCCGCCTTTTTCATACCTGCCTTGCGCGTCAAAGAATCGGCTTGGCAAACCTCGCCAACTTGGATAGTAAGCGCCGCTATACATGCGCGTGCGGCCCGCTCGGCCCGACTCACACTCGTGATTTCTGATCCGGTGCGGATGTTTCCGTGGCGCGCAACCCTAGATAACCGTACCGAACAAAGGTCAGAAACACATGGCTAACTCGCCTCAGGCAAAGAAACGCGCACGTCAGAACGAAAAGCGTTTCGCTGTAAACAAAGCGCGCCGTTCGCGCATCCGCACTTATCTGCGCAAAGTTGAAGAAGCAATCGCATCCGGCGACAAGGACGCGGCAACCGCAGCCCTGCGCGCAGCCCAGCCGGAACTGATGCGCGGTGTCACCAAAGGTGTCTTCCACAAGAACACTGCTGCCCGCAAAATGTCGCGCCTGTCGTCGCGGGTAAAAGCACTGGGCTGACGCCGGTGCCTGACCTAGCGTCAGGTAAACAAGGCTGATCCATTTCAGGAGGCGTCGCAATGTGCGGCGCCTTTTTGCTGTTGCCGATATATCGCGCCTTCACAAAACCGAGAGATTCTTTCCGCCGGATTCCTGAGTCAATATCAGAGATTCATTGCCGCCGGCCGTTCGGTCTTGTTACCACTGTTCCAGCGATTCACTCGCTTGGGGGGACAGGCTGTCCTGGCGATCGGACTGACGGGCATCAGGAAGATCCATGGACGAATGTCGGCGACCGGTCTGGCCGGTTTGGCGATCTGCTTCGGGTCTCGGGAAACCGAGGTGCTCGGTCCTGTCTAAAATTGGAAGGTGATGCGTAACCTGGTTTTCGGGCGCGCTCCGGCTGTTGGAGCGTAGCAGTATCAGCGATGCGCAGAAAAAGAAAATCTTACCGCCGTTCTATTTGGTTCGGCGCAAGGGTGCCTTTTGCGTGAGTGAACGCCCAGAAGACCGGGTGATCCGGACAAACTCAAAAAAAGGCCTGAAGGCCTATAAAGAATGGGATGCGTGAGGCGCTGAATGACACAAGAGAAATGGGGACTGCTGCGTAACAAGTTGCTGAAGGTTGTTGGCCGGAACAACTACACCACCTGGATCGAACCTCTTGAATTTCAGGAGTTGGAGGACGGTGTAGCGGTGTTTTCAGTGCCGACGAATTTTATGGGCAACTACGTAAGTCAGAATTTTGCGGATCTCATTCTCTATGAACTGAACACCTCCGGTGAACCGGTGGAGCGTCTGGCCTTTCGCGTCGCGGCCAACTCGCCCGCGCGGCCGGCAGTGGAACCCGCAACGGCAGCGCGGGAAATGGCGGAACCCAAAAGGGTCGATCCATCCTATCAGGATGATGGCAATGGTGCCCTGGATTCGCTGCAGGCGGCACCGTTGGATGCCCGCTTTACGTTTGACAGCTTTGTGGTCGGCAAGCCCAACGAACTGGCCCATGCCGCCGCGCGCCGGGTTGCAGAAGGCGGGCCGGTTACTTTCAATCCGCTGGTCCTTTATGGCGGTGTCGGGTTGGGTAAGACGCACCTGATGCACGCCATCGCCTGGGAGCTTAAAACCAAGCGCCCCGAGTTGAATGTGCTCTATCTGTCGGCCGAACAGTTCATGTACCGCTTTGTACAGGCCCTGCGCGAGCGCCGGATGATGGATTTCAAACATCTCTTCCGGTCGGTTGATGTTCTCATGGTCGACGATGTCCAGTTCATCGCGGGCAAGGATTCAACTCAGGAAGAGTTCTTTCACACTTTCAACGCATTGGTGGACCAGAATAAGCAGATCATCATCTCGGCCGACCGCGCCCCGGGCGAAATCAAGGATCTGGAGGACCGTGTGAAGTCGCGTCTGCAATGCGGCCTGGTCGTCGACCTGCACCCCACCGACTACGAATTGCGCCTTGGTATCCTGCAGAACAAGGTTCAGCAGTACAGCAGCACATATCCGGATCTGACCATCGCGGACGGTGTTCTAGAATTCCTCGCACACCGCATCTCAACCAATGTACGCGTGCTTGAAGGGGCTTTGACACGTCTCTTTGCGTTTGCCTCGCTGGTAGGGCGCGAGATCGATATGGAACTGACTCAGGATTGTCTGGCCGACGTCCTGCGCGCGTCCGAGCGCAAGATCACCGTTGAAGAGATTCAGCGGAAAGTTTCGGATTATTACAACATCCGCCTGTCCGACATCATCGGTCCGAAGCGCCTGCGTTCATACGCGCGTCCGCGTCAGGTTGCGATGTATCTGTGCAAGCAGCTGACCAGCCGCTCGTTGCCCGAGATCGGCCGCCGCTTTGGCGGGCGTGACCACACCACGGTCATGCATGGCGTCAAGCGGATCGAAGAGTTGAAGCTGACCGACGGTCAGATCGCGGAAGACGTTGAAATGCTGCGGCGGTCTCTGGAAGCCTGATTGCAACCCAAGCCCTTCATCAACGCCCCGGTTCACCAGGTCCGGGGCGTAATCATGTGCGCTATTGTCCACGCCTGGTCGGGAACTGTGCTTTGGAAACCACGCGGCCCTTGACGTGTTGGGCAATCCGACCCAGAAAACCATAAAAAATCCTTGTGCCTCAGGGTGGAACCGCTAACGTGCCAGTCCCGCCCATGTCGGCACGCAAGTCAGAGGAATAGAGGGTATGAAGATCAGCATCGAACGCGGCACCCTTCTCAAGGCCGTTTCGCAGGCCCAATCCGTTGTGGAACGCCGCAACACAATTCCGATCCTGGCCAATGTACTGATCGAGGCGGAAGGCAACCAGGTGCAGTTCCGCGCCACCGATCTGGATATCGAAGTGGTGGACAAGGCCCCTGCGCAGGTTGAAAAAGCCGGGGCGACCACGGTGGCGGCAACGACCCTGCACGAGATCGTGCGCAAGCTGCCCGACGGCGCGCTGGTCACGCTGACGGCTGACAGTGCTGCGGGTCGCCTGACGGTTGAAGCCGGGAGATCCAACTTCTCGCTGGCGACATTGCCGAAAGAAGATTTTCCGGTGATGGCTTCTTCGGAGTACCAGTCGAATTTCACAGCCTCCGCAGCACTGCTGCGCCGGTTGTTCGACAAGTCTAAATTCGCCATTTCGACTGAAGAAACCCGGTACTACCTGAACGGTGTTTACATGCATGTGGCGGATGGGTCCGAGGGCGGCAAGGTTCTGCGCTGCGTGGCCACAGATGGCCACAGGTTGGCGCGCATTGACGCCGACCTGCCGGATGGGGCGGCGGGTATGCCGGGCGTCATCGTGCCGCGCAAGACCGTGGGCGAATTGCGCAAGCTGCTGGACGATGCCGAGATGGATATCGCCGTCTCTGTCAGTGAAACCAAGGTGCGGTTCGCGACGCCGGATATCACGCTGACCTCAAAAGTGATCGATGGCACTTTCCCCGACTACACCCGTGTCATTCCGCAGGGGAACACTCGCAAGTTGGAAGTCGACGCTGCCGAATTCGCGCAGGCCGTGGACCGTGTTGCAACCGTTTCATCAGAGCGGTCGCGGGCGGTAAAGCTGCAGCTGGATGCGGACAAGCTGGTCCTGTCGGTGAACGCGCCGGATAGCGGTGCGGCCGAGGAAGAACTGGCCGTAGCCTATGGCGACGAGCGGCTGGAGATCGGGTTCAACGCGAAGTACCTGCTGGAGATCGCTAGCCAAGTGGATCGCGAGAATGCGGTGTTCATGTTCAATTCGGCTGGAGACCCGACGCTGATGCGTGAAGGCAATGACCAGAGCGCGGTTTACGTTGTCATGCCGATGCGTGTCTGATCGCGCTGGCGCGCGATGCCTCCGGCGGGAGTATTTTTGAAAAGATGAAGGGAGGGGTCATGGCTTTGGCCCTGACCGAACTTACGGTCTCGCATTTCCGGTCCCACAAACTGGCGCGTTTGTCTTTGGATGGGCGGCCCGTGGCGATCCATGGACCGAACGGGGCTGGCAAGACCAATATCCTAGAAGCGGTTTCACTGTTTTCGCCGGGTCGTGGAATGCGACGGGCCAGCGCGGCGGAGATGACTCGGCGCCCCGAGGCGCTGGGCTGGAAGCTGTCCGGGCTGTTGCAGGCGCAGGGACAGCGATACGAGATTGAGACCTGGTCGGAAGGTGGTGCGGCGCGACAGGTTCGGATTGACGACAAGGCCGCCAGTCAGATTGATCTGGGCAAGCTGGCGCGGGTGGTCTGGCTGATTCCGTCGATGGATCGGTTGTGGATCGAGGGCGCCGAAGGGCGGCGCCGGTTCTTGGACCGGATCGCGCTGAGTTTCGACCCAAGCCATGCCGAGGCATCGTTGATCTACGAAAAATCCATGCGGGAACGGAATCGCTTGCTGAAGGAGCAGGCGAGGGATGCCCATTGGTATGCCGCCCTGGAAGGTCAGATGGCGGAGATGGGGCACCGGATACATGTGGCCCGGTTATCGGCGCTGGACCATCTGCGCGCAGCGCAGGATCAGGCAGAAACGGCATTTCCGTCTGCTGAACTGGAGCTGGTGCAGACCGATGGGACGATGCCCGGGACGGCGGAAGACTTGCGTTACGCATTGAATGAAAGCCGCTTTCGCGATTTGGCGGCGGGGCGGACTTTGGTTGGGCCGCATCGGTCGGATCTGTATGGGGCGTATGCGGCCAAGGGCGTGCCTGCCAGGGATTGTTCAACCGGCGAGCAGAAGGCGCTTTTGGTTTCGCTGATCCTGTCCAACGCGCGGGCGTTGGCCGGGATGGTGGGTGCGCCACCGATCGTGTTGCTGGATGAAGTTGCCGCCCATCTGGATGCCACCCGACGGGCCGCGCTTTATGATGAGATCTGCGCGCTTGGTGCTCAGGCCTGGATGACGGGCACCGGGCCTGAGTTGTTTGCGGAATTGGGTGAGAGGGCCCAGACGCTGGTTGTCACGGAAGGCGACGAAGGCTCGGTCGTGACGCCTTAGGCGGGTTCGCTGACCTTGCGTTCCCAAAGGAAGCCGCGCATGATTTCATCCACAGGTGTTTTGGCCATGTGATTGACGTAGTTCGACATGGTCTTCTGAGCCAGGCCCAGCACCACGTCCAGAACAGCACGGTGTGAGTAGCCCGCATCAAAGAAGGTTTGCAATTGCGCCTCGGTGACGTTGCCGCGGGTTTGCATCATTTGCAGGGTAAAGGTGCGCAGTGCTTCGAGTTTGGCATTGGGCAGCGGGGTTTCGTTGCGAAGCGCTTCGGTGATCTCATCCGAAACCTTCATCATCTTCGCGATGCCGGTATGAGCGGGCACACAGTAGTGGCATTCATTTTCAACATTGATGGTCTGCCAGACGACGGTTTTCTCGTCATTGTCGAAATCGGTCTGCATGAACAGGCCGTGCAGGACCTGATAACCTTCCAGATGCTGGGGGCTTTCAGCCATCACCTTGTGCAGGCCGGGCAAGCGGCCAAACGCGGCCTGGGATTTCTCGAGAAGCGGTTTGGATCCTTCTGGTGCGGATTCGAGGTCGTGGGAGGGGAAGTTGGCCATGTCGGAACTCCTGTTTTCTGGCGACTGAGTCCGAAATAGTCTTTCTTGAGTGATCACTCAAGTATATATTTGAGCGAGCGTTCAAGAATAGGTGAAGAAGATGCCCCGCAAACCCGCATATGACCGAGACGCTCTGATCGCGAAGGCCAGGGATATTTTTTGGCGTCAGGGCTGGGCCGGGACGTCGCTGAAGGATCTGGAACGCGAGTTGGGCCTCAAACCGGGCAGTTTTTATGCGGCATTTGGGTCCAAGGATGCGCTTTTTGCGCTGACGTTGGAACGGTACGCGCAGGATGGTGTGGCGCGCCTTATGGCGCTGGCCGAGGAATTAGGGCCGCTTGAAGCATTGAAGGCGCAGCCACGGATCGTGATCGATTCTGCCCAGATGCCTGCAAGGGCCTGCATGTTGGCCAAAACCTACGCCGAGTTGCAGTCGAAGGATCACGAACTGGCCGAAAAGGCGAGCCGTCATATGGCGGATATGAAAGTGTGTTTTGCAATGCTGTTTCGCCGCGCGCAGGAGGCCGGAGAAATCAGCGCGGATCGTGATCCGGACCGTCTTGCGGCGCGGTATCAATCCGACCTGTTGGGGCTGCGTTTGTCGGCCGAGCGCAGCGATGTGAATGCCCTGGAAATCGCGGCGGATATCGCGGCGGATATCGACCGGCTTTGATCTGCTGAAAAAACCAAGTTCCGCCACAAAATGTGGGGGGATCGCGTGACATTCCCCACCAGAAAACGTATAAGTTACCAAAATAATATAGGTACTAACGGCATGTCCGAAGACGCACAGGCATCACAAGAATACGGCGCGGATTCTATTAAGGTTCTCAAGGGCTTAGAGGCCGTCCGCAAGCGCCCTGGCATGTATATCGGTGATACCGATGATGGCTCGGGTCTGCACCACATGGTGTACGAAGTTGTCGATAATGGAATTGACGAAGCTCTGGCCGGTCATGCCGACCATGTGACCGTAAAAATTCACGCCGATTCCAGCGTTTCGGTCAGCGATAACGGGCGCGGGATCCCGGTCGATATCCACCCCGAAGAAGGCGTGTCTGCCGCCGAGGTCATCATGACCCAGTTGCACGCGGGCGGTAAGTTCGACAGCAACTCGTACAAGGTGTCGGGCGGTCTGCACGGCGTGGGCGTATCGGTGGTGAACGCGTTGTCCGACTGGCTGGAGCTGCGGGTCTGGCGCAACGGAAAAGAACATGTTGCCCGGTTTGAAGGGGGCGAGACAGCCGAGCATCTGAAGGTCGTGGCCGAGTGTGGTGGCCGCACCGGGACAGAGGTGCGGTTCCTGGCTTCGACCAATACGTTTTCGAACCTGGAGTATTCCTTCGAGACGCTGGAAAAGCGCCTGCGCGAACTGGCCTTCCTGAACTCGGGCGTACGGATCATCCTGATCGACGAACGTCCGGCGGAGCGGCTTGAGACCGAACTGTTCTATGAGGGCGGCGTAAAAGAATTCGTCAAATACCTGGACCGTTCGAAAACTGCTGCGATGCCCGAGCCGATCTATATCAAGGGCGAACGCGATGATATCGGTGTCGAAATCGCAATGTGGTGGAATGACAGCTACCATGAGACGGTTCTGCCCTTCACCAACAACATCCCGCAGCGCGATGGCGGGACACATGTGGCCGGATTCCGGGGCGCGCTGACCCGGACGATCAACAACTACGCGCAGTCCAGCGGGATCGCCAAGAAGGAAAAGGTCAGCTTTACCGGCGACGACGCGCGCGAAGGCCTAACCTGTGTGTTGTCGGTGAAAGTCCCCGATCCGAAGTTCTCGTCCCAGACCAAGGACAAACTGGTGTCGTCTGAAGTGCGCCCGGCGGTCGAAAGCCTGATGAACGAAAAGCTGGCCGAATGGTTCGAAGAAAACCCGAACGAGGCCAAGACTATCGTCGGTAAGATCATCGAGGCCGCTCTGGCCCGTGAAGCCGCGCGCAAGGCGCGCGAACTGACCCGTCGTAAGACGGCGATGGACGTGAACTATCTGGCGGGCAAGCTGAAGGATTGCTCCGAGAAAGATCCGTCCAAGACCGAAGTCTTCCTCGTCGAGGGAGACTCGGCTGGCGGTTCTGCCCAGACGGGCCGGGATCGTCTGACTCAGGCCGTTCTGCCCTTGCGCGGGAAGATCCTGAACGTCGAGCGTGCCCGGTTCGACCGGATGCTGTCGTCTCAGGAAATCGGCAACCTTGTCATGGCGCTGGGCACTGGTATTGGCCGCGATGAGTTCAACATCGAAAAGCTGCGCTACCACAAGATCGTCATCATGACCGATGCCGACGTGGACGGCGCGCATATCCGAACCTTGCTGCTGACCTTCTTCTATCGGCAGATGCCGGAGCTGATCGAGGGCGGGTATCTCTATATCGCGCAGCCACCGCTATATAAGGTTTCACGTGGAAAATCAGAGGTCTACCTAAAGGATCAGGCGGCGCTGGACGATTACCTGATCAATCAAGGCGTCGAGGGCGCGGTGCTGAAACTCGGTTCGGGCGAAGAAATCATCGGCCAGGATCTGACCCGCGTGGTCGATGAAGCACGGCAGTTGAAACGTGTGCTGGATGCGTTCCCGACCCACTACCCGCGCCATATACTGGAACAAGCTGCCGTTGCCGGGGCCTTTGTGCCGGGCGCAGTTGATGCCGACCTGCAAGGGGTGGCCGACAAGGTCGCCGCCCGTCTGGACCTGATCGCGCTTGAATATGAACGCGGGTGGCAGGGCCGGATCACGCAGGACCACGGCATTCGGCTGGCCCGCATACTGCGCGGTGTCGAAGAAGTGCGCACGCTGGATGGCCCCATGCTGCGTTCGGGCGAGGCGCGCAAAACAGGCAGCTTCACACAAAGCCTGCAAGAGGTTTACAACACCCCTGCGACCCTGATCCGCCGAGACCGTATGCAATCGATTCACGGTCCACTGGACCTGCTGCGCGCAATTCTGGAAGAGGGCGAAAAGGGCCTGTCGCTGCAACGGTACAAAGGTTTGGGTGAAATGAACCCCGATCAGCTTTGGGAAACAACGCTGGACCCCGACGCACGCACACTGTTGCAGGTGCGGGTGGATGATATGGTCGAGGCGGATGATCTGTTTACCAAACTGATGGGCGACGTGGTCGAACCGCGGCGGGAGTTCATCCAGAAAAACGCGCTGAGTGTTGAGAACTTGGATTTCTAGTCAGGTTGTAGGGACGCGCACAAACCTTCACGCACCCCATAAGTTTGCACGATTTGCCCATAAGTTTGCACTGTTTCACGATAATAGTGCAGAGGAGAGCAAGTAAATCGCCTTATGCGGGTGTCGAAGGATAGGTTTCAGTTGCTCAAGGATTGACCACTTGATCGCGATACCAGATCAGGTTCTCCTTGTGCCCAGCAGTTTGACCAGAGATCTGCTTGGAATGTCCAGAAAACGAGCTCATTGCCGGTGCGGACAATTTACTCGAAAACCTAGGTGTCCCGTCGTCCTTGAAAGTCACCAGACCCTTGTCAAATGCTGTATCCCATGATGCTGACAGCAAATAGCTTTATTCGAATACCCTAAGGTCTGTAGCTCGTTCAGCTCTCTTTTCGGGCAGTGTCGCAAAGCGAATACCCTTTAAGAAGAGTTTGTCGCGCAAATCATTCATCCGACGCAAGTCATATGCGCTTCCTTCGGGCACGATCATGAGAATTTCTGGCACAAGCTTTTCGATAAGGGCCAAGTGCCCCAGTGTACCGATGATATCGCGGCGGTTTACTTGACTACGATATGCTTTTGTTTCGATTGCAAACCGGCGTCCGTCTGCACAATCCACGACTAGATCGGGGCTGACCGGTTCTATAACTTTGCCTGAACGAATGGTGACATGACTGGTGTTGAACAACTGCGCCCCAAAGCGTTCGAAGTAGTTGGTCACGATGGTTTCGAACTGCTGAGCTCTTTCTGGTGCAGAAATCGCAGCACTGGTAACTGAATTAGACGCCTGCTTTCTCTTTTTTCGTAGTTCGTCATACTTTTTCTTGAGCGCAACCTGACCGGAATGGCCCGCAAAGACTTCGGCGGCCGATTTCTTGGCTTCCGAAGGGTCCAATTCATTCATTTTCATCAGGAACATCACCAGGGTCATGCCGAGCCATGGAGGTCTCGCGGCAAAGATATCCGGGTAATTTTGCTTTAACCAAGCGCTTACATTCACAGTTTTCTTTAAGCTATCCGATTGTTTTCCTTTGATATTAGCTACACTTTGGAGAACTTCACTCGAAGTTCCGAGCCCGTAGTGTTCTGGTTGGCTCATTGCCTCTGAAAGAGCTTCGCCAAGCTCGATCCAGTTTTCTCTTTTTGCCACGCCTTCAAGGCTGCCGGATTTTTCCGCCATTTTTTTCCTTGTATTCTGTGTCCGAATATCCTATTCGGGTAATCCCATCAAGGATAGTACAAGATCTACCAGTGAAAAAAGACCCCAAGTCACACCCAACATCCCGCATCGTAAGAAAAGCGGGGCAAAAAAAGAGAGCAAATTACGTCAGTGCTCCGAAATGTGCTGGATACATCCAATTGGAGAGCACATTGGAGGCCACGACTGCTTTTGCGTTGGCGTTGGATCCGCGTGTAGCCAGTTTCCGGCCCCAACCTTGCACATATGATCTTCTATCGGGAAGGTCTTATGCGAAAAAAGAGAATCTTATCGATGAGTTTGTCGGAAAGCGCTATCGCCCCAAGCCTTACACACCCGACTTCCTCGTCAGAATGCGGGATGGTCGAGCAGCTTTCGTTGAAACAAAAGCTGAAAGTCGGGTCAACGAGGACCTCCATCGGAATTTTTTGCCAAAGTTTTTCAAATCTGTCGGCCATCATTGGACACTGATTACAGACGAAACGCTGACGGAAATCGTGGCTCACAACGTCCGCACGCTGAAGGCTGTTATTGACAGGCCACCAACGAAGAAAACTCTAGAGGTCCTTTCTGAAGTGCCAAACGAAAGTGTCCGTCTTGGTCAGCTGATCTCCGAGTTTGATCTTGGTTCGGACGAACTCCTTTGCGCTATCCTTTCCGGGTTTCTTGCAGTGGATCTTCATAGTCGACGTCTTGGGCCGGCTTCGTTTGCGTGTTTGTCGCCAACTCCAAAAACCAATCATCTAGAGATCATCGAGCTATGACCCACGTTCAGCGACAGTATATTGGCTGGCATGTTCTGATCGAAGAACAGACCTTCACCGTAGAAGAAATTGGAGTGCGCGACGGTTCAGTCTCCCTGACTGACAAGGACGGTGTTTATTCGCACATCAGCTTTGAGAGATTCAGAGAACTCATTCATTCCGAGATGGCGTTCGATCCGAACGCAGATGCCAGGTCACTGCGCCGAATGCTCAACGCTTCTGAGCAGAAAGAACTAAGCTTCAAAAAACGTGTTGTCACAGCGATCAGAGTGCATCGAGGAGGTGGTCTAACTTGGCAGGCAGCCTACAATCGACTTTTACTAGACTTCTTGGATGACAAATACACGTCTTTCCGAGCTAATGGTTTTCCCTCACTAAGGACTGTTCAATCCTGGGATAAGCTGGACCGTTCAAAAGGCGATGCAGGGCTTCGACCCAAACATACGAACAAAGGCAACCGAGCGCCCAGATACGACTTCTTGTTTGAAGAAGTCACTTACGATCTGCTCGAAGAACGGTTTCTGACTTCGGATCGCATGACGCTTACGTCTCTCGCAAGGCTTGCCAAAGCAAAGTATCAGAAAAAATGTGAAGAACTGGATCTCAAGCCCGGGCCATGCGGTAGCAAATGCGTAAACGCAATTATTCAGCTATTGCCACATGCAGATGTTGTGAAACTTAGGCTCGGCAGTGCGGAAGCAAGAAAACAATACTTGCTCGCGATGAATCTTCAGAAAGTTGAAGTTCCGTTCGCACGTCTCGAGACAGACTCCACCACTTTGGACATGTGGTGCGTGGATGATGACGGAAATCCAGTAGGACGTCCAACAGTGTGTGCGGTCATCGATTGCGCAACGGGCCTGATTCTGGGCCTTCAAGTGTCTTGGGGCGCTCCATCATCCAGTCTTACCGCGAGAACCATGAAGGAGGTTTTCGTACCCAAAACGGATGCGTTCTTTGATCGCTACAAAATCCAAAATAGGTTCCAGGCCGTCGGTACGCCACAATTGACGGTATCAGACCAAGGTTCAGAAAACTCTGGCGATATCATTGGGTCAGTCCTGTCGGCATCGGCACAAGACTGGTTGAAGTGCGTTCCAGGCCAGCCAGATAAGAAGCCATTCATTGAGCGGTTTTTCCGAGAACTAAGTCGATTTATTACCCAGTTTCAGGGGGCCTCCCAAACGTCAGAAATTGGCGCGAAAAAACGGACAAAAATCGCTGAAGCAGAAGCTGTCTACACCATTCACGAAGTCGAAGAAATGCTTCAAAGGTGGCGTTATGACATTTACGCTCAAAAGCAAAGACGGCGAGTGCAAAACATCCTAAGGACCGATGAGTCTCCCATTGCCGCATGGAACAGACTGAGTGGACGCCACTTACTTCCCCCCGCGCCATCTGCGGTCCAAGTCAGAGAAATGTTCATGGTTGAACAGGCAGTTCGTGTCGCCGAACGAGATGGCATCATGTTCAAGAACATTCGGTACGCCTCGTTCGAATTGAAGAACTATCTTCAGCGAGTTGGAGTAAGAAACAAGGTTCAGATCCGATACGACCCAAATGACATCCGAGAAATCGCTGTCTGGGACGAACTGGCTCACGAACACTTTTTTGTTTCTGCAAAAAGAGAAAACTGCCCCGCGTTATCATTTGCGCAGTTGGATATCGCGCGAAAAGCGTTGCGCCCGCCTGATGTGGAGGAAATCGAAACGCAGGCAATTCTAGCCGAACTTCAAATCTATGAAGACTTCAAAGACAAGGCCGACAAACTTACGTCGAAGAAGCGCCGGGCAAAACAGATCGCAGCGACCCGCAACAAAGAGCTAATTGAACGTTCGGATCGCCTACCCGGTGAAGATCCCACCAACTCAGCCAAACGCAAACGGATCAAGCCGACAGTTAGCTTGCCCGGGAACATGCCGAAGAAATCAACCCGGAGGCACAGTTGAGTCATCAAAACTACAGTCACGTCCTGAAACAAGTCGTCTATCACGCCTTGTATCAACAAACGCGCAGTGAACTGATTGAAGCCATTAGCCTTGCACAGCGGCTCGGTGGGTCAATCGTGCCCTTCCTCGGTCCAACAAGATGCGGAAAAAGTCGGATGCTCGAGGATCTGCGGGATACTATCGGTAAGCCAACAACTGAATACCAGGGATGGGTCTATGACAGCGATTTTGTCATCGGTTCCATCCCCAACAAGCCAAATGACAAAATGCTTGTTCGATCCATGCTGGCTTCGCTGGAACTGAGCGGTAAGAGAGGGTCATCTGCGTCAGAGATCGAGGCACAGCTATACAAGGAAATCACGAGCAAGGGCATTCGTGTCATTGCGATGGACGAGTGCAATCACTGCGCCGAACGTGGTGAACGGTTGTCAAAGCGGGGCGTTACCGACCATTTCAAACGCCTCGTGGACAACACAGGTGTGACACTGGTCCTCTGTGGGTTGCCCAAATTTCAGAGAATTTTGGATGAGAACGAACAGTGCCGTGATCGGGCAATGAAATCCACTTACATGTTGCCTTATTCCTGGTCCGTTGAAGAGGAAAAAACCAACTTCGCTGGTGCTATCGCAACGCCACTCAACAGCTTGCAAGAAGCCGGTCTAGAGTTTGACTTTGACCCTCATGACATTGTGGTGCGCCTGTACGGAGTGTCAGGCGGCCGCGTTGGGATCGTCATGCGCGTCTTGCACGGGGCTATCGCTTACATCGAGAATGACGTGTTGAGCTACGCCAGCCTCGCCAAGGCAGCGAACTCCGTTCTCCAAGCCCAACACCGTCCAGATTTTTTCTTTGGATCTGATGATATCGAAGAACTGGATTTGGTTCGGTCGTTCGTAAACGTCATGAAGGAAGCTGACCTTGAGCTTGCACCTTCCACGACGGAAGAATTTTCGGTGTTGGAAAACTATTGATGCTGGCCAGAACAACAAATCCAAAACCTGATGAAAGCCTGCTCGGATTTCTTCGCCGATTGTCTACTTTCAACGCGTTCATCGACACCGGGGATTTCTTCTCGGAGCTTGGTATCAGGTACGGACGCCCTCTGATCGAGAGCATTGCCGACTTGGAGCGCAAATGTGGATTACCTGCGGGCGAGCTCGCGGCAATCGCACCGGAAGCCAAGCCAAATGATGCATGCCGCGAGTGGCAATATGACCGGCGCTATTCTGACCCAGTGTGCCCAATGTGTATCGCAGACGGTAAGGTCTATCACCAAAGCTGGCGTCACACGTTGGTAACTGCGTGCCCTGAGCACAAGTGCAGATTGGAAGATACCTGCCCGCGATGCTCAGAGCCTCTTACGCCCGAAAATGGAGGGCACGGAAAATGTTCTTGCGGAACGGATTTGTCGAGACTTTCAGTTCAGACAGCGCCGCGACATGAGGTTCTAATCTCGCAGTTGATTTCGGGCATTCCATCAAGTGAAGTCTCAGGTCTTCCGAAGCAGTTGGTGTCAAGTCATCCAGCAGATATCGGCCGTTTTGTTCATTTCCTAGCCTCGTCCTTCTCAACAAATCGAACGGGCAAGGCTCTTAAGACCAAATTGCCGAGAACAGTAGAGGAGGCTGTTGTGCTGCTTGAGCCGGTTGCTTCATTATTAGAAAACTGGCCAAACGGTTTTGAAGATCACGTTCGCGAACGTCTGGTAAACGCTGACCCGGCATTGAACTCCGCGCCTGCAAGATTGGGAAATTGGTATCAGCGGTTCATGCAATTCAAAGATCCTGCATATGAACCATTTCACAAGGCTTTGGGTGGAGTTGTTTCAAAAGAGTTCAGCGGAACCTATCTCGGTTCATTACAAGTCGATGAATCAAGAGAATGGGTGTCTGCCAAGGAAGCTGCTCAAGAGATTGGGATCACGTCGCAGAGGCTGGTTGAGGCGGTTCAAAAGAAACAGATTGCCGGCAAACAAAGCCGGAGCGGATATGGGCACACTCATACTGTTATTCCTCGGCTAGAAGTTCATAACATCCTCGCTGATCGAGAAAGATACTGCGACGGCACTACAATCCGAAACCTACTTGGAGTTTCACGAAAGCAACTTGAGCTTTTGCGTGAAGCTGCTGTGGTCAGCGAAATGGCTTTGGAAGATCGTCCCCCGTTGATTGACGGTGGCTTTGACAGAATTGCCCTTGCAGATCGGCTGGCTCGTATCAGTGCCTCCGCGGTCCAACGGGATGGTGAGACGATCAGTTTTGTTGATCTAAATCTTCGCAGAACAACGGATCGTTCGGTGCTCATCCAAATTTTTCAGCGCATCTTTGATTGTGAGATCGTGCCTGTAAACGCGAATAGCGAAGTCTTGTTAGGTAAGTTCCAGTATCTGAAAAGCGACGTGGAAAGAGAACTGAGTAAAGGGCGTTTCTCAAAAGACTGGACAGCTCAGGATGTTGCCAGGATCACTGGTTGGAAACCTCAATCAGTCGTGAACTGGTGCAAGCTTGGTCTGCTCGAAGCTCGCGAAGTTTCGCATGGTCCGAACAAGGGTTATTTGATCTCGCCGGAACAGCTAGCGCGCTTCCAGAGCCGTTTCGTCCCTCTTGCAGTTCTTGCCAAGTCGCGAAAAACGTCTTCACAAAAACTGCTCACTGAATTCTCAAACCAAGAAATCGCTACATACGGTGCGCAAGCCGAGGGTTCTGCAACACGCGGGCACCTAGTAGAACTCAGAGACTTGCTTGTGCTTTCATACGAAGGACGACTTGGAACTCAAAACACAAGCAGATCAACTAGGCAGCATTCTATCCAAAAAGAGTGCCGTAGAGGCGGCAACGGGTTGTAATGACAAAGATGTTATGGAGATGTAGCTGAAGACTCATTGCAAACAAACGTTTCAATAATTGTACATCTCAGTGTCAGATCGCCATCGTTCTAAAGAAACACTTTTGGACATAGTGGAAGCTACGTTACTGCTTGAATTCGTGCCAAGACCTCGCCAGCTAGCTTGTTCCGGCCCTCACCATTATTGTGGTAGTGAAGGTAGCGTATAGAGCGCAGATCGAACGGAACGTCTTCGTGCGATTGCGTAATCAGTACAACTTCTTTCCCGAGCGTATGGGCTATTCCAGCTTCGTAAAAAACATTGGGATTCTTGTTTGAGAGGTCGCAAACGACAACGGCAGATGTGCATATCAATTCTATGATGTCGGTCATAATGTGAGAGTGTACCCACATGTCATCTGCCCGTTGGCACTGGTATCCGTCTGCCTGAAGGACATCCTTTAATTCTTCATAGACGGATGAAAAAGATCCTGAAAAGGGCATCATGAAAGATATCAGGTTCGATTTCACTGGCTTTTCGCTTAACTGGAAGACAGTTGGCACAGGGCGCGAACCTACTTTCTGACGGTACAAAACTTGAAACAAGTCTGCGTCTTTGATCGCCCAGTGGTTTCGATTGAACTCAAACTTTTCAATATTTAGTTCAGACGCCAAATTAAAAACTTCAGCATTAGTCATATTTGGAACGTCTGGATCTATCGCGTAATGCAGGTGATAGTCGGTTCCCTTAAGTTCAACTCTCGTAAGCTGTCCGAATCTCGCAATCTCGTCACTTCTACCTTCTTCCATGAAAAGCGTAGGAAGAGACATAACACTCAAAACATCGAGTTTACCGCCTGGCATGAACTTCGCTTCAAGTTCGTCCGAAGTAAACTCCAATACACGGTCGGCCATAATTGAACCGCGGCGGTCGTTTTCTAAGCCTCCTGAAACAATAAGATTGAACACGGTTTTCCTCTTCTGCTGCTTCGAATGCCATAGCTGAGAGCAGGAATTTTACTCAACTGCAAGATGTCATTTGGGGAGTGGGGGTCAAAGTACTTGCGCAAGTATTGATCACGCGGTGTTGGGTGAAACTGTCGGAAATTCGCACCGGCTTTGCGACAAAAAGCCGGGATTTCGAGATTTAACATAAGTCGCAATTATAGAGCGTTTGGGCTCTCGTCGGCCAACCACCGCCGCACGAGAAAAACGGCCAGTCGTGAGTACACTTTCAGTGGTTACCTTGAGCCCAAGGTACAAAATGTTTCACCGGAAACTAAGGTCAGCTATGCGCAGAAAGCGGACTTTGCAAAGTCTTGGGTACAGATCGTAATAGAAGTCTATTTTCTCAGAACTCTGGGCCTAAGCATCGCTGGCTGAGGATTAGAAGCTCGAACGACGGATTCAGTTTCAAGGTTCAAATCCATCTCAGCGGATCGCCCAGAGACTGTTGATCTTCCCCGAGTTCAGAGCGGAGTGAACAGATAGAATGATGCGGCGTGACGCCAATTTATTTCCTACCGACCCGGAGCGGGCAGGGTTTGGCTCAAGGCAGTTCCAGGAAGGGTCAAGATAAACGCAGAAAACAAATGGCTGAACAGATTTCTGGACTGTGACATAGATGATCTTCGCCGAGGTTGGGTGTGGGTGAACTAGTAGTTGAAACGCAAACCTAAGCCGGCACCTTTATCGTAGGGGCGGTCGGAACCTATGCCGATGAGGAAATCAGCATAAATTGCGATGCCAGGACTGAGGTTCTTGCCAATCTGGAACTCAGCGGTAGCTGGCCAAGCATCGTTCTCCCAGTCATATGGTGCTTTGATATCAGCCTTGGCCCAGTACCCATCGCCAAACGGTTGTAGCGCAATCAACCGCATCGCGGTTTGGTTTATGCCCGTCGGGCCATTGTATGAAGCAAAATGCTGGAGCAGTGGGATCAGCGTCAGCCCTGATTTTGTGTTTGCAAAGGCGAACCCGCCAAAAGGCGCAATTTGATCGGACCCGGTTCCGATCCCTTTTTCCGGGTCGCCAAAGTCCAGTATCCACTCCAGACCAATGGCCGACTTGATGGCCCACGTTTCGTTGAGCGGTCTCTGAGAAGGGAAATAGATCGCTTTGAGGCTCAATTTCTCAAAGTCAGTGAACCGAGTTCCAGTCACATCCGTTGAGTTGTAGTGCAACTCATATTTCAGTTTCAGATCAGGCCGCAGCATGTATGCGCCATCTATAAAGGCGTCCTGCTTGTCAGCACCGTTGCCCAAATCAAAATACTGATACCGGATGTCCGTGTTATTGACTGCGGCCAAAGGGTTTGAAGCGTTTTCATCGGCGATTGCTGAGGCCGCAACAATGCCAGTCGCCAATGCAAGGACAAGCGCTTGGATTTTCATATTGTTTCCAGAATTTTTGTTGTGGATGCCAAGCCCCACATCAAGCATATTATCATCTGAAGCGGGGCTTGCATGACTCTTATCAGCTTCACCTTTTAGTCGGGCTGAATGTCCCGCTTGGCGACAAAGGCATCCACCGCTGCGACGGTTTCAGGACGAAGGTTCACGATACCTTCATAGGGACGTCCAGTCGCGGCTGGTTGATCGGGGTACATTTCCTTGAATTTCAGGTGGCGGGCAATAATGCGGTTAAACTCATGTCCAGCCCATGCTCCGATCTCGGTCGATACGCTCTGTTCTTCGCGGGGGTCGCGGAACAGGTTGTAGAACTTGGCCACGATAGCATTTTCACCTTTGGCCGGAACTTTGAGTTTGATGTGTTCCTTTACCACCTCTTTCAGCGAATTGATCGAGTAGATCAGTACATGATCCCTGCGCCCATGCGTATCGCCAATAAACATCAGGGACGTCTGATCGACACCGTCAATGATCCGGTCGCGGGGGATGGCATCCATCGCTCCGCCGATACGCGCAATTGACGTGAACAAATCAGAGATATGAATAATGTCAGATACAATTGAGTCTCCCTCGATCAAGCCGGGCAGGCGGGCAAACGCGTCCACCCGAACGCCTCCTTCAGACGTATCGGCCTTGCCGCCGCGGAAGACCAGCGGCGAAAACCCACTGCCGGGGGCATATTTGGTGAAGTGACCGTTGTCGCCCATCAAAACGATCAGGGTATTATCCCTGAGCCCCAGCGCATCGACTTCGTTCAGAACGACCCCTATCCATTCATCCAACTCTTCCATGCTTTCAACGAATGTACCGCCGTTGGGTGTCGTGAACGCTTCTCTCGTCGTGCGCGTTGTCGACAGAGGGACAAGCGGCCAGTATTGCAGGAAGAACGGTTCATCCCGTTCTGCTAGCAGGCGCAACTGCTCCATCGCCTGTGCCTGATAGCGGATGTTCATTTCATTATATTTGTCCTGGGTCCATTTCTCACCCGGTTCCATATGGACTTCGCGGACCTCCCCGCCAATAACAGCTTCAAGGCCGGTAATCATGTGTCCCGGATCAGGGCGAAACCAATCATCCAGCGTGTATTTGGAGTTGTAGTTGTCTTCCCCTATGGCCATGGTGATTTCTTCCTTGGCTGCATCTTCGTTGAAGATGGCCAACTGGCCCTGCTGATGGATGGGGAACGCGGCGTAGTCAAAGCCCTGATAAGTAGGCCAGGATTCCTGAATGTCGCCCATGTGCCATTTGCCAACATGCGAGGTGTTGTAGCCTACGGATTTCAGAACTTCGGCAATTGTGACTTCTTCATCGGCAAGGCCAAAACCTGAAATATCGACGGCGGTATCGCCCATCCCATTGCGATACGGCTGGCGACCCGTCATGAAGGCGACCCGCGACGGTGTGCAGGACGGCTCGGTATACATGCGCGCAAACCGCATGCTTTCCTCTGCGAGCGCGTTGATATTGGGCGTCGAATACCCGCGTATCGCGTTCATCTCGGGCATACCCATGTCGCCAAAACCCATGTCGTCAATAAGGATGTAGAAGATGTTTGGAGGGTTCCCTCCGTTTTTCTCACGAAAATCGGCCAGCAGTTGGTCAACCTGTGCGTCGTTCTCGACCCAAACGGCTTCGTTTTGCTGCTTCAGCACATAGTATTCCGCATCATGCACGATATTGCTGTCCTGAGCTGCCGCCGTGATAGCGGAGCCGGCAAAGACCAGCGCGGAGAGGAACAGTTTTGATTTCATGAGATACCCCTGTTTCATGATATACTTGTTTTCAGACCTTCAAGGATCAGATGATGGCAAAAGGTTGAAAGGGAGAGTTCGCTGTCTTCAGCCTGTGAGCGCAACAACTCTTTTTCGCTTTTGGTTAGCAGCGTTACGACGCGTTCGGTGCGCACAGTATCTTCAGGCAACGATGGGCGTCCGAACCTCTTCCCTCTCGATTTGTCTGCTTTGTCTTGCAATTGTCCACGCCTACATATTCGAATAACATTTCATGAAAACTACCTGCGGGGCGGAATGGACGACATCAAAAAACGATCAGCCCCCAAAAAAACCTGCGCCCCAAACACACTTTTTTTGCAGGACCCTTCGCAATTCCGCGAGCTGTCCCAATGGGATGTCGAGCTACGTCAAATTGAAGAGGGAACTATGAACTCTTCGGTATCCGTTTGGGCAGGTCTTGACCTTCAAATGATTGATTTGTCGTTTGATAAGGCTGTGTACCAAACCGGAGTTTCTCGCCCTGACATTCTAGCGTTTGGCTTACCAGACAAAGGGAGTGTACGAACTTGGCTTAACGGCTCACCCTCAGACACCGCTCTGATGAATTTTGGTAGCGGAGACCCTTTTGAAGGCGTGAGCAATTCAACGCTCACAGGCCTGACCTTTGGCATCGACATCCGAAGGGCTCAACGGATCGCCGACGATTGCGGTCTTGATATCAGCACCGTGCGAAATGACGCTTTAAGATCCTTCGTTAGCGACGCTGGCAAGCTGCATTACTTAGTCAAAAACAAAGCGCGCTTTCTAATTGGATCAGCGGCCGGACCAAGCTCTGATAGTGAAGAGAGTGATATGATCTTAGAGCTTCTGGAAATGCTGGTGGTAGGCGAAAAATGGAGTGATCGGCGAAACAGTAAAAATAGAACCCGTTTAGCACAACAAGCCGTTGAGTTCATGCGGGCCCATTTGATGGATAACGTGTCAATCGGTGAGGTATGTGCAGATATTCAGGTATCCACATGCACTCTTCGTCGCGCGTTTCAGGAAACATATGGGGTGAGCCCCAAGCAGTTTTATCTAAGAGCCCGTCTCGGTGCTGTGCGCCATGAACTGGTATCCTGCTCGCCAGAGGAGAGTATATCGGACATCGCAAACGCTTACGGATTTTGGCACATGGGTCAGTTCGCGCGAGACTACAGAGCACTCTTTGGACAACTGCCGACACAAACGTTGTCAGGCAAAATGAACTGAAACAGAGCTTGGCAGTCCGCGGCCTAACTTGTCCGCAACACTAGAATTGCAAAGTCGGATTTTGAAGGTCCGCTTAGGGCTGACTGCGGTCCTTTGAATTAAGAATGCGGATGGCTGCAAAGTCCGCATCTCGGAAGTCACCTTGCTTGGAATTGAAGGTCTGCTTTGGGCTGCCACCGGTCATTAATGTGAAAAGTAACGAAAGGCGACAACAAGCCCAATGCGGGCTTTGCCAACCTTTCAAATCAGCATCATCCCCGACCATTTCAGTTCGAGTTTCAATCCCTAGCGGGCAAGGCAACCTCGCCTTCCCAGTCAGAAATACGGTGCGGTAGCGCCAGGAATTTTGACGCCACACGTGTTTTGGTCGTTCCACTTCCAGTCATCCCCGAATATTTGCCGGTGGAGGAAACAATCCGCCAGTTGTTGACGCCGAAGGCAACAACCTCCCATCTCATGGTGAACGTGTCCTCTTCTTCACCATAAACACAGACGCCACCGCCGCTGACACCGCTGGGTCCGCCGAAACCCGAGCCCACGCACCGGACAAAACCAGGATCGATTGGTCCCTCGTCAACGGTATAAGTCCCATAGTTGTCCTCTTTCCAGAACACGTCCTCGCCCGCGGAAATTTGCTCTTGGTTGACGACATAGAAGTTCGTTGCCGACACTTTCTCTGCAGCAGTCAGACAATGAGGCGCAAAGAGAACTGCGGGGATAAGCATTGAACGCAACATGTTGTTTCCTTCGACAGTGGGGCAAAACCAGCATGATAGAGACTACGAAATTTATTGCTAGGAAAGGAACGCATAGCCGGACCTGAAAAGTCAGCTTCGTCCCGCATCTCAGAGATTGCAAAGCTTAGTGATGAAGGTCCGCTTTGGGCTGGTCGCGGACTCTGCGACGATGAATGCGAACGGCTGTTTTGTCCGCATTGCAGCCTTTGCGCGTTGGCGGCGGCGATGACGGCTATGCGGACAAAGCAGTCTTTCGTAGAATCTCTGAAGACGAAGATGCAAATGCGTGATAGCTCCAGATTATGGCCACGACATCTGCGCGAAATCGACCATCCATCCCTTATGCATTTGCCGTTTTTGGTGTTCTTTTTGCTTCAATCTGTTTCGGCCTGGTTCCCTACTTCAGCCGCAGCCTAACCGAACAGGGCGTTGCACCCTATGCGGTCGCATTCTACCGCTACATTGTTGCGGCCCTTCTTCTGCTTCCTGTTCTCATTGTGCATCGAAAAGAATGGCGAGAGATCATTTGGGGTCTCTCCGCCGGAGCCGTAATGGGGCTTGGTTGGATCGGATATGTAACGGCGCTGGAGACGCTGCCCGCATCGACAGTAGGTGTGCTCTACATGACCTATCCGGTGTTCACCTTAGTTATTGCTTGGGCTGTGTTTGGCGATGCACCCACGCGACGCGCCATGTTGGCCGCTGGTCTGATTGTGGTGGCAGCCGTTATTGCTGGCTCGCCTGCGTCAGTGGCTGCGGAACACCTACCAACGCTGCTGCTATCCCTTGCTGCCCCATTTGGGTTTGGCTTCGGAATCTGCGTCCTGGTACACAGGTTGTCGCGGATTGCGCCGTTGGCACGTATCGCGTCAGTTTCTCTGGGGTCTGTTCTTGGCCTCGCCCCGCTCATCCTAGGTGCTGAGGTTGGAGAGCTTCTCCCAAGCGAACAATCCGACTGGCTTTTCATTGTTGGTATTGGTCTGGTGACCGCTTTCGTGCCTCAGCTCATCTACACGATTTGCTCGCCTGTTATTGGAGCTTCCCAAACTGCGGTCGTCGGAAGTATCGAATTACCCACGATGTTTGCCGTGGGATATCTTGCTTTTGGCGAAGCCATCTCTTTTCCTCAAGCTTTTGCATGTGCCTTAGTGCTGGGCGCAATTGCGATCACAAGAAGTAAAAAGACGCGCACCGTATCGACCGTGCTTACAAAATCACCGAGGCGGTAGCATAGGGCTCGGCGCTGCCGTTCTCTGAGGTAAGCATCACTGGCTGCTTGCTGCCCGAAGCGGGTAGCGAACGTTATGTGTTAAAGGACCGACGTTGACCGGCGGAAGATGTCGGTCCATTTTTGTTGTAGTGAACTCTCGTTTAGCAAAGGACCTCCGGATTATGAGGTACTTTATGATCGTTGCAGGCATGGGCATTTCTTCGGTTGCAACGATATCTGTGGCCGATGAGTTTTCGAACCTTGGCAAAGACCTCTTTGTTGAGCATTGCGCCAGATGTCACGGGCTCGATGCATCTGGAAAAGGACCTGACGCAGCTGATTTGAAAACAGTGCCTGCTGACTTAATAAAGATTTCCGAACGCAGAGGGGGTGTGTGGCCCATGTTGGAGGTCATGTCGATCTTGGACGGTTATTTGAAAGTTCAAGAACCTCGCGATGACATGCCTATAATCACCGAATTGAATGACGCCCCTACTGTCGAATTCGATACGGGGAATGGTTTGGTTACGCGTATTCCTTCCAGACTTATCGATATTGCTGAGTATTTGGAGAGTATTCAGTCTCCGAAGCCGGAACGATATGTTCCGTGAAGGTCTGCTCCGCATTTGTGTACGCTAAAGAGTGCTGCGTTGGGCGGTTTCCGTAGTCGCCAAGAAGCAACGAATATGAGGATCGCGTTGTGGACGATGCCGTCGCGGTTTTGCCTAGCTTGCTTCAATATCAGGACTCGCGCTTCACAGCGGTCTAATCCAAGACTTCTTGTAACACTTCACCGCTCGCACCATTAGGACGTGCCGTGCTCAATAATGCAGAAAGTGTGGATGCGAGAGCAGTCGTGCAAACACGGCGTGCGACCCGTTGCGGTTTTAAGTTCGTTCCAGCAAAGATAATCGGCACATGTGTGTCACCGCGCCACGGTGACCCGTGGGTGGATGTGACGGACAGACCATCGAAGTCTGCGATGAACCAGCCGGGTTTGAAGACTACGTATATGTTCCCGGATCGGGTGGGGTGGTAGTTGTTGCGGACCAAGCGCATGATGTCGGTATCGGGTAGGAGGTTTGCTTCGATAGCCGTACTGGGGACGGCGAATGCCACATCGGGAAAGGATAGAAGCTCTTCTGCAATAGCTGACTCCAGCGTGGGTAAATCAATATCACTGCGAGCCAATACTTCGGGGGCGATATTGAGATAGGGGTGATTATAACCTTCAAGCAATTTCCCGGTGATCCCAAACCGCTCCTTAAGCTTGGCTATCTGTTCCGTCGGGTCCCATGTGTCCGGAGCAACAAGGCCAGTTCGGATGCCAACACTCTCCAAATAGCCCGGCGCATCGGTGGTGCCGTGGTCCGCCGATAGAACGGTCAAAACGTTTTCCAGCCCAATCCGTTCGTCGATAAACGCGAAGAGATTCATGAGAGTCTGATCGAGGCGGTATATCGTGTCCTCGGCTTCAAGACTGGAGGGGCCAAACACATGGTTGACGTAATCCACGGACGAGAAGCTAATCGCCAGATAATCCGTTACCGCGTCTTGCCCGATATCCTCGGCAGCAATCAATCGTTTGGCAAATTGCGCCGTCAGATCGTCGCCAGCGGGGCTAAGCGTTAAAAAGGTCGTAAAGTAGGGATTTTCCAGCGGGTCAAACCCATTTTGCGTCGAAGAATAGCGATGAGGAAAGGTTATGCCGAACCCGGCGACATCCGTCTCCCATGGTTGGTTGTCGCGGTCGCCAAAGAGATAGGCTTCCTTTGGGTGCATCAACTCCCAAGAGGTTCCTTCAAAGGAGGCGCTCGGCGATGCGTCATTCCATGAGGAAACCCAATCCGGGTATTTGTCGTAGTAATAGGAGCTTGTGACAAAACGATTTGCGGCTTTTGAGAACCAGAAGGCTTTGCCGCTTTGTCCCGCCATTGTAATAGCCCCACGATCTTTGATTGAAACTCCAAAGACCTTGGCCGCGCCAGCAGTGGAAGCGCTTAACTCGTCCGAAAGCGTCGTAACAAGCATGGCGCGTGGTGACCGCCCATCTGTGCCAGCTGCCGCCTGTGTTGGGTCAATTTCAATATCGTCATTGACGCCAGCGCCATCTCCAAGAAGCGGAGCGGTGCTGTCTTCAACGTTGTAGACAACGCGGTCCAAGGTTCTGTCGAACCAAATGTTTCCGATCATCCCGTGCACTGCCGGTGTTGCCCCGGTCGCCAATGTGGCGTGCCCGACAACCGTCTCTGTATTGGCATGGCAATGATGGGCGTCCACATAGTGTACACCGTTTTTTAGTAAATACTTAAGGCCACCCTCCCCAAGATTCTCAAAGTAGCGTGTCGGCAGATCGCCCCGAAACGCGTCAACGGTCAGCTGCAAAACGAGACGAGGAGGTTCTTGCGCATACGCAGGAGCGATTGAAACCAACCACAAAGACAAACAAGCTCTCAGTGTTTTGGTCATAGTGCTTCCTTTCGCTGTATTGCGCAGCAGGTTGGCGGCGACCGCAATTGCGCGTTAGAACACCCGTTTCAATACCAAACTGATAACAAAAACGCTTCAAGTCTACTTCTTCCGACCTATCGCGAAAGAGCCTGCAACACCCAAACCGGTGTTCATACAAACAAATTCTTGGAACTTAGGTGCCCGGATCGGTTTTGATCCAAAACAAGGCTTTGAGTCTTTTGAGACACTAAACTCTGCGCCAGAAACCCTGTTTCAGGTGAAACGCTATGACCAAAAACCCATCGGTTTTTCTTATTTTGGCTGGTTTAGTAATTGCTGGTGCGTTGCTGTATGTCGTTGTTGCCGAGGATGACGATGAATTGCCGGTCGGATTTGTGCAAGGAAACGGGCGGGTTGAAGCGGAACAAGTCGAAATAGCACCAACTAATGCAGGTCGGGTTGCGAAGGTAACGGCAACAGAGGGCAGTATGGTTGCAGCCGGTCAAATCCTGGCCGAAATGGACATAGATGAGCTATCTGCCGCCCTGGACCGGGCTAGAGCCGAGGTAGCCTTGGCAAATCAGACAAGGGCCGAAGCAGAAGCGCTCGTTGTGCAACGCGAAAGCGAACAGCGCAGGGCCGAGCAAGAGCTTGATCGTGCCACGGCGTTGCTGGCAGGACAAAACATCTCCAAAACTATTTTTGAAGATCGCGATACCACTCATAAGGTTGCTACAGCAGTATTGGGCGCCGCCAAAGCCCGAGTTGCAACCGCGGAAAGCCGTATTGCTGCCGCTGAGGCGGAAGCTCGCAGGATTGAGGCACAGATTGAAGACAGCGCTCTAGTGGCACCTTTGCCCGGACGCGTGCTTTACCGGCTTGCA
Source organism: Ruegeria sp. BG6 (assembly GCF_056538465.1). Classification (NCBI taxonomy): domain Bacteria; kingdom Pseudomonadati; phylum Pseudomonadota; class Alphaproteobacteria; order Rhodobacterales; family Roseobacteraceae; genus Ruegeria; species Ruegeria sp. BG6. The sequence goes on along the minus strand of NZ_JBQFTB010000005.1, from coordinate 26,654 downwards.
GAACCCGGAGAGGTCGTTGGCGCAGGCGAACCAATCCTGACTATTCTTGGCCTTGAGAATGTTTACATGGAAGTTTTTCTTCCGGCGCGTGAAGCCGGACTTTTGCCCATTGGAGCTGAGGCTCGCATCGTACTCGACGCCTTGCCGGAATATGCGATACCTGCATACGTGAGCTTTGTTTCTCCCGAGGCACAATTCACCCCCAAACAGGTCGAGACCCTCGATGAGCGAGAGCAACTGGTTTTTCGCGTTCGCGTCCGTATCCCAATAGACTTGGTTGAAAGTCGGATTGAGCACGTCAAAACCGGTCTGCGCGGTGTCGCCGTGATCCGGCTGAACCCAGCCGCTGCTTGGCCTGAGGCGCTTGAACAACGCATCCCAGAAGAGCTGTTCGAATGAGAGTAGAGGATGACGCCTGCGATATTCACATTTCAGGTGTTACGCACCGTTATCGCAAGCATGTTGCATTGGATTCTGTTTCGTTGGAACTGCCAGGCGGCCAGCTTGTTGGCTTTGTCGGGCCGGATGGGGTGGGAAAGTCTACACTGCTTGGTTTGATCACCGGCGCAAAGAAACTGCAATCCGGAAATATCGACGTTTTAAGCGGCCCGATTGGCAATTCTGGCCATCGACACAGCATTTGCCCAGCCATCGCTTTCATGCCGCAAGGGCTGGGTCGAAACCTGTATCCGGAGCTATCTGTACGCGAGAACCTCGAGTTCTTCTCTGGTCTTTTTGCTCAAGGGTATTCAGAGCGGGATGACCGTATCGCAGCGCTATTGGCTGCGACAGGGCTTGCGCAGTTTGAAGACCGTCTGATGGGCAAGCTCTCGGGTGGGATGAAGCAAAAACTAGGTCTTTGCTGTGCGTTAATCCATGACCCCAAACTTTTGGTTTTGGATGAGCCAACGACCGGGGTCGACCCGTTGTCGCGTCGGCAGTTCTGGGCTTTGATTGATGCAATCCGAGCAAAAAGCCCTGAACTGTCGGTATTGGTTTCAACGGCGTACATGGAAGAAGCCGACGGTTTTGACCGGATTGTCGCGATGGACGCGGGTCAAGTCATCTTTCATGGGAAGCCCGCCGAATTGAAAGGGAGTGATGTCGACCTCGAAATTGCATATCGGCGTCTGAGAGCACGGGAGTTGCCTGTCGAACCGGCGGGGAAAAACAAAACGAATGGGAAAATCGAAGCAAGCCCAGTGATAGTTGCGCGTGGACTGACACGACGCTTTGGTGATTTCACGGCCGTAGACAACGTCGACTTCACAATCAATCGCGGTGAGATATTCGGGTTTCTAGGATCAAACGGTTGCGGCAAGTCCACGACAATGAAGATGCTGACTGGCTTGTTACCTTCTAGCTCAGGTGAAGCACTGCTGTTTGGCAACCCTGTCGATGCATATGACCGAAAAATGAGGCGTGAAATAGGCTACATGAGCCAGGCCTTTTCCTTGTATGGCGAGTTGTCGGTCCATCAGAACCTACAATTGCATGCGCGGATATTTGCAATTGCCGACCGAGAACAACGTGTTTCGGAACTCACTGAGCGCTTTGGGCTCGAGGAGCACCGTCATACATTGGCGACGGCACTGCCCCTGGGGATCAAACAGCGACTGTCGCTAGCCGTAGCTGTGATCCACCGTCCGCGAGTGCTAATACTCGACGAACCAACATCCGGTGTGGATCCAGAGGCGCGCGATTCCTTCTGGGACTTGCTGATTGAGCTCTCTCGAACCGAGTCGGTTACAATCTTTGTGTCCACTCATTTCATGGGTGAGGCGGAACGCTGTGATCGCGTTTCTTTTATGCATGCTGGTAGAGTTCTAGCGGAAGGTACTCCGGCTGAACTGATCGCTGTTGAAGGGGCAGAAAACCTTGAAGACGCCTTCATTTCGATATTGGAAGCAGCAGAAGAACCAGTCTCTGTTGTCGCGCCAGAGGTGGGTTTTGGGACCAAATCCCACGCCGGGGGAGGAGCGTTTTCTCGTGTATTGGCATATGCGCGGCGCGAAACCGTTGAAGTAGCTCGAGACCCGGTGCGTCTGGCTTTCGCGTTTCTGGGTTCTGCTATTCTAATGTTGGTTTTTTGCTTTGGAATTACGCTGGATATCGATGAGCTTGAATTCGCTGTACTTGACCTTTCTCAGGGGCCGGAGAGTCGTGCTTATTCGGCTGAATTCGCCGGATCGTCCTACTTTAAAGCCACATCGCCGCTGCAAAGCGCCAGCGAAGGGCGCGACCGTCTAGTGGCAGGTGAGGTCTCTCTGGTTGTTGAGTTGCCACCTGACTTTGACCGAAAGATGAGTACGGGTGAACCGACCCAGATACTTGCAACTGTAGACGGTGCTATCCCATTTAAGGGTGAGACGGTTGAAGGCTATGTTTCCGGACTGCACCAATCATTTCTCGCGGAATATGCCCTTAACAACGGCAAAAGCCAGATAGATATCGCCAGGATCGAACCCCGGTTTCGCTACAATCAGAGCTTTGAAAGCATCGCCGCGATGGCTCCGGCAATGCCTGCTATCCTGCTGATTATGCTGCCAGCTGTTTTGACTGCCGTAAGCGTAGCAAGGGAACGAGAGCTGGGGTCAGTTGTCAATTTCTACGTGACACCAACCACGCGGCTTGAATTTCTAATCGGCAAACAAATTCCGTACATTTTGATCGCCTACGCAAATTTTCTGCTTTTGGCCGGAATGACCGTTTTTCTTTTCGGGGTGCCGTTAAAAGGAAATCCTTTCCCTTTGGCTGTTGGTGCCCTTCTTTACGTTTGGGCAACAACATCCTACGGGTTGTTGATCGCTACAATGACATCCAGTCAGGTGGCCGCCACATTTGCAACTGCCATCGCCTCAGTTGTCCCAACAATTCAGTTCTCAGGTCTGTTGCAACCTGTTTCAACACTTGAAGGAGGCGCACAAGTGCTGGGCTCTCTTTGGCCTTCCTCATATTTCCTACACCTAAACGTTGGTGCCTTCACTAAAGGTTTGGGTTGGGAAGCCCTTGCGCCAGACATTCTGGCCCTCGCCTGCTTCGGACCCGTTCTGACACTGATCGCAGCCCTATGCCTTCGGGCGCAGGAGAAGTGAATGCAGCGCTTCTACTGCATATTCTGGCTAGGCTTGAAGGAAGTGATGAGCCTGCGCCGTGATTGGGTGATGATGGCATTGTTGGTTTGGTCTTTCACGCTGGCCCCGATCATGGAAGCAACGGGAGTGGCAAGTTCTGTAAACAACGCCTCGATAGCGTTTGCGGATGAAGACGACTCGCCACTTTCTCGAGCACTTGCCACAGCGTTTTTCCCACCAGAGTTCCAACCGGTCGTCCAAATCGAACCCGGAAAAGGACCTGCGTACATGGATGCTGGGCGCTTTATTTTCGTTGTGGCTGTGCCCCCCGGATTCGAAAAGGATCTGCGCGCAGGGCGCAGTCCGGAGATTCAAGTTCTTATTGACGCAACCGCCATGGAACAGGCCGGTATTGGTGCAAACTACATCACCAGTATCTTGAGCGCTGAAATACATCGCTATGCAATTGGTATCGATCTAGTAGATACTGCCTCAATCAGTGTCATTCTTAGAAGCGCCTTCAACCCAAATAGAGATACTGTACGTTTTGCTGGTATCGTTGCTTTGATCGGCCAGATCATGTGGCTCACAACTATATTGACCGGAGCGGCAATGATTAGAGAGCGAGAGCACGGGACTATTGAACATCTCCTGGCCATGCCTCTTGCTCCATTTGACATTGCCATTGCCAAAATTTGGGCGAATGCAGCGGTGGTTTTGGTCGCGGCTGGTCTTTCACTAACGTTTGTGATGCAGGGTTCTCTGGGCATCACTATCGCTGGATCCAAGATGTTGTTTTTGGTTGGCACGGCGTTGTTTCTTTTTACTGCGACGGCGCTTGGGGTGTTTCTGGCAACCATTGCACGCTCTATGGCGCAGTTTGCGCTTCTGGTTATGTTGATTGTGCTGCCAATGCTAATGCTGTCAGGTGGGGAGACCCCAATTGAAGGTCAGCCGGCGTGGTTGCAGGCAGGTACTTTGGTTTTGCCGTCACGCCACTACATGTCAGCAAGTCAGGCTATTGTTTTCAAAGGCGCTGGTATTGAGACTGTCTGGCCGGAATTCGTTTGGATGACTTTGTTGGGAATTGCTTTGTTACTAATGAGCCTACGGCTTTTTCGCCGTTCTCTTGCGCAGATCAGCTAGCGCTCCAATCTGTTGGCTTTGACAGATTGGAGCGCTAGCTGATCTGCCTCAGAAGACAGTTTGGAAATCTGCTCGGCAGAGGTCAGGGCATCAGCGATTGTTTAAGCGTTAGCTTCACTATCTATAGTCATATTCGCATTTAAATCGCCGACGGCTGGATTGCGGTGCAATCGAGGTTTTTAAGGCCCTAGTCGCAAACTTAAAGGGTTGTACTGAAATTGCCGATTCCTTCTGCATCAAACGGGCAAGTCCAAGGCGTTCGAGCGACAAAAATCTCCGCCCGTTTCCGCACCCCAACTGGTGCTAGCGGTTCGATTGCAATTTAGAGCGACGAGATGGCCTTTATCACTGCTTCTCGGCTCTGAACAGCGCCGGTTTGTAGATACTCCATTGCTTTGAGAGCAGCTTCATGGGCTTGGACAGATGACCCGCCAACGCAATCTTCTACTACGCGGCAGAAGTAGTCTGATTGGTGGCCATCGACGAATGTGTAGTGCACACAAACATCCGTCAAACCGCCACACAACAAAAGTGTGTCTATCTTTAAACCGCGCAGCAGGATTTCGAAATCGGTTCCAAAAAAGGCAGAATACCGTCGCTTCGGTACGATGTAGTCACCTTTGCGATATCCCATCTCATCTTTTGCAATTTCCGTTCTTGGATCACCTTCGAGACAGTGTATGTCTTCGTCACCATCCAGTTCCCTGCCGAAGTCGACCTGATCGGGACGATGGACTTCTTGGATGAAAATGACTGGCACATTGTAATCATGTGCGGCATCAACCAAATCACGCGCAGCGATCATGCGCTCTTTGTAGCCCGGCATGTTGTCGATATAGCGTACTTCGCTGTCATCAATAAACGTGCTCTTTTGAATGTCGATTACGATTAGGGCAGGTCTACCCTCGATCAGTTTCCTGGCTTGTTTGGTTTTAGTTGTCATGTTCGACCTCTAATTTGCCAGGTCGTCCTGAAGATACGCCGGTAATTAGCCGGGTCGTCCCAGCGGGCAGATCAAACTTGACTAAATGTGCAACTGATTACGGTCAAGGCCGTGCTGCATTGTTTTAGAATGAAAATTGTATACTCGCGCCCAGGGCAACATTGCCCGCAAATTGCCGTTAGGGGTTAAGTGTAGCGATGGTCTGTACCCAGCCCAGAATGGGCAGCTAAATACGGAATATAGCAATTCAGAAAAATTGTGACTTCCGACCAGCGGCTACTCAATTGCAGTGCGAAATGTTGAGGTAAGCCGTTTGTTCAAACCGTAATGAGGTTCGGCTGAAGAACCGTAGTGCAATTCCGCCAATGCAGCGATGTCATTGAAAATCACTACGGAGCCGCCTTCTTCATTCGCGTAAACTAGTAGTTTTTGGCAAAAGGCATCCAAACCAATTGCCGGAAAGCCCGCCATAGCTACGCCACCGGGTGCTGGTCCGCCGAACAGTAAAAGTACCGCCTCCGGCAGGTCCACCCCCAGTTGGGACGCTTCGGTCGCAAAATCGATTTCCCCAAACCAGACAGTATCGTCCTGCCCCATCACGGCTGTCCTGAGACGTTCGACTGCCTCTGGTACGCTGAGCTGAGATCGCAGTTCGATGACCCCATAGTCGGCAAACAATCCGCTGATTGGCGCTGGTGCTGCATCCAAGCCGTTCAGAACTTCGAGCAGCTTGCTTTCAAATGTATTTAACGCTTGGGTGTCATTCAGACCATGCCGCACTTTGAGAAACTGAGAGTCTGTATAGGCGATCTGCGGGCGATCATCCTGATCGAAGGAAAGAGCGCGAAAAGGAAGGTCCAAACCTGCTCGTATGTTCTCTTCCAGAATGGGCGTGTTTATCTCTGGATCAGAGAAAATGAGTACACGTGATGCTGGCATTACTACGCCTTCAGCTTTGGCCAAGCGCGCGTGATCTATCGATGCGATTGGAGTAGCTCCCGCTTCGACAACGGCAGTCTCAAGCTCTAAAAAGTTTTTGTCCACCGCAGTCTGGACAGATGACGATTGAGCCAGACCGGATGTCGAAACCGACGCAGTTGTAATGATCGAGAGAACAAAGAAAAACCTCAGCACTTTAACACTTCCTGTTTCATTGTACTTTTCTCAGGGAAACCGCCGCCAGAGCTGCAAAAGCTATCTCGGCCGCAAGGTAAAATAGAAGCAACCCGTTTGGAACTCCATCGATAAGAATGCTTAGCATGCGTCCAACAGCCAGTCCCGACATAAACAAAAACAGAACCCAAAGCGCAGGGCGTTGTAATTCTGGTTTCGAAGCAGCCGCCAACCAAAACAACGCGTTTGCCAGGTAAAGACCCATAATCGCTCGGAACACGTGGGTTTGGTTCGTCCCTTCCACTGGAAATCCCAGCAAAACTGGGATCGAACTGTCGGGCATCAGACCGTATGAAAACGCAATTGGCACGAGGCCGACGGCAGCAAGCAGAAGGACTATTCTAGCACTCATGGAGGACTCCTTCTCGTAGAGGTTTCGCTTTTTTGCGAAATTCCTAGTCGGTTTTTTTTAGGGCATCCGATGATTCGAGCCGGATGCCCAAACAGCACTCAGAAAGGCATATTGTATGCCTCATTAACCTTCTGAGAGATGACACCTTCGGTTGATGTCTATTCGTCAACTTAACCTTGGTTGGAAACCAGCTTCCCACTCGGAAGAATTCCTCTAAGGCTTCAAGATGTGCCTGGCGCTACTGCTGCTTTCGTTTGACCGAAATAATGCAGCCAGAGTGTTTTGGATGCCGAGCAGGTACATCCCGTGCCATTGCGTCCACGTTTCCGAGGTGCCGCAACGCTCCGTTGTTCAGCAACACGCCTCGCCCAGCATCATACCGGCGCTGTCCAAATCCGCTGGCTACGCATTCCCAGTCTTCCTTGGCTGCCGCGTCGCGGAATCTCGGTAGGTCGTGCGGGTCATGTCGTCCAGGTGTTGCTGCGACGTGATCGTGTTTCTTCGCATTACTTTGGTGGGTTACATGGTGGGTCACTTGTGTTGTGTCAGGTTGCTGGACAGTACCGGTTGTCGGCCTCGGCTTGGGGCGCATGATTGTCACGACGCCTTGAGGTTTCGGATGTCCTGGGACGGCCACGTGAGTTGCCGTCGGTTTTGGTGTCAACTGTGGAACCTGGCCAGGAACCGCCGTGGGAACCTGATTGGGGGTTGCGGTTGGGACAAGCGGTGGTGTCGCCGTAGTACCGCTGGGTTGCGGAACACGGCCGGGCACTGCGACCGGAATCTGGTTTGGTGTTGCAGTCGGGACGAGCGGTGGCACAGCAGTTTGTCCAGTGGGCTGAGGTGGGACCTGACCAGGAACTGCGACTGGTATTTGGTTTGGTGTTGCGGTGGGCACAAGTGGCGGCACCGCTGTTGGGCCGGTGGGTTGAGGCGGAACCTGGCCAGGGGTAGCGACCGGAACTTGATTGGGAGTTGCAGTCGGGACGAGCGGTGGCACCGCGGTGGGACCAGTAGCCAATGGCGGAACCTGATTTGGAACAGCTGTCGGAACCCGGTTTGGTGTCGCGTTTGGTGCCAGAGGCGGAGTTAGGGTCGGCGCTACTACCGGCGTGGGAACCTGACCAGGAACCGCTATTGGTGTCGCAATAGGAACCTGACCGGGAACTGCGTTCGGGACCGCGCCCGGCGCAAGGACTGGAACAGTAACGGACGTGGGCGTTTGCTGCGTTCCCTTAGGCGGCAACTGATTTGCCACCGGCTGAGTTGGGCCAGTAACTTGATTACCTGCCCCTTGCCCACCAGCCTGCCCGCATCCTTGGCTCGACTGGTGTGGGTTCCCTACGCCTCGGCACCACCCGTAGTGATTTCCGCGGGCAAAGACCTGAGTAGCGGCCAGTTCTGCAATTAGACAAGTTGCGGTAAGTACAGCAATTCGGTTCAGTTTCATAACATCCTCACCAACTTGTTGTCAGAGCAAGATACGCGCCAGGATCGCCAGAGTCGGTCAAAGGGCCGTCTCTCAAAGGGACACCGACATATCCGGACAGGAATAGATTTTGCTTAAACTCAATGTCCAACCCGAGACCTGTCGATGCCAGTGTAGCATTGTCAACTTCAAAACTCGCAGGGTCATTGTTCGAGATGTAACCCACGTCGAAAAAGGCAAAGGGTGTTAAGCGATGGATGCTCTGGGAACTGGGGAAGTAGGAATGAGACACTTCGAAAATCGCGGAAATCCCGGAATCACCATCCACTTCGTCAAAACGATATCCGCGCAAAGCGTAGCGATCACCAAGGAAGTACTCTTCGACAGAGGGCAGCCGGTCTGTTGTGTACTGCCCCCAGATCTCGGTGCGCCAAGCTGTGTTGGGCGACAAGCCCGTTAGTGGGCTTTCGTATCCGATGCCGCCTCGTAGATGCCAGAACGAAGAGTCCCCGTCGTCAAAATTCGCGTCTGTCGTTTCATTGTCATTATCGCCAAAAGATAAGGTTAGCCCCGCTTCCAGAGCTTGTCCCTTTGGATAGTTTTGCCCGTAAAGATAAGTAAGGCCAACGACACTCGCGTCACTGGATAATGGAACGCCGCCACTGACTGAGTCCGCTTTTGAAAGGCGATAATCCAGCAGAAAGTATCCATATCGGGCTACATCTCGGATTACGGGGTAACCCATCGCGACGGTGAAGTTCTCGCCGTCAATATCTGTTCTAGCAAAATTTCCTGAGAGGTCACGTTTTGCGTTTATGTTCCCGTAGAAGATCTCACCGTACAGACCATTACTGTTCAGCGGGGTGCGATAGGTAAGAGCGCCCCATAAAGAGTGTTCATCGTCTTTGTCCCAATTGTAATTGCCTGAACCCTCAAATCGCAGCAGATCCCCAACGGTCAGTGTCGAATAAAACTCTTGTACGACATAGAAACTGAGCGCTTCCCCAAGCTCACGCGGAGGGTTGTCTAGTGTCGCACTACCGGCTTGTTTGCGCAGAGGTTCTCCCAATACTCTCAGCCGAGCACCAGCCTGATCCGGGTAATCAAGTTCGGTCGACACGTCCAAATCGGGTATGTCCTCGGCTAGCATAACCGCCCGCTCAAATCGTTTTAGAGTTATTGGATATGCGGTGGTGAGGGGCTGAAAAATCTTCTCTAGTGTTTGGAACGTGCGAGTATCTACGCCTTCAATTTCGATGGTTTGAATGCGCCCTTCATCAACAATTATGCTCTGCCCATCGGGACCGGGCCAGGCCTCAGCCAAAAAGTAACCGTCTTCTCGGTAGATCTGAGTAATCGTTGATGCGACCTCCACCGCTGTGATGCGCCCAGACCGATTGAAGGCCAATTGACCGGCAAAAGTTAACAGCTCATCCGCATCATACACCGTTACGCCGCTGACCGAGTGCTGGGACGCGATGTCCCAGGTTTGGGCAATGCTACTTCTTGGAACTGATGCAGTGGCCACAAGAGTGCAAATGATCGCAAAAACAACTGAGCTGAATACGCGCATTTTTGACAACCTTAAAGTGACTGAGCATGTTGAAGTCCAATGTTATTATGTGGTTCGCATGTGTGAACCTGACGCTACTCGAATGTATTGATGGGTGATGTTTTTAAGAAACACAGTGAACAGAACGCAGATTTACTTAATATGCCGCAAATACGACGGCGCTCAATTACACAACCCGGCTTTTCAACAAGTTAGAGTAGAGAACTAGTAGAACAGTCCTCACAATTCCGGTTGCTCAAAAACATAAAGCCGCGATTTCTTGGCATCGTCTGTCAGGATATAGAGAAGCCCTCTGGTTTCATCGAGGGCGATCCCTTCGGGATGTTTAACTTCTTTTTGTTTTCCATCTTCTGTGAACGTCAAACTGATAGACTTTACGGACTTGGACTCTGGATTGTAGACGAAGATCTGACGGCTTTTGTCACTCACAATCCAAAGAGAACGCGAGGACCGGGACCATGTCAGGCCACTCAAATCCAGTTCATCATCATCTACACGCTCGGAGATAAAACCTGCATCGCGGGCTAAAGGAATGATCTCAATAATTTCGTCTAGCTCTGGCGATAACACCATTAACAACCTTGGTTGTCCCTCAATGCCAACGAAGACCCGCCCGGATTCCGGGTCAACGGCGATGCCTTCGGGTCCCTTGTTCAATGGGTTGCCGACGAGTAATGCAGCGGCGGTCGGGTAACCTTTAAGAGATGCGAGAGGTATTGTCGTCAGTTGAATGGGGTCAGTTGGGTGAACGACTAGGATTGATCGGTCAGTTTCTTGAAGCACCAAAACAGACCCATCTTTTCGAGGTGCAACACCCTCCAAATCTGATCCTGCCAATGCTGGTAACTTGAAAGAGTTTCCTAATACCCCGTCGACTCCGAGTAGGTGCAGTTTAGGTTCGGCATCACTTACAGACCACAAGAAGCCTTCAGCGTTAGACATTGCCAAACCGGAAGGCTCTGAAAATCCCTCTGATTTGTCTGCCACCTTGAATTTATCGACCAGAACCAAACCAGCACTTTCAGCGTAGGCAAAATCGGTCCAAGGCAAGAAGGCTGCCGCAACCAAGCTGGCCGTAAAAGCGAGTCGTCTAAGTTTGCAGAAACACCGTGAAATTTCAGCTTTTGACGAAAACACTCTGTTTTCTGTCATTGGATTCTCTCGCGCTTGGACCACATCCCTGTATCAGCGTTCGTATCACAGTCCGGATACGATGTCCGAAGAATGCACTGTAATCTCTTTACCTGATCCCGCCTGTTGCGATTGAATTGAATAGGGCACGATGTGCTTTTGTTAAGCTTAAGCCTTTGGCTTGAGCAGGAAGGAAGACAAGTTGAATACGACCCTCACACTTGTGACCGTGTTGTTGATGCTGCTGTTGCCAGGTGCTGCGGTGTCACAAGTCGACCCTGCGACGATGCTGGCCGGGGCTTCGGGGTCAGAAATCGTTATCGAACGCCGGTGGACGCAGTTTCGTGGCAAACAGGAACTGTATTTCTTTACTCTCGATGTGATCGTCACGATCATTCTGGCTGGCTTGATCGTCTATCATCCGGTGAGACGTAAAGCCCGTAGAAGCGTCCGCGACATAGTTATGCCAAGGCTTTTCTTCCTGTATGCGCTTATCGGCATGGCGGTTGGTTTTCTGGTGGTTCAGCACGGGTCAATGATCGGTTTTGTCATATTTGGAATCGGAGCGTTGCTCAGGTTCCGCTCCAATCTCGATGATCCGGTGGACACTGTCGAAATGATAATCGTGACTGTTCTTGGTCTTGCGGTCGGTTTGGGCTTGCCGCTGATGGCCACACTGGTGGCGGTTGTATGTTGGTGTTTCATTTGGCTCGGTGGACGAAACAAGGGTGTGGAAATTTCGCTCAAAGCTTCAGACGAAGAACACTCATTGAACGTCAGCGGTGCCATTGAAGCTATGGCCGCAGACGCTGGCTGGAAGCTGGTCAGAAAACACCACGTCCCCGGAAAGTCTCGCGTCTCATTGCTTTTCATCACCTCGGGAGGGCTTTCAGAAGCCCGGATAGAAGAGATGATAAACGATCTGGTCCCTGATAAAGTTGAGCTGAAACTCAACCTCTAGTCATTTCACAAGGTCTAAGCGTTTCAACACCGCATTCGGGGATCTGATCTCTTTCGGGAGCGACTTGAAGTTTATCGACCTTTCGAAGTCAGGGCCTCGATATACTGCTATCCCAAACTCTCCGTTCGGCTGGAACGTAACATGAGTGAAGCTGTGAGGTGATCTGGCGCTATCGCCAATAAGCCGCCGCGGACCACCTCCCAAACAAGCTTGAGAGACATAAGCCACACCGTCTTTCCAACCGGGGTAGAAGGCATGATGGTGGCCTGACAGATGCAAAACAACACCGCTTTCCAGATAGATTTTTTCAAGTGTAGGGTCACCGATGATTTCGCGTTCGCGCTGGATCGCGAACGGCCAAAGTGGGAGGTGACTGAAAGTGACAATCGGGTCCCCGTCTGCACCCAATTCCTGTAGCCGGTCCTGCTGGTCACCGGATAGCGGACCAAGGGTCGTTGCATCCAGAGACGCAAACACAATGCCCTGCATCTCAAACGCGTAGAAGAACGGGTAGTCATCTGAAACTAGGAAATCAACGTCTGGTTTTCTCGGAGCCCATTCCTCTGCGTATATTTTTCTTTCACGCTCGAACCCACGGTAAGCAGAGGCATCATGGTTTCCTGGCGTGACCGCAAATGGAATGCCGGCAGCCTCTAAAGGATCTGATACGGCCTCGTGAAACGCCTTCCACATCTCCCTGACCTGTTTGTCGGACAAGTTGGGAATGCGCTGTCCCGCGACCATATCTCCGGTCGAAATAACCAGATCTGGATCAATCTCGACTATCCGCTTAATCGCCTTGTCGACGCGCGCATCGTATTTTACCGAGCCATAGCTTCCGTTCAGATCCGATATTACGATGACATCCAAAGCCACGGCTTTGCAGGCGAGCAGCGCGGTCCAAATGAATGCCGCAAAGAGCGTAGAAAGCTTACGGGTCACTACAGTTCACCGCCTTTACTTCTGTGTCGCCTCTCAAAAAGAGTGCGACAGGATCCAAGTCGAACATCAAATCACCATTAGAACAATTGTCCTGGAGGATGGATGTTGCCAGCGCGGTGTTTTTTACAACTTGTGCAATCTGCCTATCTGACAACCCAAGGCTCTGCGACAACCATTCATAAACCGGGCCTTGCGATTGAAGGTCATTATTCAATGCAACCAAGCGCCGATACGTACTTGGAGAGAAGTGCCGCATTTTCTCTAGCATTTGAGTAGATTTTGCGAAATTGGCATACTCTACCCGCCCACCAGCATCGTTGTCGTTTAGATTGCTGCGACGGATCAATAATGCGTCGGCGGGAACATCTCCATCGTTTGGCTCATGGTGCTTGGCCTTCCTATGCTTCAGGCCTCCGTCTTCGACCCAATACCAATAAGGTGTGAAGTCTATGTTTCCTACGCGGTCCTGCTGGCTAAAGATGAAGTCGAGTAGAACAATCTCGGTGAGTTCTTGCATCCAAAATGCCATCTGTTGGTCACTGACATCGGGGCCGAGATCCTTGTTGATTATCCGGTCTTTTCGTCCTTCTCTGACGCCCTCTGCGATTGCCTCTGACAATGGTTTTGAAGAACGCAAAGCCAAGAAAGCGGGCGTTTCCTGAAAATCGCGGTTCTGACCTTTCCCCCAACCGGATTTACGGGTGCCGTTGATTTCCGAGCCGTATCGATGGCCAGGGCTATCAAGCAGCACACCGTATATTTGCGTGCGATCCGATGTGAATAGATCATCTGTCGGTTGGTATGAGTTCGGGTCGGTATCCGCAGCTGCGAAGACCCGCCAGCCTTCGTGGTTCATGCGCCCGCCATGAGAACCACCGGAAATCGCAAGGCCAGGCTCGGCGACCTCGGAAAAATGCGCCTGGGCGTCCATGCTACGCCAAACGGCGACTGGAACTTTGACAGTCGCGTCGAAATATCTGGAGAAATGATAGTAAAGCAGCGACGAGGTGGAAAACGTTCCGCTAGTGCCATTTTGGTTCATGGTGGACTTGAACTTGGCCACTCTTTCCTTGGCCAGATCTTTTGCCGACTTCCCCTCTTTGCAAGCGTTTCTCTCGAATTCAGAACGGTTCCCCGTGTAGGGTCCTTCCGAAATATCGTAGACTGCCATTCCTGGGCTGGTGCTCCAGGTTTTCGGGCAAATCGCAATTTCGGAGGCATAGAAATCGATCTCGCAATAGGCAGTTTCTTCTTCAAGATCGCTGTTCCTGTACTCGCCCGTTGGAACTTTTTCGATCCGAATACAGCGTTCCGTAACACCATTGGGACTATCAAATGTCGTGGCTTCACCTAGAACATCGTCGTTCGCCCACAAGACAGTGGGTGCAATGAGAGCAAGTGACCCCAGAAGATTGAACTTCATTTGGATAGTCCTCCCGGTATCATTTAGGGCAAATCGCTGCCTGTTGTTCGGTGGAGATTTTCAACTTGGGGTCGACACTAAAGTTGGAGAATTTTGAGTCGATCCACTGGTCGCACCCGCCTGAACATGGGGCCCCGTTTCGGGCATCATTCCAATATTCCTTGGCCCTTTCTTCTGTCCAACCGCAAAACTGAACGAGCGCCATCGCCGACAATGCACCTGAGGAATGAACCCCCCACATACAGTGCACCAGAACAGGGCCCTTTCCAGGGTTTTCAATCACCTCGTGTATGGACGCCATGACAGCACCGGGTCGGGAGGATCTGGCGCTTTGATAGTCAAAGGATCCGTTTCCACAACTGGTGCGACCGTATTCAGTGTTTTTGCCAAAGTCGGCATAAAACCCGGTTGAAAACCCTTCACCGCACAGAGTTTCGCGTTGACCCTCACTTAGGCCCGTTCGATCCTTGTCGCCGCCCTTGAAACCGGATCGATACAGGACACCGCTTAAGACCGGGCGAAAAAAAGCGACACCATCAACACCGCCGTTGCTACCCTTTGAAAGCAATTGACTGTCGCTTGGGCCACCGTTTCGACTGGTCACGTCAGAATTGGCAGCGGTTGCGAGAACACCAATGAATATGAGGGACATCAAAAACCGCATGCCAGCTCCTTCCTATTCTTGAGCACTTGATGGTTACACTCTTCCGACCTGATAATCTCTCGGAAGGGCTAGTTCACGATAACCATTTCAAGTGGGCGATTAGCTTTCCGCTGTGAAACTTTAGATGGGCCACACCAGATTGATGATAACAACGACTACGAAGTAGGCTAGAACAACTTTCCAGTTCCATTGGTGCTTGTTTTCTTCATTGATCACCCCCGCCGATTTCAATGCCATGTTTGTGATAACTAGAGCGGCGATGATGACCGCCGCATGTGCCAGGTCGAAATGCAAGTGTGAGCTCCTTCTTTCAGATTTGGGATTGATGGAATTTTGTCAGCAGTCACTTGATGGCAGCATTGCTACATCTGAGTACCTTCCCTCGGATGTCGTGATCCGAGCACATGCACCAGTATCCTTGTTAAACCAGTACGAGGTCAGACCTTCGCTTCGGATGAGTTCAAACCCGAGACTTTGAATGCCCATTTCAGCTTGGCCCGCTCTTGCCCCTTCAAATGAAGAAAGATCGCTAGAGCTGCCCACAGTAGGTGCACTTGCATCCACCGAACCGCTGCTCTCATCGCATGCTGCAAGCGCAGAAATGCACATCGTGCCTATCACCAATAGTACTTTGGATTTCATCTGTTTTTCCTAGCATTTTGGGGGTTACGTTTCGGGGTTTCTAGTCGATCACCTATTCAATTCCGAAAATTACGTTGTAGCTGACGGAAGAGTTGCTGCGATTGATAACCTCCACAACATGATCACCAGATTGCCAAAGCTGTCCTCGATACTCCTTGTCCGCCGACATCAATCCCAACAGTTCAGAACCATCGGGGTTACGAATAACGTAGTCCAAGGAGCCATTTCGCGGAGCAACGCGGACGTAGAGGAACTGTTCGTTTTTGGCACCCAGAACATATTGCTGAGAGGCGCCGGGCGCGAGTTCACCAACGAGTTCTGCGCCGGTGGAGCCAGCATCGAATTTGACACGTTGGCTACCGGTAGAACCGGCGGCGCCTGCCATTGCTCCACCGCCATCATCCATCGCTTCGACAACCGACATCTCGCCGATGCTTCCATCCTTGTACGCGATGCAGCGCCAAAGTGTTCCACCTGCGTCTCGCAGCATGACGAGCGTACCAGCTTCCGAGAACTGAGAGCTTTCAATTGTACCTGATTGACCGTCTGGTCCACCAACCTGCCGCAAATGGTCGATACACGCGTCGTCGGCTTCTGACATTGCAAAAGCAGCTGTGCCCGCGATTGCGAACATGGGTGCGAGGAGCTTGAGTAAAACGAGTTTCATCAGATGGTTCCCTGTTGGCTTGTCCTTACTGTTTTGTTCCGTGCAAAGCGGAACCTCACTTCGCGTCTCTTAACTTTGACAGAAATTCATCGCATGCCTGTGCGCTGCCGACGATCTCGCCCGTCGTTTCCATTCCTTGCAGTGACGCCATTTCGGAATTTACGCGGTTGAGGATCTGATCCGCTTGCTCGGCGGTGATCAGGTTCTCGGCTTGTGCTCCTTTCAATGTGGTGCAGACACCGGCGGACAAGCCTGTCGCAACGCCGACACCCACCGCGGCCCCGCCACCCAAGGTCATAGCCCCAACCACGCCGAGGACGAGCCCGATCACAATTCCCAAGATCACTTTTCCCATGCTTTCCTCCCTTTTGGTGAGACAGAAGTCCGCCTTCATTTCTGGTGTAAACTGCGAGCCCACCTGCAAATGAAAACCAGCGCCAAAATGTTGAGCACCGGTGCAATCGCCGCGAACCATGGCTTGGCGGACTCCGAAACTAAGTCCGCTACAAGTATCCAAGGTAGTCCCAACGGCAGTAGGAACGCTCCGGACAAAGGGTCTCGTTCCTGTCCCAACCAGCCAAATGTGCCCGTCAAGAATGCAACCAACGCCAACAGGTACAGGACCGAGAATACGATGATGGTGGTTCTACAAACCAAGTCGAGCCTCAGAAGACCAAGCCTGTGCTGCGCAGCCGATTTCAGCTACGCAGCAGACAGGTCACAATGCGCCTTCGTCGCCCAGGAACTCGATTCCAGCCGTTGCGCCATCACTGTAAGCAATGCAATTCCAAGGAGCACGATCCTCGCCTACGCCGACTGTGACCTGTGTTCCCGCCTCGCTAAACGCGGATGAGAGCACCACGACTTGCGAATTGTTCGTCGTGTTGGCTACATCTCGCAAACACGCCTGCTGAGCCGGCGTGAGTTCGGCGGACGCACTTGATGTACTCGTATCGTCGCAGGCCGCAAGCAGTGCGAAACATGTCGCGCCCGCAATCATCACCATCTTGTTGGTCATCTTCTTCTCCCTCTGGTTCCCTTGAAATTAGTGAAATTGGATGCGCTTGTTTGAAGCTCTCGCGTCTGTGCAGCCAATTGAACATACCTTGATCCTGTGACTACCTTTCCCAAAACTTGCCGCGGTGGGCTTGGTCGGCGGGACGATATTTCGTTGACTATCGGGGCCGACGTTAACGTGTGAAGGCCGAATGAAGTCACTAGCAAATGCTAGAGCAAACTCTGGAAAGAGGGCGAGTACGTTAAGTCTGAGCATCGCGTGCTCCCAGCGCTCAATCATTGTAAAGTGCCTTCCGACCGCCGGTACTCACTCCAGCAGTCGAAAGGGCTCGGCACAGCGAGCAGCAACGACAACAACGGAGGTAAAATAAAGTTGTGTCGAATTCGCATGTTTGAATCTAATTTGAAATAAATCAATATTTTTTCCGCGCGTAAATTTCTCTACGCTCTCGTACGATGGGCCTCTGCGTTCAAACAAAAAAGTAAGTGGGAGCTACGAGTGTGTTCCCCTGAGCGGCGAAGCGATTTGAGGCCGCACAAAAACAATGAAGGGATTGAAAGATGGGATTTGGTGAAGCCGTTAAGACGTGTTTCTCGAAATACTTCCAGTTCTCCGGTCGGGCTATACGCTCAGAATACTGGTGGTTCTTCTTGTTTGTGGTTGTCGTGAGTGCTGCCTTAGCTGTGCTGGATACGATTATATTCGGGACCAACCCCGAAACAGGCCAGGGATCTCGGGTCCTGTCCTCTGTTTTCCAGCTGGCTGTTCTCATACCTATGCTGGCCGCCGGTTGGCGAAGGCTGCATGATACAGGACGACCCGGCTGGTATTTGCTGCTGCCGATGGCGCTCAGCATTACAACGCTATTTGTTATGCTGGGTGGGGTAGCGTTCTTTTCGGTATTGGAGCAAGGGACCGAAAACCCCGATGCATTGCGAGGACCTGCGGCCGTCCTGGGCGTGACCGGTATTGTTGTTGTCTCAATCCTTCAATTGGTTCTGTCCATTCTGATGATCTGGTGGCTGACACGACCTTCCCAAGAAGGCGCAAACGAATACGGCGAACCTGTTTCCTGATCTGGCTGTCCGGGCAATTGGCTGGAACTTCTGCTGAACGACAGTGCGAACCGTAACTCAATGGAGAGAAAAAATGAGCTGCAAAACCATTTCCATTGGAATGCTACTGATGGCAGTGGCGACCACAGCATCAGCGGAGTGGTCGTTCAGCTCCGGGCCCAACCCCAATGCATTTATTCAGACAGGAAACATGACGCTGGAACTTCAGTGTGACCGTATTCGCTTTGCTCCGGCTGGATTCGAGGACAGCCAGGACATTGCGGACAAGCAGGGGCTTTCCATTCGTTTCTTGAAGAACGGCACCACCGAAGTTGGAGCATTTCAGGTTGGCGCAGAAAACGCTGCCGTGCAGATCGTCGACAACTATCCCGTCGAGGTCAGTTTCAATAGTCAGCCGGACTATGGTTTTGTTCTGGACCAGCTTGCGGCCAATGCATCGGTTAATCTGTCGATGATTGATCAAGATGTCAGCTACGGAATTTTTGACTTGAAAGGTTCCAGCGCAGCAATTCGGTCCCTTCGTTCTGCGTGCGATTCAGAAGTTAGCCAAGAGACCTCCTACGAAGCGCCCGAAGGCATCGTCTATTGTGGTGGCGGAACGGTGAAACGCGTGATCGAACCCGTAATTTTGGACAATCCAGAGGGGGAGTGGGACGCGCGAGTAGCGGTTAACGGCGATTCGATCAGAGCCATGACGGTCTACAGTTACTTCGGAAACTCTGAGCCGCCGGCGGGATTTGTTGTCGCCCTGCTTGGGGAAGACAGGTCCGAATTTCTGATTTTTAACGAAGGCTCGGCAAACTGGCTGGAATACGGGGACTACAGGTATGAACAATGCAACTGAAGCCACCTTCCAACCGGCTTCCCAATTGGCAAGCTACTTGAAACGTTTGGTATCTGCGATCCTGCTTGGTTCGGGCCTGGTTTGGACCTCACCAGTTGTCGCGGCTGACGTTTCGCAACTTCCAACCGGTTTGCGAGCAAAGGTTGATCTGGCGGCGCAGGCATGCGCGGAGTTCAACAACGGTCAGTTTGACATAGCCTGGGGCGCGGTTGAAAGGGTCGATCTCGACGGAGATCTTCAACACGAATGGGTTCTGAATGAGTCTGGTTTCGCGTGTTCAAGCGCCGCATCTCTTTTTTGCGGAACTGGCGGATGCATGTCGCACTTTTGGGTTAGTGAAGAGGTGCACTCCTTGCTCAACCAGGGCTGGACGGTTGTTGATTTTGGGCGTCAACGCGTTGTTGTCGCAGATATTCATGGATCCAATTGCGACGGAATAAACCCGACGCCTTGCGTCACGGCCAGTGTTTGGGATGCGGAAGCTAAGACGTGGCGCTCGTCTGCTGGCGATTGGGAGTGATCTGCATTTAGTCAGCATAGCGGTTGCTCCCGCCAAGTTCAGCGAATGACCGCGTTGAGTTGAACGCAGTCATTGTTCCTAAACGGACAATCGCTTCACATTGTTCGGATTAGTCTTCGCTGATGACCCTCGACGCAGTCGCTTCGTTGATAGCCAGAACAGTGTTGTACAGCGTAGCCAGCCGAAGAAGTGATTTTACGTCGACGTCGTGTGGCAACGCCGACAGTGGATCAATGAAAAAGATCAGTGTGTCGAGCTTCCCTTCGGCAATCATAGCGCCGATTTGAGCGTCGCCTCCCAACGGACCACTTTTGAGACGCGTGATTGAAAGGCTGACTTCATCCGCAATTCGCCCGCCGGTCGTGCCAGTCCCAAAAAGCTCCATTTTGCTCAGTGCGGTTTTGTGGTATTTTGCCCACTCGACCATTGTGTCTTTCATCTGATCGTGCGCCACAAGCGCGATTCGTTTGCGGCTGTTTGGACCGTCGCCCCCATTGCTCATGGTGCTTTCCTCGGTGTTGAAGTGTCCGTAGCCCAACTCCATGCCAGCGGAGACTTACGCTTAAGTGCGCCACTCAAATGCTGTCGCATTCTGTAGGAGGCATCCACGGTATTGCCGGATTCCAGGAGTGTAAGGATCTCAAGATGCTCAGTACATTGCTCTATCAATCGTTGATGGTTCACCTCGGCTCGGTACTCCATGAGGCGTCGCATTCTATTCACGCGTTGGAGTGCCATGAGAAAGAACGGGTTTCCGGACAACTTGATGAGCTCCTCATGGAACAAAGCCCCACTTTCTAGCAGCGCTTCTCCATTAACAGCGTCCATATCCATATCAAGCATTCCCTGCTGAATGCGCCGCTGTTCATCCAGGACTTTGTGATCGAGTTCAAACGAGGGCTCCAGCATAGCGGCTGGTTCTATCGCCATTCTGAACCTGTAAATCTCATCAAATGCCTCGGGTGTTTTTGCGACTGGAAGAAACCGCCAGCCGTAGCCTTCTTTGCGTTCGGCCCAACCTTCTCGAGAAGCGCGGATCAACAGTTCTCCGACCTTAGCTTTGGTCCAGCCGTACTTCTGCTTTAAGAACTGCTCAGTAACTTCTTCTGGAATTTCATTTGTTAGCCAATCGTTTGCAAGCAGTTGGTATTCGTCCAGCTCGCGTGGGTCGACAGTATCCAGGTTTTCTTTGATGGCTGGAGGCAACTTGTCGGCCACAAAGTACCCGCGGTTTTCCAGGCGGATGAGAACATTTTTTTCCTCTAAGGATATCAGCGCCTCGCGCACTGGGGTTCTGGATACGCCATACCTGTCGGCGACTTGCTGAGCGCTAATATGCTGGCCACCTTCAAGTGTACCCGCAACGATATCATGCAAAAGACGGTTTGATATCTTCTTTGACAATTCGCTGGCTCGCATCGGTACGCCTGACTCCTTTTGCCGCTCTCACCTACGTAGATTGCATCTGGCAGCTAACATACAGCCAAATTTTAGGTTTTCTACACGTAAAAAGCCAAAGGAAGGTGGATTTTACACTGCTGAGACGATGATGTTCGCGTAAATCGGATTGGTTTTATGACTGTTTGAGCGAAGTTCTTTCATTTCAGGTGAGTGCCGATTCTTCGAAAACACACAATAAAACATATACTTGAAAGGTATCGGGGAATAGCAAGTTCAACTATTTTGGTTTTTTCGATTAAAAAAAGCAAAATAAGATTGGCTTTTTACGCATCAATATGCAATCAAAATAGCCAGTGCGGGATTCGCGCTGAAAAACACTTGGAAAACTGGGGAGGATTACCCGTGTTCATGAAATTTACTCGCATCGGCGCCATTGCTGCTGCGGCAGCCGTTGCCGGCGTGACTGGCGCGTCCGCCGAATTCAAAGCTGAAAGCCCGCAATGCATTGCGCCCTCAAATCCCGGTGGTGGATGGGACTTCATCTGTCGGACAACAGCAAAGTATCTCTTCGATCTCGGGATCATCGAGGATTCGATGCAGGTTACCAATATGAGCGGTGGGGGCGGCGGAGTTGCGTTCGCGCATGTCACGAAAGAGCGCAACGAAGACAACAACCTTATCGTTGCGGCTTCTATGAGTACCAGCGCTCGAATTGCGCAGGGCATTTACGAAGGCGCCCAACAGGATGACGTGCACTTTCTTGCCACTTTCGGAGCTGAATATGGAGCCATCGCTGTTCCCGCAGACTCCAAGTACACCTCTCTGTCTGAGATGATGGAGGACATTGTCGCTGATCCAAAATCAGTTGGGATCGCGGGTGGTTCGTCTGTGGGCAGTTTTGACCACATCAAGCCCATGTTGGTCGCCCGCGAAGCTGGCCTCGAAGATGTTACCCAGATGAAATATGTATCGTTCGATGGTGGCGGTGAAGCCATGACCGGCCTGCTTTCTGGTTCGGTCGAGGCGCTGTCTGGAGATTTCTCCGAGATGCTGGGCTTCCTGGAGTCGGGTGATATCCGGGTAATCTCGATCCTGGCTCCTGAGCGTCTGAAGAATTATCCGGATATTCCTACTGCAAAGGAGGAAGGCTTCGACGTCGTTGGCGCGAACTGGCGCGGCCTTTACATGCCGGCTGGTGCAACTGACGAAGCTAAAGAGTTCTGGAAGAACGCGATCATTACGCTGACCGAGGATCCTGGGTTCCAGGCGGAGCTCGAAGCAGCTGCTATTGAGCCGTTCAACAACTTTGGCGACGACATGTACACCTTTGTTGAGGGCAGTATTGCGGACGTGACCAAGCTCTCGAAAGAGATCGGTATCATCCAATAAATGCCATGCGTGCCCAACCGGTCGCATCTGGTTGGGCACCTAAAATTAATTCCGGAAATCTGGGAGGAAACTATGAGTGACCGCATCTTCGGCGGTTTCGGGCTGGCCCTTGCGATATTCTATATTTGGGCCGCATCGATCATCAAAGACAGTTTCATGGTCGATGTCGTAGGTCCGCGCGCCTTTCCTTACATCGTGGGCACCGTTTTAGGCTTAACGTCGCTCTACTTCATTATCCGCCCGGATGAAGAGCCTAAGTGGCCAGGGTTGCGTGACTTTGCCGAGATATTGTTCGCCACTGCTGTGATGTTTCTGTACGCATGGTCTCTTTCCGAGATTGGGTTTGTTATCGCGACAACCTTTGCAACTGCCTACCTAACCTGGCGACTGGGAACCACTCCGCTTTGGTCGCTCGTCGTAGGCCTGCTGACAGCCATCGGTATCTACGTCGTTTTTCACCTAATCCTAGGCCTTGCTTTGGCCGAAGGACCATTGGGGTTCTGAGGAGTCGCCATGGAAACGCTTGCACTTCTTGTTGATGGATTCTCGGTTGCGTTGTCACCGCAAAATCTGTTCCTTGCTATCGTTGGATGCTTCCTCGGCACTTTGATGGGAGCATTGCCTGGCTTGGGCCCGGCAAATGGGGTCGCGATCCTCATTCCGATTGCCTTCTCGCTCGGGCTTGGGCCCATCCCATCTCTCATCCTGCTGACAAGTGTCTACTACGGCGCCATGTACGGAGGTCGAATTAGTTCGATCTTGCTAAACATCCCGGGCGATGAACCCGCGATGATGACGTGCCTCGATGGATATCCGATGGCAAAGAACGGTCAGGCCGGAGAAGCCTTGTCTTTAGGTGGCATCGCATCTTTCTTTGGGGCGTTTGTCGCAACAATTGGCCTGGTGATTTTGGCGCCACAGTTGGTCAAAATCGCGCTGCTTTTCGGACCAGCTGAGTACTTTGTCCTCTTTACAGTCGCATTTGCGACACTGGGTGGTGTGTCCTCTACGAACCAAGCCAAATCTGCTTTTGCAGCTGCACTAGGGCTGGGTATCGCGATGATTGGCAGTGATAGCCAAACAGGGTCGCAGCGCTTCACCTTTGGGGAAATCCACCTCTTCGATGGCATCGACTTCTTGATCGCTATCGTTGGATTGTTCGCACTGAGTGAAGTGTTGATTTTTCTCGAACATCACCGTGGCGGTGCCGTTGGATCAGCCGGCGCGACGAAAGTTGGGCGCATCTTGCCAGACTTCGGCATGATCAAGCGTTGCTTGCCTTCAATCGCTCGCGGCACTGGTCTTGGTTTCTTCTCAGGCGTCTTGCCAGGTGCCGGAGCATCGCTGGGCTCATTCCTTGCATACTCACTGGAGAAACAAAGCGTCGACCGGGATGGGAAATCTTTTGGAAAGGGCGATCCACGCGGAGTCGCAGCTCCGGAGGCGGGCAACAATGCTGCCGCTGGAGGCGCGTTGGTGCCGATGCTTTCGTTGGGCGTACCGGGCTCGGGGACGACCGCCGTACTGTTGGCTGTTTTGTTGCAACTTAACATTACCCCGGGACCACTGCTCTTCACAAAGAATCCGGACGTTGTTTGGGGCCTGATCGCGGCCTTGTTCATCGGCAACATCATTCTGCTTTTGATGAACGTTCCGTTGGTCGGGTTGTTCACACGCGTGTTGCTGGTGCCGACGCGCATTCTGATGCCTGTCGTCGCCATGATCTCGTTCGTTGGGATTTACTCGATAACTGGCTCCACCTTCGATGTAATGCTCATGGTTGGTTTCGGTTTTGCAGGCTGGCTTTTACGCAAGCTCGACGTGCCGCTGGTGCCAGTCATCCTGGGCATCCTTCTTGGCAACCAGATGGAAGTGAACCTTCGCCGCGCAATGACGATTTCGGACGGGGATTGGTTGGCGCTGGTGGGAAGCCCCCTCGCAATAATCCTCTGGCTTATCGCAATCGCAGGTTTCGTGTTGCCCATGTTTGTCGGCCGTCGGGTTAAGGACCGCATGGATGCGCAGCGCCATGACGAAGAGGCATCGGTGGGTGATTGAACCCACCGGATTTCAAGAATGACTGGCTTCGGCCAACAAGGAGACAACAGATGCGTATCATGACATTGCCCTGCGATGGCATCGGACCTGAAATCATGGCGGCGACTTTGGAAGTCGTTGAGGCCGCCAACAAGAAGTACGATCTGGGATTGACGTTTGAAGAAGAAGAGTCCGGTTTTACCAGCCTCAGAAACCACGGCATCACTCTGCGTGACGATGTACTGGAACGTGCGCGAACTGAGTTCGATGGGGTCATTTTAGGGACGCAGTCCCATATGGACTACCCGCCGGTCGTTGAAGGAGGTCGTAATGTTTCGGCCGGGTTCCGTATCGGCCTCGATCTTTATGCGAATGTGCGGCCGGCCCGCAGCCGTGACTTTCTACCAAACAAAGCGCCCGGGATGGATCTTGTGATCATGCGCGAGGCGACGGAGGGATTCTATCCTGACCGCAACATGTACAAAGGCGTCGGAGAAATGATGCCCGATCCGGACATGGCTTTGTCGGTTCGCAAAATTACGCGACACGGATCAATGCGGATTTGCAGAGAGGCTTTCAAACTGGCCATGCAACGGAAGAAGAAAGTCGCCGCGATACACAAGGCCAACTCTTTTCTCATGACCGACGGCCTGTTTCTGGAATGCTTTCGCGAGGTGGCGAAGGACTACCCTGAAGTCGAAACCGAAGAGTTGATTGTCGACGCATTTGCAGCGCTGCTGGTTCGAAAACCGCACGAATATGATGTTATCGTCGCGACTAACTTCTACGGCGATATTCTCTCGGACCTTGCCTCTGAACTGTCAGGGTCTTTGGGGCTCGCTGGGTCGATCAATGCAAACGCTGAAACGGGCTTATGCTGCGCACAAGCACAGCATGGTTCTGCCCCGGACATCCAAGGGCAAAACGTTGCGAACCCGACATCACTTATTCTCTCCGCCGCTATGATGCTCATCTGGCTCGGCGAGCAGAAGGGTAGTCCGAAGCTTATGGGGGCTGGGCAAGCCATTGCGGATGCAGTTGATGCCGTCATTGATGATCCTGCAAAGCGCACCCGTGACCTTGGTGGCACCGTAAACACCGACACCTTCGGGACGCTTGTGGCCGAAATGGTCTCCAAGGAAACGATCCCGGCGTGATTGGATCTCCCGGTGGGCAAGCGTGCCCACATCAACTGGTGGCGTCGCTCCTTGCGGCGTCACCCGTCTTTAGCTGGAGCAATTATGAGACGACCAAGATTAGCGTTGATCCATGCAACCCGCGTTGCGATTGATCCAATCGAAGTTGCGGCACGCGAGCACTGGCCGGAAGCAGAAACCATTTCGATCCTAGAAGAGGGGTTGTCTTTAGACAGGTCTAAGCAAGTCGAATTGTCCTCCGATCTTTTCCGGCGCATCGTAGACCTTTGCCGGTATGCGGAAGGCGCTGACGCAGATGGTGTACTGTTCACGTGCTCAGCATTCGGAGCCGCAATCGAAAGAGCAGATTTCGAGGCGCTCATCCCAGTCATGAAGCCGAATGAAGCGATGTTCGATGCGGCTTTCTCATACGGTGATCGCATCGCAATGATTTATACTTTTCCTCCAGCTGCGGCAGGTATGGAAGAGGAATTTCTAGATGCTGCTAGGGCGCGCGGCAGCAATGCGGAGATTAAGTCATACTATTGCTCTGGCGCGTTGGCTGCAAAGCAAGCGGGTGAAGATGAGAAACACAATCGCCTGATTGCGGAAACCGCATCAAGTATCGACGACGCTGACGTTATTCTTCTAGCCCAGTTTTCGATGTCTGACGCCGTTGAGGATGTCCGTAAGACAGTACAGATTCCAGTGTTGACCAGTCCACAGGCGGCGATTCACGAAATCCGACGGCGCGTCGAAGGCAATCAGTGAGGGCGGTTCAATGTTAATCGGTGTCATAGCGGACGATTTTACCGGTGCGAGTGATATTGCGAACACCTTGGCGAAGGGTGTACAGCCGGAAGGTGGGTTACGAACGGCTCAGTTTCCGGGTATTCCAACTACCCCGGCCGACGAGGAGATCGAAGCGGGCGTCATCTCGCTCAAGAGCCGCGCTGCACCGGTCAAGGAAGCCATTGCAGACAGTCTGAGTGCCTTGAGGTGGCTCGCTGACCAAGGATGCCAGCAGTTCATCTTCAAATATTGCTCGACCTTTGATTCCACGATGGAGGGAAATATCGGCCCGGTTGCGGAAGCGTTGGCCAATGAACTGGG
>NZ_JBQFTB010000004.1:0-318984 GCF_056538465.1 Ruegeria sp. BG6 | reverse complement strand
GTCGACAACGCATACGGCGACAGAAACCTCATCTGCACATGCCCTCCAATGTCAGAATACGAAGAAGCCGCTGAGTGAAAGATAAAACCCCGCCAGCAAACTGGCGGGGTTTTTCGCCAATCGGAAACCTGCGTTCCAATTTGTGCCCTTTTTGGATGTCGTTTTCACCCAACGAAGCGTCTTTTCTGCTTGCTGCGGGTGCAAACTGACCATACCTCTGTCCGTGGGACACCCCTCCCCAACGAGGGGCGTGTATCTGGAAGGGTAATACAGATGACTATCGAACAACCGGCGCCGCAAGACGCCGTGCGCAAACCCGAACTGCGGCCGGCGAACCCGCGTTTTTCTTCGGGCCCCTGCGCCAAACCCCCTACATTCGAACTTAACAAGCTGGCCGACGCCGCACTCGGTCGGTCGCACCGGGCCGCTGTCGGCAAGGACAAGCTCAAGGCGGCCATTGAGGGCACGCGCGAAATTCTGGGTATTCCCGCCGATTACAAGATCGGCATCGTTCCCGCTTCGGACACCGGCGCGGTTGAGATGGCGCTCTGGTCGCTGCTTGGCGAACGCAAGGTCGAGATGCTGGCATGGGAGAGCTTTGGCGCGGGTTGGGTGACCGATGTGGTCAAGCAGCTGAAGATCGACGCGGAGGTCAAGACTGCGGAATATGGTCAGATTGTTGATCTGGCGACGGTCGATTTTGCCAATGATGTGGTGTTCACTTGGAACGGCACGACTTCGGGTGTGCGGGTTCCGAATGGCGGCTGGATTGCCGATGACCGTCAGGGCCTGACGATCTGCGACGCGACTTCGGCAGCTTTCGCGATCGACCTGCCGTGGGACAAGCTGGATGTGACCACCTTCAGCTGGCAGAAAGTGCTGGGCGGTGAGGCGGCGCACGGCATGTTGATCCTGAGCCCTCGCGCTGTGGAGCGGCTGGAAAACTACAAACCGGCCTGGCCTCTGCCCAAGATTTTCCGCCTGACCAAAGGTGGCAAGCTGATCGAGGGCATTTTTACCGGTGCCACGATCAACACGCCGTCCATGCTGGCGGTCGAGGATTACCTGTTCGCATTGGACTGGGCGCGCTCGGTCGGCGGGTTGACGGGGCTGATGGCCCGTGCGGATGCCAATGCCGGTGCGGTGCACGCGTTCTGCAAACAGAATGACTGGATTGCCAATCTGGCCGAGGACGCGGCGACGCAGTCGAATACTTCGGTCTGTCTGAAGTTCACCGACGCGCGCATTCAGGACGGAGCGGGTTTCGCCAAGGCTGTGGCCAAGCGGCTTGAAGCCGAGAATATCGCGCTGGACATCGGGGCCTATCGCGACGCGCCTGCGGGCCTGCGCATCTGGTGCGGCGGAACGGTCGAAACCTCGGATATCGAGGCGATGCTGCCTTGGCTGGCATGGGCCTTCGAGGCTGAAATCGCGGCGCAATCTGAGGCCGCCTGATCTTATTCACCGGGCCACATCCGGCCCGGACATCCCATACAATTCAAGGACCAGAGAATATGGCTCCCAAAGTACTCGTCTCTGACAAACTCAGCGAAACCGCCGTGCAGATCTTCCGTGATCGCGGCATCGACGTGGATTTCATGCCTGACCTGGGCAAGGACAAAGACAAACTGGCCGAGGTGATTGGCCAATATGACGGTCTTGCCATCCGGTCGGCCACCAAGGTCACACCGACAATTCTGGAGAAGGCGAACAAGCTGAAAGTCATCGGCCGCGCCGGGATCGGGACCGACAATATCGACAAGGAAGCGGCCTCGAAAAAGGGCGTGATCGTGATGAACACGCCTTTCGGCAACATGATCACCACCGCAGAACATGCGATTGCGATGATGTTTGCGGTGGCACGGCAAATTCCCGAGGCCAGCACCTCGACCCATGCGGGCAAGTGGGAAAAGTCCAAGTTCATGGGGATCGAGCTGACAAACAAGACCCTGGGCGTAATCGGTGCGGGCAATATCGGCGGCATCGTCTGCGAGCGCGCGCATGGGTTGAAAATGAAGGTCATCGCCTATGACCCCTATCTGAGCGAGGAAAAAGCCGACGCGATAGGAGTCGAAAAGGTCGACCTGGATCAGCTGCTGGCCCGCGCGGATTTCATTACTCTGCACGTTCCGCTGACCGACCAGACACGCAATATCCTGAGCCGCGAGAATCTGGCTAAGACCAAGAAGGGGGTACGCATCATCAACTGCGCCCGAGGTGGTCTGGTCGACGAAGAGGCGTTGGCCGAAATGCTGCAATCGGGTCACGTCGCCGGGGCCGCGTTCGATGTGTTCAGTGCCGAGCCTGCGAAAGACAATCCTTTGTTCAACCTGCCCAACGTGGTCTGCACGCCGCACCTTGGGGCGGCGACAACGGAGGCACAGGAAAACGTCGCGCTTCAGGTGGCCGAGCAGATCTCGAACTACCTGCTGACCGGCGCGGTCGAGAACGCGCTGAACATGCCCAGCGTCACCGCCGAAGAGGCCAAGGTCATGGGGCCGTGGATCAAGCTGGCGGGTCATTTGGGCAGCTTCATTGGCCAGATGACGGATGAACCGATCAAGGCGATCAACATCCTTTACGATGGTGTCGCGGCGGAAATGAACCTGGCGGCGCTGAACTGTTCGGTGATCGCTGGGATCATGAAGAAGTTCAACCCCGAGGTGAACATGGTGTCTGCACCCGTGGTTGCCAAAGAGCGTGGTATCAAGATCTCGACCACCAATCAGGACAAATCGGGTGCCTTTGACGGGTACATCAAGGTCACTGTCGTCACCGAAAAGCGCGAACGCTCGATCGGCGGAACGGTGTTCAGCGACGGCAAGCCGCGATTTATCCAGATCAAGGGCATCAATATCGATGCCGAGATCGGGTCGCACATGCTCTATACCACCAACGAGGACGTTCCGGGCATCATCGGTACGCTGGGACAGACCATGGGCGAGCATGGTGTGAACATTGCCAACTTTACGCTCGGCCGGTCCGAAGCTGGCGGCGAGGCGATCGCCTTGCTCTATGTTGATGAACCCGTCCCGGCCGAGGCGCGGGCCAAACTGGCGGAGACCGGATTGTTCACGCAGATCAAGCCGCTGGAATTTGATGTGGCCTGACACCTGTTGAGAATCTGAGACGCACGGATACCCGCAGGTGCATTCCCGCGGGTATCGGCTTTATGAAAGTCGTCAATTGCGCCAGAACGTTCCCTGTGGTCGTCACCGGAGGATACCAATGACAATGCCAGTTTACGCAGTCGGCGATCTGCATGGGCAAGTGGCCGAGTTTGAACGGGCGATGCAACTGGTCGAGCGAGATGGCGGGCCGGATGCGCGCACCGTGTTTCTGGGGGACTATGTCGATCGCGGCCCGGACAGTCGGGGTGTGATCGAAAGGCTCATTGCGGGCCGCGGTGAAGGCCGGGACTGGATCACGCTGCTGGGCAATCACGATCGCATGTTTGCCTGGTTCATGGAGGATGTTCCCCGCCACGACCCCCATCTGCTGGTCGGGTACCACTGGCTGCACGAGCGCCTTGGCGGCATCGAGACCTTGCGCAGCTACGGGGTGGAGTTCGAGGATCGCATCCGACTTGAAGATCTGCACGCAATGGCCCGTGCGTCGGTTCCGAAGTCGCATGTAAATTTCCTGCGTGATCTTCTTGCCATGTACCAGACCCAACAGGTTGCTTTCGTGCATGCCGGCGTCCGCCCCGACGCGTCGCTGAGCGATCAGAACGAAAACGATCTGGTTTGGATCAGGCAGGCCTTTCATGCGCACAAGAAGCCGTATTCAAAGCTGATTGTGCATGGCCACACACCGGTAGACGGGGCGACCCATTACGGAAACCGGGTCAATCTGGACAGCGGCGCGGGCTATGGAAAAAGCGTGAGTGTCGCGGTGTTCGAAGGTCGAAGATGCTGGTTGCTGACGGATCAGGGACGCGTGGAACTTCTGGCACCTGTCGGATGACGGGCGGGCACGACCTGACCCAGCGGGGCGTGTTTTCGCAACAGCCTCTGGCCGAAACACTGTACCCGCGATTCTTCGCAGGTGAGCTTGCAGGAGATCGATTATGTTCATTGCCACTCTGTTGACCAGCCCCGAGACACGGACGCTGGACCAGGCTTTGGTCGAGTCGTTGCGAAATGCCTGGGGCGGCGGCGAGATTCTGTGGCTCAGCCCGGATGACGTGGCGGAATTCCCGCTGTCAGAGATGCCCGGAAATCGCTGGGACGTCTGGGCGGATTTGCAGCAGATGGGGGTCGATCTGATCGTGCAGCCAGCGGAAGGGCGGCGCAAAAGGATGCTGCTGGCGGACATGGACAGCACCATGATCCAGCAGGAGTGCATTGACGAGCTGGCAGATGAGGCGGGTGTCGGTGAACGGGTCAAGGATATCACGGCTCGGGCTATGAACGGCGAACTGGATTTCGAAGGCGCGCTGACGGAGCGGGTCGGCCTGCTGAAAGGTCTTGATGTCGGCGTCATAGAGAAAGTTCTGGATGAACGTATTACACTGATGCCCGGTGGTAAGACCTTGTTGAGCACGATGCGGACAAATGGCGGTTATGCAGCGCTGGTCTCTGGCGGGTTCACCGCCTTCACCGCACGGGTCGCTGAACTGTTGGGCTTTGACGAAAACCGGGCCAACACGCTGCTGTTCGAAAACGGCAAGCTGACCGGAAAAGTCCAGCACCCCATCCTGGGGCGTCAGGCCAAGATTGAAGCCCTGGAGCAGGTCACCAGCCGCCTGGGCCTGGCCGAGGCCGATGTTATTGCGGTGGGCGACGGGGCCAACGATCTGGGCATGCTGAGCCGCGCCGGAACCGGCGTCGCGCTGCACGCCAAACCCTCGGTCGCTGAGCAGTGCGAGGTTCGCGTCAACCATGGTGATCTGACGGCGCTGCTTTACCTGCAGGGCTACACACGCGCGGAATTCGTCTCGATCTGATCGAGGCTTTCCTTTATTTAACGCATGTGTTAATTATTGGTCATGAACACGCTTCTGACCGCTTTTTCTGCCCTGTCCGACGCCACCCGCTTTTCGATCGTTGAACAACTGATGGAGAAAGGTGAGCTGCCCGCCGGTGATCTGATTGAAGGCCGGGGCATGTCCGGTGCCGCGATCTCTCGTCATCTCAAGGTTCTGCGGGAAGCCGGACTGGTGCGGCAACGGGTGAACGGCACTCAACGGATTTACTCAATCCAGCCCGATGGCCTGCGCGCGATTGCGGAATGGACCATTTCCAAGCGGCAGTTCTGGGAGGCCAGCCTCGACCGTTTGGGCGACATACTTGAACAGGAGAATTCATGGCCGACCTGAAACTCGAACGGGAATTTCCCGTCAGCCCCGAAACCCTGTTTGCCTGGATCAGCGACGGCGCAAAGCTGTTGCGATGGTGGGGGCCGGAAGGCGTACACGTGCCCGAGCATGATCTGGACTTTTCACGAACCGGACCATGGTTCTCGGTCATGCAGAACGATGAGGGCAAACAGTTCAAGGTGTCCGGTCACGTGACCCATGTTGATCCGCCGAAGTCAGTTGGCTTCACCTGGGCCTGGCATGACGATCAGGACAAGCGCGGAGCGGAAAGCCACGTGACCTTTTCCGTTGCAGCGACGCAAACCGGGGCGCGACTGACCGTGGATCACCGCGAGCTCGCGGATGCCGAGGCTGCGGCCAATCACGAGATGGGCTGGACTTCGTCCCTGCGCAAATTGCATGCCCAGTGCACGTAGGTTTTCAAAAAGGGAGGAGCGATATGCCCCAATATTTGTTTGTCTATCACGGGGGAACAACCCCAACCGACCCCGCCGAGATCGAGGCGACCATGGCCGCATGGGGTGCCTGGTTTCAGGGCATGGGCGATTCGCTGGATATCCCCGGCAACCCGGTGGGTCAGTCCTATACGGTCAGCAACAATGGCGTTGCCGATAATGGCGGCACCAACCCCGCCTCGGGGTTCACTGTGGTTCGGGCCGACAGCATCGATGCCGCGACAGAAATGGCCAAAGGCTGTCCAATGGTCGTTAATGGCTCGGGCTCGGTCGAAGTGGCCGAGGTGCATGAGATCGAGATGTAGCGGGCTTAGCCGGGAAACTCCGGTGCAGGTCTGATCACGCCGCATTCCAGCCCACGGCGGCTGTATTGAATGGCGTTCATGAACTTGCGGGTGGCCGGGTGATCGGCCTCCAGCACACCGAGGCTGACCAGAATCGCGGCGATGGCGCACTCGCTGGCGCGGGTTGTGCCATCGGTGATTTTCAGCGCAACGCCCATTCGTTTCTCGGGGATGATGGCGACAAAAACCGCCTCGGCCCCGGTTTTGATTGCAGCGCGACCATTCATGGCGCGCATCAGTTCGGTACAGGCCCGGGTTTCGCCGGCAACCAGTTCAGGGTGCGCGAGCATGGCCTCGGTCAGTTGGCGCGCGGCATCGCTGGCCCGGTCAGATCGGTCCGCCGCCGAGGCGAACCACGCCATCGACCGCGCCAGACCCGAAAGTGTTGTTGCGAAATTCGGGGCGGAACACCCGTCAATTCCAAAGGTCGGGCTGGATTCACCCGTGGTTTCTTCAAAGGCCGCCAGGCAGGCCTGCTGAACCGGGTGATCGATTTCAAGATATTCCGGCCCGGCGCCCATATGCTGCGCCACCGAAAGGAACCCGCAATGTTTGCCCGAGCAGTTGTTGTGGATCTGGCACGGCGTATCATCGGCCAGGATCAACCCATCCCGCGCGGCCATGTCCTGCGGCTCTTGCGGGCCGCAGCGCAGGTCAGGCTCGGCCAGACCCAGATGATCCAGCCACGCCGACACACGATCAGTGTGAATCGCGGCACCGCTATGTGACGCGCAGGCCAACGCCAGATGTTCGCTGTTCAACCCGTATCTGGCTGAAGCACCCGAGGTGAGCAGCGGCAGAGCCTGGATCATCTTCGCAGACGACCGCGGATAGATAACCGCCTGCGGATCGCCCCAGCTTTTTACGATCTGGCCACTGTCGTCACAGATCACTGCATGGCCCAGATGCAGGCTTTCCAGCAGCGAGCCGCGCCACAGTTCTGTCATTGCCACGGGCTGCGTCATGTTATCCTCCGAAATTATGCGCAAATTTCTGCCAATCGCCCTTTCGCCTGTGGCGAAACCTGCGTTAGTGTGTGTATGTCGGCAATTATCGGAATGCGCAACATACGAGAGACGGACCATAAGGGTTCGCGGGCGCGTCCGATCGGTTTGGGGTATGGGTCGGGCTAGGAGGCTGGACAAATGGGATCAAGACTAGTCCGCGCAGTTGCGGGCTTGTGCATGGCCGGGATGGCAACAACCGCAACGGCCCAACAGGCAAGCAGCACCAACAGGGTTGCGGCAAAAACCGACTGGAGCGTTTTTGTCGAAAGCGATCCGACGGAATGCTGGAGCGTTTCTGCGCCAAGGGAAACGGTCAACACACGCGGTGGCCGAGTGGTTTCGGTGCGCCGCAGCGATATTCTGCTGTTTGTGTTCTTCCGCCCCAATGCCGAGGTTAAAGGGCAGGTCACGTTTACCGGCGGCTATCCCTTTGCGCCTGGATCGACGGTCAATCTGAATGTCGACGGGACCGAGTTTGAACTGATCACCGAGGGCGAATGGGCCTGGCCAGCAACTGAAGGCGAAGACCTTAAGGTGGTTGCAGCCATGAAGCGCGGCACCGAGGCGGTTCTGACAGCCCGCTCGGAACGCGGAACTCAGACCA
Organism: Ruegeria sp. BG6; assembly: GCF_056538465.1. Taxonomy (NCBI): domain Bacteria; kingdom Pseudomonadati; phylum Pseudomonadota; class Alphaproteobacteria; order Rhodobacterales; family Roseobacteraceae; genus Ruegeria; species Ruegeria sp. BG6. The sequence goes on along the minus strand of NZ_JBQFTB010000004.1, from coordinate 311,254 downwards.
AAGACACGTTCTCGCTGCTGGGGTTCACCGCAGCGATCGAAGACGCCGAGAAGCGCTGCACCAACTAAGCGCTCACTTCACGTTCATGCGGCCCCGTCATCCGGCGGGGCTTTTTCGTGAAAAGGTGCAATGCAGTCTTTTCCTTGACGCAACGTTCGATCCTGAACTTGATCCGCATCAAGGCAGGCTACCCGCTTTTTCTGAACTAATCGGTTCAGGAATTGAGAAGGAACCTGCCAATGCTGAACAAATCACTTGCCGCGCTGATGATGGCCGCGATGTTGCTGAGCGCGTGTGAAAAGACCGCCGAAACATACCCTGTGACCGGTGAACAATGTGGCCCGGAAGATCCCGTACAAACCCTGGACGCTGCGGATTGCGATATCCTTCCCCCGGGCGTTTGACGTATTCGCCTGATCTGAAACCCTGAAAGCGAAATGTACTTGTTTCGGTCGCATCGACATGGTCTTTGCGACCGAACTGCGATTGGGACGCCGGGAAAACACGTGCTACTGTGCCCTGATGTAAGGGTTCACATGTGGAAACGATGATGCGTTACGTCTTGATAGCAGTGCTATTCTCATCCGCAGCGTTGGCCGACCCCAGCCTGGAATGCTCTGACGCGGGTTCGCAGGTTGAGATCGGGTCTTGCGTCGGGAAAATGGAAGAACGCGTAAACATGGCAGTGAAGGCCAGTTACGATTTTGCCATGCAGACAGCGGCAGAGTTGGATGAGGTGACAGGCCGCGTGGCCGCGCAACCCGCACTTGAGGCCGCACAAAAAGCTTGGACTACGTATCGCGATATGCAGTGTGACGCCGTAGGTGCGTCGTATGGCGGGGGGTCTGGAACCGGGATTGCCATCGCGTCCTGCCGCATTGATCTGGGTCGGGCGCGCGTGGACGAATTGCTGCGCATGGCAAATTAAGCCGCACGATTCCTTTTGATCTTTGCGCGCAATCCTATATAGAGGCGCATCCCAAGCCAGAATTCTTCGAGATAGCCACATGTCGCCCAAAGCGCCGATCACTCAGGATGTCATGACCATTCCCCGCAAATTGCCCGAGGGGAAGGTGAACCTTGTCGGTCTGACCCGTGACCTCTTGCGCGAGGTTCTGATCGAACACGGGACGCCGGAAAAGCAGGCCAAGATGCGCACCGGCCAGATCTGGCAGTGGATCTATCAATGGGGCGTGCGCGACTTTGCCGAGATGACAAATCTCGCCAAAGCCTATCGCGCGCAACTGGCCGAGCATTTCGTCATCGAGATTCCCGAGGTCGTGACCCGTCAGGTGTCCGAAGACGGCACCCGCAAGTACCTGTGTCGCATCGCCGGCGGGCATGAGGTCGAAGTGGTCTATATCCCCGAAGAAGACCGGGGGACGCTGTGCATCTCGTCTCAGGTCGGCTGCACTCTGACCTGTTCGTTCTGTCATACGGGCACTCAGAAACTTGTGCGCAACCTGACGGCGGCCGAGATTGTAGGTCAGGTAATGATGGCCCGCGACGACCTCGAGGAATGGCCCGTCCCCGGCGCGCCCAAGGACGAAACCCGTCTGCTGTCAAACATCGTTCTGATGGGCATGGGTGAGCCGCTGTATAATTTCGACAACGTGCGCGATGCGATGAAGATTGCCATGGATCCCGAAGGGATTTCCCTGTCGCGCCGTCGCATCACGTTGTCCACATCGGGCGTGGTGCCGGAAATTGCACGGACTGCCGAGGAAATCGGATGCCTGCTTGCGATCTCGTTCCACGCGACCACGGATGAAACGCGCGATGTGCTGGTGCCGATCAACAAGCGCTGGAACATCGAGGAACTGTTGGCAGCGCTGTCCAGTTATCCGAACGCGTCGAATTCCGAGCGGATCACCTTTGAATACGTCATGCTGGATGGTGTCAACGACAGTGACGAGGACGCGCACCGCCTGATCGACCACATCAAGCGCCATAACATACCGGCAAAGATCAACCTGATCCCGTTCAACGAGTGGCCCGGCGCGCCGTACAAGCGCAGCTCGAACAACCGTATCCGGGCGTTTGCGAATATCATCTATCAGGCGGGCTATGCCTCACCCATCCGCAAGACGCGGGGTGAGGACATCATGGCGGCCTGCGGGCAGCTGAAATCGGCGACCGAACGCGCGCGGAAGCCCCGCAAGCAGATCGAGGCCGAGGCCGGTCTGGGAACCTGACCCTGACACTTGCAACCCTGCCGGTCGCGAGAATTAATGTTCCCGCGCCTGTTCTTTATATGCGCGATTTGTTATGTTTCATCTTGTCAGCGCCCGGGGGGTTCACGCGTGTGCACAAGGCGGTGAAAGCCATGGACCGGTTGTGGCAGGTTTATTTGCGCCTGTTATGATCGAATCTGATGCAGGTGCGCTGAAACAAGGCAAGCCTTTTTCAACTCAGGTGGGTCATCCAGTATGATTGCACGTTACCAGATTCAGTTTTTGAAACCCCTCGTTTTCCTGATCATGGCAACGGCCCTGCCATCTTTCTCGGCGGCTCAGTCCAGTGATGCAGACGCGCATCTGGCCATCGAGAACCCGGCGGATTTGTCGAAAAAGGATGCGCGCAAGTTCTATAAGTCCCTGCAAAAGCGTCTGGCGCGCGGGTACGCGGCTGCGCAGATGGATTTGATCCGGAACTATCAAAGCTGGCCGCTGTTCAACGATGCGCCTTATATCTCGGCCACACACGGTCAGCGCTACGTGAACAGCTACGCCAATCGCATGGCGCATAATTACGGAACCCTTCAAGAGGGCGAAGAGTTGCCGATGGGGTCGGTTCTGGCCAAAGACAGCATGACGGTCACTGATACCGGCAATCTGCACCCGGGTGCCATGTTCGTAATGGAAAAGCTGGCCAAAGGCGCCAGCCCTGAAACCGGCGACTGGCGCTATATCATGGTTATGCCGGACGGATCGCTCTTTGGGGACACGATGGGCACCCGGTCAGAAGCTGTTTCCTATTGCCACGACTGCCACGAGGCCGTGGCGGATCGGGATTACACGTTTTTCGTGCCGGAAGACTACCTTGTGAACAACTGATCGCCGATCACCTGCGACCAAACCGGGCCGACCCGATGACCTCGATCAGGGTTTGGCGCACCGGTTCGGGCTGGGTATCGACGGCATTCAGAACCTCGCGCAGTTCGGCGCGCAGACAGTGCATCTGGTCGATCAGGGAAATCATCATCGACAGCGCGTCGGGCTCCATCTCGTATTGATCATGCAGTTCGCAGGCCAGTTCCAGACGGGCGACGTCGATGCTCTGGTAGACAAGCCCTTGCTCGGTTTGCTCGGGGATCACAATTTCAGCGGCCAGATAAACGGACAGCCGGTCCGGGGTCAGGCGGGCAATAGTTGCGAGCACTTCGTCTTCGGTCAGGTGTCGGGTCATGACGGTATCCCCTCGCGAGGATCGTAGCGATGCATTTCACGCCAGGTTTCCATGAAGGCCCTGAGGTCATCATCGACCTTGTCCGGCAGGGTCACGATCAGTTCGATCAGCTGATCCCCGCGCTCGGACGCACCCCGCTTTTTGACACCCTTGCCGCGCAGGCGCAGGGTCTTGCCGCTGCTGGTCCCCGCCGGGACGCTGACGTTCACGCCACCGTCAATCGTCGGGGCGGGAACCTTGCCGCCCAGAATTGCCTCGTCGATCGAGATCGGCAGAGTGATGTGGATGTCGTCGCCCTGCCGGTCAAAGACCGGATGCCTGGCGACCGAGATGGTGACAAGCGCATCGCCCGCAGGCCCCTGTCCATATCCGGGCGCACCCTTGCCGCGCAGCCGGATGGTCTGACCATCGGTGATGCCAGCGGGGATTTTGACCTCGATCCGATCACCATCGGGCAGGGTCAACTTCTGGCTGGCCCCGAACACCGCGTCCAGAAAGCTGACCTGAAGCGAATAGTTCAGGTTGTGACCGGGCGCGTGAAATTCATGACTGCGGTGTTGGCCGCGCCCGCCGCGCCCACGCATGAACTCGGCAAAGATGTCGGACATATCCTCGGGGTCGCCATAAGACGCACCCGAACGATAGGGATTTCCTGCCGCCTCGGCATAGTCGCGGTAATATTGCTGTTGGGGTCTCTCCTGACCCGATGCATCAATTTCGCCATTGTCATAGCGCGCCCGCGTTTCGGGGTCTTTCAGCAGATCATAGGCTGCTGCGGCAGCTTTGAACTTTGCCTCGGCTTTGGCGTCACCCGGTTTCAGGTCCGGGTGGCAATCCTTGGCAATGCGCCGGTAGGCTTTCTTGATATCAGCGGCGCTGGCGTCTTTCTGGACGCCAAGGACCGAATATGGATCGTCGCTCATCTCACTCTCGCGGGTCACGTCTGATCGTTGGGCATGTTTTTATCATGCGATTTCAATGCCCCGATTGGAAGAGGCTTTTGAAACCGCTCGCAAATTCCCGCAGGTCTGATAACATATGCATATTTCAGCTTGTTTTCTGACGGAGCCCCCATGACACGCAGAATAAAATCCGCACTGGCCCTTCTGGCGGGGAATGCCATCGGGTTGTTGATCGCTTCACTTCTGTTGTCCGGTTTCGCGATCCGGCCAATCTCGTTCATTGTCGTGGTGATCGTATTCACCCTTGTTCAGGTCGTGGCCGAACCGCTGATCCTGAAGCTGGGAGAGAAGAAAGCGCCCGCGCTGAAAGGCGGGATTGCGCTGATCGTGACCTTTGTAGGCCTTTTGGTAACTGATCTGGTGACGACGGGCCTGACCGTCGGCGGCATCTCCAATCTGCTGGCTGCAACTTTGCTGGTCTGGTTGGGGGCTTTGATCGCCAGCGTGGTGCTGCCGATCTACGTGTTCACAGAACTGCGTGAGCCCAAGAAGTAATCACAGCGCGTTCAGGCTGGCCTCGATGGCCTGCCACAGTTCCTCCACCGGCTCGCATCCGACCGACAGGCGGATGAAGGCAGGATCGACCGCGTCGCCCCACCGTGCGCGACGCTCGGCCGAGCTGTGGATGCCTCCGAACGAGGTGGCCGGGCGCAGCAATGGGCAGGCGTTGATGAAGGCTTCGGCCTTGTCCTCGCTGTCCAGTGTCAGAGACAGCAGAAAGCCGAACCGCGCTGTTTGGGCCTGTGCCAATGCGTGTGACGGGTCATCAGGCAGACCGGGGTAACGGACTTTTTTCACGGCCGGGTGCGCCGCTAGCCGTTCCGCCAGAACCTGTGCCGACGCGCACATGCGGTCGAACCGGACGTCCAGCGTTTCCAGCCCGCGGTGCAGCAGCCATGCCTCATGAGGTCCGGGGATCGAGCCGGAGATCTTCCGCCATTCCTCGACCCGCTCCATGATCTTGGCGTCGCGGCTGGCCACATGGCCCATCAGCATGTCGGAATGCCCACCCATCGCCTTGGTGTCGGAAGACACGACAACGTCGATGCCCAGATCCAGCGGGCTCTGTCCCAATGGTGTCAGGGTCGTATTGTCGGCAATGGTCAGCCCCCCGGCGACGCGCACCTGTCCGGCTACGGCCGCCAGATCGATCATGTCCAGTCCGGGGTTCGAAGGGCTTTCGACGAAGACCACATCGAACCCGTCAAAGCCGCCTTCGGCAAAGGTGGTGGTGGGACGTTCCTCGATCTTCACGCCAAGGCGTGAGAGGAACCTGTCCGCCAGCAGGCGCGTGACATAATATCCGTCCGATGGGATCAGCAGGCGCGATCCGGCTTGTACGGTTGCAAATAACGCCGCCGATATTGCCGCCATGCCCGACGGAAAGCTGAGGCAGGGCGCGTCTTCCAGATGTGCCAGCACGTGCTCAAGATGCACCCATGTTGGATTGTCGACGCGTCCGTAAGTCGCGTGACCATCCGGCGGGCCCGGCAAGTGGAACATGCTGCTTTGCGTCAGCGGCAGCGCCACCGGCTCGCCCATTTTCAGGGCATTCCCGCGCAGGTGAAGCATTTCCCCGGTCTTGGGCGCCGTCATCCGTCAGCGCCCCGGAATTTCGTCGCGGGGCGGGGCGGGTTCCCAGTTCTCGATAATCCCGACCGCCTCTTTTGCCGTGTCGACGAAGCGGAAAAGGTCCAGGTCTTCGTCCGAAATGGTGCCAGCGTCCGCCAAAGCTTCCCAGTTGATGACCTTTTCCCAGAATGCGCGGCCAAACAGCAGGAAGGGGACGCGTTCCATACGACCGGTCTGGATCAGGGTCAGCGACTCGAACAGCTCGTCCATCGTGCCGAACCCGCCGGGGAAGATGGTGATGGCGCGCGCGCGCATCAGGAAATGCATCTTGCGGATCGCAAAATAGTGGAAATTGAAGCTCAGGTCCGGTGTCACGTAAAGGTTTGGTGCCTGTTCGTGAGGCAGCACGATGTTCAGACCGATCGAGCAACCTTCGGCATCCTGTGCGCCGCGGTTTCCGGCCTCCATCACGCCGGGACCGCCGCCGGTGACGATCACGTTTTCGCGGCCGCCGGTTTCCTTCGACTTCAAGGTCATCAGCCGTGCAAATTCGCGCGCTTCGTCGTAATATTGCGACAGGCCGGCCAGCGTTTTGGTCCGAGCGGTGTGCTTTTGTGACGGTTCAGGAATGCGGGCCCCTCCGAACATCACGATGGTAGAGGTGATCTCGCGCTCGGTCATGATCATCTCGGGTTTCAGCAATTCCAGTTGCAGGCGCACCGGACGCAGTTCTTCCCGGCACATGAAGTCCTCGTCGGCAAAGGCCAGACGATAGGCGGGCGACCGTGTCTGTGGCGTGTCCGGCACCTCGCTTGCGGTCGACCGGTCGGTCTGCGCGTCGCGGAAGGGGCTGAGGCGGTCTTCTCTCATGGGTGAACGATCCCTGCTTGCGTGTTTTTCAAACAGCTATAGGGTTCGCGGACAGAGTGCCAGCCACGGAAAGACAAGAATGAACTGGAAGAGTGAAATATCGGCGGCGCGGGATCGCATTGCCGGCTATGCGCAGGTCACGCCGGTGATGGAAAGCCGCATTCCGGGGATTCCGGTTGAAATGAAGCTGGAGCATTTGCAGCACACCGGCAGTTTCAAGGCACGCGGGGCATTCAACACGCTGCTCAGCCTGGATGTGCCCGAGGCGGGCGTTGTTGCAGCATCAGGCGGCAACCACGGTGCGGCGGCGGCCTATGCGGCGCAGTCGCTGGGTCACCCGGCCAAAATTTTTGTACCGGAACTGGCGGGGCCGTCCAAAATTGCGCTGATCGAGCAGACCGGCGCCGACCTGAGCGTTGTTTCCGGCGAATACGCCAATGCGCTGACCCTGGCCCGGGCTCATGAAGAAGAAACCGGGGCGATGCAGATCCATGCTTACGATGCACCTGCGACGGTGGCCGGGCAGGGCACCTGTTTCGCCGAGTGGGAGGCGCAGGGCCTGCAGGCGGATACTGTTCTTGTCGCGGTCGGTGGCGGTGGTCTGATCGCCGGGGCTTTGGCCTGGTTTCAGGGTGCGCGAAAGATTGTGGCGGTCGAACCGGAAACCTCCTGCGCGCTGCACGCCGCGTTGCAGGCCGGGGAACCGGTGGACGTGTCCGTATCAGGGGTTGCGGCAAACGCATTGGGCGCGCGGCGGATCGGATCGATCTGTTTCGATCTGGCGCGCGGCATGTCATCGGTTCTGGTCCCGGATGCGGCCATCACCAAGGCGCAGCGCGCATTTTGGCAGGCCCATAGGCTTCTGGTAGAACCGGCAGGGGCAACGGCTTTGGCGGCCTTGATGTCGGGTGCCTATCAGCCGGAACCGGGCGAGAAAGTGGCCGTTCTGATTTGCGGCGGCAATATTGCCCCGGACCCGTTCGCGGGCTGAATTATCTGCTTGTGGAAGGCGGGCTTCATTTTTATCTACAATCTATGACCGCGACCATTGCCGATACGATCTATCAGAAACTCAGCCAGCAAATCGTCACCGGCGACCTGATCGCCGGTGAAAAACTGCGTCAGGACCATATCGCCCGCGCATTCGAGACCAGCCACGTTCCGGTGCGCGAAGCGTTGCTGAGGCTGGAGGCGCATGGGCTGGCCAAAAGCGAGCCGCGACGCGGGATGCGGGTCACCGCGCTGGACCCATCAGAAGTACGCGAAGTCATCGAAATGCGCGTGGCACTGGAATCGCTGGCGATGCAGCACGCGGTTCAGAACCTGACGCCAGCCGCTTTGCGGAAAATTGATGAAGCCCGCCTGGCCTGCGACGCCGCCCGGACCATGCCGGAGTGGGAGGCGGGAAACCGTGCTTTTCACCGGGCCATCCTGACACCCTGCGGATTGTCGCGCCTGCTTCACACTATTGACGATCTGCATATCGCCAGCGCGCGCCATCTGTTTGCCTATTGGCGTCCCCGGTGGAAGCAACGCGCAGACACTGATCATGCCGCCATCGTGCGCGCGATGAAAGGCAGGGACGCAGCCGCCGCTGTCTCGATACTGGTTCGGCACATTCGCCGGGCCAGCTGACAAAAGCCGCGAAAGGCTGCGGATAACCACCCGGGCGATTGTCTTTGTCCCATCAGTGACGCAAAACCGCCCGCCTACGCCGCATTGCGCCCTGTGTGTGGCTTGCTTATAGGCAAAAACAACGTGAACAGATTCAGCAGGGAGTGATCTCATGTCCAATGCGCAACTGGAAGCCGCAATCGAAGCCGCCTGGGAGGTTCGCGACACGATCTCGCCCGCCAGCACCGGCGAGCAGAGAGAGGCGATTGAGGAAACACTGAACGCGCTGGACAGCGGATCGCTGCGGGTTGCCGAGAAGCTGGAAAACGGCGATTGGCATGTGAACCAGTGGGCCAAAAAGGCAGTTCTGCTGGGCTTTCGCATCAAAGATATGGAAATCCACACTGGCGGACCACAAGCCGGTGGCTGGTGGGACAAGGTCGACAGCAAGTTTGCCGGTTGGGGTGAGAGCCAGTGGCGCGCCGCCGGCTTCCGCGCCGTGCCCAACTGTGTTGTCCGCAAGTCAGCCTATATCGCACCGGGTGCGGTTCTGATGCCGTCGTTCGTGAACCTTGGGGCCTATGTCGACGAAGGCACCATGGTCGACACCTGGGCCACCGTCGGATCCTGCGCGCAGATCGGCAAGAACGTGCACCTGTCGGGTGGCGTCGGCATCGGCGGGGTGCTGGAGCCCATGCAGGCCGGTCCGACCATCATCGAAGACAACTGCTTTATTGGTGCCCGCTCGGAAGTGGTCGAAGGCTGCATCGTCCGCGAAGGTTCGGTTCTGGGGATGGGTGTATTCATCGGTAAATCCACAAAGATCGTGGATCGCGAAACCGGCGAGGTCATGTATGGCGAGGTTCCGCCCTATTCGGTGGTCGTTGCGGGTTCTATGCCGTCGAAGAACAATATCAGCCTCTATTGCGCTGTAATCGTGAAGCGTGTGGACGAAAGAACCCGTTCGAAAACCAGCATCAACGAGCTGCTACGCGACTGAAGATATCGCACAGAGTTGAAAGGCCGGCGCGGGACAGCACCGGCCTTTTTTATTGAACTTTCCCGAAGGATTTTGATCCTGAGCTTTGAAAGCTCTGATCATTCGGCTTTTCGGGTAATACCAACCGTGTTTGGTTAGCGATCTTCGCCCGGCCGTTCTACGTCATTCTCGGTGGATCCTTCGTCATCTCCCGAATTGCCTTCGGTGTCTCCATCGTCTTCGGTCTCGCTGCCGCCTTCATCACCGCCCGAGTTGCCATCGGGTTCACCACCGCCATCGGTTTCGCCACCGCCACCGCCATCGGTTTCGCCACCGCCATCGGTTTCGCCACCGCCATCGGTTTCGCCACCGCCATCGGTTTCGGCACCGCCATCGGTTTCGGCACCGCCATCGGTTTCGCCACCGCCATCGGTTTCGCCACCACCTTCAGTTTCACCACCACCCTCTGTCTCGCCTTCGCCTTCCTGGGCATAAGAAGAGGTTGCGACAAAGCCGGTCAGAACAGCCGCCACTGGGGTCATTGACAATACAAGAACACTTGCAGTGGTCGACAGCAGTTTGGACAAAATGCTCATTTGATTCCCCTTTTGATGAAATTAAGTATGCAGTGACGTCATTCTATTGACGGGGTTGATGGCTTCGAAACAGCTTGACTCTGCATCATTCTGATAGGCCATTACCCGCGTGACTCAGTGCAGGTAGTTGGCAGTTTGATACCCAATACAACCAAATAGAGACTCATCACTGAGCGCGACACTTTTCAGGTGTGGATTCGATTCGCCCAGCCGGTGAACTGCCCCAGAGTACCAAGGACGGTTTCAAACTTTCTGACTGGCCGGGCAATGTCGCACAGACAGAACTAGTGACGCTCGATGAGGTGTAGCGCTACGGCTCGTTGGCCTGCGATGGTCCAGTCGAACAGGCCTCCGGTCTTGCGGCTTTTGCGCGGTCTGAACTTTTGCTGGCAAGGCCGCCGCAGGTTGCGACAGGTGGAAATCCACGCGCAACAAGCCCGCCCTAGTTCAAGGGCGGGCCGGATCCGCCATAAAATCCTGTGTCTTTAGGGTCAGCCCATCATCTGATAACTGACGGAGACAAACCGGAACCCTTCACCCCGGGTTTCGACAAACCCCGCTGCGGGAAATGGCATGTGATAACCGATCATCGGCACCTTGTCGGCGGCCAGAAGCCCAAGCACGTTGCGTCGTGCTGCGGTGGCTGCAGCCTTGTCCATGTCAAACCGGACTTCCCATTCCGGATGGGCGAATGACCAGACATAATGGTTCGCCAGATCTGCCGTCAGGATCAGACGCCGGCCGTTGCTTTCCAGGTGATAGACCGTATGGCCGGGCGTGTGGCCAAAGGCAGACATGGCCGTGATGCCGGACGCAACATCGCCGCCGTCTTCGATAAAGGTCATCTTGTCCGCCAGTGGCGTCACCTTGGCCGCAACCAGATCGCCGACCCGGTTTCCTGCCTCCTGCGCGGCCCAGAAATCGTATTCGTTCGAAGCGGTCACATAGCGTGCATTCGGAAAGGTCGGTGCGTCATTGGTTGTCATACCGCCGATGTGATCGGGGTGCATGTGGGTGATGACCACCACGTCGATCTGATCAGGTGTCACACCAGCATCGGCCAGTGCCGCCTGAATACCACCTTTTCCGAGGCCTGTGTCGAACAGCACCATTTCGGACCCGGTATTGACCAGCGTTGGCGTGAAGAAGAACTGGGCCATGTCGTCTGGAATAAAGTTCTCGGCGGAAACCCTCGCGAATTCCTCGTCCGATGCACCGCCGCCGAATATTTCCTTGGCGCCGTCGCGCGGTAGGCTGCCATCCAGCAATGTTGTAACAGTGAAATCACCAAGCGCGAACGATCTGGCGGTTGTCGGGTTTGCGCCGGTTTCAGCATCATTGGCCAGAACCGGAGTTGCAGCCGATGCAAATGGCAATGCTGCGGCAGCGCCGAGCGCTGCTCTTCTCGTCAAATTGATGGTCATTATGTTTCTCCCTGTCAGGACTCCAGCCCGGGAACTAGCCCGCTGTGGGTCGTTTGCCATATTTTACCCGCCTGACATGGGCTGCATGGATAAACATTACGTGTTAATTTTTGCTAATGTCCCGATCCGAAAACAAAACACAGCCGACAGGGCAGGCCGTTAACGGATTTTTGTCATCCGTCCTGCCAACGCGAAAGGCAGACGAGGCGCGGGTGCTGGATGCGCTGTTTCGCGAAGCCACCGGATTTGAACCGGTGATGTGGGGACCTTCGATCATCGGGTATGGCCGCTATCACTATCGCTACAAATCCGGGCGCGAAGGAGGCTTTCTGGCAACCGGATTTTCTCCGCGCAAGGCGGCGCATTCCATCTACATCATGCCCGGTTATGCTGATTTCAGTGACATCCTGTCCCGGCTGGGAAAACACAAACTTGGGAAATCCTGTCTTTACGTGAACAAACTGGCGGATATCGATACTGCGGTTCTGTCCGAGCTGATCGTCGCGGGGCTTGAAGATCTGGGTCGGCATTGGCAAGTCGAGCCGACCTGAGCCTTACTGGCACGCTCAATCCTGTCCGGGGCCTCATTCGCTTGCTGGACAAAACGCCCTTCATGTGACAAGAGCCGCGCCAACAGGAGATATCCATGACCACCACCCGCTTCGCCCCGTCGCCCACCGGTTACATCCACGTGGGCAACCTGCGCACTGCCCTGATGAACTATCTGATTGCCCGCAAAAACGGGGGTACGTTCATCCTGCGTATCGACGACACCGATCCTGAGCGGTCGAAGGAAGAATATGTCGATGCCATCAAGCAGGACCTTGAATGGCTGGGCCTGCACTGGGATCGGGTCGAACGTCAGTCTGAGCGTCTGGACCGTTATGCCGAGGCCGCCGACAAGCTGCGCGAGATGGGGCGGTTCTACGAGGCTTTCGAGACGCCGACCGAACTGGACCTGAAGCGTAAGAAGCAACTGAACATGGGCAAGCCGCCGGTCTATGACCGCGCCGCGCTGAACCTCAGCGAGGCCGAGAAAGACGCGCTGCGCGCCGAACGTGGCAACGGGGTCTGGCGCTTCAAGCTGGATCACGAGCGGATCGAGTGGACCGACGGTATTCTGGGCGACATCTCGATCGATGCAGCCTCGGTTTCCGATCCGGTGCTGATCCGTGGTGACGGCCAGGTTCTTTATACGATCGCTTCTGTTGTGGATGATACTGAGATGGGCGTGACCGACGTGGTCCGCGGCTCGGACCATGTAACCAACACGGCGACCCAGATTCAGATCATCAAGGCACTGGGTGGCACCTGCCCGCGCTTTGCCCACCATTCTTTGCTGACCGGTCCGCAGGGCGAGGCGCTGTCAAAACGTCTGGGCACGCTGGCGCTGCGGGATCTGCGTGAACAGGGCGTGCAGCCGATGGCCTTACTGAGCCTGATGGCACGTCTGGGATCGTCCGACCCGGTCGAACTGCGCGCGGATATGGTCGAATTGATTGAGGGGTTCGACGTAAGCCGCTTTGGTGCCGCGCCCACCAAGTTTGACGTGCAGGACCTGTTCCCGCTGACCGCGAAGTATTTGCAATCACTGTCGCTTGCCGATGTGGCTGATGCTGTTGCCGATGCCGGTGTTCCGGCGGATCTGGCCGAGCCGTTCTGGGCCATGGCGCGCGAGAACATCACCACGCTCGGCGATTTGAAAGGCTGGTGGGAGCTGTGCCGCGTAGGGGCGGAACCACTGATCGCCGATGAGGATCGCGCGTTCATCGCTGAGGCGATGGCGCTGCTGCCGGAGGGCCCGTTTGACGGTGAAACCTGGGGTAAATGGACCAGCGCCGTGAAAGAAGCGACCGGCCGCAAGGGCAAAGGTCTGTTCATGCCGTTGCGCAAGGCGCTGACGGGGATGGAACGCGGGCCCGAGATGGCGGCCCTGTTGCCCCTGTTGCAGGTGATCCGCGCGCGGGGGTGATGAAACGCGCCTTGCGGCGCGTGCCTTCGGCGAGAGTATTTTGAAAAAGATGAAGAGGGCTGATTGATTCCGGCCCCTTTTTTATGCGTTTTGAACGATGTTTGCCGAGATACTGCGCAGGCGGTCGTCGACGAAGTCTGTTTCGTCGGGGCGGAGCTGTTGATGGCGCGGATAGCGGGGTTCGGAGCGGTCATTCAGGATCGGTGCGTCCCAACCGTCCGTGGTGGCGAAGAAACGATCTGCTCCGTCCGGACCGAAAGCGCGCAGATAACCCTGCACCACCACGTCGATATAGCTGAGCAGCAGCGGATGTTTGTTGCTTGGCGCATTGTGCCGATCCTGCGGAACGGCATAGACGGCGATTTCAACTTCATGCGCCAGGGGGTGGGTCACTGATTGCGTCGCAGTCACGCGATCGTAGGCCCATTCGCGCTGATCCAGCGCTGCCCAGTCGTTCTTTGGAACATGCGCGATCATGCCTTCGATTTCGGCATCGGGGTCAGGTACGGCTGTCAAAAACGCCACTTCGCGCAGGTCGGTATGTCGCCATGCGCGCCGCCAGCCCTTCAGCCGGGCCGGATGCGGATCGGGAAAGTCATGGGTGGCCAGATTGACCAGGCTGCCATAACCGAAGAAATACGGGTCTTTCATGCGCTGTGCCGTCCTGGATCTCGATTGATGTATGTCAAACCGCTTTTTTGCGGAACATGCAATAAGACTGCATCTTGATATTTGGGAGGCCTGTGATGCGGATTACCAAACGGACGAATATTGCAGTGCGCCTGCTGATGTATTGCGCGGCGCATCAGGATCGGCTGGTGACAAAGGCCGAGATTGCCGAAGTGTGCAACATCTCGGAAAACCATCTGGCGCAGGTGATTAACCAGCTCAGCCAGCTGAACTATCTGAACACGCAACGCGGGCGCAACGGCGGCATGATGTTGGCCCGTCCGGCGGAACAGATCCGGATCGGGTCGGTGTTTCGCCATGTGGAAGGCAACCTGCCGATTACGGAGTGCTTTGCCGATGCGGACAACACGTGCCCGCTGACCGATGCCTGTCGATTGCGGCTGGCCCTGCGAGATGCAGCCGAAGTGTTTTATGCGTCGCTGGATGAAATCACACTGGACGCGCTGGTCTGTGATAATGATCGCTTGTTGCAGATTTTGCAGCCGGTGGCCTGTGTTCGCTGAGACCTAACCGGCGGCGCGCAGGATGCGCGCCGGCCTGACAGCCAGAGGGCGCAGGGCAAAGACCAGGCCGGCTCCTGTGGTCACGGCGATTCCGGCCAGAACGATGGCAAGCGCGGATGGCCAGATGATCGTGAAGCCGGTGTCAAAAATGAACGTTGCCACGGCCCAACCGCCGGTGATGCCGGCCAGCAGGGCCACGCCTCCGGCTGCCGTGCCAAGAAGTACGGCGCGCAATGCAAAGCTGAGAAGAATGCGGCGGCGGCCAGCCCCGAGCGTTTTCAGGATCGCGGCCTCGTAGCGGCGCGCGGGCTCTCCGGCGGCGGCCGCGCCGATCAGCACGAGAAACCCGGTCAGCAAAGATACCCCGGCCCCGTAAGACGTGGCCGATGCCAACCCGGCAAGCAGGCCGGAAACCCGGTCGATCGCGTCCCGCACACGGATCGCGGTGATGTTGGGAAATTGCCCTGCCAGATCGCGTAATATGGCGGCCTCGGCCTGTTCTTCGGCATAGACCGTTGCGATGAAACTGTGCGGTGCCCCGGCCAGCGCGCCGGGGTTCATGGACATGACAAACCCCATTCCGGCGGTTGAGAAATCAACCTCACGCAGAGAGGTCAGCCGGGCCGTGATGTCCCGGCCGAGAATGTTAACCGTCAACTCATCGCCCAGCTTGAGACCCATCTCAGCAGCTTCTTCCGCGGCAAAACTGACCTGCGGCGCGCCGGAATAGTCATCTGACCACCATTCCCCTTTGGTGATGCGCGCGTTCTTGGGGGGACGTTCGGAATAGGTGATCCCCCGGTCTCCGTCCAGCACCCAGTGATCGCCAGCCACCTCGCGCGCAGGCTGTCCGTTGATCCCGGTTATGATTCCGCGCAGCATTGGCGCACTTTCGATGCGGCTGACCGCCGGGTCGGTTTCCAGCCGTTCCATGAACCCGGGCATCTGGTCTTTCTGGATGTCGACAAAGAAGTATGACGGCGCCACGTCCGGCAGATTGCCCGAGATTGCGTTGCGCAATGTTCCGTCAATCTGCCCGACGGCCGCCAGCACCGACAGCCCCAGCCCAAGCGACAGCACGACGGGACCAGCACCTTCGCGCGGGTCAGAGATGGCCGACAGGGCCCAGCGCAAGGCGGGCCGCCCGCGTGTTGCCGAAGCCCCGGCTCGGGCAACCCGTCGAATGATCCACGCGGTTGCGGCCAGCAAAGCCATCGCTCCGGCCAAACCGCTGCTGGCCCACAGGGTCAGGCGGGCGGAGCCGCTGAACCATGCGGCGGCTGAGATCAGGAGAGCAAGGCCCACTGCGGTGGCGAGCACGTAAGCAGAACGGGGAAAGAACCGCGCCGATGTCAGGGCGTCGCGAAACAAGGTTGCGGCGCGGACCTCTTCGGTTCTGGCCAGCGGCCAGAGAGTGAACAGGAACGCCGTCAGAACGCCATAGAGGGCTGCCTCGGCCAATGGCTGGGGATAGATCGAGAATACAGCGGGAACAGGCAACCGGCTTTCGATCAGCGATGAAAGCACCAGGGGGGCAGCGCCGCCCAGGGCTAGGCCCAGCGCGATGCCGATGACAGACAAAATGCCGATCTGGAACATGTATGTCTGAAAAATCGTGGTACGGTCGGCGCCAAGAGTGCGCAATGTGGCAACCGTTTCCGTCTTTTGTGACAGGTACGCCCGTACCGCTGCCGAGATGCCGATGCCGCCTACGGCCAGACCCGACAGACCTACAAGCACCAGAAAGGCGCTGAGCCTTGCGACGAACTCAGCGATGCCAGGGGCACCGTTGCGAGCATCTGTCCAGCGCATGCCGGTGCCGTCAAAGGCTTCTTTTGCTTCAGTCGACAGGGTGGCAAGATCTGTGGCGGGCGGCAGGTCCAGCCGGTATTTCGTGGAGAACAGCGTGCCGGGTTCCAGCAAACCCGATTTGCTCAGGTCTTGAGTGCGCACCAAGGTACGCGGCCCCAATCCGAATCCGTCAGCGGCCCCGTCCGGCTCGAACATCAGCGCGGCCATTACGACAAACTCCTGCGTCCCGAGCGTGACGGTGTCCCCTGCCTCCAGGTTCAGCCGATCCATCAGGGCGGGGTCCATCACCACTCCGGGCAGATCGTCCTGACCGTTCAACGCAACTGGCAGGGGCATCGCGGGCTCCAGCGTGACGGAGCCAAGCAATGGGTAGGCGTCATCGACCGCCTTCACCTGTGTCAATGCGCGATCCGGACCGTCATCGTGTTGCGTGACAGCCATGGACCGGAAGTCGACGATTTCGGATACCTGCCGGGCTGACGCGTTCATCCAGCTGCGTTCTTCGTCGCTGGCATAGCGGTAGGTGAATTCCAGCTGCGCGTCCCCACCCAAAAGGGCGGCGCCCTCTTGGGCCAAGCCAGCCTGAATCGCATGCCGGACTGAACCCACTGCGGCGATCGCGGCGACACCCAGCGCAAGGCAGGCCAGAAACACGCGAAATCCCTGCAATCCGCCGCGCAGTTCACGGCGCGCCAACCGTCCGGCCAGCCGCAGGCTCATTCAGCGGCCTCCTGTTGGGCATCCCCGGCAATGCGGCCATCCCGCAAGCGCACGACTCGGTCGCATTTCCGGGCCAGTGCGTGGCTGTGCGTTACCAGAACAAGGGTGGCACCGTGTTTGTCCCGCAACCCAAACAACAGCTCGACAATGGCGGCGCCATTGCTTTCGTCCAGATTGCCGGTCGGTTCATCCGCCAGCAGGATCTGAGGCCGGGGGGCCGATGCGCGGGCAAGGGCAACGCGCTGCTGTTCCCCGCCCGACAACTGCGCCGGGTAGTGATTGCGCCGGTGCGACAGTCCAACGGCTTCAAGCTCGGCCTCGGCGCGGATGAACGCATCCTTGTGACCAGCCAGTTCCAGTGGCGTGGCGACGTTTTCAAGCGCGGTCATTGTCGGGATCAGGTGAAAGTTCTGAAACACAACACCCATGTAGTCGCGCCTGAAACGCGCCAAAGTGTCTTCGTCCAGCCCTGTCAGATCGCGCCCAAGCGCCGAGACGGTCCCACGGGTCGCCTGTTCAAGCCCACCCATCAGCATCAGAAGTGAGGATTTGCCTGACCCGGACGGTCCGACCAGGCCTATCGTTTCACCCTGCCGCACAGTCAGGTTGATACCATGCAGGATATTCACCCGACCGGCATTGCCATCCAGCGACAATGAGGCATCTTGGAGCGTGAGAACTGGTGACGTCATCAGTCTTTCCGAAAAGGAGCGGTCATTTGGGATATGGAGCGGTTGGGACCTTGCGCAAGACCTTGATGTCGGGCCTGTTTGTCTTTTGCGGCTTTGCGGCCACAGCCGAACCGGTGGTCATCGCGGCGGTAGGGGATTCTCTGACGCATGGCTATGGCTTGCCCGAGCAGGAGGGATTTGTCCCTCAGCTCGGCCGCTGGCTTGAAGATCGCGGCGCCGAGGTGACGCTGATCAACGCAGGTGTGTCGGGGGACACAACAGCCGGTGGCGCGGCGCGTATCGAATGGACGCTGACACCGGAAGTCGATGGCGTAATCGTTGCCCTCGGGGCCAATGATCTGTTGCGCGGTGTTGATCCTGCGGTGTCGCGTGAGAACCTCGATACCATCCTGCAGACCGCCAAAGCGGCCGATGTCGAGGTCTTGCTGATCGGGATGGAAGCGCCGGGAAACTTTGGCCCTGACTACAGACAGGCCTTTGACGCCATCTATCCTGAATTGGCGCAGAAACACGGAGCGCTTTATGCAGAAAGCTTTTTCGCCGGCCTTGATGCCGGTGGCGATCCGACTGCCGCGCTTGGGTTCATGCAGGCTGATGGCATTCATCCCAATGCACAGGGCGTGGCCCTGATTGTCGAGGCGCTTGGGCCAGATGTTCTTAAGCTGGTCGGAAACGCAAACCGATAGGAGCGCATCATGCCGGGGCGGTTTTTTCTGACGCGGCCCATATCCGAGATTGCCCGGTTTCTGGGTGTGCCCGCTGAGGTGGCCGCTCAGCCGCCGCGTCATAACATTCAGCCGGGGCAGGAGGTGATGACCCTGACAAGCGCGGGGCTGGCGCCGATGCGCTGGGGCATGATCCCGGTGGGGCGGGTCAACGCGCGGGGCCGCCCGGTGATGGAGACGATCATCAACGCAAGATCCGAAACGGTGTTTGATAAGACGGCGTTTCAGGGTGTGGGCAGGGCTGTGATTCCTGTCGACGGCTGGTACGAATGGACCGGAGAGAAACGGCGCAAGACAGCGTGGCGCATTTCCTCGGTTGACGGCGCGCCGCTGATATTTGCGGCGATTACGGACACCTGGCAGGCCCCCGGCGGACTATGCGTCAATCAGGTTGCCGCAGTGACCTGCGAACCGAACGCCGACGTCCGGCCGATCCATCATCGCATGGGGGTTTTGCTGAACCTGTCCGATGTGCCGGGATGGCTGACCGGAACCGAGGCTGAAGCGCAAAGCCTTGCACGCCCGTGGTCAGAAGGGCGGTTAAGGATCGAGCAGGCTGCGGATGTGGATTGGTCAGCGCCCTGATCGGATTAAACCACACTGACCACCGTGCCCAATGGTACGCGCTGGTAAAGGTCGATCACATGCTCGTTCAGCATTCGGATGCAGCCGTTTGACACCGCCCGTCCAATGGTCTGCGGCTGTGTTGTACCGTGAATGCGGAAATAGGTGTCGACGCCGTTTTGGAACAGATAGAGCGCCCGGGCCCCCAGTGGATTGTCTCCTCCGCCGGGCTGGACATAATCGTTGTCCTTGAACTTGGCGTAAGTCACCGGTTCCCGCTCGATCATTTCGTCCGTTGGCCGCCACGTCGGCCATTCCTTCTTCACGTCGATTGTCGCGGTGCCGGTGAATTCCAATCCGGCTTTGCCGACCCCGCAGCCATAGCGGATCGCCTTGCGCGGCTCGGTCACGAAATACAGATAGAACGAGCGTGGCACGACCAGCAACTGACCAGGCTGAAACTGTTTCTTGATCCGGACCACCTGCGGCGTGGGGTCGTATTCGACGGCTTTCTTCTTGGCCAGGCTCATTCCCGGTGTGAGGCTGGCTGCTGCTGTCGATGCAAGAAATACACGGCGCGTGAACATGGTGGGCTCACCTATCCTTCATGAAAAACATGAATTCAGTCTCGGAAGGATACACGATCCGGTCAATCGCTGCGCACTGATAAAGGGATTGTGATGTATTTTGCGCGCCACAGTTCAAGGGCGCGGCAAGAAAAAGGGCGGAGAGATTCTCCGCCCTTTTTTACTGGTCAGGCCAGTTCGATATTGTCCGCGCTTTCGCGGCCGTCACGACCCGAGCGCAGCTCGTACGTGACTTTCTGGTTGTCGGCCAGACCGGTCAGGCCGGAACGTTCCACGGCCGAGATGTGTACGAAGATGTCTTTGCCGCCATCTTCGGGTGCGATAAAGCCGTAGCCTTTGGTGGTGTTGAACCATTTTACGGTGCCTGCTGGCATGTCCGTTGTCTCCTGTTTTGATGCTGCCCACGGGGTTGCGGCAGCCTGGCGTCGTCGGTCTGGATCGATAGACTGAGCGCCGGAAACGGAGACAGTAGGTCGAAATAGAAAAACGTAAGCAACCGGGATATGGCAGCGCACAGGGCGTGTGACAAGGGAGTTTTTTTGCTTTGTACAACGGTTTAGGGGCCTGCAGCACGTTTTGAACGGTTTCCCGCCGAAGGGGTTGGTGCGAATCCCGCGCATGTCGAACCTGATACGGGGACCGCGATTTCAACAACCTGAGCAGGAATGAAGGATGCGCCTACCACCATGGACCGTGCCCGAGCAATCGTCAGTTGAGTCCCGAGTCGCAGAGCACCCGAAAAACTATAGGGTAGAGAAGCAAGGTCGCCTACAACCCTCGGATTTTATTCAGATATTTCGATGTTTTGAAAAGCAGAATTTTGGTGCTATAGTAACGTACATAACCGTGGGGGCGGACATGAGACTTGTTTGTACATTTGCGGTCCTTTGTTGGGCTGGTTCTACCGATGCATTGACTGTTACAGTTGATTGGGAAAGTCCGTTGCCTGATGGTATCGAACGGGAAACCAACCGATTGTCCACGTATTCGAGCGAAAAATCCCGTGAGGATATGGAATGGGATATGTTTCGAATCATCCAGTCGGCAGCAACCTCTGATCGCCATCTCGAAGAAATTCGACATCTTGAAGAGCTGGAGTTGGAGCAGGAGCAGGAGCCAATCGAACAGGATGAAGAACTGACGGAAGTTACAGAGCCCGACTTCTGTGAATTGTGGTGCGAAGAGCCCGGGTCGGAAGGTACCGTGACAGAAGTGAATGTCTCTGCCGTCCCAATTCCGGCCACTGGGTTGTTGCTGATCGGTGCTTTGGCGGGATTGTTCGGGTTCAGACGGATGGGTGGCAGCCGGTCCGGGTAGGCCCGGCAACGAACGACCCCTTGGTATTTCGAAAGTGAATTATGTAATCCGATGGAGCGGTGCTTTGGCGTCTCGCCATCGCGTATGCAATGAGTCGCTGGATGGGTGGAACCGCCCGTCCTTCCGGTCTCTTACGGTTTCAGTCCACCCCTTTACGAATTGGTCGTCATAGCTGCCGTAAACCGGATGCATGTCCATCTATCGGCGTGTCCGCATTCCCGGCGCCAGTTATTTCTTCACCGTTTCTTTGGCCGATCGTTCGTCGGACCTGTTGACGCGTGAAGTGGCGCATCTGAGGGCGGCCTTTGCAATGACGCAGAGGGAGCGGCCATTCTGGTGCGATGCGTTTGTTGTGTTGCCAGATCATCTGCACGTGGCCTGGACCCTGCCGCTGAGGGATGCGGATTATTCGATGCGGTGGGGTGCGATCAAGGCGCGGTTTACCATGCGTGTGAATAAGGCCAGTTGTAGGCCGGGCTTCAGCCCGGCACCCGTCCCGTCGAACCTGCCTGTTGTTCAATCCGGCCTACGCGCCAACAAGCGCGAAGCACCTGTTTGGCAACACAGGTTTTGGGAGCATTGCATTCGAGATGAACAAGATTACCGCAATCACATGGCGTATTGTTGGGGGAATCCGGTCAAGCATGGGTATGTAGAGCATCCGACCGATTGGCCGTATTCGTCAATCCATCGCGATATTCGCGTGGGTCGGGTGGGCCCGGAATGGAGTGGCGGCATCACCGAGCGGAAGTTCGGGGAGCCGTAGGATGGGTAACTTGATCCATCATTTGATGTGGTTTTGTTTCGGAGCACTGAGGAGAAATGGGTGCGAGCACCCATCCTGCGCTTTCTAAAACTTGCCCACAACATCGTTGGACAAGAATATAGCAATGTCTCGGTCATCGTCTATGGGGCTAAGTATAAAGTACCCAATCCCATTGTATTCGGGCCAGTACTTGGGTGAATTGTACGGGTGGGTGTTCCGGCTTTCGTAACGAATTACGTATTGCTTACCAGGTAAAGCATCTGCAATTCTATAAGCAACTTGTTCGTTTCTTGCGCCATTTTCCTTTGCGCCGTTAAAGTAGATTCTAGTGTACTTGAATTGCCGTTTTCCAATCCACTTGTTTGCCCAGCTAGTATCAATCAATGATCCTGAATTCCTAGCTGCAACGTGGCGATAGAAATCGTTTGCTAACCCCTCGGTTTGGCTAGAATTAAACAAAATTATGTTTGTGCCACTAGGGATAAAATCCAGATCTACTTTGCCGCTCACATTAATTGTTGACCGGGAGGCGATACCAACATCTGAATCTGGAACTTTTGCTGCCTCAGTTGTGAACATGGTTGGGAACTCACGGTTAACTTTCTTTACGAAGTCTAACCAGTCCGGCGGCCAATTGAAGGCGAGAGCACTAATGGTAAAAAATACTGATGCCATTAATGTAATGACTATCGACCAAACCAAAAGAACGCCGGCCCAAGCAACGGCTTTTTCACCATGAGCCACCATCATTGCAAAAACAAAGACTGCAGTAGAACCAGCTAATACAAGAGCTATAGACACGACACCTTTAAAGTCGGGTTCAACAAACCCCATGACAATAGTGGAAACCGCAGCTAATCCAGCTAATCCGTACGCGTACCTAAGCGCAGGCACTTTCCGAACCGCTTGATTTAGGATGCCTATTTCAGTGTCAATATCCTTGTCTTGAGACATTGGCAGCTCACAAGAAATAAAAAATATTTAGATAGATTATCAGCAAATTGCAAAAACTCAAAGCTGGTGGTCAAGTGACCACCAGCTTTTTTGCAAAACGTCTTGGTTTCTATTCGAGGGTACTACCGCGCAAACTTCTTATGCTTCAATCGCTTGGGCTCCAGCGCGTCCGGTCCCAGACGGCGCTTTTTGTCCTCTTCGTAATCCTCGAAGTTGCCCTCGAACCACTCCACGTGGGCATCGCCTTCGAACGCTAGGATATGCGTGCAAATCCGGTCGAGGAAGAAGCGGTCGTGTGAGATGACAACGGCGCAGCCGGCGAAATCGACCAGCGCGTCTTCGAGTGCGCGCAGGGTTTCGACGTCCAGATCGTTGGTCGGTTCATCCAGCAGCAGTACGTTGCCGCCCTCTTTCAGCAGGCGGGCCATGTGGACGCGGTTGCGCTCACCCCCTGACAGCAATGAGACCTTCTTCTGCTGGTCACCGCCCTTGAAGTTGAAGGACGAGCAATAGGCGCGGGAATTGACCTGCGCGTCGCCCAGCTGGATGATCTCGGCACCGCCGGTAATCGCCTCCCACACGGTGTCGTTGTCTTTCAGGTCATCGCGGGACTGGTCGACATAAGACAGCTCGACCGTGTCGCCCAGCGTGATGGTGCCGCTGTCGGGCTGTTCCTGACCGGTGAGCATCTTGAACAGGGTCGATTTACCGGCGCCGTTGGGGCCGATGACGCCGACGATGCCGCCGGGGGGAAGGGCGAAGTCCAGCCCTTCGATCAGTTGCTTGTCGCCCATGTGTTTCGACAGGCCCTCAACCTCGATCACCTTGCCGCCAAGGCGCTGGCCGTTGGGGATGACGATCTGGGCGCGGGTCAGCTTTTCGCGCTCGGACTGTTCGGCCAGCTCATTATAGGCATTGATCCGGGCTTTGGATTTGGCCTGACGGGCCTTCTGACCCTGACGCATCCATTCCAGTTCGCGCTGCAGGGTCTTTTGCTTGGACTTGTCCTCGCGGGCTTCCTGCTCCAGCCGTTTGGCCTTTTGTTCCAGCCACGCGGAGTAGTTGCCCTCGTAAGGAATGCCGCGACCGCGGTCGAGCTCCAGAATCCAGCCAGTAATGTCATCCAGGAAATACCGGTCGTGGGTGACGATCAGGATGGTGCCTTTGTAGTCGATCAGGTGCTGTTGCAGCCAGGCGATCGTCTCGGCGTCCAGGTGGTTGGTCGGTTCGTCGAGCAGCAGCATGTCGGGCGCTTCCAGCAGCAGCTTGCACAGCGCCACACGGCGTTTCTCACCCCCCGAGAGGTTTGCGATGTTGGCGTCGTCCGGCGGGCAGCGCAGCGCCTCCATCGAGACGTCGATCTGGCTGTCGAGGTCCCACAGGTTTTCCGCGTCGATGGCGTCCTGCAGGGTGGTCATTTCCTCCATCAGCTCGTCCGAGTAGTTCTCGGCGATCTCCATGGCGATTTCGTTGAACCGGTCGACCTTGGCCTTTTTCGCGGCCACGCCCAGCATGACGTTTTCGCGGACCGTCAGCGATTCATCCAGCTGCGGTTCCTGCGGCAGATAGCCGACCTTGGCACCCTCGGCGGCCCAAGCCTCACCGGTGAAATCGGTGTCGAGGCCGGCCATGATCTTCATCAGCGTCGATTTACCCGCGCCGTTGACGCCGACAACACCGATTTTCACGCCGGGCAGAAAGCTCAGGTGGATGTTTTCAAAGCACTTCTTGCCACCGGGATAGGTCTTGGAGACACCCTGCATGTGGTAGACATATTGATAGGCGGCCATGTCGCGTCCTCTGGGTCGGGAAATTGGGTTGGAACGCTAGATATCCAAGCGGGACGGGCGGGGCAAGCTGGTGGTTTCGTGAATTTCGTTCACGGATCGCGACGGGTATTGTGGCCATGATCGAATGGGAGAGTGTTTTGTCGGAACTGGCAGGTTTGATAGCTGGATGGGCGCAGCCGGGGCACGTTGAATGGATCGGGTTGCGGCCGGACAGGCGGGCCGCGATGATCCCTGTGAAACAGGTTCTGGTATCCGAGGCCGGAGCCGAGGGCGATCGGGGCCGTGCAGGTAAACGCGCAGTGACGCTGATCCAGCAGGAACATCTGGCGGCAATCGGTGCGTATCTGGGGCAGGGGCCTGTTTTGCCAGAAACCCTCCGACGCAATCTGGTGGTTTCGGGGATCAATTTGGCCGCGCTCAAGGGGCGCGAGGTGCAGGTGGGTGAGGCCATTTTGCGGTTCACCGTGATTTGTGCGCCCTGCAGCCGAATGGAGGAGGCGCTGGGCAAAGGTGGCTACTCAGCCGTGCGCGGACATGGCGGCTGGTGTGCCGAAGTGGTGCGATCCGGGCAGGTCCGCCTGGGCGACGCGGTGCAACCAGTTGATTGACAAGCCCGACCGAATTTGAACATCAGCAAAGAATGAAGCGGTATTCGATCCCTTTTGCGCGGCCCGGGCAGGTCGTGGGGCTGTTCGGTGGATCCTTTGATCCGCCGCACCAAGGCCATGTGCATGTGACGCTTGAGGCGATGAAGGCGTTCGGGCTGGATCGGGTGTGGTGGCTGGTTTCACCGGGCAATCCGCTGAAAGAGCGTGGCCCCGCGCCGCTGAAACAGCGGGTTCGGGCGGCAAGGGCGGTCATGCGGCACCCAAGGGTTAAGGTCACGGATATCGAGGCGCTGACAGGAACGCGGGCGACGGCGGATACTCTGGCGGCGTTGCAGAGGCTCTATCCGCAGGTCAGGTTTGTCTGGCTGATGGGTGCGGATAATCTGGCGCAGTTTCACCGCTGGAAAGACTGGCGGAAGATCATGGACAGTGTGCCTGTGGGTGTGGTCGCGCGGCCCGGCGACCGGATTTCGGCGCGGATGTCTCCGGCAGCGCGGGCTTACGCAAGATATAGGATTGACGGGCAGGCGCGGCATTTGCTGGGGCGGGCCAGCGCCCCGGCCTGGTGTTTCGTGAATGTGCCGATGGTCGATGTCAGCTCGACCGAAATACGCGGGCGCGGTGAATGGGCAAATCAGGTGTTGCCGGAATAGCCCCCATGGCCACATAATCCAGTGCGGGCGGTTGTTTGGGCGAAAACTCTGGGATTTTAATTGACCTATGGTTGATCGTTATTCGCGTCGATTCATTCTTGGCGGGCTTGGGGCCGCGCTGATCCCCGCTACCGGACTGGCTGGGGCGCCGCTGGTGTCACTGCGCCCACAGATGCGCGGGCCGGAGCTGAACGGTGTCGAGCGGATTGTCCGCGCAGCCGGACTGCAGGGTGAGGTCGTCTTTGCCGTCGCCGATGCGGAAACCGGGGCGCAGCTGGAAGGATATGGCGCGCAGGACGGATTGCCGCCAGCCAGCGTGGCCAAGGCGCTGACGGCATTGTATGCGCTGGATGTGCTGGGGCCAGAGCATCGGTTTGAAACCAGATTGATGGCGGACGGACCGGTTGAGAACGGTATTCTGAAGGGCGACCTGATCCTTGTGGGCGGCGGCGATCCGCTGCTGGATACGGATGCGCTGGCCAGTATGGCGGCCAATCTGCGCGATGCCGGGATCACCGAGGTGCGCGGCGCGTTCAAAGTGTATGATGGCGCGCTGCCCTACGTGAACAGCATCGACCCGGGCCAGCCGGATCATCTGGGCTACAGCCCGGCGATCAGTGGCATATCGCTGAATTTCAACCGGGTTCATTTCGAATGGAAGCGCGACGGCAAGGGCTATGATGTGGCCATGGATGCGCGCAGTGCACGGTATAACCCGGCCGTCGACATGGCGACGATGCAGGTCGAAGCCCGCAGCTTGCCGATTTACACCTACCAGCCCAGTGCGCGGCAGGACCGGTGGACTGTTGCCAAGGCGGCGTTGGGCAATGGCGGCGCGCGGTGGCTGCCCGTTCGAAAGCCGGCGCTATATGCGGGCGATGTGTTCCGCACGCTGGCGCGGGTCAACGGCATCGTTCTGGGCCGGGTTCAGGTCACACGGCAGGCGCCTGGGGGTGCGGTTCTGGTGGTGCACCAGAGTGACCCGCTGGAGAGCATCCTGCGGGGAATGCTGAAATATTCGACCAACCTGACGGCCGAGATGGTCGGGTTGGCGGCCTCACGGGCGCGGGGCGCGCGACCGCAGACCCTGGCCGAGTCCGCGTCCGAGATGAACCGATGGGCGGCTGAAACCTATGGTGTCGAGCGGATCGCCATGGTGGATCATTCGGGTCTGGGCGATGCCTCGCGCATGGCGCCCGGCGATCTGGTCAAGGCGCTGGTAGCGGCGCGCAAGACAAATGTGCTGCGCCCGTTGTTGAAGCCCTTCACTCTGACCGACAGCAAAGGACGCGCCGTGCGGGATCACCCCGTCAAGGTAGCCGCCAAAACCGGTACGCTGAATTTCGTTTCCGGCCTGGGCGGGTTTTTGACCACGGTTGACGGAACCGATCTGGCCTTTGCCATCTTTACCGCCGACGTGGAACGGCGCGCCACAATTCCACGTGCGCTGCGCGAACGCCCCGAGGGTGCGCGCAACTGGAACAGGCGTTCGCGCAAGCTGCAGCGCACGCTGATCGAGCGCTGGGGGTCACTTTACGGCAGTTGAACTCAGACGGTGTGGCGGGCGCGGGCCCCCCGCTCGATTGCGGCGGCGTGCAGACGGTCAACGTCCAGTTCGTACCGGATTTCCTCGAGCAGGCGCAGTTCGGTTTCCGCAAGAGTGCCATCGGCGGCCGCCACGTCGCAGGCCAGCGCGTAGGCGGTTTCGTTCAGCCGCTCGGGCAGGTTTTCCCGGATCAGGCCAAACAGGGCGTCCAGGCCGTCTTCCTGTTCGAACAGGTCAAACACGATCTGTGACACCCGGCGGGTACGGTCGATGTCGTAATCGGCAAAGACCGGCAGCATGTTGACGGCGGTTTCTATCTTGACCAATTCGGCAGTGCGAATGTTTTCGTCCGAGGCCGAGACCGCAACCATGATCGCCACGAGGCAATCCTGCGGGGACATGGGATGTGCGATTTGGTCGGTCATGGCCTGTTCCTGACTGGTTTTTCTGAGTGGGCACGATAGGAGGGCACGCAGGCAGGTTCAACACCTTGTTTTCTGTGACTTGGTCGGGGAATGCCCGCGGTTCGTATCCGGAATGCCGCTCCGGACGGTCAGCTTGTGTTCACCCGGCCGCCGACATCCTGAGGTGCCAGAGCCACGGTTTTGATTACGGCGTAACAGGTGCGTCCCGGGGCCAGGCCCAGGGCCGACACCGACCGGCGGGTGACGCGGGCCAGAACCGGGCCCGCGGGGGTTTGCACCGATACGATGGCCCCCGGACCGTCACCGGCGCGGATCGTATCGACCGTGCCTTCCAGGACGTTCAGGGCCGACAGACCTTCGGGTTTTCGGTCTGACAGGATGACTTCCTGCGCCGGGATTCGAATGCGCAGGTTTTCTCCGACCCGGTGCGGGATGCGCGGCAGGAACAGGCGTGCACCGCCCGCGTCCAGTTCGCTCAGCCCGTCGGCGTGGTGATCGTGTACACGAACCCGCAGCACCGCGCCGACCGCGCGCACACCGGCAGGTGCAACAGAAGGGTCTGCCAGCACGTCCGATGCGGGACCGTGCCGCACGACCTTGCCGTCCTGCAAGGCCACAACCGAGGTCGCCAACCGGGCCACCTCGGCGGCGGAGTGCGTGACATAGAGGATAGGCACCGATACTTCGTCCCGCAGCCGCTCGAAGTAGGGCAGGATTTCCGCCTTACGGGCGTCATCCAGCGCGGCGAGCGGTTCGTCGGCCAGTATCAGACGGGGGCTGGCCAACAGGGCTCTGCCGATGGCAACACGTTGCTTTTCGCCACCCGACAGGCCCGACGGGCGGCGATCTAGCAGATGACCGACGCCCAGCATTTCGATCACTTTGCCGGGATCTTCACGGTGCGCCCTGCGGGGAGCAAACCAGCGGCCGTAAGCCAAATTCTGGCGGACGGTCAGATGCGGAAACAGGCGGCCTTCCTGAAAGATATAGCCAAGACGCCGCCGGTGGGGCGGCAGCCACAGGCCCTGATCCGTGTCGAACAGAACCCAGTCATCGACGGCCACCCGCCCCGCCCGGGGACGCAGCAGACCGGCCACCGCATTCACAACGGTGGTCTTGCCGGAGCCCGATCGCCCGAACAGGACGGTCACACCGGGCGGTGCGTCAAAGCTGAGGTCCAGATCGATCCCCGGCAGTTCCTGTTGCAGACGGACAGAAAGGCTCATGACCCGGCCACCCGTTCCGCCGCACGGCGGCCGACATATTCGGACAGAAGCAGCGCGCCCATGGCAATGATGATGGACACGATGACCAGCCGGGTTGCGGCGGCCTCACCGCCGGGAACCTGCAGAAAGGCATAGACTGCGGATGGCAGCGTCTGTGTCTGACCGGGAATGTTGGACACGAATGTTATGGTGGCCCCAAACTCGCCCATTGCCTTGGCAAAGGCCAGAATTGCCCCGGCGATGACGCCCGGAAGGATCATCGGCAAGGTCACGGTGGCAAACACCATGGGCCGTGAGGCCCCCAAGGTCGCACCTGCCTGTTCCAGTTTGGGGTCCACCGCCTCAATCGACAGTCGGATGGCGCGAACCATCAGGGGAAAGGCCATGATACCGGCGGCCAGCGCCGCGCCGGTCCAGCGAAAGGCAAACACGATGCCGAACTCGGCCAGGAAGCTGCCCAGTGGCCCCTGAATGCCGAAGGTCAGCAACAACAGATATCCGGTCACGACAGGTGGCAGGATCAGGGGCAGATGCACCAGCCCGTTCAGCACCTGCCGCCCCGGAAAGCGCCAGCGGGCCAAGGCGTAGGCCACAAAAATGCCAAACGGCAGCGTGGCCAGTGTGGCCCAGAACGACACCCGCAGGGACAGTTTCAGCGCCTCAAGCTCTTCTGGTCCCAACCAGCCCATCGGCGTTACCCGTTCGGCAGGGAAAAACCCTGCGCGGCAAAAACGCCCTGAGATGGCGTAGATTGCAAGTGTTCGAGAAAGGCCCGACCTGCCGGATTGGCGGTTGCGGTCAGGGCGGCGGGATAAACGATGGGGGGATGCAGGTCACCCGGTATCGCGGCGACCACGCTGACCCGGGCTTCGGCCTGCGCATCGGATCGGTAGACGATCCCCAGCGGGGCTGCGCCGCTTGCGACCAGCGCAAGTGCGGCACGCACATTGTCGGTCTGTGCAACCTGTTCCTGCACATCGTCCCACAGGCCGAGGCTTTGCAACGCGGCCTTGGCATAGACGCCCGCAGGGACGGCATCGACCAGCGCCGTGGCCAGATACCCGCCGTCCAGCGCGGTCACCAGATCGAAATCAGCGGACAGGTCTAGCAAGGGTGCCTGACGGGATGGGCCTATCAGCACAAGACCGTTGCCCAAAAGTTCGACACGGGAATCGGGCGCAATCAGCCCCATGTTCTGCAACTGATCCATCCAGTCCTGATTGGCCGAGATGAAAAGATCCGCCGGTGCGCCCTGCTGAATTTGCCGCGCCAGAACTGAGGATGCGGCATAAGACACCGTCACCTGATGCCCGGTCCGGTCTTCAAAAACAGGGACGATTTCATCCAGCGCCGTCTTGAGGCTGGCCGCCGCAAAGACCAGAACACCCTCGGCCGTGGCCCGCACCGGAGCCAGTGTCAGGGTGCCAAGGACCAGGGCCGTAATGAGAAAACGGCAGGCGCGGGTCAGGATCATGCGCATTCCTGTGGTTTCAGTCCTTTCGGGAATATCGGAGGCAGCAGGGAACACGCAAGCGCCTTTCCCTGTGGTGAATGAAATTGTGGGGAAGTGGTCTGACGAAATCGCTGATCTGATCCGGTCCGTTCCTGTCCTTTGGCGCAAGAATTTGTTCCAGACCCTCTTGCGCCCGCGCGCGGGCTTGGCTACATGCACCCTCACGGGTGATTAGCTCAGTTGGTAGAGCGCTTCGTTTACACCGAAGATGTCGGGAGTTCGAGTCTCTCATCACCCACCATTCTTCAGCCCTGATGTTCTGGCGCCTATCAAAATAAAGACGCGACAACGCCACTTTGCGTTCATCGCGGGTGTTTGTTGTTGGTCTAACGTGAATAGAACCCGTCACGAAGCTCTTGTCGCAAGCGCAGACGCTCGGGGTATTCTTTCAGAAACTGTTCGGGTGGCTTGCCCTCCCAGACCTGCGCGTAGACCCGCATCTTGTTGCCGCCATAGATCTTTTCGAGATCCTCGTTGGAATACCCGCGCGCCCAAAGATCATCCGTGATGGCCGCCAGGATCTTGGCGAGTTCACCGTTGCCGGTGGCTCCTTTGTTGAAGGCGTCGATCATGTATCCGCCATCATCGTACATGCTTGCGTTTGCAGTCGCCCACTGCACGACGAGTTCGAGCGAGAACATGTCATCCGTTGCGATCCCGACATGGTCGACACCCACAAGCTGGACGTAATAATCGATCATATCTGCGGCCTGTTTGGGCGAGATATCCTCGGGCCAGATGCCGTCCATCATCCATTCCGTAAACGTGGGCGAGATATAGCCGCCTGACTTGGCGGCCCGCAGCGCCTCGTCGTCGGGAATGGTGCGATAACATCCGCGCGCGGTTGCGTTGGGTTCGTTCTTGTAAAGCCCCGCAGGCACAGAATGCGTGTAGACATAAGGCACGCCGGGGTAATTCTCGTCCATATAGTTCATGGCGTCGTTGGCGGTCTTGGAACCAGTATGGCTGAGGTCCAGCAGGATGCCGAACCGCACCATTTCATCGATGACGGATTTGTCCCAGGGCGTAAGGCCGATGTCACGTCCGTTGTAGGCTGCTAATTGTCCCGAACCCGTTCGGAAAATATCGTTGTAGGCCAGGATCATGCTCTTGATGCCCATGTCCTTGAGCAATGCCATCTTCCTGAGGTCACCATTCAGGATTGTGGCGGTCTGGCTGTTCCAAATGACGGCGGTTTTGCCTTGTAGGGGGCGGCTTCGATATCCCGGGTTTCATTCACGACAAGGTAGTTTTCGGGCTGCTGCGTCATGGCGGCGCGGAAGTGATAATGCTGTTCCAGAAGGGTTTCGAAGGACATGTCCGCTGCGGCCAGTGTCATCTCATGACCTGTGGTGCCATTGTCCCGTGCGCGTTCGAAATATGTGTGCAGCTGGTCGTACCCGGTCCAGCCGGTGCGATAAGGGCTGGCCAGAATACCCAGAACGATTGTGTCCTTCACGGACTGCCTGGCTTCATCTGACGCGTCCCATGTCTTGCTTTCTTCACTGGCATGCAACGCGCCGCCAAAGACTATCGCCAGGGCGCTTGCAGCCAACTGGGTCTTCATTTCGGAAGCTCCCTTGTTATTGTTGCTCAGGACGTCGGTCGTGCCTCAGAAAACGATCCGGGTTCGCAGACTGAACAGTGTGATACTATCCTGATTTGGGTTCAGCAGTGGATTGGAAATGAACTGCACCGATGGCGTGATTTGCAGGCCGGGCGAAATCGAAAAGCGATAGAAAGCCTCGACTGTGAACTGGTCTCCGTCGATGCCGCGGGCTTCGGCCCAATTGAGGCCAACTCCGGCCAGATCGGTGTTTCGGCCGTAATATCCCACGCCGGCCGAAACCGACCGCTTGTACAGCGCGGCCGTCCCTTTCGCGGCCCCGGCACGCAGGAACGGCATCCATTTGTTGTCCACAAACCAAGCGGCGGAGAACGCACCGCCATAGTCTTCGGGGCGGCTGCCGTCGTCGGCGGCATCCGCGTGCCAGATGGTAAGATGGACATTGTCAAAATAGATGCGGTCGAAGCCGGATGTGTAACCAAGTTCGAGCGATTTGAAGAGATTGCCATCGCTGAAAACATCAAAATCCGGGTCGGACGGGTCGGCATTGGCATCGGCGACACTGGCGACCAAATAAAGGTTGCTGTTGAGCTTGAGGCCCCCGGCAATACCAAGCCCAGGATTTGGGGCATTGATGGTTGGATTGGTGTTGAACGCCAGGTTCTGAAACCCGCTATAGGGGCTGACCAGACCGTAGATATCAACGAAGTCGGTCACATCGATCTGACCAAACTGTAAGGTCCACGCCCCGTCGTCGGCCCTTTGCGTCCAGAACAGATTGGTCAGCAGCAGCCCGGTGTCGTTGAAAGCCGTCCCGGTGATCGACAGGGCGCCGCCGTCCAGTCCAAGAAACTGCGGCGCAATATCCGTATAGCTGTGCCGGTGCTCGATCTTGAATGTCAGAGAGCCACGCTCGGTCGCTTGCCAGTTTCCGTAAAAGCGCGCGATGCCGCTGGCCGCCTCGCCGGTTCCCAGATCTGCATTCGTGGTTTGGCCCAACGCCAGATAATCCAGGTTGAACCGAACCCCGTTTTCGGCCAGCCGATCTTTCCAGTTGAACCAACCCGGCGCGATGTTGCGCGGAAAATCCGAGCGGTATTGCGGGTCGGTCAGCCCGTCCCCGGGTTCAAGATCGGCCTCAACAGATGAAGGTCCTGACAGCCCCTGCGCATTGGCTGCAGCAGCGGTCGCGATGACAAAAGCGGCGGCAATCAGGTGCCTGATCATTCGGAAATCCTTGCCCCTCCGGTCTTGCGGTCACCCGCCGCGCGAAGACGATCTGCTGCCTGCTTTTTCCACTCCAGCCTGTCTGCCTCTGTTTCCAAAGTTTCAACGCTGTCCGTCTCCAACTGGAACGTTGCGCGCATGGGCACAAGTCCATCGACAACCATCAGTTCCTGATCCGAAGGGTCAATTGTCAGCTTTCCAGTCAGTCGCACAGGTTCATGAACATAGCTGGGCGTCCAATCGCCGTTCAGCCGCACCCGGATCATCTGATTGGGCACAGGTGGGGGCATGTGGCTGCACATTCCGCGTTCCGGCACCAAATAGGCCACGGGCTGGCCGTCCGGGTCGCTGGGTGCGGGAATTGCAAAACCCGCCAGCGTAATTGTCTGACCGTCGAATTGCGGGTTACCGGCAGTCCCCGCCTTTCTTCGGCGTTCAGTCACGACTTCCCGCTGATCCAGCAGCCAGTCGACATCCACACCACCGGCCAGCAAGGCATCCTCGGTCTCGGTCAGAAGCTCTTGCCAGTTCTGCCGTTCTTCGGCGCTGCCATTGTCCTCCTGCAGCCTGCCGCGCAACCGCACAACAAACAGAACGTCGTCGAATTGTTCGGGGCTGAGGTCCCGGTACGGGTCCTCGAATTCCTGCACGGACGGGTCGGGCAAATCAGCCCAGTCCAGCGCTGTGCCTGACATCGCCACCGCAGATTGAGCGCACCAGGACATGGCTGCGACGACAGCGAGGAAAAACCAGTGACGCATTAAGAACCTCCGGGTGATTTCTGCGGTCAATCCAACGTGTTTTTGTAAATTACACCGTCTTTCATGATCAGGCGAATGGTTTCCGGGCTGTCGGGTCTGGGATCAGCGCCGAACCATTGATCCCCGGTACCAACCACCGAGAAATCCTCTAGCGGGTTGCCATCGATCAGCAGAATGTCGGCATAGGCGCCTTCTTCGATCACACCCAGCTTGCCGGCGGTATACGGGTTCATGAAATCGCCCGACAGCGCCACAACCTCGCCACCGGTCGAGGTCAGCGTCACCAATGACGTGTAGGGACCGAAGAATTCGTTATTGAGGTGCTTCTCGTAGGCGATCTGGATGTTGCACGCTTCGACCGAGCCGACACAATCTGTCTGGAACCCGCGCTTGACCGGGCATTCTTTCATGTTGTCGATGTAGCCGGCGAAAGTGGCCGAGGCCGATTTCGCCTTGGCAAGGCTGGACGGCACATTGGCAACCGCCGGAATATCCAGCAGGCCGGGATCGAAGGCTGTCAGGTTCGTGGTGATGTAGGCCCCTTTTTCGTTCATGACCTGGGCGATTTCGCAGTCAAACGAGAAGCCATGTTCTATCGACATTACGCCTGCGTCGAGCGCACCCAGGATCGCTTCCTTACGATAGGAATGCGCCATGACGTAGCTGCCGTACTCATTTGCCACCTGCACTGCGGCTTTGATCTCTTCAGGGGATCCCGCCAGCAATTGCCAGGGGTCGAATGCCGAAACCACACCGCCGGACTGCATGAATTTCAGTTGCGTCGCACCCATGCGAAAATTGTTGCGCGCGAATTTGTAGACGTCGTCAACTCCGCTGACCTCCTGCGCCAGGTTCAGGCGGCTCATATTGGTTTCCGAACCCGGCGGCGCGGTGAAATTGGCAAAGTCGGCGTGGCCACCCCGGGTTCCGATGAACGCACCGGACGGATAGTAACGGGGGCCCTCGATTTGACCCGAGTCGATTGCCCTGCGAAGTCCTCCATTGGCCCCGCCCGCATCCCTGACAGTGGTGAAGCCCTGCATCAGGTACATCTCGGCCATCCGGGCGCCGTGAATGGCGAAGTCTTCCCACGTCGTGTTGGCCTCCATCGCCGGAAGCGTCGGGCCCATCAACATGAGATGCGCATGGAGCTCGATAAAGCCGGGGGTCAATGTCCGTCCTCCGCCATCGATCACGGTGGCATCCGGTGCCTCAATCGCATCAGTCGAAACGGATTTGATGAGGTTTCCCTCAACCAGAACGCTGGCATTCTCGATGCGCTGCTCATTCACACCGTCGAAGACATGGACATTGGTAAACAGCGTCTGGGGCGCTTTTTCGTCTTGCGCCTGTGCGGCCAGAGAAGAGGAAAACGTTACCGTGACAACGGCCGCTGAAAGAAGGAAGTTTTGTAAGCCGGACATGAGAAACCTCGTCATATTCAGATCCTTTTAAACTAGCCCGAAAGGGCTTGGACCGGTTGCCACTTTTTCAGTAGGATGTTCGAATGTGGCAAGAAAAGTGGCTACTCGCCTAAACTTGCCGCTTGAGCCGAAGGGGACGATCGTGCCTGTCAATTCTACCACCGGGGACCATAGCGAGGGCTTTATTCGGCTGGCATTGGCCGCGCCGTTTCTACGGTACCTCACCGACCGCAGGATCGACCCGCGGCCGGCCCTGGATCAGGTAGGCCTCAAGGCCGAATTGTTGTCCGATCCATCCGTATATGTGCATTCCGAGCTGGTTTTCGGACTTCTGAATGCGTTTTCGGAATTGGCGGGCGATCGGTATCTCGGGCTTCATGTCGGCGAAACCTTCGATTTGCAAGGCTGGCCGCCTTTTGCGCAGGCGCAGCAAGCCTCAAAGACGCTTTTCGAGTTTTTCGCCCATTTCGTGCGGCTTGTGCCGCAGGAATCCAGCTCGGTTCGGCACAGGCTGATCGTGGATGCGAACAAGGCAACCTATCGGGTCGAGCGGCAACAAGAGCCCGCGGTTCCACCGATCCAAGTCACCGGTTTCGGCGCCGCAATCTATGTGAGGCTTCTGCAAACCGTTGTTGGCAACTCGTGGGATCCAACTGTCGTGCGATGGGAAAGCCGATACATCAATGGCTTGCCGATCGCCTACAAGGGGATCGAGGTTGGTCTTGGGGCCGACCCCGGAATGCAGCTAAGTTTCCCTGTCGAGTGGTTGTTTTTGCACCATGTTTCAGGGGGTTCTGTCGTCGCCAAAGTCTCGGAACGGCAAGAGGAAGAAGTAACCGTGGTCGCCGCATTGCGATCTGTCTTGCGCGATAAACTGGATGAAACGGATTTAGGGCCGGATGTGGTGGCCGGGTTGCTCGGCATACAGCCGGATCGGTTTCTGAAGGCACTTCAGCAACAACGCACAACACTGCCGCGCGAAATCAAACGGCTGCGCATCGATGTAGCAAAGGAACACCTGAAGGACGACAAAAAGACAATCGCAGAGATTGGTCTGATGCTGGGCTACTCGGACAAGTCTCACTTCACACGCTTTTTTCGAGGCCAGACTGGCGTGACACCAACCAAATTCCGGCTTGGATCTGGCTGAAGCGCAAAAGTCCGGACTGGCGGTTCGCGGCCTTTCATAGGCATTTCCGTCAAAAGCCGACAAGAATTCGTAACACATTCTCTCAGAAGGCATGTTAGGGTTGTGGGGTCTCGAGTTCTGCTCGCTATCCCGTCAGAAACCGCCCCCCAACAGGACCAAAGCTGTTTGCGCCGGAGAAATTGAACTTTGTATTTGTGCGATTTGACTGCGGGCCAGATACCTGTCGGTCAAAAGGCCAACGGCATCCGAATTTGAGAACTGAGACAGATCGTCGGAACCGGTCAGGCGGGACAACTTGTCTTTGAAAACCTCAAGCTGTTTGTCGATATCAAACTGTGCGAAACTTGGTGGCAGGCCCAGAGCCTTTTCCATCATCTTGCGCAGGGGCGGCAGACTCATCAGATCAAACCACTTGGTGTCTGCGCTCCCGCCGCTTGCCGCCAGATCGGCCAGCGCGTGCTGCGCGTAAAGCGAGATTCGCAACGTTTCGTCGCTTTCGCCCACCGCAATCTCGAACCGGGACACCACGTTGTTGCGTGCTATCTCTTCCATGTTCGCGATTAGGCCGGTTTTTCTGATTTCTCCTAGCCCCAGGCCAAAGGCTTCGGAGAACGCGCGATACCTTTTGTCGGACAAACGATTGGACAGCGCATCATCGGCCTGGGTGCCGTTTGACAGGATCTTCTGAATGAAAAACCGATTGTTCAGATCGTTCTCCAGCCCAAACGCCCCGAGCGCAACCTGTAACAGGCGGCGGTCAGACCCCAGATCCTCTGCCGCTTTCACTTTGCCGATGTTGTCCAGAAAATACGGGGCCTCGCGGTCATTGACGTTGGACGTGCCGAAGCTTTGCAACTGCGCGTCATAGGTACGCTGCAGGAAGCGCCAACCGACCAATCCGCCCGATGGTATGACCGGCTGAAAGCTCATCACTGATACGCCATCAGCCGCGCTTCCCGCGGCAGCAGGGATCTGAGCGCTTTCAGGCATTTGTAGTGCTGTCCGGCGACAAGGGCCTGCGTTGCCTCGGCCAGAACACGTCGGCTGTCGGCGTCGGTGAACACCTGGCTCAACTCCTCAACCCGGCGCAGCAATTGTTGGCGGGCCTGATCCGGATCCGTATCTCCGGACAAAACAAGCTGGGCCGCGTAGCACACCCGTCGGACAGGTGTATTGACCTCGTCCGGATGAATGGCGTCCCGCAACCGCAATACATTTGCCTCCGGCGTCATGATCGAGAACCGGCTGCGCCGGTCTCCGTTTTCGATCACCACCCCGTTGATCAGCACCCGTTCCTTTGGGGCAAGCTTCAGAACCAGCCCGCTCATCTTGGGTCTCCGTTTTGGCGAAGACCGCGCAGGACGGCCATGTTGATCTCAAGCAAAGGGTCCACCATTGCGTCGCTGCTTAGCACTTTGCTGCTGTGCTGTTCCGTGAACTCGGCCAGATAGAATATCCGGGCACGCAGTACGGCGGGCAGCGCATTTTCGGAATTTGAAACACCGCTGGCAAGCACCGACCACAACCGCCGGTTTTCGTGCAGCGCATGAACAAACCCGCCATAATCCGCATTACGGCGCGCGGATGCGGCCTTCAGCCTGTGAGTGATCTTGGAAATCGCCTCGTATTCCGTGTCGCGCGGCGTTCGTGTCGGCGCAGCGGTTTGAGCATAAGCGCGTTGGGCTAGAGTGAGAGGGGTCACATGAAATCCTTCCAGCAGGTCGTCTTCAGGCTGTCATTGCCGGGGCGGATCGCGCCCGCCCCGACAAGGTTTGGATATTACCGGAACAGCGACAGGATCGACTGCGGTGCCTGGTTGGCGATCGAAAGCGACTGGGTGGCCAACTGCTGCTGTACCTGTAGCGCCTGCAGGCGCGCCGAGGTCTCTTCCATGTCGGCGTCGACCAGCGAGCCGATCCCCGATTTGAACGAGTCCGCAAGGTTCGAAATGAACGCTTTTTGGGTTTCGATTCGACCCTGCGATGAGCCAAATGCCGCAGATGCGTCAATCGAGGTGTCGATCAGCGATTCGACCGCTGCCAGAGCCGCGGTCGCTCCTGCTCCGGTGGAGACATCGATCCCCGCCAGCGCGCCCAGGCCGCCGGATCCGGCGTTCACGTACTGGGCCGAGAACGAGATATCCTCGCCGGTGCCATTGGTCACGGACAGTGTCCCCGCCGTGCCTGAATCGTAATCGACGGTCAGGCCGGTAATGCCCAATTCCTCAATCTTTGCTTTCAGACCTACGGCGACCAGATCGCCGGTAGTGGTCGCAGCGGCATCCGCTGCCGACACCGTGTAGGATACAATCTGATCGTCAATCGCGACGACAACCTTGTCACCGGCGGCGAAGGCACCGCTGGATTCATCCGTCACCAGGGCGGTGGCGGACGTGGCGCCATTGTCAATTGTGGCCCCCACGCGGTCGTTGCCGGTCGACGCGCCGGTCGAGCCATCGAACACCTGCGCCGCCACATAGCCGCCCGTCGAAAGGTTCTGGCCTGCAACCGTGATGGACGACGCCGTTACCGCACCGGTATTGTCGCGATCCAGAGAGGCCAGGATTGACGCCGACCCGGCAGAGCCGTCCACCAGATTCAGGCCGTTGAACTGGGCCGCGCTGACCACGGACGCGATCTGGTCCTTCAATGCGGTCACGTCGTCATTGATCTTGCTGCGATCAACGTTGTCTTCCTGCGCCGCAACGATCTTGGCCTTCATTTGGGTCAGCAGATCCGTCACCGTCTCGGACGCATTGCGCGCCACGGCGACCGTCGATTCACCCAGTGCGAGGCTGTCCTTGATGGCGTTGAACCCTTTGACGTCCGACTCCATCACCTTGGAAATCGCCCAGACGGCAGAGTTGTCCTTGGCAGTCGCAACGTCTTTGCCTGTCGAGATCGCGTTCTGGGTCTGTGCTAGGTTCTTGTTGACCGACTTCAAGGTTTGCAGCGCCACCATTGCGCCGTTGTTTGTCAGAATACTGGACATGTCATTCATCCTTCTCCGTTCGGGCATTTCGGGCCCATGCTGTCCCGCCAAATTGGGCGGGCTTTGATGTCTTTCTGACGGATGCGATGCGCCGTTCGGTCGTTCGCGCCACCTGCTGTTTCCAGATGCAGGCTCACTATTGGTGCCGATCCCCTAACGGAGTGCTAAAGCGAAATGCCGCTAAAATTCCGATTTGAATCAAACCTGCGGCTATGCCCGTTTTTCCAGCTTTGCACTGCGCCGAACGGAAAAGCCGCTGCGTTGCCCGTCTGCCCCATAGGTGCTGAACTCCTGCTGAACACGGCGCAGCTCGGCGATGCGGTCAGCCACCGACCGGATACCTTCGGCCGCGCTTTTCAGCAGATCCTGATTCCGCGAAACCTTGCCTTGAACCCGCATCAGTTCATCCCGGCGAAAAACCTGCAGGTCATTGATCGCGTTAATCAGTTTTTCCTTCTCGGGCTCCAGATAAGCCACACGATCCAGATCACCTTCGGTGAGCGCGATGCGCTCAAGCTCCAGGATGCTTTCCAGTGACTTCAGCAGGTCAGCGTTTCGTTCAGTCGGCATCGGTGTTCTCCATCATGGCTTTCAACAGGATCTCGGACAGGCCCACACCGCCCGACAGGGCCAGTTGCTTTGCCTGATGCTGGACCAGAAAGGTCGAAAACTGATCTTCTCCTGCGCCGCCACCAAAGGTCTTGCGCGTATCGCCCAACCCGGCTGATTTCAGCATCTCGGCCAGAAACGTGGCCTCGAGCTCGATCGCGGCGGCCTGCAACCTGGTCAGAGGTGAAGACGGCTGAGGTGAGGCGGAAGGGGCGGCGATCTTCATGGCTTTCTCCGAAAATTGGATCGAACTTTCCTGATCAAAGGGGAAAGCGGTTAAAATAAACGTAACTTCCGCAAGGCATGTTTCCGGATACGCAAACGGAGCCCGGAGCAAAATGCCCAACCCGATTCTGATGTCCGCCCCGTCAAAACCTGTGCCCGCTAAAGCGGACGCGAACCCGCACCCGCGTGGTGACGTCAAAAAGGAGGCGACCTTCCAGGACATTCTGGCAGGGGAGATCGACACAACCGAGACCGTGGTTGATCCCGAAGCCCCTGAGGTGACGGACGCGGTGCCAGAGCTCAAAAAACAATTGCCGATGGAACAGGCCGAACCGCAAGCGACGCCGGAACAGCCCGCTCGCCCGGCACCTTCGGATGTGCTGGCGGCCGACGCTCCAGAAGTTGGTGGGGGACCGGATGACTGGACGGGGATTTCCGTGCCGCCGGACGGGGGGACAGACTTCAACGCATCACTAGAACCTCGGGCGGAAACCGCTCAGGCTTTGAGTCACCCCGTGCAGAGGGTGGAAATGGCTGATCAGGTCGGGCGCAAACCGTCATACTCTCCCATGCCCGCAAACCCTGAAGCTGCGCCGATCCAAGCGGCTATGTCTTCCCTGATAGACAAGCACGTGGTGGTGACTGCCACTACCGGGTCTGAACCGAAACAGCAGGGGGTCAGTGCCAACCTTGCGGAGATACCTCAGTGGGATAGTTCGGTCGCTTCGGAATTCAGGCCCGCACCCGCCCGCACCATCGGTGTGGCAGCTGCACCGGGCTTTGCTCAGATGCAATTGCTCGCGTCAGCCAAATCGGGCTCCAAGACCGAGCAGTCAGCGGTTCAGGAACTCGACATTTCACAATCGCCGGGTGACACCCGTTCACCTGTCGCGTCGCGCGAAGCATCACTTATGAGCAGCCCGCCGCCCACGCCCCCCGCAGATGTCGCGCGTGCCGTCGCAGGGCAGATGGCCGCCGTCATCTCGTCAAGGCCCGGCACCGGAGCCGTTGAGATCGCCCTGAACCCAGAAGACTTGGGACGGGTCTCGATTGTGTTGAACGGACGCGAGGACGGGTTGCACATGAGCATTACCGCTGAGCGTCCGGAAACGCTGGACCTGATGCGCCGGCATATCTCGGTTCTGGAAAGCGAGTTTCAGAAACTCGGTTTTGGGGGGCAGTCCTTCGAGTTCGGCACATCACCCGATATCGGATACGGCGGGTCGGACGCCCATCGCCCTGCAAGCGCGGACACCGGTTTGGCCGAGGCCGACCAGATCCTTGATCCGTCCGTTCCAAAAACAGGCCCTTCCAGGGGCATCTACATAAGGCTTTGACGCATGATCACACCGGCCCAATCCGTCACGCAGTCTACGACTCAGCTGCCTACTGCGGCACAATCCCGGGCATCTGCCCTTACATCGGATTTTGAAACCTTCCTTTTGATGCTGACAGCACAGGCCCGCAATCAGGATCCTTTGGAGCCCCTGGATTCGTCTGAATACGCATCTCAGCTGGCGCAGTTTTCAATGGTTGAGCAACAGGTCCAGACCAATGATTTGCTGACCAGCCTTGCCATGGCGATGACAGGAGCCAATCCCGAGCAACTTGCCAACTGGGTCGGAATGGACATCCGGTCTGCTTCGGCGTTTCAGTTTGATGGCCAGCCTGTCACCCTGTTTGTCGAACAGGAACCGGCTGCGGACCAAACCGTGCTGGTCATCCAGAATGCCGAA
Source organism: Ruegeria sp. BG6 (assembly GCF_056538465.1). Taxonomy (NCBI): domain Bacteria; kingdom Pseudomonadati; phylum Pseudomonadota; class Alphaproteobacteria; order Rhodobacterales; family Roseobacteraceae; genus Ruegeria; species Ruegeria sp. BG6. The sequence continues at coordinate 269,076 of NZ_JBQFTB010000004.1, read as the reverse complement.
GGCGTTATCCTCGACCGGATAACCCTGCCCGACACAGAAACCGAACTGGACTGGGCCGGGGTGGATCCGTCCGGCAATCCTCTGCCTTCGGGCAGCTATTCCGCTACATTGGAAAGCTACAAAAGCGGCGAGTTGATATCGCGCAAGCTGGCCTCGGCCTACACGCGCGTTGTCGAGGCTCAGGTCGCGGAAGGAACGGTTCTTTTGATTCTGGAAAGCGGTGCGGCGGTTTCCACCGGCGATGTCACCGGTATCCGAACCGGCGCTTGATCTGCCGGGCCGTACAGGCCAAAGGTTGGCAAAACCCGACTCGTTATTAATCCCGGTAAAGCCCCTGTCCCGTCCGCTTCATCCTCCGACCGACCTTGTCGATCACCTCTGCCGTCAGAAGCTGATCGCGACCGATGCACAGTTTGAGACGCTTTATGGTGGTCGCACCAATCAGGTGTGGAAGGTGCTGGGCGAGGAGTATGACAGGGTGCTCAAGCTATATCGCACGGCACTGCGAAACCCTCTGTTCCGCAACGACGCGGGTCTGGAAGCTGGTTGTCTGCAAGCGCTGGCGCATACCGGGTTCGTACCGCGCCTGCGTGGTTCGGGGCAGTACGGAACGGATCGATGGGTTTTTTATGACCACGCCCCCGGATCGCCCTGGCAATCCGGGCCGGAAGAGGTCGCATCGCTGCTGAACAGGTTGCATTCCCTGCCTCCGGCGGTCGAGGCCCCGGACGGTTGCAACGGCAGCGCCGATCTGGCCCGTCATGGCCAGCAAATCCTTGAAGCCTGCACGTCCGCAGACCGGTCCCGGCTTGAGGGTTTGAAGCCGGACCGGCCTGTCGCCTCGTTGCCCCATCGCTGCCTGATCCACGGGGACCCGGTTCCGGGCAATATCCTTGTTGCATCATCGGGCCTGACTCTGATCGACTGGCAATGCCCGGCTTTGGGGGATCCGTGCGAAGACCTTGCCCTGTTTCTGTCGCCCGCAATGCAGGTTCTGTATCGCGGAGCAGCTTTGACGCGGGATGAAGAAGACCGGTTCCTGTCAGCCTACCAAAACGCAGCGGTTACGGATCGGTACCGGAGCCTGCGCCGCTGGTACACGTGGCGCATGGCGGCCTATTGCCTGTGGCGCAAGGAAAATGGCGCACCGGATTACGCAAAAGGGTTCGAATTGGAACTGGCCGCGCTTTGATCCGTGCTCAGAGATCGTCCAGCGCGAGCAGCGCATAGGCGGGGGGCATCAGGGCGCGCCGCCAGGGCCCTAGTGGGAAACGACGCGGCAAGCGGGCCATTGGCGGCGGAAGATCGTCAGGCTGTCCCAGGACAAGCCGGGCCAAGGCGCGGCCGCTATAGGTCCCCATGGCGACCCCGTTGCCATGGTAGGCAAAGCCGGCGAACATCCCGGTCTGCCCGGGAACAGCCCCGACAAATGGAACCAGATCGCGGGCCAGGCACACCATTCCGGACCATGTGTGCGTTACGTCCACATCGGCCCAGCCCGGGAACATGCGCCTGAAATCCTGTTTCACTTTCCGGCGAATGGCCGCCTCGGCGCGGGCCGAGGACAGCAACCCGCCGCGCATTCCGAACAAAAACCGCCGGTCGGGCATCAGCCGGAAATAGTGCAACAGGTTCCGGCTATCGTATGACATCTGATCCGTGGTCCAGCCCTGCGCCTGCAACTCGGCTTCGGACATGGGTCGGGTGACCAGAACCGTCGACTGGGCGGGCATGTACCGGCCCGCCATCCAGGGCGGGATGTTTTCACTGGAATAGCCGTTGGTGCAGACCAGCACGTTATCCGCACGCAAGTTGCCGTTCGGTGTTTTGAGTTCGAAGCCACCGCGGGTCTTTTCTATGTTTGAAACCGGACTGGACTGAAAGAACTGTGCACCGGACGATCCGGCGGCTGCTGCCAGACCGAACAGGTATTTCCGGGGATTCAGGGCAAAACCAACGGGAGTTGTGTAACCGCCGTAAAACGGACCGCCGAACCCCAAGTGCAACAATTCTTCCCGGTCGTGCAAGACACCGGACGCGTCCGCCTTTTTGCGCAGTGCATCCATCGCGCGTTTTGAATGGGCAAGCTGTGTCTCACCACCCGAATGGGTATCGGCCTCAATGCCGTGGGCCGAGAGCAGGTCGGCAACAAGCGCCACGGCGTCCTGTTCGGCCTGTTCATAACGCTCGGCTGCGGGTTCCCCAAAACGGCGGGCCAATCCCTTTCGGGTCAGTTTCGATCCCCCCAGACAGCAAAACCCGCCATTGCGCCCCGAGGCGCCCCAACCGGGCGTTGCCGCTTCGAGCACGGCGACCGAAACGCCTTTCCGGGCCAGGTGCAAGGCGGCGGAAACACCTGTGAAGCCGCCCCCGATGATGGCGACGTCAACCTGCGACCCGCCAGGAAACGTGGGCCAGTCCGGTGCTGCGATGGTTTCGTCCCACCAGCACCCCTGCCGGGGGGCGGGGCCGTAGGTATAATCAGGAAACAGGCGCTTCATTCAGTGCGCGCCGCCGCCGTCTCGTCCTGACGTTGCCGTACCATGGCCCTCTTGGTCACCAGTGACGCGGTGATTACCCCGACCGTCACCGCCGCAATCATGAGCGTGGACAGCGCATTGATCTCAGGGCTGACGCCCAGCCTGACGGCCGAGAATATCTTGATCGGCAAGGTCGTGGCCGACGGCCCCGAGGTGAAAGATGCGATCACCAGATCGTCCAGTGACAGGGTGAAAGCCAGCAGCCAGCCGGAGATCACCGCAGGCGCGATGATCGGCAACGTGACCAGCCGGAACGCCTGCGCCGGAGAGCAGCCCAGATCAAGCGCTGCCTCTTCCAGAGACTGATCGAACGTCACCAGCCGCGAGGAGACCACGACCGAAACGAAGCACATCGAAAAGGTTGTGTGGGCCAGAACGATGGTCAGGATGCCCCGGTCCAGACCGATGCCGATGAACAGCAGCAGCAGGGACAGGCCGGTGATCACTTCGGGCATGACCAGCGGCGCGTAGATCATGCCGGAGAACAGCGTACGGCCAAAGAACCGCCCGCCGCGCACCAGCACATAAGCCGCCGCCGTGCCCAGAATGGTGGCCAGCGTTGATGAGAATACCGCAACCCGGATCGTGACCCAGGCGGCATCCAGAAATGCTTCGTTCTGGACCAGTTCCCCATACCATTTGGTCGAGAACCCGGCCCAGACCGTGACCAGTTTGCTTTCGTTGAAGCTGAAGATGATCAGGATGATCATCGGAATGTAAAGGAAAGCGAAGCCCAGTGTCAGGGAAACCGCGTTGAACCAGCTTAGCCTGTTCATTTCTCGGCCTCCGTCTGTTTCTGCTGATTGCGCTGGAACAGCACGATCGGAATGATCAGGATCAGCAGCAGAACCACCGCCACGGCGCTTGCCACAGGCCAGTCGCGGTTCGAGAAGAACTCTTCCCACAACACCTTGCCGATCATCAGCGTTCCGGATCCGCCCAGAAGCGACGGGATCACGAACTCGCCAATCACGGGGATCATCACAAGGAAGCATCCGGCGATGATGCCGGGCCGCGACAGCGGGATTGTCACCAGCCAGAACGCCTGCAGACGTGAACATCCCAGATCTTCTGCGGCTTCGATCAGCGATCCGTCCATCCGTTCCAGCGCCGAATAGACCGGCAGGATCATGAAGGGCAGATATGTATAGACGATGCCGATATAGACCGCCGTGTTGGTGTTCAGGATGGTCAGCGGGGTCGAGATGATCCCGGTCGACAGCAGAAACTGGTTCAGATAGCCTTCGTTGCTCAAGATGCCCATCCAGGCGTAGACCCGGATCAGGAACGAGGTCCAGAACGGCAGGATCACCAGCATCATCAGCGTCGGGCGCCATTCCTCGGGCGCGCGGGCCATGCCGTAGGCAATTGGGTAGCCCACGATCAACGTCAGAACGGTCGAGATCAGGGCGATTTTGACGCTGGACAGGTAAGCCTTCCAGTAAAGGTCATCCTCGGTCAGCCAGACGAAATTCTCCAGATCCAGTTCACTGAAGAAGGCCTTGATGCCGGCCCACCCTTCGGACAGGTCCAGCGTCGGCGTATAGGGCGGGATGGCAAGGGCCGTGTCCGACAGCGAAATCTTCAGGACAATGAAGAATGGCACCATGAACAGCGCCAGCAGCCAGACATAGGGAAGTGCGATCAGCAGGGCCCGGCGCATCAGCGATCCAGCAGAACCGCGGCGGTCGCTGTCCAGGACAGCCAGACCGGGTCTTCCCATGTGAAGGATCGGCGCGAGATGCGGCGCGTATTGGCCGTTTGCGCCTTGATGATCGTGCCGTTCGGCAGTTCCACGTGATAGGTGGACAGATTGCCCAGATAGGCAATGTCATGCACCTTGCCCTGCACCGCGTTGATCGCGTCGGCGGGGCGTTCGGCCGAAATTGTCACTTTTTCGGGGCGGATCGCCAGATGACAGGTCTGACCGTTTGAAAATCCGCTTCTTGACTGTGCCGTCAGCGGTGCCTGCCCTTCGGCCCAGTCGATCTTGTACGTCTCTTCGCCATTTGCGGTCGCCCGGCCCTCGATGATGTTCACATCCCCGATGAAGTCTGCCACGTAGACCGAGTTTGGCGTCTCGTATATCCGGTCGGGGGTGGCCACCTGCTTGAGCTGCCCCTGATCCATGACGGCGACGCGGCTGGCGACGGTCATGGCTTCTTCCTGGTCGTGTGTCACGATTACGAAAGTGGTGCCCGTCTTTTCCTGAATATCCATCAGTTCGAACTGCGTGTCCTGCCGCAGTTTCTTGTCCAGCGCGCCCAACGGCTCGTCCAGCAGCAACAGTTTGGGCGCTTTTGCCAGCGAGCGTGCAAGCGCGACCCGCTGCCGCTGACCACCCGAGATCTGATGCGGCTTGCGGCGGGCAAACTGCTCCAGCCGGGTCAGACGCAACATTTCTTCGACCCGGTTTTCTAGATCACGCTTTGGCATGTTGTCCCGACGCAGGCCAAAGGCGATGTTGTCCCAGATGCTCAGGTGAGGAAACAGGGCATAGGACTGGAACATCATGTTTACCGCCCTTTTGTTGGGCGGGATCGGATCGATGTCCTGACCGCCAAGCATGATGTGCCCTTCGGTCGGGGTTTCGAACCCCGCCAGCATCCGCATCATGGTGGTCTTGCCACATCCGGACGGCCCGAGCAGAGCAAAGAACTCCTTTTCGAAGATATCCAGAGACAGATTGTCGATGGCGGTAAAGGCCCCAAAACGTTTGGTCACGTTCTGAAACTGGATCAGCGGTTTCGCCTGTGGGTCATCCCATGGCGCAAAGACGTCAGAAGTCACTGTGGCCCCCGTGTTGCCGGACTGGAAACAGGCGCAGGGCAGCCAAGGCCGCCCTGCGCCGATAAATCGGTCAGGTGCCCGATTTGATCTTGGTCCAAAGACGAGTCACAACCCGCTGGGTCTTCGACGGATAGGGTGTCGTGATGTACAGGTTCTGCATGGTCGCCTCATCCGGATAGATCGCCGGATCACCGATCACGTCTTCCTCGAGGAACTCCTGTGACGCCTTGTTGCCGTTGGCGTAGTAGACATAGTTCGAGGCGGCGGCCATGTTGTTGGCATCCAGAATGAAGTTCAGGAACTTGTGCGCGCCTTCCGGGTTCGGGGCATCCGCAGGAACCGCCATCTGGTCGAACCACATCAGCGAACCTTCGGCAAACGGGTGGTATTCGATTTCCACACCGTTTTCGGCCTCAGCCGCGCGATCCCGCGCCTGCAGGATGTCGCCTGACCATCCAACGGCCACACAGATGTCACCGTTTGCCAGCGCGTTGATGTACTCGGAGCTGTGGAATTTCTGAATATACGGACGTACACCCATCAGAACTTCCTCGGTCTTGCCGATTACGTCCTTGTCGTGGCTGTCCGGGTCCTCACCGATATACTGCAGCGCCATCGGAATGATTTCGGCAGGTGCATCCAGGAAGTGCACGCCGCATGAGGCCAGCTTCTCCATGTTCTCCGGCTTGAGAACCAGATCCATACTGTTCAGGGCAACGTCCTCGCCCAGCACTTCTTTGACCTTGCCGACATTCACGCCGATACCTGTGGTGCCCCACATATAGTTGATCGAATAGGCATTGTCCGGGTCATACCCTGCGGTACGGTTCTGAATGACATCCCAAAGGTTGCCCGCGTTGGACAGCTTTGAAGTATCCAGCTTCTGGAACGCGCCGGCCTGGATCTGACGCTGAAGGAATGTGCCGGATGGCACCACCACGTCATAGCCCGAGCCGCCCGCCAACATTTTGGTTTCCAAAACCTCGTTGCTGTCGAACACGTCATAGATCAGGGTCAGGCCCGTTTCTTCCTCGAACTTATTCAACAGTTCTTCGTCGATATAGTCTGACCAGTTGTAGACACGCACCTCTTCGGCAAATGCTGCCGAAGTCCCCAGTGCGACCACCGCTGTCAGTGTCAGCGTTTTGATGTTCATTTTCTTCTCCCTGCTTATTCACGCGTATTTTCACTTTTTTTGAGATTTGATCAAGTTTTGTGTTTTCTTGCAAGACCGACTAAGATTCATCCCGAACCAAAAGCTGCTGGTTCAGGTCCAGACAAACAGGGTGAAGCAATTGGATTTGATCAAAAATAAGCCATCCGGAACTTCGGCGGACAATGAAAAAAGCCCGGCACATGCGCAGGTCTATCACAGGCTGAAGTCGCAGATCCTGTTCGGTGAACTGGTCCCCGGTCAACCGGTGACGATCCAGGGTTTGACCGAATCTCTCGGTGTCGGCATGACCCCGGTGCGCGAGGCAATCCGCCGGCTGATCTCGGACGGTGCGCTGGTGTTTCAGGGCAACCGCCGTGTCAGCGTGCCTCTCTTGTCGAACGAGGATGTCGAGCAGGTGATATTCGCCAGAATATCAATAGAATCAGAGCTTTCCCGCCGTGCTGCGGCGCGTATTAGCCCTGCGGACATTGATCGGCTGGAAGAGATCGACCAGCGGCTGGACCGCACCATCGCGGATGGTGATGTCAGTGGATACCTGCGTCTGAACCATGAATTTCACGAGACGCTTTATTCCCATGCAGACGCCCCGATTCTCAGCGATCTGGCCGAGCGTTTGTGGTTGCGATTCGGCCCGTCCCTGCGGGTTGTCTGTGGTCGTTTCGGTACACAGAGCCTGCCCGACCGGCACAAAGACATTATTGGCGCGCTTCGCCGTGGGGATGCGGAAAGTGCCGGAAAGGCGGCCGCGCAGGACATCGAGCAAGGCATGGCACTGATGGCTGACACGCTGACTGACGCATAATGTGAAGTGATTCGATTGACAGCGTAGAATTTGATCATATTGTGTGACGCAACCATCGTTGCAGGGGATTCTCGGATGTCCATCATAACCAATCACATGCCCACCGCCGAACTTCAGGCCCTGGATGCGGCCCATCACATACACCCGTTTTCCGCAAACGGCTCTCTCGGAAAGGAAGGGGCCCGCGTCATCACCCGCGCCAGCGGCGTTTACCTGACTGACAGCGAAGGCGAAGAGATTCTTGACGCCATGGCCGGACTGTGGTGCGTCAATATCGGCTATGGCCGTGATGAACTGGCCGACGTGGCCGCGCGTCAGATGCGTGAACTGCCCTATTACAACACCTTCTTCAAAACGACCCACGTGCCCGCCATTGCACTGGCCGCCAAGATCGCCGAACTGGCCCCGGGCGACCTGAACCACGTCTTCTTCGCCGCCGGCGGGTCCGAGGCCAACGATACCAATATCCGCCTCGTGCGGACCTATTGGGCCGAAAAAGGCCAGCCCGACAAGAACATCATCATCAGCCGCCACAACGCCTATCACGGCTCGTCTGTGGGTTCGGCTTCGCTGGGCGGTATGGCAGGCATGCATGCGCAGGGCGGCATCCCGATCCCGAACATCCACCACATCAACCAGCCCAACTGGTGGGCCGAAGGCGGCGACATGTCGCCGGAGGAGTTCGGCCTGGCCCGCGCGCGAGAGCTGGAAGAAGCCATTCAGGAACTGGGCGAAGATCGGGTCGCGGCCTTTATTGCCGAACCGGTTCAGGGTGCAGGCGGCGTTATCGTCGCGCCCGACACATACTGGCCCGAGATCCAGAGGATTTGCGACAAATACGATATCCTGCTTATCGCCGATGAGGTGATCTGCGGTTTTGGCAGAACTGGAAACTGGTTCGGATCGCAAACCGTTGGCATCAAACCGCATATCATGACCATCGCCAAGGGCCTCAGCTCGGGCTATGCGCCAATCGGCGGCTCGATTGTGAACGATGAGATTGCCGAGGTCATCGGCGGCACTGAATTCAACCACGGCTACACCTACTCTGGTCATCCGGTCGCCGCGGCCGTCGCGCTGGAAAACCTGCGTATTCTCGAAGAGGAAAAGATCGTCGAGCATGTCCGCGATGTGGCCGCGCCTTATCTGAAGGAAAAGTGGGAGGCTCTGGCCGATCACCCATTGGTGGGTGAGGCGAAGATCGTCGGCATGATGGCATCGATCGCGCTGACCCCGGACAAGGCCAGCCGTGCCAAGTTCGCGTCCGAACCGGGCACGATCGGGTATATCTGCCGGGACCGCTGCTTTGCCAACAATTTGATTATGCGCCACGTGGGTGACCGCATGATCATCTCGCCGCCGCTGATCCTGACCCCGGCGGAAATCGATGAGATGTTCGTGCGCATCTACAAGTCATTGGATGAGGCGCAGGCCGAGATCATCAAGCAGGGGCTGATGAAGGCGGCATCCTGACGCCATTGCGCCGCGCCGCGTGATTGGGCCCCGAAATCCTGACAGGATTTCGGGGTCGTTTTCTTTCAGGAAAGCTGAGAATTTCGGGCAAGCCTAAACCAGAGCGGCCGGTCAGGGTTATTTCAAAATTAACACGCGCCGCATATTGCCACGTCTCACCCGGACCGGCACTGTCATCGGGATGACCCGCGATGAATTCAACACCTTCTGCGCCTCGCTCACAGCCACCAGACATGTGGTGCAGTGGGGCAACGCGGATGTGTGGAAAGTGGGCGGCAAGGTGTTTGCGATCTGCGGCTGGAACGAAGGGCGCGATGCGTTCACCTTCAAGGCTACCGATCTGGCTTTCGAGGTGCTGGGCGACGAACCCGGCATCCGCCCCGCGCCCTATCTGGCGTCGCGCGGGATGAAATGGCTGCAGGTCTATGAGCCGCGCGGAATGAGCGATGCCTCGCTGCGCGAGCATATCGTCACCTCATACGAAATGGTCGTGGCCAAGCTGACCAAGAAGGTAAGGGCGGAGTTGGGGCTGCAGGGTCGATGACCCATCCGGCCCGCCGACCGATCAGGACAGCTGGGCCCCGGCGCAGTCTCGAAAGATCCGAACTTGCGGTGCCGCGCCGGCCAATGGAAACTCGGTCAGCTTGTCCTGCGTAAATGCATAGGCGGTCTGATTGTATTCCAACCCATCCAGAACATTGCCAAACCCGGTATCCGTGACGGTCAGAGATTCGGCGTTTTCGGACAAAACATGGCGCGGCGTCGCGATTTCGATCGGGTTCGGTCCGTCAAAGCGCATGGCGAACCACGGCGCCTGCGTCCAACCCTCGGTCTTGCGGGTGATGGTCAGCGTATAAAGCGGTTGCGCCGGGTCATAGGTCAGAAAGATTTCGGCCGTGCTCGTGTCATGCGACAAGGTGCAAATCGACCCGACCGTGGCTTCCCAGGCGGAGGCTGGCGTGGCTAAGAGAAGAGACAAAAAAACAAAGCGCATCCTTTGGTAACTAGCCGCTGACCGCGTTGAGGCAAGTGTGACTATCCCTTCATCGCGTTCAGCAGGTCCAGCAACCGTTTCCGATCATCGTCATCCGCATAGTCGCCGGTGGCCAGACGTTCCGCGATGCTCAGGCGCAAACGTTCCCGCTGGGTGCGTACCTCTTCGCCAGCGGTTTCGGCCAGCGTCTTCATGATCACCGCCACTGCCTGTTGCCGCTTGGTGGTGGGGTTGGCGATATAGTCGACAAGGCTCTGCTGCCCGGAATCTAGGATGTTTTCGGCCAGAGCCCTCAACTGATCGCCATTCGGCAGCAGCGGGGCGGGGGTGCCCCCGGGCGGCAGGATTTCCGGCACGCTACGCGGGGTCTCGGCCAGAGCATTTGCGCCGTCGACAAAGGCCTCAGTAATCATCCGGGTGATCCTGATCGCGCGCGGGTCCTTGAACAGGGCTGAGGCGATGGCCACGCCGTAATCGGTATAGACCCACGGATTGACCCGCCGCCCACCGCGGCCCATTGGTTTTGAAATCACATTCCGTGATTGCAAATCGGCGACCTCGGCATCGGTCAGCTGAAAGCGATAACCCTCGAACAGGTCCTTGTTGCGCGACACGGCTTGGTTGAAGGCGCTGACGGACTTTCCGTAGAACTGTGCCAGATCCTCGGCCAGCACCACACGGGCACCGCGTACCCGGTGAATGGCGCTTTGGACCTCGTGCGTGCTGGGCAGGGTGTTCGGGTTCGACATGGCAACCGTCTGGAATCACAATTTGTGATTTCAAAAGTGAAGCAGCGGGCGCTGGGCTGCAACCTTGAAGTGTCAGCCGCCCGAATACGGTCAGGCGTAAAGTTGAAAACGCCCACATATCCCTCGTGTTAATGCGAGATTTCGCGCTGTCGTGCTAGGGTGCGCCCGGCGAGGCCGCTCCGGCCCCGCCACATGGCAATTTCGCCAGACGAGGGAGGAAAGTGATGTTTGCGCGAATTACTCAATACAAAATGAAGCCCGGCACGCGGGAAGCGGCGACGGCGAAGATGAGTGCATTGAAGTCAGAAATCATGGGTATGCCCGGGATGCACTGCTTTACCAACGTGATGAACGAGGACGGTTCGGGCTATGTGATCTCGGTCGTCGAGAGCGAGGCGACCTCGAACGCAAACGCGCCCAAAGTGGCCGAACTGTGGGGCCATTTCGCCGAGTTTATGGAAGGCCCGCCCTCACCGGTGGGATACGATGTGATTGCGCATTGGGACAAGGGGTAAAGGTTTGGGCGGGGTTACCCGCCCTTCTATTTTGTCGGAGAGAACGGCGCTTTGGACCTCATGCGTGCTGGGCAGGGCGTTTGGGTTCGTCATGGTAACCGTTTGGAATCACAATTTGTGATTTCAAACGTGGATAAGGGGGTGAGTGGCAAAGTTGAATTGGTGTGGAACGCAGCGGAGGTGCCCTGTAGGATGTTTGCTAGCGCAGGAAGCTACCAAGTCAGATATCCTGCCATTAATTGAACCAACTCGTTGGGTTATTGGGTAGTAATGTACTTAGTGCTTATAGAATACTATAGCTGCCTGTGAGCGCGCCTGAATGGAGGCGACGTTGGGACGGTTGTGATTTTCGCGGTGACAGGGCTGACAGCTTTGTACCGCTCAGAACGCAAGCGCATAGACTGGGTAGGTCATTTGACCGAATCCAACAAAGCTTTGTCTTGTTGTCAAAAGAGGACTCAGTTCAATCTTGCTAGGCTAGCGTGCATGAGGGTCCACAATTGCTGGCAATGCCCTCTCTTCGTGGTTAGGAAAACCACAATGCTGCTCCGTTACCTTCGGACCATTCGCCCAAGATGGCTAGTCGCAAAAGTGCAAGCCAACATCAAAAACCATTATAATAATCAAGCTTTTGTAAACCGTGTTTGCCAAGCAGAGTCTGCAATAAGGTATATAGTTGACCAAAGGTTTGCGCTTGATGCATTTGGCTTTTTTTCAGAGCCGGTCGCAAACTATGTCATTGCTACAGACCTCTATGCCCTCCATCTTGATTGGCGCGGATTGAATTCAAGCGATCTAGCAATATGTGCGATGCTGCTTAGAAGTCGTATTGAAGCGTTAGAGGCCGGTCTAGGTCAGTTTAACGAAGAAGAATCTAGTTTTGTTGCCAGTCGAATGGCGCGTTGGAAATCCAGCTTGCGCGCGTTTGAAACGCGATTGGAAGAAAGATTCTATACTAATTTCGCAACTGCTTGATGATTTAAGGGGGGGCTAACTCTGTCGCTCGACGGATACAGCACGCGTGCGGCAAATTGAAAGATGAAGAGGCTGAGTTTCCACATTCGACTACCGCTTCCGCCTCTTCACATTCCCACCCCGCTGCCCCGGCCTGCCAGCCGTTGACCGTCCGCGTGATTTCACGGCGTCTTCGGATGCTTTCTCGACCGCCCATTGGCGCGCCATGGGGTCGTCGGCGATGGCCAGGTCGACCGCTTCCAGACGTTTGATCTCATCCCGGATGTTGGCGGCCTCTTCGAATTCCAGGTTCTCGGCGGCTTTGCGCATCTGGTCGCGCAGACCGTCCAGATGGGCCTCGAGGTTCGCGCCGTGCATCGGTTTGTCGATCGTGGCGGTGACGCGGTTCATGTCGACGTCGCCTTCGTAGAGACCGGCCAGAACGTCCTCGACATTCTTCTTCACGGTCTCGGGCGTGATGCCGTGTTCCTGATTATAGGCAAGCTGCTTGGCGCGGCGGCGGTTGGTTTCGCCCAAGGCGCGCTCCATGGAACCGGTGATCTTGTCGGCATACATGATCACGCGGCCATCGGCGTTCCGCGCGGCGCGGCCGATGGTCTGGATCAGCGAGGTTTCCGAGCGCAGGAACCCCTCTTTGTCTGCATCCAGAATGGCGACCAGTCCGCATTCGGGGATGTCGAGCCCCTCGCGCAGCAGGTTGATGCCGACCAGTACGTCAAAGGCCCCCAGCCGCAAGTCGCGCAGGATTTCGATCCGTTCCAGCGTGTCGATATCCGAGTGCATGTAGCGGACCTTGATGCCCTGTTCGTGCAGGTATTCGGTCAGGTCCTCGGCCATGCGTTTGGTCAGGGTGGTGACCAGCGTGCGGTAGCCATTGGCGGCGACCTTGCGTACCTCGTCCAGCAGGTCATCGACCTGCATCGAGACGGGGCGGATTTCGACCTCGGGGTCCAGCAGGCCGGTGGGGCGGATCACCTGTTCGGTGAAGACGCCGCCGGTCTGTTCGATCTCCCACTTCGCCGGAGTGGCCGAGACGAAGACGGATTGCGGGCGCATGGCGTCCCATTCCTCGAACTTGAGGGGTCGGTTGTCCATGCAGGACGGCAGGCGGAACCCGTGTTCGGCCAGCGTGAACTTGCGCCGATAGTCGCCCCGGTACATGCCGCCGATCTGCGGCACGCTGACGTGGCTTTCATCGGCGAAGACGATGGCATTGTCAGGGATGAATTCGAACAGGGTTGGGGGAGGCTCGCCCGGTGCGCGACCCGTCAAGTAACGTGAGTAGTTCTCGATCCCGTTGCAGACGCCCGTGGCCTCGAGCATCTCAAGGTCAAAGTTGGTGCGCTGTTCCAACCGTTGCGCCTCCAGCAGTTTGCCTTCGCCGACGAGTTGGTCCAGACGGATACGCAGTTCTTTTTTAATCCCGATGATCGCCTGCTGCATTGTCGGCTTGGGCGTCACGTAGTGGGAATTCGCATAGACCCGTACCTGTTCCATCGACGCGGCGCGTTCACCGGTCAGGGGGTCGAATTCGGTGATCTGTTCCAGTTCCTCACCGAAGAACGAGAGCTTCCACGCGCGATCCTCAAGGTGGGCAGGCCAGATTTCCAGACTGTCGCCGCGCACCCGGAACGACCCGCGCTGAAACGCCTGATCGTTGCGCCGGTATTGCTGGGCCACCAGATCGGCCATCACCTGCCGCTGGTCGTATTCGTTGCCGACCTTCAGGTCCTGCGTCATCGCCCCGTAGGTCTCAACGGACCCGATACCGTAGATGCAGGAGACCGAGGCGACGATGATCACGTCATCGCGTTCCAGCAAGGCCCTGGTGGCCGAGTGGCGCATCCGGTCGATCTGTTCGTTGATCTGCGATTCTTTCTCAATATAGGTGTCCGACCGCGGCACATAGGCCTCGGGCTGGTAATAGTCGTAGTAGGACACGAAATACTCGACCGAGTTTTCGGGAAAGAACCCTTTGAACTCTCCATAAAGCTGCGCCGCCAGCGTCTTGTTCGGCGCAAGAATGATGGCAGGGCGTTGGGTTTCCTCGATGACCTTGGCCATGGTGAAAGTCTTGCCCGTCCCGGTCGCACCCAACAACACCTGATCGCGTTCGCCGTCCAGAACACCCCCGGCCAGTTCCTTGATGGCCGTGGGCTGGTCACCCGCCGGCGCAAATTCGGTGTGCATGACAAACTGCTTGCCGCCCTCGAGTTTCAGGCGCGCGCGAACGTCCTCTGCGGTCAGTTGGGTCTTGTCGGAATGGGCATAGGGCATAGGCAGGCTCCGGGTCAGGCCCCTACATTTGTTCTTATTTTGTCCAACTGCAAGGGCTGATCCGGATTAGAATGCGCAGTTCTAATAATAGGCAAACTGCAGGTAAGGAATGTGGTCCGACTGCACTTTTTCAGCGAGCGCTTTCAGGTTGCGGTCCAAAACCCGCCCGATCATCGGCTTCAGTAGCATCTGCCCCAACAGCCAACCCAGAGGCCCATATTTCATTTGAAAGTCCATGCTCCAGACCACCCTTGAGCGGTTGTTCGCAAGTGGTTCGATAGCAATCGCTGCGTGCGCTTCGGTCAAAGGCATGGCAGACATGTCCGACAGTTGAACACGATAGCCCCGGTTGATTTGCCAGTCCGTGACTTCTTCTACCAATGAGGTGCCGTTTTCAAAGTGGCAGCGCCGTTTTGATCCCACGCCATTCTGGCCTCGTGTCAAGGCATCCACGGATTTTACCTGAGGAGCGAATTCGTCGATATTCATGAACCGGCTCAGTACAGACCAGATGGCCTCGGGCCGGGCATCGATTTCCAGGGTTCTTTCGTGATGGATCATCTGTCTATCCTCGTCATGGGGTTCAACAATATTTAGATGACCATGATGACAGTTTCTGGCATCAGCAGAGCCGTGCGATGCCGAAAGCCTGCGGGCGCGCCGCGACAATTGCGGACTTGTCCCCGTGCGCGCTCTGACGCATAACATCCAAAGCCAAGTGAGTACGGAGAGGCGACATGCGCGCACGGATTTACCAGCCTGCAAGGAATGCGATGACCTCGGGGATGGCCAAGACCCGCAAGTGGGTTCTGGAATACGCCCCTGCATCCGCGCGTGAGGTTGATCCGTTGATGGGCTGGACCTCATCCAGTGACACACAGACCCAGGTGCGTCTCAAGTTCGACACCAAGGAAGAAGCGTTGGACTATGCCAAGAGCAATGGGATTGATGCGGTTGTCAGCGAACCGCACAAGCGCAAACCGAACCTGCGCGCCCGTGGCTATGGCGAGAATTTCGCAACCGACCGGCGCGGTCCCTGGACCCATTGAATGATCGAAATCCGCGAGGCCGACCCAACCTCGGACGCATTGCGCCCGGTGGTCGAGGCGCATTTTGCCCATAGCGAAACGGCAGGGCCTGCAGAAAGCAACCACACCATGGACGCCGAGTCGCTGGCAGGGCCGGGCATTCGGTTCTGGGCGATGTATGAGGCCGGCAAGCCGGTCGGGTGCGGTGCGCTTAAGACCCTGCCGGACGGTACGGCCGAGGTGAAATCCGTGCATATCATCTCAGAAGTGCGCGGGCGCGGGCTGGCGCGCACCATGATGAACCACCTGGCAATTCTGGCGCAGAGCGAAGGGTTTTCCGCCCTGGTTCTGGAAACCGGTGCCGACCACCTGCCCGAATATGACGCGGCCCGAAAGTTGTATGAGGCGCTGGGATATGCGTATTGCGGGCCGATCTACGGTTATGAAGACGACCTCAACAGCGCCTTCATGCGCTTGGCCCTTGAACCCCGCCCGTAAAAACCGCAAGAAGGGCGCAGCGGTCCCTTAGCTCAACTGGATAGAGCAGCTGACTTCTAATCAGCAGGTTGAGGGTTCGAGTCCTTCAGGGATCGCCATTTTACAACAACAGGTTAACATCCTGAGCTTACAAAACGTGTGGCTTTCATTGTTGTTTGGGCGAAAATTGGCGACAGAGCTTCATAAATGGGCTGCTCGAAATTTGGCGAATGGCCATACTATGCCATCTCATAAGCTGAACGATTTCCCGCACCGTAACGAAAAAGTGGTAATCCAACGCGACGTGGGGCAGTCTGGAAACCTGCGCCCAGCCAGGAGGTTTCGAAATGCCCCGCTACAACGACATGTTCGAACTGTCGGTCAAGGACATCGACCTGATCGAAAGCTCTCTCCGGATCGCTTTGGCATCGCAGTCTCACGCATCTGCGCAAGAGGATGAAGACGAGAAATCGAAGCGCGAGGAAACGCTTCGCGACATTCAGGAATTGTTGGGGCGGCTTCACGACCAGAAGATATTCTACCGGCCAAAAAGCGGCGTTTACGTCGGGGGTTAGGCTGGGGACACGCGGCCCGAACTCGGGCTGTGTTCTGTGCGCTTCGTGAATACGTCACAGACGGATTGGCCCGATCAATGTACCTTTCGAATATTTTTAGAAAGGTCATTGTTATGCGAACATACAAAATCCCGACACAAAAGCTGAGCGTTGCGCCCGGAATCACGGTGAAGTTTCACGGAAAAGTCTATGTGGATTTCCCTAAAGCCAGGATTGAGGTTCCAACAAGCGTAACAGGCTGCAAGGACCACACCTACCGCATCACTCTGGACCCCGCCAAAGGTCATTGGGACGGTCAGGACAGCCACAAATGGACGCTTGCAAACTACGAGGTGGTTGTTCGGCTGAGTATCGATCCAATCAGGCCTAGATTTGTCAACGCCGAAGTCTTTCACCCGGTCAAGGGGAAGCGCCACCGGTTATGGCACGATGAGTTCGACATCTATGACCCTTACAAAGAGCGCAAGGTCGAGATGTTCGCGCAGGGCGCTTTTATCGATCCGATCAAATCGAATGCCGACCATACATATGCGGTTGGATACGATGATGCCGGTAAGCGGAACTACCTGTGGCCTTGCGGGGGCGATCACGACGAAAATCAGCGGTCCATTGGTCATGGAATGGCCTTTCAACCCGAATGTGATTGCCTGTCGCAAATGCGAACCGACCCGCTGACAAAGGGTCTGGCCGGAATCCGGTACGGTCTCGACGGTGTCTGCCATCAGGCGACCAACAGGATCATGTGTACGGCCGGGCTCGAAGTGAACGACGCAAAAGGTTATAAATCAAAGGGCTGGACAAATCTGACGCACACGCTTTACGGGCGGTTGGGTCTGTTGGCCATTGACGGTCTGGGTGTCAAAAAGTGGAAAAGCATCTGCGACGGCTGCCTGACTAAGCGCTACCCGCGGTGTTCGGAAGAAACAGAGTTTTTGGTATCTCCAAACGAACATCCGGGACTGATGCAATCGCACGTGGATTTGCATCAGGAAATGATCGTCCAGTTGCGTCATGACCTGCTGGATGCCTACACGAAGCTTGCTGCCGGAAAGCTGACGCCAACGGAATACGCGGATGTGCTGAACGCATCCATCAATGGCCACAAGGCGCAGATGCAGGACTTTCTGGGTGACACCCTGCATGCAGAGATTTTTGAGGATATCGCCACTGTCGACGTGGTCGTCGTTGACCCCAAAATCGCCGAAGCTGTTTTTGCAAACGGTGTGTCGTAGGCACGCTTCAAGTGCAGTCAGGCAGCAGATCCGGCAACGAAGAACACGGCAAAGCCGGGCCTGCCACATCGGGTCTGACAGGCTCATGCGACCGGATTCTGCACCAATTTTCAGCAGTGCGCAAAAACATCTTGCAACCGGTTGCAAAGCGAAACATTCTGTCACGCGAATAAAGGATTCGGGAGAATTGAATGCTGAGGATCGGATTGCTGGGGGCCGGACGTATCGGCCGCGTGCATGCGCAGGCGATCACCGCCCACCCAAAAAGCCAGCTATGTGCTGTGTCCGACGCGGTGGCAGAGGCGGCTGAAGGCCTTGCCTCGGACACCGGGGCCGAGGCCCGCAGTTCTGACGACATCATCGCGGACCCAGCAATCGATGCGGTGCTGATCGCCACGCCAACGGACACTCATTCCGGCCTGATCGAAGCGGCAACCCGTGCCGGAAAGGCGGTTCTGTGTGAAAAACCTGTTGATCTGAACCTCGAACGCGCCATCGCCTGTCAAAAGGCCACGGCGGACAGTGGCCAACCTGTCATGATCGGGTTCAACCGCCGGTTCGACCCCAATTTTTCCGCGCTTAAGGCTGCGTTGGACGCAGGGGAAATCGGCAAATCCGAAATGTTGTCGATCACCTCATTCGACCCCGCTCCACCGCCGGTCGGTTATATCAAGGTGTCCGGCGGCTTGTTCCGGGACATGATGATCCACGATTTCGACATGGCGAATTATCTGATGGGTCAGCTGCCAAAAACCATCTCCGCCGTGGGGACATCGGTTGTGGACCCCGAAATCGGCAAGGCCGGAGACGTGGATACCGCTGTTGTTACAATGACTTATGATGATGGTCGGATAGCCGTCATCAAGAACTCCCGCCGGGCGGCCTACGGATATGATCAGCGCGTCGAACTGCTGGGTTCTGAGGGTTTGTTGCAGGCTCACAATATGCTGGAAAACACGGTGGTCAAATCCACCGACAAAGGCGTTGTCGGGGCGAAACCAACCTATTTCTTCCTGGAGCGTTACATGCCGGCCTATCAGGCGGAATGGGATGCGTTTGTACAGGCGGCCCTGACGGGTGCCGCGCTGCCGGTGACGCTGGAAGACGGGGTTGCCGCGCTTGCAATGGCCGAGGCCGCGACGCGGTCGGCGCAGTCCGGAAGGCCGGTTGACATGTCTGAAATTTTGAAACCGGTTGCAAAATGACCGGAATGCTTCAAACTGACATCAGCTCCGTATCAGATCGGAGTCGCAGAGATTCGGCGCTGCCGAATGATTGGGGCTGACACCCCGACACGAAAATAGACTGTTCTAATGGGAGGACACAGAATGAATAAGTTCGTAAAGGGCGCACTGGCAGCAGGGGCTCTGGCGCTGGCGACACCTGCATTCGCGCAGGAGATTGTTGTCGTTTCGCACGGCCAGGCCAATGATGCCTTCTGGAACGTCGTCAAGAACGGTGTTGAGCAGGCCGGCAAGGACGTGGGCGTGAACGTCGAATATCGCGCGCCTGAAACTTTCGACATGGTGGCCATGTCGCAGCTGATCGACGCTGCCGTGAACCAGGAACCCGATGGTCTGATCGTTTCGATCCCGGATGCGGATGCGCTTGGCCCGTCAATCGAACGCGCAGTTGCAGCCGGTATCCCGGTGATCTCGATCAACTCGGGTTCTGACGTTTCCAAGGAACTGGGCGCCTTGCTGCATGTCGGTCAGGACGAGTTCGACGCGGGCAAGGCTGCTGGCGAAAAACTGGCGTCGATGGGCGGCAGCACGGCGATCTGCGTCAACCACGAGGTGGGCAACGTCGCGCTTGACCTGCGGTGCGCGGGCTTCACCGAAGGTTTTGGCGGCAATGTCGAAGTTCTGCCGACCTCGAACGATCCGTCGGAAATCGAATCGAAAGTAGCCGCTGCGCTGGCCGCTAACGAAGCCATCGACACCGTCATGGCGCTGGGTGCCAGCTCGGCCGGTGAGCCTGCGGTTGCAGCCGTCAAAGGGTCTGGCCGCGACGTGAACGTCGCCTCGTTCGACCTGTCGGCAAACTTCCTGCAGTCGATCGCGGATGGCGACGCGGCCTTTGCCATCGACCAGCAGCAGTATCTGCAGGGCTACTTGTCGGTGAACTTCATGGGTCTGCACGCCAAATATGGCCTGATGCCCGGCGGCAACGTGCCTTCGGGTCCGAACCTGATCACGCAGGAAAAGGCGGCGCAGGTGATCGACCTGTCCGCGCAGGGCATCCGCTAGTCCCGGAAAGTTCCGGCAAACAACAGGATCGGCGCCAGCGCGCCGATCTCACCGAATTGGGAGGAAACCATGAGTGAGTCAGCGCCCGTCGTATCGGACGAAAGGGTCAAGAAAGAACCGTTCCTAACCAAACTCATGAAACGGCCTGAGTTGGGCGCCATGGCAGGTGCCGTCCTGGTTTTCGTGTTCTTTGCGATCACTGCGGATGAGTCGATGTTTACCCTTGCCGGCGTCATGAACTTCATGACCCCCGCCGCGCAGCTTGGGATTCTGGCCATCGGGGCCGCGCTGCTGATGATCGGCGGAGAGTTCGACTTGTCGATCGGGTCGATGGTCGCGTTCTCGGGGCTGTTTTTCGGCGTCTGCGTCGTGACCTGGCAATTGCCGCTGATCTTCGCCATCCCAATGACATTCCTGTTCGCGGCCTGTGTCGGTGCGATCAACGGCAATATCGTGATCCGCTCGGGCCTGCCATCGTTCATCGTGACGCTGGCGTTTCTGTTCATTCTGCGCGGCCTGTCCCTGGTTGGTTTGAAAATGGCGACAGGCGGCTCGACCCAGTTGCGCGGTGTGCGCGATGCGGTCGAAAACGACTGGCTGGCACCATTCTTTTCGGGCGAAGCGTTCGGCGGCCTGTTCGCCTGGCTGGCGGCCAATGGCATGATCGACACGTTCAAAAGCGGTGCGCCCAAGGTGCCGGGCATCCCGGTCGAAATCCTGTGGTTCATCGTCATCACGCTGGCGGCGACTTATGTGCTGCTGCGCACTCCGGTCGGAAACTGGATCTTCGCATCGGGCGGGGACAGGGTTGCGGCCTCGAACTCGGGTGTTCCGGTCAACCGCGTCAAGGTTTCGCTGTTCATGCTGACCGCATGCTGCGCCGCATTGGTCGCGATCATCACGGTGATGGACGCTGGTTCAACCGATGCGCGCCGGGGCTTCCAGAAAGAATTCGAGGCGATCATCGCTGCAGTGATCGGCGGCTGTCTGCTGACCGGCGGATATGGTTCCGCCATCGGGGCATTCTTTGGCTCGATCATCTTTGGCATGGTTGTCATCGGCCTCACTTATACCGACTTCGATCAGGACTGGTTCCAGGTCTTCCTGGGCGCCATGCTGCTGATCGCCGTTCTGTTCAACAACGCGATCCGTAAACGCGTAACCGGGGAGCGCTGATATGACCGAAGACACCAAGTTTCACCACGGCGACGCGACCGATGCTGCCCCGATCGTGGAAATGAAAAATATCGAAAAGCACTTTGGCAATATCATCGCCCTTGCCGGCGTCAGCTTTGACGTCAAGCCCGGGGAATGCCACTGTCTGCTGGGCGACAACGGTGCGGGTAAATCCACCTTCATCAAGACCATGTCCGGCGTGCACAAACCCACCAAGGGCGAGATTTTTTTCGAAGGTCGGCCCCTGCATTTCGACACGCCGCGCGATGCGATGGAGGCGGGCATTGCGACCGTGTTCCAGGACTTGGCGATGATCCCGCTGATGAGCGTGACGCGCAATTTCTTCATGGGCCGTGAGCCTACCAAGGGAAAAGGTCTGCTCAAGCGGTTCGACGTCGATCAGGCAAACGATGTCTGCATGGAAGAGATGCGCAAGATGGGCATCAACCTGCGTGGGCCGGATCAGGCTGTGGGCACCCTGTCCGGGGGGGAGCGTCAGACCGTTGCCATCGCCCGCGCTGTCTATTTCGGTGCCAAGATCCTGATCCTGGACGAACCGACATCGGCGCTTGGTGTGCGCCAGACTTCGAACGTGCTGGCCACCATCGACAAGGTGCGCAGCCAGGGCGTCGGCGTTGTCTTCATCAGCCACAACGTTCGCCACGCGCTGGCGGTGGGCGACCGCTTTACCGTGTTGAACCGCGGCAAGACTCTGGGAACGGCAAAGCGTGGCGAGATTACGCCGGAACAGTTGCAGGACCTGATGGCAGGCGGTCAGGAGATGGCCCAGCTCGAAGGATCGCTCGGCGGGACCGTCTGAGCGAGGAACAGCAGGATGTTCCGCCGCAACAGGTGGGCCATCCAAACCCCGTGGCACCAGACGGCCGCACCCTGATCAGGCCGGTTCATGCGCCTGAAACCTTCAAAAATGCGAAACCCGACAGATTGCCCGCAGCGGCATGTGTTGAAAGGGATCAAGATGAGCAAGACAATCCGACTGACCGCCGCGCAAGCTCTGGTGCGCTATCTGGGGGCACAGATGAACGAGGGCGGAGAGCCTTTCATCGCCGGTGTCTGGGCGATTTTCGGTCACGGCAACGTGGCCGGTCTGGGCGAGGCCTTGCATGGTGTAAGGGACAGCCTGCCAACCTATCGCGGTCATAACGAGCAGACCATGGCGCATGCGGCCATTGCATATTCCAAACAGATGCGCCGCACGCGTGCCATGGCCGTGACCTCGTCAATTGGTCCCGGCGCCACCAACATGGTGACGGCAGCGGCGCTGGCCCATGTGAACCGGCTGCCGGTTCTGCTGCTGCCCGGCGACGTGTTCGCCACGCGCGGTCCCGATCCGGTTCTGCAGCAGATCGAGGATTTCGGAGACGGTACCGTCAGCGCCAATGACTGCTTCAAACCGGTCAGCCGTTATTTCGACCGTATTTCCCGCCCCGAGCACCTGCTCACGGCGCTGCCGCGCGCCTTCCGCACCATGACCGACCCCGCCGATTGCGGGCCGGTAACGCTGGCCTTCTGTCAGGACGTGCAGGCCGAGGCCTACGACTACCCCGAAAGTTTCTTTGAACCCCGTGTCTGGTATCAACGCCGCATCCGCCCGGACGAGGGCGAACTGGCCCGCGCCGTGGCCGCGATCAGGGCAGCAAAACGCCCGGTTATCGTTGCCGGCGGCGGGGTGCACTATTCAGGCGCGACCGATGCGCTGCAAAGCTTTGTTGAAACGCACAACATTCCGATTGCCGAGACGCAGGCGGGCAAATCCGCGCTGGCCTGGGATCATCCGCTGAATCTGGGCCCCATTGGTGTGACCGGCGGGCAACCCGCCAATGATATCTGCGCCGAAGCCGATCTGGTCTTGGGCATCGGTACGCGTTTGCAGGATTTCACTACCGGCTCGTGGGGTCTGTTCTCGAACCCCGAACGCGAGATGGTCTGCCTGAACACTGCTACTTATGACGCCGAGAAACATGGCGCGATGCCCCTGCAATCTGATGCGCGTGTCGGGTTGGAGGAGTTGGGCGTCGCTCTTCAGGGCTACCGCGCTGATCCCGTGGCTGACACGCTGAAGGCGGAATGGTTCGGCAAGGTCGACAAACTGACAGACGCGCCCGGCGACGGCAATGCCCTGCCCACGGACATGCAGGTGGTGGGCGCGGTTCAGCGCGCCGCGCATGACGATACAGTGGTCATGTGCGCGGCGGGCACCATGCCGGGTGAGTTGCACAAGCTGTGGAAAGCGCCGCGCCCCGGTGCCTACCACATGGAATACGGCTTTAGCTGCATGGGGTACGAGATCGCGGGGGCGATGGGCATCAAGATGGCCCAGCCCGATCGGGACGTGATCTGCTTTACAGGCGACGGCACCTATATGATGGCGAACTCGGAAATGGCGACGGCGGCGATGATGGGTGTCTCTTTCACCGTGGTCATTACCGACAACCGCGGCTTTGGCTGCATCAACCGTCTTCAGATGGGTACGGGTGGGGCCGAGTTTAACAACCTGCTGGATCATGCGGTGCATGAGAACCCCTCGGCCATTGATTTTGCAGCCCATGCGGCGGCGATGGGGGCGACATCGGTCAAGGTCAGCAGCATTGCCGACCTGGAAGATGCGCTTGCCAAACGTGGCGAGGTCACAGGGCCTTACGTGGTGGTAATCGACACCGATCCGTACCCCTCGACCGAATATGGCGGCACATGGTGGGAAGTTGCGGTTCCCGAGGTCAGCATCCGCCCTGAAGTGAATGAAAAGCGCGCGGCCTATGAAGTCGCCATCAAGGAAAGAAACACGAAATGAGCGTGAAAATCGGGATCTCTCCGATCGCCTGGCAAAATGATGACCTGCCGGACCTGACCGCGGCCTATACAATGGAGCAGGCGCTGAAGGAGTCGCGTGAGATCGGTTACACCGGTGTCGAACGCGGCCAGCGGATGCCCGGCGACACTGACGGGCTGCGTGCCTATCTGGAAGGCAATGATATCGCGCTATGCGGTGGCTGGTGCTCGGGCGCGTCGCTGGTCAACGATTTCGCGACGGAGCGCGAGGCCGTGCGCGAGCAGGTTGAGCAATTCGTGGCTCTGAACAGTCCGTGCATCGTTTATGCCGAATGCTCGAACACCGTGCAGGGTCAGATCGGCACCCCGGTCAACAACCGCCCGAAAATGTCCAGGGACGAGGTCTTGGCCTATGCCGCCAAGATCACCGAGCTGGCGAAATGGATGGCGGATCAGGGTATGCCGATGGCCTACCACCACCACATGGGCACGATCATCGAAACCGAAGATGACGTGAACTGGCTGATGGAAGGGTCGGGCCCAGAGGTAAATCTATGTTTCGACACCGGCCACCTGCTGTTTGGCGGTGGGGATGTTCTGGCCACCCTGAGCCGCTGGGGCGACCGGGTGCACCATGTCCATTTCAAGGACATCCGTCCGGCGGTCGTGCAGGACGTGCGCGAGAACAACCGCAGCTTTCTGGATGCGGTGATTGCCGGCGCGTTCACGGTTCCGGGCGATGGCTGCATCGACTTTCAGGCCGTGTCCAATGCGCTGAAAGCGATGGATTACGACGGCTGGATCGTGGTCGAGGCCGAGCAGGACCCTGCCAAAGCGCCACCCTATGAATACTCCAAGAAAGGCTACGACCACATCGTCGAGGTCTGTGGTCAGGCCGGATTGGAGATCGTCGCGTAACATCCGCCCAATTGGGCAACACCTTGGCCATGAGAAAGGAGAACGTCATGGTAGATCGGGACCTTGGTTTTGTCGGTTATTTCGACCGGGAATCCTGTGATCTGGATGAATTCAAGGTGCTGACCTCTCAGAATCTCGACGCCGACGCGGTGCCTCATGCCGCGTCGGTCGAAAAGAACGTTCCGATCTACGACATGCAGGCCCTGCGCCCGACGCTGGAACAGGCGGATCAGCGCAAGGCGCTGTTGGCAGAATGGGGCCGCGTTCTGGGCAAATCCGCGGGTGTGATTGCCCTGAAAGGTGCCTTCGCGGACACGTCCGTGATCGACCGGGCCAGCGATGTCTTCCATCGGATCATCGCGGAAGAACGCCAAAGCGGCGCGGGTGAGGGCGATCACTTTGCCGCATCGGGCGCCAATGACCGGGTCTGGAACGCGCTGCAAAAGCAGTGCCTACGTGACCCTGAAGGCTTTGCGCTTTATTTCGGAAATACGGTCATCTCCGCCGCTTGTGAGGCGTGGTTGGGGCCGAACTATCAGGTCACGGCCCAGATCAATCAGGTACGTCCCGGAGGCAAGGCCCAGCAGGCGCACCGCGATTACCATCTGGGGTTCCAGAGCGCCGACACGGCCGCGCGCTATCCGGCGCACGCCCATCTGGTTACCGCATCTTTGACCTTGCAGGGGGCGGTTGCCCATTGCGACATGCCGATCGAAAGCGGCCCGACCAAGCTGCTGCCGTTCTCGCAGCTTTATCCGCCGGGCTATCTGGCCTTTCATGACGCGGCGCATCGGGCGCATTTCGAAGAAAACTGTATTCAGCTGCCTTTGGAAAAAGGGGATGCGGTGTTCTTCAACCCGGCCCTGTTTCATGCCGCAGGGGAAAACAGCAGCGCGGATATTCACCGGATGGCGAACCTGCTGCAGATTTCATCCGCCTTTGGCCGCGCGATGGAGGCGATTGACCGGCGTTCCATGTCTCAGGCTGTGTTTCCGGCGCTGATTGCACTGAGACAACGCGGTGAACTCAGCACGGCAGAGTTGGACGCAGCTATTGCCGCAACGGCCGAGGGGTATTCGTTTCCAACTAATCTGGACACCGATCCGCCCATCGGTGGCAACGCGCCCGAAAGTCAGGCCGACATCCTGCGTCGGGCTGTGTCCGAGGGATGGACCGAAGCGCAACTGTCCGAGGCTTACGCAGTCCTGCAAACAAGGCAAGCTGCCTGAATTCAAGACGCTGGCGGGCCGTCAAGGCCCGCCCAATAAGGAGAAAACACATGGCAGACCTGCTAAAAAAGCCGTTCGGAACCCGGGGCAAGGTGCACGATATCACGCCTGCAAGTGCCGGGTGGCGCTATGTCGGTTTCGGGCTTTACCATCTGAAAGCGGGCGACCGGGCAGCCGAGGCAACCGGCGACCGCGAGGTCATTCTGGTGATGGTTGAAGGCAAGGCACAGATCAGCGGAGCGGAGCAGGACTGGGGCGTTCTGGGCGACCGGATGAGTGTTTTTGAGAAAACCCCGCCGCATTGCCTGTACCTGCCGAACGGAACCGAGTGGGAGGCTGTGGCCGAAACCGATTGCGTCATCGCCGTATGCTCGGCCCCGGGCAGGGGCGTACATCAGGCCCGCCGCATCGGCCCCGATGGGATTACCCTGACCGAACGGGGCAAGGGTGTGAACACGCGCTACATCAACAACATCGCGATGGAGAATGAAGACTACGCAGACAGCCTGCTGGTAACTGAAGTGTTCACGCCGAACGGGCACTGGTCCAGCTATCCCAGCCACCGCCATGACGAGGATGATTATCCGCGCATCACCTATCTTGAGGAAACCTATTACCACCGCCTGAACCCCGCCAATGGATTTGGCATTCAAAGGGTCTATACCGATGACGGGCAGCTGGATGAGACGATGGCCGTCTCGGATGGCGATGTTGTGACCGTCCCGTGCGGACATCACCCTTGCGGTGCGCCATATGGTTTTGAGATGTATTACCTGAATGTCATGGCCGGGCCGCTGCGAAGGTGGCGCTTTGTTCCGGCCCCCGAAGTTGAATGGATCATGGAGCGGGACGGTTGACCGATAGCTTTGCCAGTTACCCCAGCCTTGCAGGCAAAACCGTCTTCGTCACAGGCGGCGCTTGCGGCATCGGGGCCGAAACCGTGCGGGCCTTTGCCGCACAGGGTGCGAAGGTAGGGTTTCTGGACATCAACGCGGATGCCGGGCTCGCCTTGCTGGCCGATCTGGACGGCGAGCACGCCTTTGCCCAATGCGATCTGCGCGATATCGAAGCCCTGCAGACAGCAATCGGAGAACTGGCCGACGAATTGGGTGCTGCCGATGTACTGGTCAACAATGCCGCCCATGACGACCGCCACGACTGGCGCGAAGTGACGCCTGAGTATTGGGATGAACGTATGGCGATCAACCTTCGCCACATGTTCTTTGCCATTCAGTCTGTTGCCCCGGGCATGATTGCAAAAGGCGGCGGCTCAATCATCAATCTTGGCTCGAATTCCTGGTGGGAGGCCGGTGCCGGTTTCCCCGCCTACGCCACGGCAAAATCCGCCGTTCACGGCCTGACCCGAACCATGGCGCGCGAGCTTGGAGACCACCGGATCCGCGTCAACACCGTTGTGCCCGGCTGGATCATGACGGACCGGCAGAAAGACCTGTGGGTGACGCCCGAAGCGCTGGCAAAACAGGTAGACCGGCAATGTCTGCCCGACCCCATCAATCCCGTCTACGTGGCCCGCATGGTTCTGTTTCTGGCCTCTGATGATGCCGCGATGTGCAGCGCTGGCAATTTCATGGTCGAAGGCGGCTCGATCTGATCTGCACTTTCTAGGAGAGCTGGCATGTCCCATCCGTTTCAACTTGCGGCCTGCGCCGAGATGCTCTGGCTGGATAAACCTCTGCACTGGCGGGCGGCGCGGCTGAAGGAAATGGGGTTCGGCGTGGGGCTTTGGAGCTGGTCTGATCTGGACATACCAAAGCTTGAAGCCACCGGCGCGGAATTCACCATCATGGACGGCTATGTCGAAGGACGACTGGCCGATGATGAAGGCGCCGAGATGCTGCTGAAAACCGCACGCGAGTCGGCGCAGGTCGGCAAGCGGCTGGGTGTACAACGCCTGAATTTGCACGGAACGGGTCTGGGCGAAAGCGGCATACCAATCTGGCAGCATGACGTCGTCACCGGCCGGATGTGGCTGAAAGCGCGCGATACGCTGAACCGCATTTGTGATCTGGCCGAGGAGGAAGGCGTGGTCTTCACGCTGGAAAACCTCAACCAACTGGACCATCCCGGTTGTCCGTTCGGATCGACCGAAGACGTCCTGGCCCTGGTGTCGTCCGTTGACCGCCCTCAGCTGCGCATCAATCTGGATCTCTATCACACGCAGATCGGCGAGGGCGACCTGATCCGCTGGTGCGACAAATGCCTGCCCTGGATCGGTGAGATTCAGGTGGCTGACAATCCCGGCCGATGCGAGCCGGAAACGGGCGAGGTCAACTACGCGTCGGTCGCGCGTGCGCTATGTGATCTCGAGTACCGGGGACCGGTGGGCATGGAAGCCTACGCGCTGGAGGATCCCGAAACTGCGCTGGCCGCGTTCCGAGCGGCATTCACGGTCTGACGATTATCGCTGAGGTGGGGCGCCGAATGCGCGGATCACCGTGCGGGCGGCGGCTTCGACCGGATCGTGCGTCTCTTTCAAAATGGTGACACGATCGAATCGGTTGGGGTCGCGGTTGACCGCGTCCCGCAATGCGGCGCCAAAGGCCATGCGCAGCTCGGTTCCGATGTTGAATTTGCAAATCGAGCTGTCGCGCGCCAGCCGACTGCGCTGTTCCACCGGTACGCCGGAGCCGCCATGAATCACCAATGGCACGTCCGTCATCGCGTCGATCCGCGCGATGCGGTCCTCGTCCAGACCGCCTTCCTTGTTTTCCTGCAAATGGACATTTCCGACCGAGATCGCCATCGCATCCACACCGCTTTCGCGGGCGAATTTTGCAGCTTCTTCCGGATCGGTTCCGTTTGATCCCTCGCCCCCCGAATAGCCGACAAAACCGATCTCGCCCTCGCAGGAAATCCCTGCCGCATGGGCCATTTCGGCAATCGCCGCCGTTTCATCGATATTTTGCTGCAGTGGCTTGCGCGACCCATCGAACATCAACGAGGTAAAGCCGCTGTCCAGCGCTATTTTGCACTCCTCGAACGTGTAGCCATGGTCCAGATGCGCGACGACAGGAACCGAGGCGTTTTCGGCCAGATGCCGGAACATCTTGCCAAGAATCGGCAACGGCGTGTGCTCGCGGCAGCTGGGGCCCGCCTGCAGGATCACCGGCGCGTTTTCCGCCTCGGCCGCAGCTACATAGGCGCGCATGTCTTCCCAGCCCAGCGTGACAAGGCCCCCCACGGCATAGCCCTGTTCATAGGCGGGCCTCAGAACTTCGGAAAGCGTAACAAGGGTCATTTGAATTTCGCGATCATGTCTTTGATGCCCGGAATCGTCTCAATCTGGTAGGCATGTGTCGGCTGGAAATACTGCACCAGCGAGCGCTGGCTGAGGCCGCCGAGGATGGTGAAATAGTACATCTCATACCCCGGCAGTACGCAGCAGGGATGATAGCCGTTGTCGATGCAGATCGTGGATCCGTCGACAATATGATAGGCATCGCCGGGTTCGTTGTCCTCGCGCTGCAGCATTTGCAGGCCAGACCCCCAGTTGGGTTTGAAACGGAAATTGTAGGTCTCGTCATGCCGGGATTCGTCCGGCAAGCGATTGGTGTCGTGTTTGTGGCTGGGGAAGCCCGACCATCCGCCCTGACCGACGGTGAACAACTCGCTGACCAGCAGGCGACCAACCTTGTCATGCTGTTTCTGGCCGAGGATGTGCTTGATCTTGCGGTGCGTTTTGGTGTCGTCGCTGCCGTATTGCACAAGGTCATGCTGGCGCACATCGAACGGATCCAGAACCTTGTCGTATTTTGCACCCGCAACAAACACCTCGGTCTCGTCCGACACGCAGACCATCTGCGCCTTTGCGCCCACCGGCACATAGACACCTTCCGGCTCGCCGTCCCAGACATCGTCGCCCCGGTTGCCCAACCGGGGGAACTGAACCCCTTCGACATCGACATCGACACTGCCGGTGGCGGGCACGATGCAGGTCTCATAGCCGGGCACCTGATATTCGAACGCCTCGCCCTTCTTCAGCTTGACGATGTTGAAATAGTTCAGCGGAACGGTCGGATCGTCCGCGTCGACGATCGGGTTGTTCCGGTTGTCATAAGGCGCGATATGCATATCAAACTCCTATGAGGTGGGGCCGGGATGCGCGGCCAAAAAAGCGTTCAGTTCCGGCGTCGTCGGCATGGCGGGGGCGCAACCGGGTTGCGACACCACAATCGAGGCACAGGCCGAGCCACGCATCACGGCATCTTCCAGCGAATACCCCGCCGCAATCGAGGCCAGCAGACCGGCCATGAAACTGTCGCCGGCGCCGACGGGCTTGATCGCATCGACAGGGTAGATTCCGGTCGTGATCTCCTGACCGTCAGCAAGGGTCACGGCACCTTTTTCGCCCATCTTGTAAATCACGACGCGGCCCGGTTTTGCGGCCAGTTCACGGGCCTTGGCAAACCCCTTGTCGATGCCACCCGCCATGAACCCGAATTCTTCGTCATTGCCCACGATCAGGTCGCTCGCTTCGCCTGCCCGGGACAGAACGTCGGCGGCAACCTCGGGCGAAGGCCAGCTATAGGGGCGATAGTCGATGTCGAAAATCACCGGCAGACCTGCGTTGCGCGCGTTCTCGAAGGCGCGGAACGTGGCGCTGCGTGATGGTTCCGAAGCAAATACCGTTCCGGCAGAAAGGACGGCTGAGAAGGCGCCGTAGTCGACCTTGTCCACATCCTCTTCCGTGACCTGGAAATCGACCGCGCCGTTGCGATAGATCACGTTCTGGAAGTTCTCGGTCGTGCTTTCATAGATCGCCATGGACATGCGGTATTCACCGCCGACCACGCGGATGTAGGATGTATCCACGCCGTAGTGCCGCAACCGGTTCAGGCAAAACCGCGCAACGGCGTCGTCCGAAACCGACGTGACCAGCGATGCCCGGCTGCCCAGCTTGACCAGACCGGCACATATGTTGGCGGACGAGCCACCCAGATCGGCGTGGAAGGTATCGGCATCCTCGCTTTTGACACCGATCGGGGTCGCGAACAAATCCATGCCTGCGCGCCCGAAAACGGCAAACCGGTTTCCTTTGATACCATCTATCAAAGCGCTCAAGTCATGTCCTCCGGCAAAATGGGGTCGGCAAAGTTTGGACCTTGCGTTGAATCGATTCACACGATACTGATTTTGCAACCGGTTGCAAATGATATGTTCGGAGCCGTGACAGATGCCTGAAATCGGAATTGGAATTGTTGGTGGCGGCTATATGGGCAAGGCCCATTCCGTTGCCATGGCGGCGGTGGGCGCGGTGTTCAACACCGCGTTGCGTCCGCGTCTCGAGATGATCTGCGCCTCAAGCCCTGAAAGCGCAGAACGGTATCGGGCGGCCTATGGATTCAAGCGCGCGACCGGTGATTGGCGGGCGCTGGTCAACGATCCGGAGATCGAGGCCGTGGTCATCGCCTCGCCGCAGGAAACCCACCGTCAGATTGCCGAGGCGGCCTTTGCCTTGGGCAAGCCGGTGCTGTGCGAAAAACCCCTGGGCGCATCGATGGAGGATGGCGAGGCAATGGTTGCCGCAGCCGAAGCGGCCGGTGTCGCGAACATGGTCGGGTTCAACTATGTCCGCACGCCTGCGACACAATTTGCACGGAAACTGATTGCTGACGGAGAATTGGGTGATGTCACCTGGTTCCGGGGCGAACATACCGAGGACTTTTATGCCGATCCCGACGCTCCGGCCACGTGGCGCACGACGGGCATGGCCAACGGAACCATTGGCGATCTTGCGCCCCATATGGTCAATGGCGCGCTTGCCTTGATTGGACCGATTGCCGAGGTGATGGCCGAGGTTGAAACCGTCCACGAAAACCGTCCGGGCGGCAAAGTCACCAATGACGACCATGCCCAGATCATGTGCCGGTTCGCAAATGGCGCGATGGGCAATATCTATGTCAGCCGCATCTCAACCGGGCGCAAGATGGGCTACGCGTATGAGGTTTCGGGTACTAAGGGCGCGCTTCGGTTCGATCAGGAAGACCAAAACGCCCTTTGGTTCTATCGCCGCGAAGGTCCCGAGGCGCATCGCGGATTTACCAAAATCCTGACAGGCCCCGCACACCCCGACTATGAACCCTTTTGTCAGGGTCCGGGTCACGGCACCGGCTATCAGGACCAGATCATCATCGAGGCCAAGGATTTCCTGCAGGCCATCGACACTGGCGAGGCGATCTGGCCAACTTTCCGCGACGGGCATGAGGTCAACCGCGTGCTGGCGGCTGCACTGGCATCTTCGGAGCAGCGGCGATGGACAGAGATCCGCGATTTCTGATCGCAAAAACACCAAATTTCTACAGAGAGAACAAACCATGGCAAAGCTGAAATGGGGCATGATTGGCGGTGGCGAAGGCAGCCAGATCGGACCCGCGCACCGTCTGGGCGCTTTGGCGGACGGGCAGTTTGAATTTGCGGCAGGTGCGCTGGATCACCGCCCCGATGTGGGCCGCGAATATGCGCAGCGTCTGGGCATTGCTGCCGATCGCGCCTATGGCGGCTGGCAGGACATGCTGGCGGGCGAAAAGGACCGCCCCGACCGCATCGATCTGGTGACGATCGCCACCCCCAATGCGACGCATTTCGAGATCGCAAAAGCCTTTCTTGAGACCGGGTTCAACGTGCTTTGCGAAAAGCCCATGACCATGACCGTCGAAGAAGGCGAAGAGATCGTCCGCATAGCGCAGGCCTCGGGCAAGATCTGCGCCGTGAACTATTGTTATTCCGCCTATCCGATGGTGCGCCAGGCTCGCGCCATGGTGCGGGCGGGAGAGATCGGCAATGTGCGGCTGGTGGTGACCAATTTCAGCCACGGACATCACGGCGACGCCACGGATGCCGACAACCCCCGTGTGCGCTGGCGTTATGACCCGGCGATGGCTGGCGTTTCGGGCCAGTTCGCTGATTGCGGCATTCACGCCCTGCACATGGCCAGCTTCATCTGCGACGACGAGGTTGAAAAGCTCTCGGCCGATCTGGCCTCGACCATTACGAGCCGCGTGCTTGAAGACGATGCGATGATCAATTTCCGCACGCAGAAAGGCACGGTTGGACGGCTCTGGACATCGTCCGTGGCCATCGGACGTCAGCACGGGTTCGACATTCAGGTGTTTGGCGAAACCGGTGGGTTGCGTTGGACCTCGGAACAGCCCAACCAGCTGATTTACACACCCGTGGGCGGCAGAACCCAGATCATCGAAAAAGGCGAGGGCGGTCTGCATGAAGAGACTCAGCGTCTGTCCCGCGTCGCCATCGCCCACCCCGAGGGTTTCCCACTGGCCGTGGCCAACATCTATTGCGATCTGGCCGATGCCATCCGGGGTGAGCTGCGCGACGGTCTGCCTACGCCGTCGGACGGCGTCCGCTCGATCGCGGCGGTTCATGCTGCGGTCGCTTCGTCGAAAGAAGATGGCGTCTGGAAAGACGCCCGTCCGCCGATGTTCCGCTGATCAGGGCCGGGGCCGTAACGTGCCCCGCTCAATCACCCGGCAGGGGAAGATACGTGCTTCGGGATACCGGGCGGGGTCCTTCAACATCTCCTCGACCAGATCGACGGACGAGGTGATGATCTGCTTGATCGGCTGGTGAATGGTCGTCAGATTCACGCTTTCCCAGCGCGACATTTCCATATCGTTCAGACCGATGATGCCGATATCGATGCCCGGCTTCAGCCCGTGATCCGACAGCGCGGACAACGCCCCGATCGAAAGGATGTCATCGCCGCAGAAATACCCATCAGCCGGAGCCCCTTCCAGGAGTCGCAGCATCTCGGCGCGCCCGGCTTCAAACGAATAGTTGTCGGCGAAAGAATGGGACACTTCCAGGTCGGTGTATTTTTCGACCTCTTCCATAAACCCGCGATATCGGTCCATGGCCGAAGTCGCATCCTTGGGGCCACCTAGATATCCGACACGCTTGTAGCCGCGTGCCATCAACTCGCGCGCGGCCATGCGCCCGCATTCCACGTTGTCGATCCCCACGACGTGGACTTCGGGCGAGGTGGCAGACCGACCGAACGTGTGCACAACAGGGACGCCTGCATCGTGAAACGCCTTGGCAAAGCTTGGCGGCAGAGTGGACGAGGCGACAATCACCGCATCAACCGAATACTGCCGCAGCATCCTGACCGAATTCGCGGGCTCCGTTTCGTCCGTCAGATTGACAATCAGCGGGCGCAGCCCGCGTTCCTGCAGGGCGCGGGTGAACTGGTCGAACACCTCAAGGAAAATCGGGTTGTGAAAGTTGTTGGAAATCAGCCCGATCAGCTTGGTCCGCCCTGTCGTCAGAGAGGATGCAAGCGCGTTGGGGCTGTACCCCAGTTCCTGCGCGGCTTTTTCGACCTTGCTGCGGGTCTTGGCCGAAACCGACGCGCCCTCGGTAAACGTGCGCGAGACCGCCGAGCGCGAGACGCCGGCAAGGGCTGCAACATCTTTGAGCGTGACACTCATGTTTGGTGTCTGTGGATTGGGGGGAGGCTAGGAAGCAATTTCATAGTAGCACTATGCACCTTTGCACGAAACTTGCAATCGGTTGCAATGCGGCGGTTGCAATGGCGCAGATGAAGGGGTCAGCCCCTTGAAGCAGGCGGCGTGTCATGCCCAAAAAACACATAAGTCTGGCGCGCCCTCAAGCTCTTCGTATGTCAGCCGTCCAGCACCGCGTCCGCAGCCGTTTTGAGAGCAAATGAGATTATGGGCTGCGATACATTGTGCAGCCTGACCTCTCCCAGGGGAACGGCGTTCGAACAGGCGGGTTCAATGTCCTTTGACACGACGATCCTGTGGTTTGCCGACTTCCCGTATTCACCAAGCCGGGCCGCAATATTGGCGGCCTGACCGATGACGGTGAAATCCAGCCGCTCGCGAGAACCGACATTGCCATACGTCACCCGGCCATAGGCCAACCCGATCGAGCAGTCGCAATGCGCATCCAAGCCCTCCCCGCGCAGAGTGGCCAGTTTTTCCACGATCCCGATGGCCGAACGCTGCGCATTGGTGCGGGCGGCGGCGGCATCGTCGCCTGCCGGAAACACCGCAAGAACCGCATCACCGATGAATTTCAGAACCTCGCCACCGTTTTCGTGCACAATCCCCGAAACCGTTTCGAAGAAATCGTTGAGCAGGTTGATATAGGCCGATCGGCCCAGTTTCTCTTCAAGGCTGGTAGAATTGCGAAGGTCGCAGAACATGATAGCGGCATCGATTTCGTCGCCGTCGCCGCGTCGGATCTCGCCGCCCAGAACCCGTGCGCCCGTGCGTTTGCCGACATAGGTTTCCAGCAGTACCTGCGCGTTTTCGCGCTGCATGAACACCTCGTAAAACCGCGCGATTACGGCTGAGCATTCAAAGACCAGCCCGAGGTTTTCGGTGGTGAACCCATCCGGGTGATCGCAGGTCAGGGTCAGTACATTGGTGCGCCCGTCCGAAAAGCGCAGCGGCATGGCAACGTAATCAGTGGCGCCTTTTGCGCGCAGGTCTTCCATGATCGGAAAGCTGTTATGGGGGTTATCGTCGTTCAGCCGCTGACGTACCCCGCCCAGCCCGTTTGAGACGTGGCGCAACGGGCTGTTGATATAGGCGGGGTGATCGTGAATTTCATAGGTCGGGACGTTGGTCGAAATCTCGGCCGCGCCTTTTTCCCAGATGTAGTGTTTTCCCGCGATCAGCGGGTGCAGGGACCAGGCCAGAATGCTGAGGCGCTGAATGTGAATACCATGGTCCAGCATCTTTTCCGCAAGGGCTTTGGTAAAGGCTTCGGGCGTTTCGTTCTCTGATGCACCGCGCATCAGCCAATCGATCAGAGGGCCGCTGATGTTGCCATCCTGCGGTTCGCGAAGCGTGTTTTCCCCTAGATCCAGATCGGTATACGCATTGCGCATGAACCCGATGTGACCTTGTATGGCGGCGCTTTCGGGCAGGGCGTCCTCATAGGCCCAGACGGAGTTTCCCAGGCGCTCGCCGGCCAGAATCACATCATGGTAGGTCGCGGTGCCTTTGAACGGGCAGAAGGTCTGCAATTCGGTTTCATAGCTCAGATCAACGCAGACATCCTCGCGGGGTATGTAGATCGTCGGCGCAAGGCGTGTTTCATACATGACCTTGGCGTTTGCGCTTTCCGCCAGAAGGATCTGATCGCGGTATATCGCAATCCGCCCCTTCAGCCGTTCGACCGAGATTCCATATCCTTTGGTTTCAGGTGTGGCGTGGATGTTCATCATCAACCTCCGCTGGCGCAGGTCTTTATAGGATGGGCCTTCACCGCCGGTTTTCCAAGGGCGTTAACGTTGATTTGCAGAATTGTGCGCGGCAATGCCTGCGGATCAGACCATCTGAATGACGTCTTTTTCGATCGAAAGCATATAGCCCTTTTTGGCAATATTCTTGACCAGCAATTCGCTGACCATCTGATTGCCCAATGCATCACGCAGCCGCTTGATCCGGGTGGCACCGGCGGCCTCGTCGCAGTCGGCGGCATCCCTGCCCGAAATCATCGCTTCGATCTGAGCGCCGGACAGAACCTCGTCATCAAGCCGGGACTCGGCCAGAACCGACAGGGTTTCCATCGCCGCCGGGGTCAGTTTGAAGTCCATGTTGTTGAGATAGACGGTGTTTTCCTCGCGGCTGATCAGCAGCGACGTCACCTGAATGCCCGTCCGTTCGATCTGCGCCATGCGCCGGTTCAGCAGCACGAGCATCACCAGAAACACCAGGGCCGAGATCAGCATCGCGCTGGCAAAGACCAAAAGGACAAAGATCACCATCCGGTAGCTGGACAGCGTGTCGGCAAATGCTGTGCCGGATTGGGCCAGAATCTCCAACAGGCGAATCTCGGTTTGCGAAGTCAGGTCGGACTCGATGAACAGGCGCTCGACACGGGCGTTGAAGGCGTTTGCATCTGGCAGGGTCCAGAACAGGAAGACGGCTGCCGTAACCAGAATCAGGACAATCGCGGCAATGCCCGCGCCAACTAGCCGCGCACCGGATCGCCGGGCCTCAGAAACGGAGAAAGAACTTTCCGGCATTTGCCTTCCTTTGATCCAATCCTTCGGGTCCGAATACGGATATGACGTTCAACAAGGTCCAGCCCGAAGCGCCGAGGCGTTGGGCGACCTCGGATTTGGCCTGTCCCTTGTCGCAGGCTGCAACCTGCATGACGCCGTAATGCAGCCGCAGGGGGTTGTCCTGTTTGGCCTTGTAATCCGCATAACACTGGGCCGCCGCCGCAGTGGGTCCCAGCGATATCAGGGCCATGCAGGCCAGAGAAGAGAGGATCTGTTTCATAGGCCGCATCCTGCGCATGAGGTGGCCGGAAATTCAATATCTCAAGGGGTTTGCGACGCTGATATCGGATAACAACCGCCCGTTATTGCTTGTCCGGCATGGTCGGCCCCAGGTTCTGGTCATCAAGTTCCCGGCCGTGAGCAGGCCGCCCGCAAAAAGACAAAGGACAGGCATAATGCACAGGAAATTCATTGCGCTGATCGTTGCGACCGCCATCACGATAACCGGCATTTCCGTGTCACAGGCGCGCGCAGCCGACACCAGGGATCTGCTGGGCGGATTGGCTGCGCTGGCCCTGATTGGGGCAGGTGTTCACTACTACAACAAGGAAAGGCGCGCGGATCAGGCAACACGGCGGCACGCGCCGGTCTACCAGCCCCCTGTCGTCGATCACTACCCGGTGCGCCCGCGGCCGCAGCGGCTGGCGCGATATGACCTGCCGCAACGGTGCCTGCGCACCTTCAAGTCGTATTCGAACAAGCGCCCCCTGCTGACGCCGAAATGCCTCGGCAAGCATTACCGATACTCCGATAGCCTGCCCCGCCAGTGCGAAGTTGGTTTCTGGGATGGCAAAAAGGTCAAGCGGGCATACGAACCCGCATGCCTGCGCCAGCAAGGATACCGTGTGGTTCATAAGTAACGGGTTTCGAGCAGGAGCGGCGCCACAGAAGCGCCGTGCAGGAGAGGGTGGCGCAGGCTGCCCTCTCTTTTTTCTTGCGGTATTGGCCGAAAAGCGCTTTGCCGGACGTATGACACAACCGAATTTCGATCTGGAACAGGCGCTTCTGGCGCGGGGGCATATCAGGGTTGCCGGCGTTGATGAAGTCGGGCGCGGTCCGCTGGCCGGACCTGTGGTTGCCGCTGCGGTCATCCTGAGCCCCGATGATATCCCCGAAGGTTTGAACGATTCCAAAAAACTGAGCGCAAAGCGCCGCCAAGCGCTGGACGTTGCGCTGCGCGAACGGGCCGAAATCGCGTTGGGCGAGGCTTCGGTGGCGGAAATAGATGAACTCAACATATTGCGTGCCTCGCATCTGGCCATGACGCGCGCGGTTCAGGCTTTGGACCCGGCCCCGGATTTTCTGCTGATCGACGGCAACATGATTCCGCGCGGGCTGAAACTGCCGTCCCAGGCGGTGGTCAAGGGGGACGCCCGATCGCTGTCGATTGCTGCGGCCTCGATCATCGCGAAAAACTGGCGCGATCAGGTGATGGTGGATTTGGCGCAACAGCATCCCGGCTATGGGTGGGAGGCAAACGCCGGATATCCGACAAAACAGCACCGTGACGCGCTGCGAAATCTTGGTGTCACCCCACATCATAGACGTTCGTTTAAACCGGTCCACAATATCTTGTATCAAGAGTAAATCGTAAGTCGCTGATTCAAAAAAGAAATTGACGGCGAATCGTCTTTGACTCATCCTTGTCTCAACCAAATGAGCGCAAAAGCGCCGTGGAACCGAGGCAGTGAAATGACCACAATCAAGACAAAGGGCGCGGCGGCGCTCCCTATAAACACGATTCTATCCGGCGACTGCATCGATGTGATGAACAGTCTGCCTGAGGCGTCGGTGGACCTGATCTTTGCAGACCCGCCATATAACCTGCAACTGAAAGGCCAGCTTCACCGCCCTGACAACAGCCAGGTGGATGCCGTCGACGATCATTGGGATCAGTTCTCCAGCTTTGGTGCCTACGACCAGTTCACGCGGGACTGGCTGAAGGCGGCGCATCGCCTGCTGAAGCCGAATGGCGCGATCTGGGTGATCGGCTCTTACCACAACATCTTCCGCGTGGGATCCGCCCTTCAGGATGCCGGGTACTGGATTCTGAATGACGTCGTGTGGCGTAAATCCAACCCGATGCCGAATTTCCGTGGCAAGCGGTTTACCAACGCACACGAGACGATGATTTGGGCGTCCAAGCGCGAAGGCGCGAAATACACGTTCAACTACGAAGCTCTGAAGGCCCTGAACGAAGGCGTGCAGATGCGCAGTGACTGGGTGCTGCCGATCTGCACCGGGCACGAGCGTCTAAAAGATGAAAACGGTGACAAGGCGCATCCGACGCAAAAGCCGGAATCGCTGTTGCATCGGGTACTGATTGGATCGACCAATCCCGGCGATGTCATTCTGGACCCGTTCTTTGGCACCGGTACGACCGGAGCTGTCGCCAAGATGCTGGGACGTGAGTTCATCGGGATCGAGCGCGAAGAAAGCTATCGCAAGGTTGCCGAGAAACGCATTGCCAAAGTGCGCAAGTTTGACCGTGAAGCGCTGGAGGTCAGCGCCAGCAAACGCGCCGAGCCGCGTGTGCCGTTCGGCCAGCTGGTTGAACGCGGTATGCTGCGCCCGGGCGAGGAGCTGTATTCGATGAACCAGCGCCACAAGGCCAAGGTCCGTGCGGACGGAACGCTGGTGGGCCAGAATGTCAAAGGCTCGATTCATCAGGTCGGTGCACATCTGGAAAATGCGCCGTCCTGCAACGGCTGGACCTACTGGTGCTTCAAGCGCGACGGCAAGACGGTGCCGATCGACGTGCTGCGCCAGCAGATTCGGGCCGAGATGCACAACTGAATTTACCAATACCGCCGGTGCCTGTGGCCTGACACAAGGCACTAAGCCTTGCCCCGCCGTTTTCGGCGGGGTCTTTTGTTTTGCGCCGCACGATGCTTGGATAGCTACAATTCCGGTTCCCAGCCGTGCAACAACGGAGCAGCAACCATGACGGACACCACGGCCAGCACATCCCGATTTAACCGTTTTTTCTTCACGAAACCGGACAGTTACGATCTGGACAACAAGTATACTCTGGCAGCGATGGAACAGCACAAGCGCGAGGGGCTGGAACTGGCTGTACGCGCGCGGTGGATCGCGATGGGATTGACGGGAGTTCTGCTGATCTATCTGAACCCGCACCCTGAGGTTTTGTATTACCATTTTATTCTTCTGCTGATCTGCGCAAATGGCTGGCTGATCCGGCGTGCGGGACGGGTCGGGCAATCGCGAATCGAACTGTTGCTGATCTTTGTTGATCTGATGATCATGACCCTGGGGATGATCATCCCAAACCCATTCAGCGACGATGTCCGGCCGTTGGCCATGCAGTACCGGTTCGATAACTTCCAGTATTTCTTCATTATTCTGGCTGCGGGTACGCTTGCCTATTCCTGGCGCACCGTGGTTGCGCTGGGAACCTGGACGGCGGCCATGTGGACAGTCGGCTGGATCATCGCCTGGTGGGTGGCAACGCCCATTCCAGGCATCAGTGAGCGGGTGGCAGAAGCCCTGAAAGGGTATCCGGATGTGGCCGAACTGCTTGATCCCAACAGCTTCATGGTGTCGCAGCGCGTACAGGAGGTGATTGTCTTTCTGATGGTCGCAGTGACCCTTGGCGTATCGATGCGGCGTCTCAACCGGCTGCTGCTGAGCAATGCGGGGCTTGTGCGCGAGCGGGCCAATCTGTCGCGGTATTTCTCGCCAAATGTAGTCGACGAGTTGAGCCAGAATGACGAACCGCTCAAGCAAATCCGTAAGGAAAACATCGCTGTCCTGTTCATCGACATTGTCGGGTTCACCAAGTTTGCGGCCGGTCGTGATCCTTACGAGGTGATCGAGGTTTTGCGCGGGTTTCACGCGCGCATGGAGACCGAGGTGTTTCGGCATCACGGAACGCTGGACAAGTACCTTGGGGACGGGTTGATGGCCACGTTTGGTACCCCGGTGCCCACATCATTGGACGCTAGCAACGCGGTGGCCTGCGCCCGCGACATGGTGGGTGTGATTGATAGATGGAATCTGGAACGGCGGCGCGCGGGTGAGCCCGAGATCCATGTGGGGATCGGCGTTCACTATGGTTCGGTGGTGCTGGGAGATATCGGGGCGAACCGGCTGGAATTCGCGGTGATCGGAGACGCAGTCAATGTGGCGGCGAAACTTGAGGCGACGACCCGAACCCTGGGCGCGCGGGTTGTCCTGAGTGACGCAGTGTTCAGGCAGGCGAAGCAGGAAAACCAGCTCTCATCGCTGGATGGGTTCACAAAACGGGAAAACCAGGCCGTGCGCGGTGTTGAGACACCCGTGGATGTCTGGGTACTTTGAGCAGCAAGCGCTCCCGCCGATTAATCCTGCATCGCAGATGCAATCCAAATCGTTGGGCCGGGCAGCACGCCGGGGCGTGCTGCGGTCAGGCTTTGGGCATCGGGTTCTGCGCCTTGTTGTAGGGGCCCCAGTCCGTGATATCGGGGTAATACTGGCGCCGCCATGCGCGAACCCGCTGGTTCATCACCTGCCGCCAGAAAGGCGGGATCATCGCGGCAATGGTCATGACCGGATAGCCGTGTGGCAGTTGGGGGGCGGTGTCCTCGGAATGGTGTTGCAGAAGCGGGAAGCGGCGGTTCGGCTTGTAATGATGGTCCGAATGGCGCTGCAGGTTGATCAGCAGCCAGTTCGATGCCTTTTGCGATGCGTTCCACGAATGGTGCGGGTGTACGTGTTCGTATTTCCCGTCGCCCAGATGTTTCCGGGTCAGACCGTAATGTTCCACGTAGTTCACCAGTTCAAGCTGCCAGACCGCGACTCCGGCCTGCAGCAGGAACAGGCCCAGTCCGGACCAACCGCCCAGTGCAACCGCCAGCAGCAGCATCCCCCCTTGCAGGGCCCAATACCGCCAGAACGGATTTGACCGATCGGTCCAGGGCCGGTCCTTGCGGCCGAGTTTGGCCTTTTCCGCACGGAACGCCGAGACAAGACATTCGCGCAGGACACGGGGATAAAACCGGTGAAACCCTTCGTTGTAACGCGCGGTGACCGGATCGCGCGGCGTGCCCACGTAGCGGTGATGCACCAGCAGATGTTCAGAGCGGAAGTGGGAATACAGAACCATGGACAGCAGGATGTCTCCCAGCCAGCGCTCAAGCCGGCCTTTCTGATGCATCAGTTCATGGCTGTAATTGATCCCGATTGTGCCCGAGAGCACACCCATGCCGAAGAAAAGGCCGATCTTCGCAGCCACGCTCAGGTGGTCCGTGTGCGTGGCGTACCAGATCAGGCCGAACAATGTCAGGAACTGCAGCGGGACCCAGATTTTAGTCAACCAGATATACCAGCCAAGCATGGAATCGGGCGTATCCGGGTCGCCATTTTCAAGCTCCATCCCCGTCAAACGGTCGAGCAGGGCAAAGGTCCACCATGTCGACAACGGAACCAGCAGAACCCATGCGCCGCCTAGAACGGCCGTTACCCAGATCACGGGGATCAGAAGGATAGAAAGCCAAAAGGGCAGGGCCGATTGCCAGCGTGACAGGGTGTCTTGTGCGATCATGGTCGGGCTCCGCAAGTGTGGCCCGACACTAGCCGGGCATTGAGCTGTGATTCAACGGCTCAATGGTCGCGCCACAGATCATAAGCCTTGCGCATGACGGTCGGCAGGTCACCGGGTCGGAATGCGTGTTTTTCAATGATGGTCAAGCCCGCCGGGGCCGTGTTTTCAGGCAGGGGCGCCGCCCAGATGCGCAGCACCAGATGGAAATGGGTGAACGTGTGGCGCACTTCCGCTGGCAGGACCTGCCAGTTTCCCGCAAAAGGTGGCGATTCGATCTGCGTGTCGGACCAGTCCGAACCTGGCCAGCCCAGCATCCCCCCCAGCAATCCCTTGTCCGGTCGGCGTTCCAGCAGCATCGCACCATCCCCGCGCTGGGCAATATAGACATGCCCGTATCGTGTGGGCTTCGGCATTTTGGCCGTCTTCCGGGGCAATTCCGCCTGCGTGCCCACTAGGCGGGACTGGCAGGGCGCGCGCAGGGGGCAAATGCCACAGGCCGGAGATTTCGGGGTGCAGATCGTCGCGCCAAGATCCATGACCGCCTGAGCATAATCGCCGGGCCGTTCCAGCGGGGTCAGGCCGGCCGCCTTGTCCTTCAACTGTGGCTTCGAACCGGGCAGGGGATCGTGAATGTCGTAAAGCCGGGACATGACCCGTTCGACGTTGCCGTCCAGAACCGTTTCAGGGCGGTCGAAGGCGATGGAGGAAATGGCGGCAGCGGTATAGGGACCGATACCCGGCAGTTTCAACAGGCCATCATGGGTGTCCGGGAACTGGCCTGCATGCACATCAGTCACGATGCGCGCGCATCTCAGCAGGTTGCGGGCGCGGGCGTAGTAACCCAGACCGGCCCATTCCCCCATGACCTGATCGTCAGGCGCCGCTGCCAAGGCGTCAACGGTCGGCCAGCGCGCGGTGAAGCGCAGGAAATAGTCCCGCACGGCGGCAACGGTGGTCTGCTGCAACATCACCTCGGACAGCCAGACATGGTAGGGGTCGGGTCGGACCCCGGCAGCCCGGTCCGCGGGGCCGACACGCCACGGCATTTTGCGCGCGTGACGGTCGTACCAGTCCAGCAACGCCGTGCTGACGTTAAATTCAGTGGTGTCACGCAAGTTTTATGCCTCTCCTTGTCGGGTTTCGCTGGCGCCGGTTGTTCTGCCCATTACAATAGCCGCGCAGGAGATGGAAACCAGATGCGACCGAGACGTTCGACCACCCGCGGGTTCAAACGGACCGCAACATTGCTGAACAATCAGATCCGTCAGGCCGGTGAAAGCCGGGGGTTTGCCGTATCGCGTCTGCTGACCCACTGGGCCGAGATCGTGGGGCAGGACATTGCGGCCATCGCGCGGCCCGTCAAGGTTGGGTACGGCAAAGGGGGGATAGGCGCGACGCTGACCCTGCTGACCACCGGCCCGCAGGCACCGATGCTGGAAATGCAGAAAGAACAGCTGCGCGGCAAGGTGAATGCGGTTTATGGCTATAACGCGATCAGTCGCGTGCGCATCACACAAACCGCTCCAACAGGATTTGCCGAGGGGCAGGCCAGTTTCGACCACAAGCCGAAACCGGCGAAACCCGAAATCAAACCCGAAATCGCTGCCGAGGCAGACAAAGTGTCGCGTGACGTAAACGATGGTGATTTGCGCGCGGCCCTTGAACGCCTGGGCCGCAACGTTTTATCCAGACAAAAACGCTGAGAAAGGGCTGAGAATGAGCCGAATTGCAACCGTAATCTGCGCGGCGGTCGCCGTTGCCGCTGGCGGCTATTGGCTGTCGCTGTCAAATTCCACCCCCGCCAACCCGCTGATCAGCAGCGCCGAGGCGCAGGAAGCCGACCTGGACACCTCGACCATTAAAGAAATGGTGCAGGGGGCCGCAGATGCTCCGGTCGAGATCATCGAATATGCATCCTACACCTGTCCGCATTGCGCGAATTTTCACACCGGGCCGTACAAGCAGCTGAAAAAGGAATTCATCGACACAGGCAAGGTGAAGTTCATCTACCGCGAGGTTTATTTTGATCGCTACGGTCTGTGGGCGTCGCTGGTGTCCCGTTGCGGCGGACCGGAAAAGTTC
The DNA here is from genome assembly GCF_056538465.1 of Ruegeria sp. BG6. Taxonomy (NCBI): domain Bacteria; kingdom Pseudomonadati; phylum Pseudomonadota; class Alphaproteobacteria; order Rhodobacterales; family Roseobacteraceae; genus Ruegeria; species Ruegeria sp. BG6. The sequence continues at coordinate 224,406 of NZ_JBQFTB010000004.1, read as the reverse complement.
TTTGGCATCACGGACCTGATCTACGAAGGCCAGTCCGATTGGTCCCGCGCGGGTGGTCCCGCCGAAATCGTTGACGAGCTGCGCAAGATCGGTCGTCTGGCCGGTATCGGCAACGACGAGCTTGAGGCCTGCCTGCAGGACGGAACGCGCGCACAGACACTGGTTGCCTGGTATCAGGAAAACGCCGAGCGCGACGGCATCACCGCGACACCGACATTTGTCGTTAACGGCAAAAAGGTCTCGAACCAGTCCTACGAAGAGTTCAAACAACTGATCGAAGACGAGTTGGGCAACTGATGGCGGCCCCGCTGGCCGGTCTGAAGGTTGTCGAACTGGCACGAGTTTTGGCCGGCCCCTGGGCCGGTCAGACCTTTGCGGACCTTGGGGCCGAGGTCATCAAGGTCGAATCTCCGGACGGGGATGATACCCGCGCTTGGGGACCACCCTTTGTAACGCGGGATGACGATGTATCGGCGGCGTATTTTCACGCGACCAATCGGGGCAAGGCGTCTGTCACGGCGGATTTCAGAACCCCCGAGGGTCAGGAAAAGGTGCGCGCGCTGATTGCGGATGCAGACGTCCTGATCGAAAACTTCAAAGTCGGCGGCCTGAAGAAATACGGGCTGGACTATGACAGCGTAAAACAGATCAATCCGCGTCTGGTCTATTGCTCGATCACCGGGTTCGGTCAGACCGGTCCCTATGCCAACCGGGCTGGGTACGATTTCATCATTCAGGGCATGTCCGGACTGATGTCCATTACCGGTGAGGCGGACGGGCAGCCACAAAAGGCGGGCGTTGCGACAACGGACGTGTTCACAGGGGTATATGCAGTCGCGGGCGTACTGGCCGCTTTGTATCAGCGCGAGACAACAGGCCGTGGGCAACATGTGGACATGGCGCTGCTGGATGTCGCCGTGGCTGTTACCGCCAATCAGGCGCTGAACTACCTGACAACCGGTGTTGCGCCTTTGCGGATGGGCAACGCGCACCCCAACCTGGTTCCGTACCAGGTGTTCGACTGTGCCGACGGCCATATTGTCATCGCCACCGGCAATGACCGCCAGTACCAAAGCCTGTGCCATATCCTCGGGCTGGCAGAACTGGCCGCCGCGCCGGATTTTCTGCACAACAAGGACAGGCTGGCCAACCGCCGGGTGCTGATCGCCCGTCTGAATGGCGAAACGGCGCAGCGCAACAAGGCTGAACTGCTGGCAGCCTGCGAAGCCGGGGGCGTTCCCGCCGGTCCAATCAATACGATGGACGAGGTGATGGTGGACCCACAGGTCATTGCGCGTGGAATGCAGATTGAACTGGACGGTGTGCCCGGTGTGCGCACGCCGTTTGTGTTTTCCGATGCCGAGCTTGCCCTGACCCGCCCTTCGCCGAAGCTGGGCGAGGATAACTGATCAGGGCGACGGGACCGCTTTCAGCACCATGTCCCGGACCAGATCGGATTGGTCCACCTGGAGACGGACGGGCAGGGTGATCACCTTGCTACGGAACGCGGGCGGCAGGCGCACGGCGTCTTTTTCGGTTGTGACCATCTGTGCGCCCAGCAAGCGGGCATCGTTTTCCAGTCGGGTCATCAGGGCGGGTGTCAGAGGCTGGTGATCATCCAGCGCCTCGGCCCGAAGCAGGCGCGCGCCCTGCTGGCGCAGGGTCCGAAAAAACTTCTCCGGATGCCCGATGCCGGCGAATGCCAGAACCGGGGCGTTGTCCCACTCCATGCCTGTTTGCAGCGGTTCTACCAATCCGGTGGCGTGCGGCACGTTCAGACGTTTGCCCCACTGCGCGGTAAATGTGTTCTGTGCGTCGGAATCGCCAAGTGACAGAACCAGGTTCGCACGCTGCAGACCGGCGTCGACGGGTTCGCGCAGGGGGCCGGCCGGCAGGCACAAACCGTTTCCGAACCCGCGTGCAGCATCCACCACGATGACCGAGAAATCCTTGGCAACGGACGGATTCTGAAAACCATCATCCAGAATGATCGCGGTGGCGCCTGCATCGGCCGCCGCTTGTGCACCTGCTGCCCGGTCCTTGGCCACCCAAACTTCGGCAAAGGCCGCCAGCAACAAAGGCTCGTCTCCGACCTGTGCGGCAGTGTGTTGGCCCGGATCAACGCGCATGGGCCCATCCAGCGAGCCGCCATGGCCGCGCGAAACCACATGCGGTTCGTGCCAGGCGTTGCGCAGTTGTTCGATCATCCAGATCACGGTGGGTGTCTTGCCAGTGCCGCCAGCATTCAGGTTACCGATACAGATGACCGGCACGCCCGGCCTGATCCCCGGTTCCGAGGCGACACGCCGGGCAGTCGCCGCCGCATAGAGCCGCCCCAGCGGCGCCAGCAACCGGGCACGCAATGCGGGACGGTCGGGCGGGGAATTCCAGAACTCAGGTGCCCGCATGCTGTGTCCTCCGGAGGTCCAGCAGGTCCTGAACCAGGTCGATCAGCCGATCTGCCTGTGGGGCGCCCTCGGTCACGATCTGCCATCCGGCCAGGGCCATATCGGCCGCGCGGTCCGGCGCCAGCAATTCCTCGACCGCGTCGCCAAGTTCGGTTGCGGTTCTGACTGTGCGGGCGGCATCCACCATGTCCAGACTGTCATAGAGCTCCTGATGGCGGTGGACGAACGGTCCATGGATAACCGCCGATCCAAGTGCCACCGCTTCAAGCGGATCATGACCGCCCATGCCTTTCTCCAGCGAACTGCCTGCGAATGTCACGGCGGAAACCCGTTGCCACAGGCCCAGATCCTCGCGTTCGGCGGACAGGATCACCTGTGTTGTGTCTTCGATCGGTTCGCCGTTGTCCCAGTTGACACAGCGCAGGTCCATGGCCGCAAGCCGCCGGTGCAGGGGGGGCGCTTCGGACGCGTCCGCCACATGCAGAACCAGCGCCAGCCTGGGCAGCATCCGCAACGCCTGCCGGTGCGCGCTGAGCACCGAGATGAATTCCTTGTCCTGCACGCATGAGGCAAGCCAGACAGGCCGACCGGCCAGCACGTGGTTGGTCTCGATCAACTCGTCTTCGGGCCATGGGCGCGGGTTGGGGCTGATGTGCAGCGGCGGAGATTCCGTGACCTTGGCCGAATGTATGCCCAGCCGCCGGATCTGACGGGCGGCTTCAGGCGTGGTCGTGAGAATCGTGTGAAAACAGTCGAACGTGTATCGGGCAAGGTCGGGCAGCCACCTGGCCCCCCGCGGAATCACGACATCGACCTGAGCTTCGACCAGGATCAGCGGAATGCCGTTTTCTTCCGCCTGGGTGATCAGGTTGGGAACAAGCCCGCCGCCAACCCAAACACCAATGTCCGGTCGCCAGTGTTCCAGAAATCCGCGAACCGCGCCGGTTTGCTCGGCCGGAAGGGAAACAACCGGAAAGGTGCTATCCGCCCAAAGCGCCAGGTCGGCGCCGTAAGGGGCGGTAATCAACACCGACAAGTCAGGACGGGACCGCGTCAACCTGTGGCAAAACTCATCAACGACGCGCAAGCGCAGGTGGCTGTTGACGTGAACCCAAAGCAATTCGCCATCCGGGCGCGCCTGCTGCTGTTGCCCTCCGGTTTTGGGCACGCCCCAGGACAGTACCCGATAGGCCGCAAGGCTGAAGGACCTGGGCTTGCTCATACCGGCAGCCCGTGCCCGTCCGGGTCAAGCTGTTCGCACAGCAACCTGTAGGTTTCGGCACCCGCCGCGATCACACCGTTCAGGCGCGGTTGGGGGTTATTGAAGCGCAACGGCTGTCCTTGCCGGTTCGAGCAGATGCCACCGGCTTCGCGGATGATCAGATCACCGGCTGCAATATCCCATTCCCAACTGGGTCTTAAGGTCAGCATTCCGTCAAACCGCCCCTGCGCCACTGCGGCCATTCGATAGGCCAGGGATGGGCGGTAGTTGCGTTTGAAATCGGGCACCTGCCCGTGCTTCCAGTGAACGGGTTTCAGGTTAGGTTTGGCAGCCAGAATTTCGGCGTCATGCAGGCGGTTTGTCTGCGTGGTATGAATCCGCTCACCGTTCAGTGTTGCGCCCTGTTCAGCCGCTGCAGCATAAAGAAGGTTTCGCATCGGCAGATAGATCACCGCCGCCGTCACCTTGCCCTGATCCGCGACCGCCAGGGAATGTGCCCAGGTTCGCGACCCTTCGGCAAAGCTGCGGGTTCCGTCGATCGGATCGATGATGAATGTCCTGCGGCGTGACAGCCGGTCGGGTGAATCTTCGGTCTCTTCGCTCAGCCAGCCATAACCGGGGCGTGCCGAAGGCAACATCTGTTCGAGCATCGCGTTGACGGCCAGATCCGCCTCGGTCACGAGGCCGGTGCCATCGGGTTTGTCCCAGCGCTGCGCATCTGCCCCCGAATATCGGGTGGCGATCTTGCCAGCCTCCCGGGCGGCCTCGATCAGCAGGGGCAGGTCAGTTGCCGGCAAGTGTCATTCCCTCAATCAGCAGCGATGGGACAACCCGTGACAGATAGGGGCGCGCGTCATTTGCCGGAACGATCCGTTTCAGCATGTCGCGCAGATTGCCCGCAATCGTGCATTCGTTGACCGGGTGGGTAATCTGCCCGTTCTCGACCCAGAACCCGGATGCGCCACGGGAATAGTCGCCCGTGTTGGGGTTGATGGTCGACCCGATCATCGATGTCACAAGCAGCCCGGTGCCCATGTCGCGCAACAGGTCCTCGCGGCTTTGGTCGCCCTGCGTCAGGCCCAGGTTCCAGTTGCTGGGCGAGGGCGGTCCGGAAACGCCGCGTGCGGCGTTGCCGGTGGACAGCATTTCAAGTTTGCGGGCACTGGACAGATCGAGGGTCCAGCCGGTCAGAACACCGTTTTCGACAATTGTCCGGCGGCTGGTCGGCAGACCCTCGGCGTCAAACGGGCGTGATCCCGAAATGCGCGGGCGGTGCGGGTCTTCGATCAGCGACAGATGATCGGGCAGGACCTGCTGTCCCAAACAATCGGTCAACCATGACGCCCCGCGCGCGATTGCAGACCCGTTGGCGGCCGCCAAAAGATGGCCGATCAGCGAGGATGAGATGCGTTCGTCAAACAAAACCGGGAAACTGCCGGTTGCCGGTTTGCGGGCTCCAACCTGCTGGACGGCGCGTTCCCCCGCAGTGCGCCCGATCTCTTCGGGGCTGCGAAGATCGCTTTGGAAGGTGCGGCTGTCGCCGTCGTAGTCACGCTCCATCCCGGTGCCTTCGCCCGATATTGCGACACAGGATGTCGATCGGCTGCTGCGCAGATACCCCCCGGAAAATCCGTTCGTGGCCGCAAGATGCACCCTGTGCGTGCCATACGCAGCAGCGGCGTCTGACACTTGTGAGACGCCGGTCACGGCCAGTGCAGCAGCTTCGGCCGCCAGTGCGTCCTGCAGCAGGTCTTCGGCCGCGGGCTCGGGGGTTGGGTCGAACATTTCAAGCGAAGGCATGTCCCGTTCGGTGGCCAACTGGCCGGGATAGGCCAAACCGGTGAACGGGTCTTCGGGGGCTTCACGCGCCATCGCCACGGCGCGTTCGGCCATCGCGCTCAGCGTTTCGGGGCGGCTGTCAGAGCTTGAGACAATCGCCTGACGTTTGCCAAGAAACACGCGCAGACCCAGATCGGTTCCTTCCGAGCGTTCGGCATGTTCCAGAGAACCCTCACGCACTTCGACCGACACCGAGGAGCCGTCAATCACGATCGCATCTGCGGATTCTGCCCCGGCCTTGCGCGCAGCATCAAGCAGGTGATGGCTGATCTCTTCAGGTGTTCGGGTCATGACGCCTCCGCTCTGATTATTACTGGACCTAGCCTTGGACTGCGCGCCCCGCAAGTCCTGCGGCCGGATTGAGCGTGACGAAGCACCGGATCAGTCTGAGTTTGGGGTATCGGAGGGATGCGTGTCCGGTTCGGCAGGGCGGAACGGCGCTGTTGTGTCCGCTATACCCGAGCTGCCGCGGGTCACGGTATTTGCTGAAGTGCGAGGCTGGCACCACAGGCCGTTCAGACCCGTGGTGCCAGTGGCTGGCTTATTTGATGCGCTGGCCGTTCGCCAGAATCTGACCGTCTTCGGTGAACTTGATGGTCGAGTTCAGCGTGTCCGGCGCGTCACCCGGTACGGCCATCAGCCCCATCATCATCCGGGCACCCAGCGCGTCGTTGTCCGAAATCACTCCCATGCCGATCAGCTTGTCGATCAGGGCGTTCGCCCCGACAAGCTGCAGATTCGCTTCGCCGGCGGGAACGGGCATGCCGCCAGGTTGCTGGGTGTTGGTATTGTCGAACGTGAAGTCACCGTCGCCGGTCAGGCGGGCACCCACCAGTGAAACCAGAAGCTCGGTGATTTTCAGCGAGTGCAACTCGCCCGGTGCTTCGCCGGTCAGATCTTCTGCCACTTCGGGATCGAAGATATTCATCAGCACCTTGGCCGTTCCGGTGCTATTCAGCGCGATGGTCGCCGGGTCGCGGGGCAGCGCGCCCGCAGGGTCGAAGATGCCCCACAAAACATCGGACATGGTGAAGTCGGTCAGGTTCAACCCAAAGGCAAAGGGCTGGACCTCTTCCGATTGCTGAACCGGCAGTTCGAATTTCAGCCCGGCATTGGTCATCGCGATTTCGATCGGGAACGGCAAATCGGCGGTGGTGACGGCCAGCCTGGTGCTGTTTTGGTTGATGTCGTAGGCAATCCGCTGCGCGTCGAGGCTAGCGCCGAACTGGCCGCCTTCGGACTGGCTGCTCATGGAAAAGGCTTCGCCCTTGCTCGTGCCGGCGATATTGGTCTGGCCAGATGCATAGGTGAACCTGCCGGAAAAGGCGAAACCGGCCTCGTACAGCGCCGCCGGGTCCGACATGTTGAAGTCGGCGGGTATCACGCTGTCGCTGTCCATGACAAGCTGGTCCAGCTTTCCGTCGATTTTGCCGGTTTCACCGCTTTCGGGATCGTCAAAGGCAAGCCCGTACGTCAGGGCGGTCACCGCAAAGGACTGTTTGATGTCGCGCCCGTCGCGGATTTGCATCTGCGAACTGCCGGTCAGGCCGGTCATCGTCATGCTGGCGTCCAGAATTTCCCGGGGCACTGGCTGGCCGTCGACCTGAATGTTGTCCAGCGAGACCGCCATGGAATTGGCCGTGTAGGTATAGGTCATGTCGTCCGGGGTGCCGGAAACAACCATGTCCAACCCATCCAGGGCGTAGACAACATCGGCAGAGAATTCCTCGCCCTCGGCATTGCCTGTGACGCTCATGGGAAAGGAGTCGGGAAAGCCAATGCTGACGGTCCCATCGCCGTTGTCGCCCAGCGTCATTTCCGGGACCTTGATCACGAACTGCCCTTCTTCTTCGGGCAAGGCCATTGCAAGCGTCATGTCCGAGATGGTGGTTACGGCACCGGACACCGACTGTTCGCCGTTTACGGTATAACCCATTTGCGTGAAGTAAGCCTGCCAGTCGGCCCAGACGTCGCTGGCTGTTACGTCGGCCAGCGCCCCCTGGCTGACAACGGCATAAGCCAGAACAGCGCCGCAACTGCGGCGAAGGAAATGCGACATAGGATTACCCTTCTCGATGAATTTTTGCGCATATCGTCGTGCCTGCGGCGGCGGGCGTCAAGGGGGCAGGGCTGGACCAATTCCCCTTGCGCGCGTTACAGAGTCCCCAGATATGATTTCAATGGGGGCAGAGTATTCCGATGCAAGGGAAAACTGTACTGATAACCGGCGCCAGCCGGGGTATCGGCGCCGAAGCGGGGCGCGTATTTGCCGCAGCCGGCGCCAATGTTGCATTGGTGGCGCGCAGTCGCGACCAAACCGAGGCTTTGGCCTCGGAGCTGGGTGACAACGCCATCGCTCTTAGCTGCGATGTCAGTGATTTTGCGCAGGTGGAACAGGTCGTGGCCGATTGCGTGGACCGGTTTGGCGGCCTGGATGTTCTGATCGGCAATGCCGGTGTCATTGAGCCGATCTTTCATCTGTCCAATGCCGATCCCGTGGCCTGGAGCCAGGCGATCGATATCAACCTCAAGGGTGTGTTCTACGGGATGCGTGCGGCGCTGCCCGTCATGCGTGCGGCGGGCGGTGGTACGGTTCTGACAATATCCTCGGGCGCGGCCTCCAGCCCGGTCGAAGCCTGGAGCCATTACTGCGCGTCCAAGGCCGGAGCCAAGATGATGACCGAGTGCCTGCATATGGAAGAGGCCCATCACGGTATTCGCGCGATGGGGCTGTCGCCGGGAACGGTTGCGACGGACATGCAGCGGGTGATCAAGGCCAGTGGTATCAACGCCGTCAGTCAGCTGGACTGGAGCGACCATATTCCGGCCGACTGGCCTGCACGGGCCCTGTTGTGGATGTGCACGCCGGACGCGGATGAGTTTCTTGGGACGGAAATCTCGCTCAGGCAGGAAGACATCCGCAAAAGGGTCGGGCTGACGTGATTGAACTGGATAAGGCCGACGGGTTGTGGACCGTCACCATCAACAACCCCGGCAAGGCTAACGCGCTGACCGGGGACATGCTGGCGCGTCTGGCCGAGATCGCCGAAAGTGCAACACAGGCCCGCGCATTGATCCTGACCGGTGCCGGCAAGGTGTTCAGCGCGGGCGCGGATCTGGACGAGGCCCGGGCCGGCCTGGCAATTTCGGACGTGTGGGAACGCCTTTCGGGCGCCATTGCCGCATTGCCCTGCCTGACCATCGCCGCGCTGAACGGAACTCTGGCCGGGGGCGCGAACGGTATGGCCCTGGCTTGCGATATCCGCATCGCAGTGCCGACGACGAAGGTCTTTTATCCGGTCATGAAGCTGGGCTTTCTGCCACAGCCATCCGATGCCAAACGCATGACGGCGTTGATCGGACCTGCGCGGACAAGGCTGATCCTGATGTGTGGTCAGAAAATTTCCGCGCAAGAGGCTTATGCTTTTGGTCTGGTCGACAGGATCGTCGAGCCGGATCATCTGATGACCACTGCCCGTGATCTGGCAGCCGACAGCCTTGCGGCCAATCCCGAAATCGCCGCCGGGATCGCAAGGATGTGCCGATGAGGTTGTCCGCCCTGCGCCTGCGTGTTGACGACCCGGATGCTCTTGCGGGGTTTTACCGCGATGCGTTTGGAATGTCCGTGCGGTGGGAAGGTCCGAACCGGCGGGTCGGTTATGCAGGTCAGGATGCGGATCTGTTGCTTATGCCCGGAGGTGGTGGCTATCGGCACGACCGGGGTCAGCGATACTGGAAGATCGGGATCACTGTGCCCGACGTTGATCTGGCCGCCGCCCATCTGCGCCGAATGGGCGTCGATGTCAGCGCGCCAAGGCAGTTCCTGGATATCGGATATATGGCACATCTGAGCGATCCGGACGGCTTTGTCATCGAATTGCTACAGCATGATTTTGACGGCAACCGCCCGGACGGGGCCGCCGATCCAGAGGACCCCTTTGCGCGGGCCCGTATCGGACAGGTAACGCTGCGAACGGGTGACATTGCGTCCGAAGACCAGTTCTGCAGGGCGCAGGGCATGCGGTTGTTGTCGATGCAGGATGTCGCGCTGTATGGATTTGATCTGCAATTTTACGCTTTTACGAAAGACGTGCCGCCAAGTGGTGATCTTTGGGCCGTCCAGAACCGCGAATGGCTTTGGAAACGCCCCTATACCACGTTGGAGTTTCAGCATGTCCCGGATGCGCAATTCTCGCCGGTTCCGGATTATCGGGGGCTGGAAATAGAAGGGCTGAGTGCTGCGGTCAGCGATGCCGCCGGGGATCGATGGTTGCCTGCATAGTCAGCGCCCGCGCCGCTTGCCCGGAACCCTGGAACGGAAGCCGGGCGGTCGCTTTCGCACCCAGATCAGAAACTTCTCAAGCCGGGGATGTGCGCGCAGGGCTTCGACCGTACTGTAACTGCGCGCGAGTTCGGCTTCGGTCAGCGTGGCGTGAACTTCTTTGTGGCAGATCTGGTGCAGCAAAACGGTGGGTCCGCCCTTGCCACCTTTGAGTTTTGGGATCAGATGGTGCACGCTGCCGCTCCCTTCCGGGATCGGGCGGTCGCAAAGCGGGCAGATCGGATCGGTTGTCAACATGGTATGGCAGAGTCGCGCCGTCCGAAGCACATGACAAGAGGGCAATGATGGCGCAGGCTGTGGTGATCGGAGCAGGTCCGGCGGGTCTGATGGCGGCAGAGCAACTGGCCCGTGCCGGCCATGACGTGCTGGTGCTTGAGGCCAAACCATCCGTTGCGCGCAAATTCCTGATGGCAGGCAAGTCCGGATTGAACCTGACCAAGGATGAGCCCTTTGATACACTGATCCGGTCTTATGGCAGCGCGGCAGACTGGTTGCGCCCGATGATCGCGGAGTTCGATGCGCACGCCGCGCAGGAATGGGCGCGCGATCTTGGGCAAGAAGTGTTTACCGGCTCGACAGGTCGCGTGTTTCCGAAGGCGATGAAAGCATCGCCCTTGTTACGGTCCTGGCTAAGGCGACTGGATACGTCCGGTGTGCAGATCAGAACGCGCTGGCGCTGGCTGGGTTGGGAAGGACAAAAACTGCTGTTTGAGACACCCGGTGGTCGTCAAAGCCTGTCCGGTGACGCCACGGTGCTGGCACTGGGCGGGGCCAGTTGGGCGCGACTGGGATCGGACGGTGCCTGGGTGACGCATCTTGCGCAGAAAGGTGTTCCTCTGGCCCCGTTCGCCCCATCGAACTCGGCCCTTTTTGTTTCCTGGAGCCCGCATATGCAGCCGCATTTCGGCGCGCCGCTTAAATCAGTTGAATGGCGCGCCGGTGATCTGCGGTCTCGAGGAGAGGCGACCCTTTCGGCGACGGGGCTGGAAGGGGGCGGGTTGTATGCCTTGACCCCGGCGTTGCGCGACGGCGCGGAATTGCAGGTCGATCTCTTGCCCGATCTGGCAGAGGATGTGCTGCACCGCCGGTTCTCGGACAAAAAAACCAAGACGACGCTGTCTCAGTGGTTGAAAAAGAGTTTGCGATTGCCGCCGCAGAAAGTCGCATTGTTTCACGAAATGACGGCGGGGCAGTCACTTACGCCAAAACAGACGATCGAAATGCTCAAGGCTTTGCCCGTGCGTGGCGCGGAATTGCGCCCGATGGACGAGGCGATCTCGACCGCAGGTGGTGTTGTCCGCGCGGCTTTGGACGACGGGTTTATGCTCAGCGCCATGCCCGGCGTGTTCTGTGCGGGCGAGATGCTGGACTGGGAGGCTCCGACCGGCGGGTATCTGTTGACTGCATGTCTGGCGACCGGGCGATGGGCAGGCAGATCGGCGGCGGAATGGCTGGAACGGGCAGGGTGAACTAGCGCGACCGTGCCAGCATTGCCAGACGGATCATTGCCCGTTCGACCAGTGCCAGCGCGGGTGCGGTCTGACCGGCTGATCGCAGGGAAAGGTCCGTATCGGTCAGCACCGTCAGCGCGGTTTGCAGTTTTTGCGCACCCCAACCCTGTGCCTGCCGCAAAATCCGGTCGCGGCGCTTGCCGTAAACAGGCGGACGCAGCTTGCCGATACCCTGCGCTGCACCGCCCGGATCTGAAGCGCAGGCATAAAGCGTGCGAAAATGCCGGGTTGCCCCGATGCACAAGGTGACTGCGTTTGTGCCCTGCGCCTGCAAACGGCGAAGCAATGGCCCGATTTCGGCCGTTCGTCCTTCGGCAACCACATTCAGGACATCGTCCAACGCCGCTTCGGTCGAGCGCGGCGCGCAAGATTCGACATCTTCGATGGTCAGCTCAGAAGGGTCGCCGCGCTTGTATAATGAAATCTTTTCAACGGTCTGGGTGAAATCCCCAGGGCTGAGCGCAACCGCCAGTTCGGCCAGCGCCGACATGGTGTCGCGGGGAATGTTCTGAAGACCTGCTTCGGATAGAATCCGTTCGACCTCGGCCCGGGAAGGCGGATCGTCGTAGATACCCACGGCATAAGCCGCCGGATGGGTTTCGAACGCCTTGCGGATTTTCGAACTTGGTTTGAGCTGGCCGGCGGTCACAAAGATTTGCGCGTCGCCAAGCGCCCAGTCTTCCAGCGCTGCCAGAATCGCAGGCGCTGCGGTCTCCGTCGCATCCTCGACAAAGGCGGCCCGGGGGCCGGGAAAAAACCCAACCGCCTTGATGGCATCCAGCAGCAACGCCGGATCGCCGCGCAATTCCGATCCCGGGATCCGGGTCAGCCGCATCTCTTCCTCGGCGGCGGGGCCCAGAAGGGCCGCCAGAACCTGCTGCCGTTTCAGCGCAACACGCATCGCATCCGCGCCATAGATCAGCAGCCCGGCCTTGTCCGCGTCGGGCCGGGTAAAATACCCCTCGGCCTCGCGCGGGCTGAGCTTCATGTGGCCGGACCTGTGGTGGCGTACAGGCGATTGACGATCTGATCCGAAAGCATCACCATCAGACGTTCCTTGGCCGCGCGTTCCCCGGCCAGGGTCGAGACGGTTGAACCGGCAGCCGAATAGGCCACGAAATTGGTCTCTGAACCTGATGCAACCACCTGCCCCGTGGCTTTCGACACAAGCGTAAAGTTGGCCCGGCCATTGATGGTCAGGCGGTTGATTTCGTTGGTCGTAGTGATGGCCGCTGCCAAAGTCGTGGTCGCGACCTGAACATTCAGGTCGTAATCCTCAACCTGTTCCGCGCTGCGCCCCAGACGCTGTTCTAGGTTCTGAACCAACAGATAGCTGTCGACGTCATTCGGGGCAGACACGACAACCTTCCCGTACAGCGCTTCGCCTGTACCGCCGGGGGCATAAACCGGCTGGAAGCCGCAAGCGGCAACAATCAGAGAAGCTGCAAGCGGCAGCATCCGCCACGATTTGCGATCAAACAACGACATTCACGATCCGGCCCGGCACTACGATCACTTTCTTCGGCGCTGCACCGTTCAGCGCCTTTTGCACAGCTTCGGTGCTGAGCGCGACTTTTTCAACCTCGTCCTTCGCCAAATCCTTGGACACGCTGATTTCCGCGCGGCGCTTGCCGTTGATCTGAATCGGCAACGTGACCGTGTCGTCGATCAGCATCGTCTCATCTGCGACGGGCCATGGGGCGACCGCCACCAGACCTTCTCCGCCCTGATGCGCCCAGATATCTTCGGCCAGATGCGGTGTCATCGGCGACATAAGCTGTGCCAGCGTTTTGATTGCCTGCTTCTGGGCCGAAGCCCCTGCCTTTGATTTGGCCAGCGTGTTTGTGAAGGCATAAAGCTTGGCGATGGCCGCGTTGAAGCCGAAGCTTTCGACACCCAGCGACACATCGCGGATGGTTTTATGCATCTCGCGCAGCAGTTCCTCATCCCCTTCGCCTTTTGCGTCCGGGTCCATGGCACCGATCTTGTCGCAAAGGTTCCACACGCGATTGAGATGCTTGTAGGCCGCTTCGGCACCGGCCGCGGTCCATTCCACGTCCCGTTCGGGTGGCGAATCGGACAGCACGAACCAGCGGGCTGTGTCGGCACCGAAGGCAGAAATGATGCTGACCGGATCGACCACGTTTTTCTTGGATTTCGACATCTTGGCCGAGGGGATGATCTCAACCTCGGTGCCATCTGCCAGTTTGCCGTCGGTCACATCCTCGGGCAGGTGATAGACTGGGCGGCCATTGGCGTCGCGGGTCTGGTAGATTTCGTGTGTCACCATGCCTTGGGTGAACAGCGCATCGAAGGGCTCGATGGCTTTTTTCGGCAAGTGGCCCGTGATGTTCATCGCCCGTGCGAAGAATCGGGAATAGAGCAGGTGCAGAATCGCATGCTCGATGCCGCCGATATACTGATCGACATTCATCCAGTATTCGGCTTCCGCCATATCTGTCGGCGTTTCTGCACGCGGGGCGGTGAAACGGGCGAAATACCACGACGAATCGACAAAGGTGTCCATCGTGTCGGTCTCGCGTTTTGCCGGGGATCCACATTTCGGGCAGGCGCAGTCACGCCAGGTCGGGTGACGGTCCAGCGGGTTGCCGGGTTTGTCGAACGTGACATCGTCGGGCAGGCGGACCGGCAGGTTTTCCTTTTTCTCGGGCACCACGCCGCAGCTGTCACAATGAACAACGGGAATCGGGCAGCCCCAATAGCGCTGGCGGCTCAAACCCCAGTCGCGCAGGCGGTATTTGGTGACGCCTTCGCCCCAGCCGGCCTTTTCGGCAAAATCGACGGTGGCGTCGATCGCCTCGTCACCCGTCGCCTCGGTCAGGCCAGCGAAGTGATTCACCCAGCGAACCTTTTCGGATTTGGGCGGGACAAAAGCGATCTTGTCGACCGGCGTGTCGTCATCCAGCGCAAAGAAGGTGTCCACCACGGGCAGGCCATATTTGCGGCAGAAATCGAGGTCGCGCTGGTCATGCGCCGGGCAGGCAAAGATCGCGCCAGTGCCGTAATCCATCAGGATGAAGTTGGCGATCCAGACAGGAAGTTCCCAATTCGGGTCCAGCGGGTGTTTGACGCGAATGCCAGTGTCATAACCCAGCTTCTCGGCGGTCTCAATCGCCTCTTCCGTGGTGCCACCCTTGCGGCATTCGGCAACAAATTCAGCGACTTCGGGGTTTTCGGCCTCAAGCTGCTTGGCAATCGGGTGGTCTGGTGAGATGCCGACAAAGGACGCGCCCAGCAGCGTATCGGGGCGAGTCGTATATACGGCGATCGGCTCTTCGCCATCGGTACGTTCGAACCCAAACTGAAGGCCGCGTGACTTGCCGATCCAGTTTTCTTGCATCAGGCGTACCTTGGCGGGCCAGTTATCCAGAGTGTCCAGCGCGTCGAGCAGTTCCTCGGAATAGTCCGATATCTTGAAGAACCACTGGGTCAGTTCGCGACGTTCCACCAACGCTCCGGACCGCCAACCGCGCCCGTTTTCCACCTGTTCGTTGGCCAGCACGGTCATGTCGACCGGATCCCAGTTCACCACGGCGTTTTTGCGATACACCAGCCCGGCTTCGAGCATATCCAAGAACAGCGCCTGCTGCTGGCCGTAATATTCGGGATCACAGGTAGCGAACTCACGAGACCAGTCGATCGAAAGGCCCAAAGGCTTCATCTGCCCGCGCATGTCTGCAATGTTGCCGTAGGTCCAGTCCTTCGGGTGGCCACCAATCGCCATCGCGGCGTTTTCCGCTGGCATCCCGAACGCGTCCCAGCCCATCGGGTGCAGCACGTTGTGGCCGGTCGCCAGCTTATGCCGCGCGATCACGTCGCCCATCGTGTAGTTGCGCACATGCCCCATATGGATTCGGCCCGACGGGTAGGGGAACATCTCGAGCACGTAGTATTTCGGCTTGTCCGCCTTGTGGTCGGCGGTGAAGATCCCGGCCCTGTCCCAGGCCTCCTGCCATTTTGCTTCGATTTCGTTGGCCGAGTAGCGCGACATGGTGCGGTCCTTCGTGAATGAAAACGCCGGGCATGAACCCGGCGTGGTAATATTGCGATTTGCGGCGGGTGGCTAGAACTTGTTGTCCGCAATGCGTAGCTGGCGTGCGCGGGACAGGATCGCATCCTCGACCGCGCGGGTGGTTGCGGCACTGACCGGAGCACCGCCACTGGTTTGCAGCGAAACGGTCAACGAGCGCGCCGCCAGCGCCGGATCACTGATATGGACCGTCGCCCGGTACGAGCGCCCGCCACCCGGCGGCTTGCCATAGCCGGTCACGATCACACCGGTAAACGGGTCAACTTCCTGTACTGGAAGGAAATTCAGCACATCCAGCGAAGCGCGCCACAGATAGCGGTTCACATTTGTGACCTGCTCGGAGTTGTTCGGTCCGAAGACATCCCAGATCGTTGTACGGCCCGGATCGCTGAGTTCGCGTTCGTCTGTCGAAGAGCCATCGACAGTCAACGAGCGTGCATCCCCCGGCAATGGCTGGCTGCGCCCGCAGGCGGCGACAGCGGCGGTCATTATTATCAAACCCAGAATCGTTTTCAGGCGCATCGTCGACAGGTCCTGCTTCATTGGTTTTGCATTGTTGGTTGATACTCCTAGACAAGGCGCAGTGCAGCAACAAGCCTATTCTTTTCTTATGTTGGCGCAGAATGCGGGTTCCGGGGGTGGAAATCGACTGTGGCATCCTTGCACCAATCCGGGGCCAATGCAGGCGGCGCAATTAAGGTAAGCTTGCGCGAAGGGGGTAAAAAGAGCGAAACGGTGTCCGTGCTGAGACATGTGCTGAGGCATATGTCGAGTAGAAAAACTTTTGAAACCGAGGGAAACAAGATGAAAAAAGTTCTCTTCGCATCGACCGCTCTGATTGCAACCGCAAGCGTTGCAGCGGCTGATGTTCGCTTCAGCGGTTACGGCCGTTTTGGTATCGGCTACCAGGAAGACCGTAGCTTCTCGACCTCCGCCGTTGTCCGCTCCGTGACAACCGGTGGTGCTGTCACCACCACAACCCTGACTGCATCGGTTCAGGGCTCGGACACCATCCTGGTATCGCGCTTCCGTCTGAACATCGACGCAAACGTTGAAACCGACGGTGGCGTAGAGTTCTCGGGTCGTGTTCGTCTGCAGGCTGACGAAAACGCGGCAACCGGCGAAGCCAACTCGGCTGGCCTGAACGGCGCACGTTTCTCGGTCATCTACGGTGGTCTGCGTGTTGACGCCGGCAACGTTTCCGGTTCGTTCGACAACTTGGCAAACTACTACGGTAACGAGCCTGGCCTGGAATCGTTCATCGGTCAGTACTCGGGCGTTGACTACAGCTTCCTGTCGTACTCCTCGACCGGTTCGGGCGCAAACGCTGTGTTCTTCCAGTACGCAGTTGGTGATTTCGCCTTCGGCGCGTCGTACGACCAGGTTGACACTGTGACCACCACAATCGGTACCGTCGCAGGTGGCCCGGCTCTGACAACCGTCACCGGTTCCGGCGACCGTTGGGACGTCAGCGCGACCTACAGCTTCGGCAACATCACTGCCGCTGTTGCTTACGGTCAGACCGACGTTTCGGGCGGCGGCAGCAAGCCTAGCCTGGCTGTTCTGACCCTGGGTGGCGAATGGGGCGACTTCTCGGGCACCCTGTTTGTTGCTGACGACAAAACCCGCGTAAGCGGCACCGACGGCACCGCATACGGTCTGTCGCTGGCGTTCAACGTTGGCGCAGCAACCACCATCACCGCAGCATACGGTGACGGTTCGGCAAGCAACGACACCCGTCAGTATGGTATCGGCGCCATCTACGACCTGGGCGGCGGTGCATCGCTGCGCGGTGGTGTAGGCAGCTCGAAGCCGGGCGGCGGAAGCAGCACCATCCGTGCTGACTTCGGTGCTCAGTTCAACTTCTAAGTTGATCTGAAACCGCAAGGTTTGAGGGCAGGTCGAAAGACCTGCCCTTTTCTTTTGTGCCGACTTGGTGTTTGTCTGCGCAGGTAGGCAGATTGAGGAACCCCATGTCGCTGCAGGAAATCACCGACCGTATCGTCAAGGCGGAAATTGCCAATGGACGGCCCGCTGGCGCGGTAAAGCTGATCGCCGTTTCCAAGGTTCAGCCCGATGAACGGGTTCAGGCCGTGCTGGATCAGGGTCATCGGTGTTTCGGTGAAAACCGGGTGCAGGAAGCAGCAGGAAAATGGCCCGCCTTCAAAGAGCGGTACGACGGCATTGACCTGCATCTGATCGGCCCGCTGCAAACCAACAAAGCACGTCAGGCGATGGAACTGTGCAACGTGATCCACTCGGTTGACCGCCCCAAACTTGCCAAGACACTGGCGCGTCTGGCGCAGGAACTGGGCCACTGCCCTGACCTTTTCATTCAGGTGAATACCGGGGAAGAGGAGCAGAAGGCCGGAATCATGCCTTCAGATGCGGATGCGTTTGTTGCCGAGTGCCGGGACCTCGACCTGCCGGTACAGGGATTGATGTGCATTCCTCCGATAGAGGAGGAGCCTTCGCTGCACTTCGCTTTGCTGGCAAAGATCGCAGCACGAAACGGCTTGTCCGGACTTTCCATGGGCATGAGCGGGGATTTCGAGAAAGCCATCGCGCTGGGTGCAACGCATGTTCGCGTCGGTTCGGCAATTTTTGGCGAGCGGGTCAGGCCGCAGGGATAATCAATCGCGTGCCTTGGGCGACACGCCTGGCAATCCATTTCAGATGGTCCCAGCGAAAGGCCACGCAGCCTTCGGTGGGAAACCCCTGTCGCCGCCATTGATGAATAAAGATGGCCGAGCCGCGCCCTGGAATCGCGTCGGGCCAGTTCCAGTCAACGACGAGCACAAGATCGTACAAAGGGTCTGATCTGCGCAGTTTTTCGTGGCTGTGGGCGTAGGGCGCCCGGACCAGATGGTTATAACCCGCATCCTGCATGTCGTCAGACCAAAGATCCCCCGGACCAATCGGACGCGCCCATGGCACTGGCCGGCAAATGCGGTCCGGCCGGTACAGCATGGCCACAATCCGGTGCGTTCCAACCGGCGTTGCGCCGTCGCCTTCGCGCTTGTCCGCGCTGATCCCGCCTTTGCCGATGGTGCAGGGGAAGACCCGGCCCAGAAACCGGACACCGCACGGCGTCAGCACAAGATCATTTGGTGTCACAGCAGATGGCCTGACTTTGCCGCCTTGGTCGCCAGATACCCCCGGTTATGCGCCGTTTCGCCAACTTGCAGCGGCACCCGTTCTGTTACGGCGATTCCTGTTTTCTCCATCATCGCAATCTTTGCCGGGTTGTTGGTCAGCAAGCGGACTGCGTTGAAGCCAAGGGATTTCAGGATATCCGACCCCAGGCGAAAATCCCTCTCGTCGTCCTCAAAGCCTAGGCGGTGATTGGCCTCGACCGTGTCAAACCCTTGATCCTGCAGGAAATATGCGCGCATCTTGTTGGCCAGTCCGATGCCGCGACCCTCCTGATTGAGATACAGCAGGACGCCGGCACCTTCCGTGCCCATCTGGGCCAGGGCCCCGCGAAGCTGCGGGCCGCAGTCGCATTTCAGGCTGCCCATCAGATCGCCTGTAAAACAGGCCGAGTGCAATCTGGCCAGAACCGGCTTGCTCCGATCCGGGCGTCCGATCTCGATGGCATAATGCTCTTCTCCGCCGTCTTCGGGGCGGAAAATGTGCAACCGGCCTGCCTCGGACACTTCCATGGGCAGGCGCGCCGCAACGACTTCGTGCAAGGCGCTGCGGTCGGCCAGATGAGGTGCCGCGCGCGTATGATCAATGCAGGTCAGTCCATGCGCTGCCGCAAAGGCGCGGCCGTCTTCAATTGCCGTGACAACTGCGGAAGGTAACAGGCGCGCGGATTTCGTCAGCGCAATCGCGATCCGGTGCAGATTGGTATGTCCCTGACGCTCGGACATCAGGGGGCCTTTCATCGGCGCGTTCAGATCGTCTGACGGATCGGCGACGGCCTGCACCCATCCAATATCCGCATCCGCCGGAAGGATCACGCGCGCCAGATCGCCGTCATATGCCCGGGCCTTGAGCGTTTCTGCCCGCCGTCCGGTGATCGTGACAACCGGGTCGCTGCCAAGACCCCTGAGATCGGCAAGCCTTTGCGCGCTGAGTGTTTCCGTCGCCACGGCCAACACGCTAAGTCCGCTGTCATCTGTCAGGACCACAGGCAGGCCCATGCGCAGATCTGCCCGCGCCCGTGCCAGCAATTCCGAGATGTCTGGAATGAGGCTCATCCGTGTTATCCTATAATGTTTCGTCCATCAGGTAGCCTGATCCGCGGAAAATGTGAAACATTTCCTATACGTCAGACACGAGGTCGTGAGACAGTTGCAGCAAATCTTGTTGATTGCATATTCCACACGCAAGTGATGCAAAAGGCATAGGAGGACGGGAACATGGCTCAGCTCAAGAAAATTCTGCTTGTGGATGATGACGAGGATCTGCGCGAAGCTCTGAGTGAGCAGCTTGTGATGACCGAGGATTTTGATGTCTTCGAAGCATCCGACGGGTCGTCAGCCATGGAGCGCGCCCGCGAGGCGATCTACGATCTGGTGATTCTTGATGTTGGCCTTCCTGACACCGACGGGCGCGAACTATGCCGCCTGATGCGTAAACAAGGTGTAAAAAGCCCGATTCTGATGCTGACTGGCCATGACAGCGACGCCGACACCATCCTGGGTCTGGACGCCGGCGCAAATGATTACGTCTCGAAACCGTTCAAATTTCCGGTTCTTCTGGCTCGTATCCGTGCCCAGCTGCGCCAGCACGAGCAATCTGAAGATGCGGTGTTCGTCCTGGGCCCCTACACTTTCAAACCGGCGATGAAGATGCTGATCACCGAAGAGGATCGCAAAATTCGCCTGACCGAGAAAGAAACCAATATTCTCAAGTTCCTGTACCGGTCCACCGACGGCGTTGTTGCCCGCGATGTCCTGCTGCACGAGGTCTGGGGCTACAATGCAGGTGTCACAACCCACACGCTGGAAACTCATATCTACCGCCTGCGCCAGAAGATCGAGTCCGACCCGTCCAATGCGCGCCTTTTGGTCACAGAATCGGGTGGCTATAGACTCGTTTCGTAACTGGGTGTGGATTGAGGTGGATCAAAGTGATACTCTGTAAACATATTTAAGGTGATCGTATCCCGCGCATGTCCGGGTCATGACATGTACCTCCCTGTTGGACTGCCGGGCCTCCGGGCCCGGCTTTTTTTATTGCAACCGAAGGTTTACGCGTGAATTTCGGCGCTCCGGCCGTGTGGTTGCGCGCTGGCATTATGTAAGTCAGTTGTCTTTCCAGCGGTCTTCATACTCTCCGAGCAATCTGGACATTGTCAGCAGTGATGCGAAAAGCCGGGCGTAAACGTCCCGTGACAACATCGGTTTGTTGTCGTCCAGCAACTGCACGAGATCGCTCACACCTTCGGCAAAGGCATCGCACACCTGGTGGTCCGCGATCGTGGGGTCCAGCGTCCAGATGCCGTTCTGATCGTAGTACGCTGCAGGCTGCGGTTCGTGTTCAATCATGGTGTGGCCTCATTCATCCGATGCACACCTGTGACCGCGACATACAGCGGGCAAGCCTGTTGGCGGGAAGTCACAAGAAATTGGCAAACTCGATAAAGCAATGAAGTAAACGAGCGCCTCATATCAAATTACATGCGGGTTCTTTTTCTCATGGCACCCTGACCACCGGGGCGTTAGGTTGCACCAACCGCGATACAGGAGACCTTCTACATGCCCTTCACAATTGCCACATGGAACATCAACTCGGTCCGGCTGCGCGAACCTATCGTGTTGAAATTGCTGCGGGAAGAGGCCCCCGACGTTCTGTGTCTGCAAGAGTGCAAGTCACCGGTCGAAAAAATCCCCACCGAAGGGTTTGCCGAGTTGGGCTATACCCATCTGATCGCGCGGGGTCAGAAAGGGTATAACGGCGTGGCAATCCTGTCGCGTCTTCCGCTGGAGGAGGTGGGCGATAGGGATTTCGCCGGGCTGGGTCATGCCCGCCATATCGCCGGGCGGCTGGAAAACGGCGTGGTGATTCACAACTTCTATGTCCCGGCAGGCGGCGATGTGCCGGACCGTGAGGTGAACGAGAAATTCGGTCAGAAACTGGATTACCTGACGGATATGCGGGACTGGTTCCATTCGAAGAAACCCGAAAAATCCATCCTGGTCGGTGATCTGAACATCGCCCCGCGCGAAGATGATGTCTGGTCGCACAAACAACTGCTCAAGGTGGTGTCGCACACACCCATCGAGGTCGAGCAACTGGCCGAAACGCAGGATGCGGGCGGTTGGGTCGATGTCACACGCAAGGACATCCCCGAAGGCCAGCTTTTCAGTTGGTGGTCCTATCGGGCGCGGGATTGGGATGCTGCGGATAAGGGACGGCGGCTTGATCATGTCTGGGCGACGCCGGATATTTCGAACGCGGGCCATTCCAGCCGCATTCTGCGCGAAGCGCGCGGTTGGGAGAAACCCAGCGACCATGCGCCCGTCTTTGCGACATTCGACCTTTGAACCCGCAACTCTACTATTGGTTTCTGCCCTTTGTGGTTGCATATAGAGGCCAAGTTCGAACGAGAGAGTGTAAGCCATGGAACTTCTGAACGCCGCAGCCGGCGCTGATGTCACCGATCTGATCAAGGACGGAACCGAGGCCACGTTCATGGCCGATGTTGTCGAAGCGTCGCAGGAAACTCCGGTCATCGTCGATTTCTGGGCACCGTGGTGCGGGCCGTGCAAGACACTTGGACCCCAGTTGGAAGAGGCCGTGACCGCCGCCAAGGGCGCGGTGAAGATGGTCAAGATCAATGTGGATGAGGCCCAGATGATCGCCTCGCAGATGCGCGTTCAGTCGATTCCGACCGTCTATGCGTTTTTCCAGGGCCAGCCCGTTGACGGGTTTCAGGGCGCGGTGCCGGGTTCCGAGGTCAAGGCGTTTGTGGACCGCGTGATCGAAGCGGCCGGTGGCCAAAGCCCGGGCGGACAGTTGGATGATGCCGTTCAGGCCGCCGAAGAAATGCTGGCCGAAGGGGCTGCCGTCGATGCGGCGCAAACCTTTGCCGCCATTCTGGGCGAAGATCCGAACCATGCCGGCGCCTATGGTGGTTTGGTGCGTGCGCATATCGCGTCTGGCGATCTGGAACAGGCCGAAGCCATCCTGAACGGGGCACCGGTCGAAATCTCTGGCACAGCCGAGCTTGAGGCCGCGCATGCCCAGCTGGAACTGGCCAAACAGGCAGCCGATGCAGGCCCGGTGGCCGAGCTGAGCGCCGCCGTCGAAGCCGAACCCGGCAACCATCAGGCCCGGTTCGATCTGGCGCAGGCCCTGCATGCCAATGGCGACGTCGAGGACGCGGTGGCGCAATTGCTGGAACTGTTCCGCCGGGACCGCGAATGGAACGACGGAGCCGCCAAAACCCAGCTGTTCACGATTTTCGACGCGCTCAAGCCAAATGACCCTGTGGTTCTGAACGGGCGGCGCAAGCTCAGCTCGATGATATTTGCCTAATTCCGGATCAGGGCTACACTCGGATACATGATGCATCCCGCCGATCTGCCGGAAACGGTATCCGTTTTTCCATTGCCCGGGGCGTTGCTGTTGCCCCGTTCACGCCTGCCGCTGCACATTTTTGAGCCGCGTTATCTTCAGATGCTGGACGACGCGCTCAAGACTCAGGAACGGCTGATAGCCATGGTTCAGCCGAATCCGTGCCAAAGCGACGAAAGCAAGCTGCACCAGATCGGATGTGCCGGGCGAGTAACACAGTTTTCCGAAACGGAAGATGGCCGATATCTGATCACACTGACCGGGATTTCGCGGTTTCGGGTCAAGTCCGAACTGGATGCATTTACGCCCTATCGACGGTGCTCGGTCTCGTGGGATGGGTTTGACCGCGATCTGGGCAAGGCGGAACAGGATGACGGGTTCAATCGCACAAGGTTTCTGAACCTGCTGGAGCGATTCTTTTCCTCACGCCATCTGTCGACGGATTGGGACACGTTGAAGGATGCAGATGATGAGTTGCTGGTCAACTCTCTGTCGATGCTGCTGGATTTCGACCCCGAGGACAAACAGGCTCTGCTCGAGGCGCCCTGTCTGCGCACCCGGCGTGAAACGCTTGTGACGCTGATCGAATTCGCCCTGCGCGGCGGCTCTAACGAGGAAAAACTGCAATGAGCGAACCCGACACCACTTTTGATCGCCGCATGCTCGAGGCGCTGATCTGCCCGCAAACCCATACGACGCTGCATTATGATGCCGAAAAGCAGGAGCTTGTGTCGAAAGCCGCGAATCTCGCCTTTCCGATCCGCAACGGCATCCCGGTGATGCTGGTGGATGAAGCACGAGAACTCGACTGATCGTCTCAGGGTGCCCGGCGGTGTTTTAGATCGCGCGCCCCTGCAGCAGTTTTGGCAGGTCTCCGGTCAGCCCGGCGGCCTCGCGCACAAAGCCCCGGCGCAACCCGGGCATAGAGCCGACGATGCCCATGCCGATGTCGCGACCGATCCGCAGCAGCGGGTTGTCGTTGGAAAACAGCTTATTGAACACATCCGTCGCCATGGCCAATGCGGCTGTATCGAACCGCCGCCACTCCTGATAGCGTTCCAGCACCAGAGCCGAGCTGAAATCCTCGCCCCGCCGTCCGGCCAGCGTCAGCACCTCGGCCAGCGCGCCGACATCGCGCAATCCGGCGTTTAATCCTTGCCCCGCGATCGGGTGCATGCCGTGCGCGGCATCCCCAACGAGTGCCAACCGCTCGCCGATGAAGGAATTGGCGATGGTCAGGTTCAGCGGGTAGGTGAACCGGTCGCCCTGCAAACGGATGTCGCCCAGGAAATCCCCGAACCGGGGGCGCAGGACCTGCAGATAGTCGGCTTCTGACAGGGCGTTGATGCGCCGGGCCGTGTCGGTCCGTTCACTCCAGACAATGGAGCTGCGATTGCCGGTCAACGGCAGAATAGCCAGTGGACCTGGTGGCATGAAGAACTGGTGGGCAATGCCGTGATGGGGCAGGTCATGTTCGATGGCGCAGACCAGCGCCGTCTGCCCATAATCCCAGCCGGTGCGTCTGATGTCTGCCCGCGCGGCAGTGCCGCTTCGGCGCCCGTCGCATCCGACAAGCAGGCCGCCGGTCAGAACAGAGCCGTCGTCAAGTGTCAGAGACACGCCCGTTGCATCGCATTCCTGCGCCACGACTGTTTTCCCGCTCCGTTGTGTTATGCCCTTTTCCTCGGCCATCGCCTCCAGAAAAGCGCGACGCAGATGGCGGTCTTCGACCATGTAGCCCATCGGGCCTTCTTCGATCTCGGCATGGTCGAAATGCATGAAGAAGGGCGACGGGCCGGCCCCGGCATGCCCGTCGGTGACCTTGATCTCGAGCATCGGTTGCGCATGCCCGGCAACCCTGCTCCAGACGCCGGTCGCCGCCAGCAATCTTTGCGAAGCAAGCGCAAGTGCGTAGGCCCGGCCGTCAAATGCGGCGTCCTTGCGCACGGTCTCGGCAAGAGCGTCGATTACCGTTACAGAATGCCCGGTCTGCGCCAGTGCCAGTGCCAGTGCGGGGCCGTTCAGGCCGCCGCCAACGATCAGGATATCCGAAGCCTTAGTCATGCCCCGCAATATGCGCGCCCTTTCGGGATTGTCCATGTGCGGTCGTGTCGCTACCGTCCCCTCATCGTAGATAAATGGAGGTGAGGGATGCAGGAGTGGCTGACCATGACCGCGTGCGATCTGGGGCGCGGCATCGGAATGGGGCAGATCGACCCTGTGGATCTGACCGAAACCTATCTGGTGGCCATCGACGCGCATCCGCATCGTGATCGTATTTATGCCCGCGTTACCCATGACCGCGCCCGGGCCGAAGCGAAGGCCGCAAAGGAACGAGCTGGCTTGGGCCTGCGCCGATCCCTGCTGGACGGTGTGCCAATCAGCTGGAAAGACCTGTTTGACACGGCAGGCATCGCAACCGAGGCAGGCACGGCCCTGCTGAAAGGTCGCGTTCCGGATGCCGATGCCGTGGTCGTGCGCAACGCCACCGCCATGGGAACGGTGTGTCTGGGCAAGACACATATGAGTGAGCTCGCCTTTTCCGGCCTTGGACTGAATCCCATCACCGGTACGCCGCCCTGTATTGACGATGAAGAGGCGGT
The DNA here is from genome assembly GCF_056538465.1 of Ruegeria sp. BG6. Lineage (NCBI taxonomy): Bacteria > Pseudomonadati > Pseudomonadota > Alphaproteobacteria > Rhodobacterales > Roseobacteraceae > Ruegeria > Ruegeria sp. BG6. The sequence goes on along the minus strand of NZ_JBQFTB010000004.1, from coordinate 198,897 downwards.
GCCCGGCGGCTCATCCTCGGGCGCGGCGGCTTCGGTAGCGTGGGGCCTGGCGGCTTGCGGGATCGGATCGGATACCGGGGGGTCGGTACGCATCCCGTCGGCCTGGAACAATCTGGTGGGCCTGAAAACAACAGCCGGACGGGTCAGTCTTGAGGGCACTGTGCCATTGTGCCTGCGGTTTGACACGGTTGGGCCGCTGGCCCGTTCGGTCGAGGATGCCGCGCACGTGCTGGCATTGTTGGAAGGTGGCACTCCCGCCGACTTGCGGGGGGCCAGCCTGAAAGGGCGGCGGTTCGCCGATCTGCAGAATGTTGCCAGGGATGATTTGCGGGACGGCCCGCGCAAGGCGCATGAGGAAGCCCTGAACCGACTGCGGGAGGCCGGCGCGCAAATCGTACCGCTGGATGTTCCTGAACTGAACGACGCCATGGGTCTGACCAGTGTAGTCTATACGACAGAAGCGTATGGGCTGTGGCGTGACGTGATCGAAGCGAACCCCGATGCCATGTATCCGGAAATTCTGGAACGATTCCGCATCGGCAAGGCGCATTCCGGCCCGGACTACGTAGCGGCCTGGTCCAGGCTCAAGGCCTGCCGCAGCGCATGGGACGCCGCAACCGCCGGGTTTGACGCGGTTCTGGCCCCGACGGCACCCATTCTGCCGCCGAATCTGGACCGTCTGATGACCGACCATGACTACTACGTCACCGAAAATCTGCTGGCCCTGCGCAACACGCGCATCGGCAATCTGATGGGTTTGGCTTCTCTGACTTTGCCCACCGGAACACCCGGTTGCGGATTGATGATGCTAGGCTATCCCGGTTCGGAAGAAGCGCTGTTACGGCTGGGATCTGCGGCCGAATCCGCGTTGGCCTGAATGCCACAATCCCCTGATTCGGCACCTCTTTGTCTGGACGAGGCGGGGTGCGCCCTGTAATCTGCCAAAAAATCGGGACAAAAACGATCCCGGCATTGAGGCAGTTGTTATGAATTTCCCCGAGCGGTTTTCGGACCTACCGGCATATGCATTCCCGCGTCTGCGCGCCCTGTTGGATCACCATCAGCCGGGCGGTGAGGTCATTCATATGACTATCGGCACGCCAATGCATGATTTCCCGGCGTGGGTGACGGATATCATCGCCGAAAACGCTGCTGATTTTCAGGGATATCCGCCGAACGAAGGCTCTCCCGCGCTGCGGGGTGCGATCACCGATTGGATCGAACGTCGTTACGGTGTTTCGCTTGATCCCGAAACCAACGTTATGGCCCTGAATGGCACGCGCGAGGGCCTGTATAACGCAGCTATGGCGCTGTGCCCGGAGCTGAAAAACGGCCAGCAGCCGATTGTGCTGTGCCCGAACCCGTTTTATCAGGTCTACATGGTCGCCGCGATCTCGGTCGGGGCGCAGCCGGTTTTTGTTCCGGCCACGGCCGCCACTGGTCACTTGCCGGGCTATGCCGGTCTGCCCGAGGACGTGCTGAACCGAACTGCGGTGGCCTATATCTGCTCGCCCGCCAACCCGCAGGGCGCGGTTGCGTCGCGGGACTATTGGGCTGAACTGATCCGTCTGGCCGAGAGATACGATTTCCGCATCTTCGCCGACGAATGTTATTCCGAGATTTACCGCGACGAAGCTCCGACAGGTGTTCTGACCGTGGCGCAGGAACTGGGAGCGGACCCTGAGCGGATCGTCCTGTTCAATTCGCTGTCCAAACGATCCAATCTGGCCGGACTGCGTTCGGGTCTGATTGCTGGTGGACCCGAGACGATCAAAAGGGTCAAACAGCTGCGGGCCTATTCCGGCGCGCCTCTGCCAGCGCCTTTGCAGGCCGCTGCCGCCAAGGTCTGGGCGGATGAGGCGCATGTAAGGGAAAACCGCGCGCTTTATCAGGATAAATACGCCATTGCGGATGAGGTGTTCGCTGGTGTGCAGGGCTATATGCCGCCTGAGGCCGGGTTCTTCCTGTGGCTGCCGGTTGAAAACGGCGAGGAAACAGCGTTGAAGCTGTGGCAGGAGACCGGGGTGCGTGTCCTGCCAGGCGCATATCTTTCTCAAGGCGATCCGGGACAGAACCCGGGCGAGCAATTTATCCGGGTCGCCATGGTGGCCCCAAAAACAGAGTTGCAGCGCGGGCTGATCACGCTTCGCGACTGCATCTATTCGTGAGGTACGAGGGCAAAATGGCATCATTGAACGCGCGCAACCGCGATCCTTTACTGGACAGCACAACGCAGGCCGCGATTGAGCGGCGCAGCAAGGAATTGATCGGGATCGCCCTGATCCTGCTGGGTTTTGCGGCAGCGGCAATGATCTGGTCCTACACGCCGGATGATCCGAACTGGATGGTATCGACAGACGCGCCGGTGCAGAACTGGATGGGCCGTATCGGGGCCTCGATCGCTGCGCCCCTGTTCATGATTGTGGGCTGGGGAAGCTGGAGCATCGCTTTGGTGTTGATCGGCTGGGGCATCCGCTTTGCCGGTCACTTCGGCGAAGACCGCGCCGTTGCGCGCCTGATCTTTGCGCCGATCTGGATCGCGGTTGTATCGGTTTATGCAGCGACTTTGGTGCCGGGCGACGCATGGCGCGCCACCCACAGCTATGGTCTGGGCGGTTTGTTTGGCGATACCGTGATGGGTGCGTTGCTGACATTGTTGCCGATTTCCTCGCATTTCATGGTCAAGCTGATGTCGCTGGCGATGGCGGTGGGGATGCTGGCGCTGGGCATTTTTGTGCTTGGGTTTACCAAAGACGACGTCCGGCGCGGGTTCCGGGCTTTCCTGCTTGGTCTTGTTCTGTCCTACGACATGCTGATGAAGGGTCTTGGCCGCAGCGCATCTGCTACGGCGCAGGCCGCGCGTGACCGCCGCGCGCGGTGGGAAGATCGCAAGGCCGCCCGTGTCGAGGCTGATGACCTCGTGTTCCAGGACGATATGGATTTTGGCGATCCGGTATTCGAAGAGCCTGAATTTGAGCCCGGGCCGCAGAAAACCGGCCTGCTGGCCCGAATGCCCGCGTTGATACGGCGACCGGAACCGATGCCGGAACCCGAGCTTGTCGACCCTGAACCGGTTGCGGGTTTCGACGAAATGCCGGGAGAGGATCGTATCCGTTCAAAAATTTCGGCAGCCGTCCGCAGCCGCCGGGTCGCCACCGGTGAGATGACGCCCGAACCCGATCCGAACCTTCCGCTGACCAAGGGCCGCGGCAGAGGGCCCGACCCACTGATCCTGAACACAGCGCGGGCCGGAGAATTGCCGCCCGAGCCACCCATTACTGCGGGCGGGTTGCCACCCGAACCGCCGTTGACTTCAGGGGCGGCGCCGGAATGGCAGGCACCTGATCCGAACGCGTACCTGCCTGAACCCGATCACATGCAGGGCTTTCAGCCGGAACCCGATTTTGACGACGATGACGTGTTTGAGGACGCGCCCGAACCCACGCCAGAGCCGCGCCCTGCAATGAAAATCCCGGTGGCCGAACCGCGCAAACCGGTCGTGGCACAGCCTGTTCGCCGCAGCCCGCCACCGTCGCGCCGTGCCCAGGCCGAAGCGCAGCCGACCTTGTCGTTCGAGGAACGGCATTCGGATTTCGAATTGCCGCCGCTGGGCCTGCTGTCCAATCCGGCCAGCATTCAGCGCCACCATCTGAGCGATGAGGCGCTGGAGGAAAACGCGCGGATGTTGGAAAACGTTCTGGACGATTATGGCGTCAAGGGTGAGATCGTCAGCGTCCGCCCCGGCCCTGTGGTGACCATGTACGAACTTGAACCAGCTCCGGGCCTGAAAGCCAGCCGCGTGATCGGTCTGGCGGACGATATCGCGCGGTCCATGTCCGCCTTGTCGGCGCGGGTTTCGACATTGCCGGGGCGTTCCGTGATCGGTATCGAACTGCCCAACGAAAACCGCGAGATAGTGGTGCTGCGCGAAATCCTCGCCAGCCGGGACTTTGGCGATGGCAACCACGCGCTGCCTTTGGCACTGGGCAAGGATATCGGCGGGGAATCCGTTGTCGCAAACCTGGCCAAGATGCCTCACCTGCTGATCGCGGGTACCACGGGCTCCGGTAAGTCGGTGGCGATCAACACGATGATCCTGTCGCTGCTGTATAAGCTGACGCCGGATGAATGCCGCCTTATCATGATCGACCCGAAGATGCTGGAGCTGTCCGTTTATGACGGCATCCCGCATCTGCTGTCACCCGTTGTGACCGACCCGAAAAAGGCGGTTGTGGCTCTGAAATGGGTCGTGGGCGAAATGGAGGACCGTTATCGCAAGATGTCCAAAATGGGCGTGCGCAATATCGCGGGCTACAACGGCCGCGTGAAGGATGCGCTGGCCAAGGGCGAACTGTTCAGCCGCACGGTCCAGACTGGGTTTGACGATGACACCGGCGAACCCACATTCGAGACCGAAGAATTCGCACCCGAGGCGATGCCCTACATCGTCGTCATCGTCGACGAGATGGCCGACCTGATGATGGTCGCGGGCAAGGAAATCGAAGCCTGCATTCAGCGCCTTGCACAGATGGCGCGGGCTTCGGGTATTCACCTGATCATGGCCACGCAACGTCCGTCGGTCGACGTGATCACCGGTACGATCAAGGCGAACTTCCCGACGCGGATTTCATTCCAGGTGACCTCGAAAGTCGACAGCCGTACCATCCTAGGTGAAATGGGGGCTGAGCAACTGTTGGGGCAGGGCGATATGCTCTACATGGCTGGGGGGGCCAAGGTTACCCGCTGCCATGGGCCATTTGTCTCGGACGAAGAGGTCGAGGAAATTGTCAACCACCTGAAACAGTTCGGTCCACCGGACTACATGAGTGGGGTGGTCGATGGCCCCGCCGAGGAAACCGCTGACAATATCGATGCTGTTCTGGGCTTGAATACCGGTGGAAACACCAACGGTGAGGACGCCCTGTACGATCAGGCAGTCGGGATTGTAATCAAGGATCGCAAATGTTCGACTTCGTACATTCAGCGGAAACTTGCCATTGGCTACAACAAGGCCGCGCGGCTTGTTGAGCAAATGGAAGACGAAGGCGTTGTTTCGTCAGCAAATCACGTCGGCAAACGCGAAATTCTCGTCCCCGAGCAGTAGGATATTTAATAACAAGGGCAAAGCGCTTATCTGGTGTTTCATGAAACAGATAGCCTTTGCCCTTGCTTTGACACTGGCCGCGCCTGCGGCCTGGGCGGCAGACAAACTGCCATTGTCGCAGATTTCAAAATACCTGAACGATATGAAAACCGTTCAGACGTCGTTCACTCAGGTCAACGATGACGGATCGCTAAGTACCGGAAAGCTTTGGATCCAACGCCCCGGCAAGATGCGGTTCGAATATGACCCTCCTAATGATGCCGTCGTTCTGGCGCGGTCCGGATCGGTGATGATCTTTGATCCGAAATCAAACCAGCCGCCCGAGCAATACCCGCTGAACCGGACGCCGTTGTCACTGGTGCTGAAGCGAAATGTAAATCTGGGTGAGGCGAATATGGTGGTGGGGCACGAGTTTGACGGAACGGCCACGATCGTTACGGCGCAGGACCCCAAAAACCCCGACGCAGGCCGGATCGAGCTGATGTTTACAGGCGATCCCATTGAGCTGCGTAAATGGGTGATTCACGACAATGCCGGGGGGCAGACCACGGTCCTGCTGGGCGCATTGGAAACAGACGGACGCTTGAACCAGAGCCTGTTCTCACGCCCGAATTAGGACAGGCCGGGTAACTTTCGGCCTGCGCAATGGTGTCAGATTCGGCAGGACGCCAGCTGGGCCTGATAAAGACGCGCCCGCGCATCGACATCATCGGCCACGTTGAGCAACCAGGATTTGCCGTTGTAGGTGCCACGCGCAAAGCCGGCGTGACCTTCGTGATAGGCCAGGTACTGGTTGCGGGTGTCGCTGGGGTGGATGCCGTTGCGTTCGTAGCTTTTGTTCATGTACCAGCCGATGAAGTCCGACGCGTCGCGAATGCGATCCCGCTTGGCGCGCCGTTTTCCGGTTTCGCGCTGATATTGCTCCCACGTGCCATCAAGGGCCTGGCTGAAGCCGTAGGCGCTGCTCTGACGGCCTAGCGGGATCACTCCCAGTGCGTATTTGTGCGGGGTCCGTGCATCGTGGCGATAGCGGCTTTCCTGATAGATTGTCGCCATCTGAACGTGAATGGGCACCCCCCATTTCCGTTCGGTGGATTTGAACGCCTTGATATAGTCCGGCCTTTCGCGCGCAATACTGCACGCGTCATTCAATCTGCTGGGCGGTTGCTTGGAACCGCCTCCACAGGATGCCAAAAGCAGCACCCCAAGGAGTACAACTAGAATTCTGCTCATGTGCCTCGTGCCTTTTTTGTTCATTCTAGCGCAGATTGTAGTTTGAGGAAATCACTTTCGTTACAGAACAATAGCCAGAATGACAGGTAATGCCCCAACGGAAAGAAGGGTCGAGACCATGACCATTCCGGCAACCGCGTCTGAATCGGCCTTGAACCGCTCGGCCAGAAGGTACGATGTGACTGCCACCGGGGTGCACATCTGCAAGACCAGCACACCGAATGCCACGGCCCCAAGATCGAACGTCACTGCAACGGTCCAGCCCAAAACAAAGCAAACGCCAAGCTTCAGAACAGACAGCCAGATTGCCTGCCCCAGCTTGTCCGTGGTCAGACGTGCAATCGCGACGCCGAGCGTGATCAGCATCATGGGCACCGCCATCTGCCCCAGCAACTCGAGCGTATTGGTCAGAAATCGGGGCGTTTCCCAGCCTTGCCACAAAAACAGCGCGCCAAGCAGCGTTGCCCAGACCATCGGCTCGCGTATGACTTTGCCAAACGCGCCTTTTCCGGCGACCAGATAGATTCCGTAAGTGAATGAAAACAGGGCCGTGACCGCCAGAAAGATCACCGCATAGCCCAGTCCGGCCTGCCCGAATGCAAAAATACACAGAGGCAAGCCAAGATTTCCGGTATTCCCGAAAATGAGCGGCGACAGATACGTGCGCTGCTCCAGTTTAAAAAGATGAACGGTCACTTTGAAGACCACGGCAAGTGCCAGATTCCCGGCAATGGTGGCCAGCGTGAACCGTGACAGATCCCCGCCCGGAATCTCGGTCTGCATCAGGGCGACGAAGATCAGACTTGGCACGGCCAGTGTCATTGCAAACCGTGTCACGAACTGCAAACGGTACTCGAATCCCAGCCTGACCCAGGTAAACCCAATCCCTGAAAGCAGAAATACCGGAGCGACGATTTCGAACACTGTCAGTAGTAGGTTCACAGACTGTTTCCCTGAATTTCAGATCAATGATTGGCATTTTGGCCAGGAAAGAGGTAGTAAGACCTCCGGGGGCTGAAACAATGCTGAAGACAAATGCCAAATACGGCTTGGGCCAGGTGGTCCGCCATAAGAAACATCCCTTTCGAGGGGTGATTTTTGACGTGGATCCGGAGTTCTCGAATACGGAAGAATGGTATCAGGCGATTCCTGAAGACAGTCGGCCGATAAAGGATCAGCCGTTTTATCACCTGCTGGCTGAAAACGACCAATCCTTCTATGTTGCTTATGTTTCAGAACAAAATCTGGTTGCCGACCAGTCCGGAGAGCCGGTTGAGCACCCCGATATTCCCAACATGTTCGGCCCGTTCGAGGATGGCGCGTACCCGCTGCACTTTCATCTGAACTGATGACCGCATAGCTGCCGCCTTCCGGTCGCCGAAACTTAATACCCAAGCGCACATCCGTCTTTTCTGGGGTCACTTGCCCCCTCAAGAACACCGCTTTCACAGATTCGGATCGCCTGTGCACCGCCGAGGGGTGTGTCAGGAATTGAAACAGTGTGGCCAATGTCAGACAATTGTTGCGCTACTGCTTGCGGATATCCGCGTTCCAGTTTCAGTACCCCACCATCGGCAAAGGCGCGCGGCGCATCGATGCTGCCCTGAAGACTCAAATCAAAATCGACAAGATTGGACAGGAATCTGGCGTGTCCGGTCGGCTGGTAGGCCCCGCCCATGACGCCGAATGGCATCACTACCCGGCCGTCCTGTTTCAGCATTCCGGGAATGATCGTGTGCATCGGGCGTTTTCCACCGCCCAGCTCATTGGGATGCCCGGCTTGCAGCGTAAAGCCCGCCCCGCGGTTCTGCAGCAGAATACCATATTTTTCAGACGCAATCCCTGATCCGAAGCTGTGGAAGATCGAGTAGATGAGCGATACGGACATCCGGTCCCGGTCGACCACCGTGATATAGACGGTATCCTTGTGAACGGACTCGGTCAGCGGTGCGGCGGCGGCCATAGTGCTTTTGGGGTCGATAAGTGCAGCCAGCCTGTCTGCAATGTCCTGATCTGTAAACCGTTCGGCCCTGGCCATATGATCGGGGTCCGCAATAAATCGATTACGGGCATCGTAGGCCAGTTTGGTGGCCTCGGCCTCGATATGAACCCTTTGCGCACCAAAAGGGTCCATCCCGGCCAGATCAAAGTTCTTCAGAATATTGAGCAACAGGATCGCAGTCGCCCCTTGCCCATTTGGCGGGTGTTCGACAAGGTCCGTGCCTTTGTAGTGCCCGCTCATTGGGTTGGTTTGCGTCCATCTGGTGGCTTGAAAGTCATCCGATGTGTGGACCCCACCCAATGTGTTCAGGGCGGAAATCATGTCTTGCGCGATGTCACCGGTGTAGAATGCTTCGCGCCCGTGACGAGCAATTTGGCGCAGAACCTCCGCCTGACCCGGAGCGCGAAAGACCTGACCTGTTTCCGGGGCCTTGCCATCGATCAGATAGTGGTCGCGGGCCGCACCCTGCAATACAGCCGCGCCGGATTTCCAGTCGAAGGCCACGCGTGCGGCCACCGGAACACCGGTCTCGGCGTAGTCGATGGACGGTTGCAAAATCGCCTTAAGCCCCAGCCGCCCTTCCGTTTCCGCCAGGTGGCAAAACGCATCAACAGCACCCGGAACTGTCACCGCATCCGGGGTGTTCAGGGGCACGGTCTTCAGGTCCTTTGCGCGCAACGCCTCGGCATTTGCTGCTTGGGGCGCGCGGCCTGAACCGTTCAGCGCGCGAATTTCGTTCTCGCCTGCGCGATTGAACAGGACAAAACAATCGCCACCCAGACCGGTCATTTGTGGTTCGCAAATACCCAGCAGAATCGCACCGGCGATGGCGGCGTCCATCGCGTTTCCGCCCTGCGCCAGTATGTCCAGCGCCACCTTGGCCGCCAAAGGGTGTGACGTCGCACACATGCCTTCGGTCGCCAGCACTTCGGAACGTCCGGGTTTGTGCAGATCACGCATTACGGGGCTCTCCTCATTTTACGCGCAGACCGTATCGCGCGGCAGAGGAATGTCCAGTCAACTTGAGGGGAGGTTCCTCGGCGCCGGTCACTGGGTGGGGGCTGTGATGCTAGGCGCCGAGGGAAGCTATCTGAGCTACAAGACCCTTTTGCCAATTATTTGCGGCGCGACAATGTTTCGATCTGGGCCTTATTGTGGCCATTTCGGGTCAATTCGCGTCATCCGGGAAATCGAAGCGCAAAGACAACCTATTGCACCCTTCGCGCCGCTCATAGTGGATGGCGTTGGTCAATTGGTGAATCAGGAACCATCCGAATCCCCCTTCGGGCAGACTCTGTCTGGTTGTGTTGACGTCCGCCGGAATTCCATCGGGCACTCGACACCCCGGCAAAGGGTTGCCGGTATCCGTAATGACAATGACAAGCCAATCCCTGTGCAGGCGGCACCTGACAAGAACACGGGCTGGGGCGATGCCTGCGTAGGCATGTTCGACCACGTTGTTTATCGCCTCGGCCAGCGCGATTTTGACGTCGCTTGCTTTTGGCGCGGGCAATCCGCGCTCGGCGAGGCCGGCGCTGAGACGGGCGATACCCATGCTCGCCTCAGCTTCGGTTGCGGCAAAGCTCAGTTCCAGAAAGTCATGATCATGAACAGAGGCCACGCGAATGGTTTCCTGTGCAACTTTAATCCGCAGCCGGCGTCAGGGCGTCTTCCAGCGTCGCAAACAACCGGAAAACTGTATCCATGCGGGTCAGCCGAAATACTTTCTCGACAAACGGGTGCAGACCCGCCAGATCCAGTCTGCGGTCATCGCCAAGCTGTTTCATGGATGCCACGATGGCACCCAGTCCGCTGGAATCGATGAATTCGACATCCGACAGGTCCAGCACCACCCGGCCCGCGCCGCCGTCGGTCTGATTACGCATATCTTCCTTGAACTGTATCGCAATGGCGGCGTCGATCCGGTCGGCCTGAACCGTGATCACCTGCGTCTCACCGGTTGTCGTACTGATCAGACCCATGTCCAGTTGCCCTCCAGAATGAAAAAACCTCGTAGAAATACGCTAGACGGCAATTCTTACCATTCGGTATTCAGAACCTGGAAAACCAGAAGGAGAATCCGGATGAAGCAGGTCGTGATCGCGGGTGCAGCCCGCACCCCAATGGGCGGATTTCAGGGCATGTTCGATGGGGTTGCGGCGGCCGATCTGGGTGGCACGGCCATTCGAGCGGCCATGCAGGGGGCCGGAGTACAGACCGTGGACGAGGTGCTGATGGGCTGCGTTCTGCCCGCCGGTCAGGGGCAGGCTCCGGCGCGGCAGGCCGGTTTCGCCGCCGGTTTGGGCGAAGACGTGCCCGCAACGACCCTGAACAAGATGTGCGGGTCCGGGATGAAGGCGGCGATGATGGCGTTTGACCAGATTGCGCTGGGTCATGCCGACACCATGGTCGCGGGCGGTATGGAAAGCATGACAAACGCCCCCTACTTGCTGCCCAAAATGCGCGGCGGGGCGCGCATCGGTCACGGTCAGGTGGTGGACCATATGTTTCTGGACGGGCTTGAGGACGCGTATGACAAGGGCCGCCTGATGGGCACCTTCGCCGAAGACTGCGCCGAGGCCTATCAATTCACGCGTGAGGCACAGGACGAATACGCGCTGCAGTCTCTGTCCAACGCGCTGGCCGCTCAGGAAAACGGGGCGTTTGACGGCGAAATTGCGCCGCACGTCGTGCGGACCCGCAAAGGTGAAGTCACACAAGATATTGACGAACAGCCAAAATCGGCGCGGCCGGAAAAGATTCCGACCCTGAAACCCGCGTTTCGCAAGGACGGGACCGTAACAGCCGCCAACTCCTCATCGATCTCCGATGGTGCGGCGGCGCTGGTTCTTGCCTCCGCCGAAGTGGCCGAGGCGCAGGGCCTGACCGTTCGTGCGCGCATCCTCGGGCATGCCAGCCACGCGCAGGCTCCGGGCCTCTTTACGACCGCTCCGGTTCCGGCGGCGCAAAAGCTGCTGTCCCGCATCGGATGGAGCAGGGATGACGTCGATCTGTGGGAGGTGAACGAAGCCTTCGCCGTCGTTCCCATGGCGTTCATGCGCGAAATGGGTTTGCCGCGTGAAAAAGTGAATGTGAATGGCGGCGCCTGCGCCCTGGGTCATCCGATCGGCGCATCAGGTGCCCGAATCATGGTGACGCTGCTCAATGCTCTGGAAAAACGAAACCTCAAGCGGGGTGTGGCAGCCATCTGCATCGGCGGCGGCGAAGGCACCGCAATTGCAATCGAGCGGGTTTGACCCTTCATCTTTTTCCAAATACTCCGGGGGTGAATTGAGCCAACGGCTCAAGAGGGGGCAGCGCCCCCTTACCCACCACAGACGGGATTTCCACCATGACTGCAGACTACACCATGCTGGCCAGAACCATTGCCGCTCTGACCGAAGGCGAAAGTGACGAGGTTGCACTGATGGCCACCGTCGCCTGCGAGGTGCATCATTCCGACGACCGGTTCAACTGGACCGGGTTTTATCGGGTGACCGAACCGGGGTTGCTGAAAATCGGCCCTTACCAGGGGGGCCATGGCTGTCTGGTCATTCCCTTCGACCGGGGTGTTTGTGGTGCGGCGGCGCGCACAGGGCAGGTGCAGCTTGTTCCGGATGTCGACGCGTTCCCGGGGCATATCGCCTGCGCGTCCTCAACCCGATCCGAACTGGTCCTGCCTGTTCACAATGCCGCAGGTGAGGTAATCGCGGTTTTCGACATCGACAGCGATCAGCCCGATGCGTTTTCGGAGGATGACGCTGAATACCTGACGGAGATATTGTCCAAGACTTTCGCGCGAGCCTGATGGAAACGCAGGGGGCGAAAGGCCCACTCTCGGACTTCGACATTTTGCTTCACGCAAAGACCCGCTAAACTCCGAAGCCCTCGAAACCTGGCGGGTCCGGCATGATTCCACACCAATTCTCTACTCAACGGCTTTCGGTCAGCCACTGGAAAGACCATCTTGCCCAACCGCACTTGCGGCGCAAGCTAGCTGACGATCTTGCCGCGCTTCTGATCCCTGCGGTCCTGAAAAACCTGCCGCCGCCCATGCAGTTGCGGGACCGGAACATCTCAGCCTGGATCGAGGCCCGTCACGCCGAAAGCGACATTCTGCTGGTGCGTCAAGGCACCGACAATGAGCTGATCGGACTGATGGTGCTGGCCGTCGATACGGAGAGTGATCCGCCTCCGAGTGTCCATATCGGCTATCTGATTGGAGAAACTGCCTGGGGAAACGGATATGCCTCCGAACTGTTAAAGGGGCTTCAGACCGAAGTGTCGTCAGGCCCTGCCATGCGACTCGTTGCTGGTGTCGATCGCGACAATCCAGCCTCTGCCCGCGTGCTTCAGAAAGCGGGTTTCAAACTTTGGACGGAACGCTGTTCCGCCACCACCGAGATGTATGTCTGCGACGTCGGCTGATTGACGGTGCAGTCAGGTCTTGTCACTGTATAAGGGTCGGCAGGCCGTTGGTCATGACAAGATACAGGGCCAAGACCTGCAACGTGGCAACTCCGAACAGCCAGGCCGAGAATCCGCGTTTTCGGGATTTGTGCCGAAACAGCCATCGTCCAAGCAACGCGCCGGGGCTGCCGCCGAGGGCTGCAAGCCACAACAACCTGCGTTCTGGAATTCTGCGCTTGCGCCGCTGAGCCCGGACCTTGTCCCAGCCGAAACACAGCAGGGTCAGACCGTTAACCGCCCAAAGATAGATCACTGCAATCCACATGAGTGGGACATAGCCAATCGGACAGGTCGACCCAAGTGAAAAAATGCTTGGAATTTTCACGGAATCGCGTCATCGTGAAAAACGAGGAGAAAATTTCACGAGAATCGGAGTGGCCCCCTTGAACAGCCAGGCCCCGCAAAGCGCGACACTCGGAGCGGACATCCGCGCCCTGCGCAAGGCGCGCGGGTTGACGCTGACCGATATCGCGACACGGCTGGACCGGTCCGTCGGCTGGCTCAGCCAGGTTGAGCGCGACAAATCCGAACCATCGATCTCGGATCTGCGCCAGATTGCCGAGTGTCTTGGCGTTCCGATGTCGATGCTGTTTGCGCATTCCGCGGCGCCGGCCGCCGAACAGGGCTATGTCGTCCGGGCCGGATCACGGCGACCGATGGGGTCTGGCGAAGAAGGGCTGATCGAAGAACTGCTGTCTCCTGATCTGACCGACGATTTCGAGATGGTGCATTCTACCTTTCGACCCCAGTCTCGCATGCAAACCCCTGCAAATCGCCCGACGCAAGAGGTCGGTTACATGGTCTCCGGGCGGCTTGATCTCAAAATCGGCGATCGTGAATACACGGTCGGTCCGGGTGACAGTTTTCGGATCAAGCACGAGCCCTATCAATGGTCCAACCCCTATGACGAGCCCGCGGTTGCGGTCTGGGTCATCGCCCCGCCGGTATACTGATGAGCTTTGAGGCCTGGACCATATTCGCGCTGTTCTGGGTGGTATTCGTTACCACACCGGGGCCGAACGCGGTCAACTGCATCTCGAACGGGATGAACCTGCCATTTGCCAAGGCGATGTTGGGTGTTCTGGCCATTCTGACTCAGGCCAGCGCGTTTCTGATCCTGTCGGCGCTGGGCGTGACCGCATTGATCGCGGCCTCGCCAACCGTGTTTTTCATCGCCAAACTGATCGGGGCAGGGTTCCTGATCTGGATGGGCGTGCGCGGTTGGATGAACGCGGCAAAGCCGGCACCTGCCACGGAACGTCCAGCGCGGCATGTCTATCTGCACGCGCTGGCCATTGCCACGATCAATCCCAAAAGCGTCGCAGGATACCTGGCCGCGTTTTCGCAATTCGTGCAGCCCGATGTGCCGATCTGGCAGCAAATGTCGGTCATCATGCCAACAGCGCTGGTCATTACGACACTCAGCTATACCGGTTTCACACTTCTGGGCGCGCTCATGGGCAAGGCGGCGCTGGGCGCGGTGTTCAACATCTGGGTGCGCCGGATCATGGCTGCATGTTTCATCATTTACGGTGTGCTGCTGGGAACCAGCACCACGCCGACAGCAAGGGGGTAATAGAATGCAGACAGGTTCTTGTTTGTGCGGCTCGGTTGCCTTCGCGGTCGACGGTGAGCTTTCGCCGCCATCGGCCTGCCATTGCGGTCAATGCCGCAGGCAGTCGGGTCATATCTGGGCGTCCGCCTCGACGCATCAGGACAATCTCAGTTTTTCCGCCAGTGACACGCTCAGCTGGTTTCGTGCCTCGGATATCGCCCGACGCGGCTTCTGCAGCGCCTGCGGCTCGTTCCTTTTCTGGCAACACAATGACGAAGACACGATTTCTATTTCCATGGGGGCGCTTGACGAACCCACGGGCCTCACGCTCGCCCGCCACATCTTTGTGGCCGACAAGGGCGAATACTACGACATCACGGACGATCTGCCTCAAGAGGCACAGTAACAGGGATCAAACAACATGAGTGATTTTCCGACAAAAGCCCGCGTGGTTGTTATCGGTGGCGGTGTGGTGGGGGCTTCCTCGCTGTACCATCTGGCCAAGAAGGGTTGGACCGACTGCGTTCTTCTGGAAAAGAACGAGCTGACCGCAGGTTCAACCTGGCACGCGGCGGGCAACGTGCCGACGTTTTCGACCTCGTGGGCGATCATGAACATGCAGCGCTACTCGACCGAGCTGTATGCGCGGCTGGGCGAAGAAGTCGACTATCCGATGAACTACCATCAGTCCGGCTCGATCCGTCTGGCGCACAGCAAGGAGCGGATGCAGGAATTTGAGCGGGCGATGTCGATGGGCCGTTACCAGGGCATCCCGATGGAGATGTGGACCCCGGAAGAGGCCAAGGAACGCTATCCTTTCCTTGAAACGCATGATCTTGAGGGCGTGCTGTATGATCCGACCGATGGCGACATCGACCCCGCGCAACTGACGCAGGCGCTGGCCAAGGGAGCCCGCGACATGGGCCAGAAGATCATCCGTTTCTGCCCGGCAACCGGCGTGACCCAGCATGACGACGGCACCTGGACCGTGCACACGGACAAGGGCGATATCGCCTGTGATTATGTGGTCAACGCCGCCGGTTACTACGCGCAGCGTGTGGGAGAGTGGTTCAAAACTTATGGCGGCCGAACCGTTCCCGCGATGGTCATGAGCCACCAGTATCTGCTGACCGACGAAATCCCCGAAGTCCAAGCGTGGTCCAAGGAAAACGGGGGCAAAAAGCTGCCGCTGCTGCGCGACGTGGATATCTCTTACTACCTGCGTCAGGAGAAGAACGGCTTCAACCTTGGCCCGTATGAGCCCAATTGCAAGGGCCACTGGATGACAGAAGATGACCCGATGCCCGAGGACTTCAGCTTCCAGCTGTGGAATGACGATCTGGATCGCATCGAAGACATCGTGACCGACGCGATGGAGCGGGTGCCGCTGATGGCGACCTCGGGCGTTGGCCGCGTGATCAACGGCCCGATCCCTTATGCACCGGACGGTCTGCCGCTGATCGGCCCGATGCCCGGAGTGAAGAACGCGTTCGAGGCGCACACCTTTACCTTCGGTATCGCGCAGGGCGGGGGTGCCGGCAAGGTGCTGGCCGAATGGATCGTCGATGGCGCGACCGAATGGGATATGTGGGCTGTCGATCCGCGCCGGTATACCGATTACACCGATCAGGACTACTGCAACCAGAAAGGTCTGGAGGTTTATGGCAACGAATACGCCATGCACTTCCCTCATCACGAATGGCCTGCGGCGCGCGACAAGAAACTGTCGCCGGTTCATGCCAAGGTGAAAGAGCTGGGCGGTGTCATGGGGGCCTATAACGGCTGGGAACGGGCCAACTGGTTTGCGCAGCCCGGCGACGACACGTCGCTTGAAGCCACCCACACATGGGGCCGCTCGGGCCCGTGGGAGCAGCGCGTAAAGGAGGAATGCGAGGCCGTGCGCGACCATTGTGGTGTACTGGATCTGCCGGGTTTCTCGCGCTTCATGGTCAAGGGCGAAGGTGCTGCCGAGGCGCTGCGTGGTCTGGTCACGGGTGGCCTGCCCAAGACCGGTCGCATGAACCTTGTCTATATCTCTGATGATCGTGGTCGCATCCTGACCGAGATGTCCTGCATCCGGATGGGCGAGGACGAGTTCGTCATGATCACGGCCGCAACTGCCCAGTGGCATGACCGCGACATTCTGCTGAACGCTATGCCCGAAGGCGTTTCGGTCGAGGATGTGACCACCACCCGCGATACACTGATCGTCACGGGGCCGAAGTCGCGAGAGATCCTGTCGGGCATGACCGATGCGGACCTGTCGACCGGATGGCTGACCCACCAGTCGGCAACCGTCGCCGGGCAACCCGCTTACCTCATCCGTGTTTCCTTCGCAGGTGAGCTGGGTTGGGAGGTTCATGCCCTGAACGAACACATGCCAGCGATCTATGGCGCCATCATTGACGCGGGTGCCAAGCCCTTCGGGATGTATGCGCTCAATTCCCTGCGTGTCGAAAAGGGTTATCGTGCGTGGAAAGGCGACCTGTCGACCGACTACTCGCTTCTGGAAGGCGGTTTGGAGCGGTTCGTGAAACTGGACAAACCACAGGACTTCCCTGGCAAGGCTGCGATTCAGAATGAAAAGCAGCAGGGCGTGAAAAAGCAGTTCGTCACCATGCTGGTCGAGGCCGGAGATTGCGACGCACCGTACATGTCGTGCCTCTGGCATGATGGTCAGATCGTGGGTGAAACCACATCCGGTGCATGGGGGTATCGCATCAATGCGTCGGTCGCACTGGGCATGGTGCGTCCTGATCTGGCTGCTCCGGGCACCGAGCTGGAGGTCGAAATCTACGGCCAGAAATGCCGAGCGGTCGTGCAGCAGGATCAGCCGCTCTGGGATCCGGAAAACGCACGGTTGCGCGCATGATCCATCAGGGAAAACTGCGGGTCGGCCAAAAGTCGGGCGGACCCGCAATTTGATGCAACACCGCTGTCGGGCATAATGCATCCGCAAAACCTGCAACGGGGAGAGATGGCAATGACCCAACCGGAGACAATGTCCGGTGTTTACCTGACACGCCATGGCGGGCCGGAGGCACTGGAATGGCGTCAGGATATTCCCCTGCCCACCCCCGGACCCGGGCAGGTTCTGGTCCGGGTGGCTGCGGCAGGCGTCAACAATACCGATATCAACACGCGTGTTGGCTGGTATTCACCGGATGTCACGGGTGCAACGGACGCGGTCGATCAGGATGTCGATGCCGGCGGTTGGGGCGGCGCTCTGCAGTTTCCCAGAATACAGGGCGGTGATTTGTGCGGCATCGTTGAGCGGACAGGGTCCGGCACCGGTTTCCAGCCAGGTCAACGTGTCACCTGTCCGATCAACTTGCCGCGCCCGCGCCCCGGTCAACCCAGCGGTTTCATTGCATTGGGTTCTGAGATTGACGGCGCCTTCGCGCAATACTGCCTGGTCGAGGCAAGCGACCTCTATGACGTGTCCGCGTCACCCCTGTCGGACACCGAGATTGCGGCAATCCCCTGCGCTTTCGGCACGGCCGAAAACCTGCTGACCCGCACAGGTGTAACGGCCGGACAAAAGGTTCTGGTAACCGGGGCATCCGGTGGGGTCGGGCTGGCTGCCGTCCAACTTGCAACATTGCGCGGGGCTTCCGTCTGGGGTGTCACCAGCGCTGCCAAAGCAGACGTGGTCAAGGGACAGGGTGCGATAGATACCTTTGATCGCGACGCCGCCTTGCCGCCAGACATGTTCGATGTGGTGGTCGACGTCGTCGGCGGACCGGCATTTCCGGGGTTGATTCCGGCGCTGAAGCCGGGCGGGCAATACGCCGTTTCCGGCGCCATAGCAGGCCCGATTGTACAAGCGGATCTGCGCGATATCTACCTGAGGGACATCACCATTCATGGCTGTACGCACCAGGCATTTGACGTTTTCGGACGGCTTGTCGAACTTATCAATGCAGGGCGGATCAGGCCGCTTGTTTCGAAGACGTATCCTCTGAAAGACATTGCCCGGGCGCAGGAAGATTTCCAATCCAAAGCGTTTCCGGGGAAACTGGTCCTGATTCCGTAACGAGGTAAGACATGGCAGACATCACCCTTCTGGACGGCTCCATCGGGCAGGAACTGGTCAAACGCAGTGGCGACCGGGCAACGCCGCTTTGGTCAACGCGGGTGATGATGGATCACCCGGAACTGGTGGGCGACGTTCACGCTGATTATTTTCGCCGCGGCGCTACGATCGCGACCACCAATACCTATGCCGTTCACCGTTCACGCCTGGAACGTGTGGGATTGGAAGACCAGATCGGAGCGCTGACGGACACCGCCCTTTCTCAGGCAGAACGCGCACGCGCGGGAACCAAAGGTCGCATTGCAGGGTCGCTGGGTCCGCTGCTGGCCACCTACAGGCCCGACCTGCGGCCCGACCCTGAGGACGCCGCTCCGAAATACGCCGAACTCGTCGAACTGATGGCAGACAGGGTCGACCTGTTCCTGATTGAAACCGTTTCGTCGGTACAGGAAGCAGAAGGTGCGTTGCGCGGCACAGTCGATGGCGGGCGTCCCGTCTGGCTGGCCCTGACCGTCGATGACACAGACGGTACACGCCTGCGGTCGGGTGAACACCTGTCGGAAATCACACCTCTGGTCGACCGCTTTGCGCCAGAAGCCGTGCTCATCAATTGCTCGCCACCCGAGGCCATGCCTGCGGCTTTGCAGATCATCGCGAACATGGGAAGACCGTTTGGCGCCTATGCGAACGGATTCACCGAAATTTCCGAGGGATTTCTGAAGGACGCCCCGACCGTCGACGCGCTTGAACAGCGCAGCGATCTGGGGCCTCAGGTCTACGCCGAACACGCCATGCGCTGGGTGGAACAGGGGGCCACGATCGTGGGCGGTTGTTGCGAGGTCGGTCCGGACCATATCGAGGCACTGGCCGAACAGTTGCGCGCAGCCGGGCACATGATTGTCTGAGGGCACGAGAATGCAAAAGCGGACAGGACCCGAACCGCAAGGATCCGGCAAACAGTATCAGTTCGATATCATGGTTGCGCCGGGATACGTTTTGCTGGAGCTCGCGTCATTGGTCGATGTCCTGCGGATTGCCAACCGCGTTTGCCCGAATCCTCCGTTCCGGTACACCTATCGGTCGCTAAGAGGCGGCCCTGTCGAAAGCAGCAGCGGTGCGACCGTTTCAACCGAACCGGTTTCTGCACAACCTGATGCCGACTATCTGTTCGTGATCGGCAATTCCGACCCGGACCTGCCGGACCTGTCACTTGGGCGGGTGGTGTCGGACTATACCTACCGCGGCGCGCAGGTGTTTTTGCTGGCCGAGGCCGCCAGCCGCTATATTGACGAGCAGGGCACGGATGACATGGCCACCCACTGGGAAAACGCATCTTTCCTGCGCGAAAGGGGCGCCCGGTTCGAAGCCAAGATGTCCATCGCAACCCAGCAGGGTTCGGTCGTCACCTGCGCCGGAATGGAGGCGACCACCGATGTCGCCCTGGCCGTTATCGGGCGCCATGTTTCGGGCCCTGCCAGGATGACGGTTGCTGACATCATGTTGCACGAAAACATCCGGGACTTTTCCTCGCAGCAGCCGTTTTCCGGAGTTCGGACCACGGCGACCGGGGATGCAAAACTGGACCAGTGCATCAAGCTGATGCAGGCCAATATCGAAGACCCTTTGCCGATCCAGGACATCGTCAATCTGCTGGGGCTGTCGAATCGGTCGCTCGAACGCAAGTTCCGGTCGATCTTTGGAACCACACCAAACGGTTTTTACCGCGAAATGCGGCTGGCGCGCGCGAATAATCTGCTTCTGAACACCACCATGAGTGTGCGCGAGATCGGCCTGGCTTGCGGTTTCCCCAACGGTTTCTCGTCGATCTACAAAAGCTTTTACGGAATCACGCCGTTTGTTCTGCGGCGGGAAAAGCGGGCGTCTTCGCAAAGGTGATTTTTGCAGAGGACCTGACGATTTTGATGCATTTGTTGTCGCACATCCGTGGCATTTTATCCCAAACCTGACACAGCGGAGACATCAGGATGGTTGATCTTCCCACCAAGGCCCGAGTGGTCATCATCGGCGGCGGCGTTATCGGATGCTCGGTCGCGTATCATCTGACCAAGAAGGGTTGGACAGATGTCGTGCTGCTGGAACGCAAGCAACTGACCAGCGGCACGACATGGCACGCCGCGGGTCTGATCGCGCAGCTGCGCGCGACGGCCAACATGACCAAACTGGCGAAGTACAGTCAGGAACTCTATGGCTCGCTTGAGGAGGAAACCGGCGTTGCGACCGGGTTCAAGCGCTGCGGATCGATCACCGTGGCCCTGACCGAAGAGCGCAAGGAAGAAATTTATCGCCAGGCCGCCATGGCGCGGGCATTCGGGGTCGAGGTTGAAGAAATCTCGAACGAGCGGGTTGCGGAGCTTTATCCGCATCTGAACCTCGAAGACGTCAAGGGTGCGGTTTACCTGCCGCTGGACGGACAGGGCGATCCAGCCAACATCGCGCTGGCACTTGCCAAGGGCGCACGGCAGCGCGGCGGCATTGTCAAAGAACGCGTGAAAGTCACCGAGATCGTCAAACAGGGCCGCAAGGTGACAGGTGTGGACTGGGTTGCCGATGACGGCAGCGCCTCGGGCCACATCGAATGCGACATGGTGGTGAACTGTGCAGGCATGTGGGGGCACGAGGTTGGCCGGATGGCGGGCGTCAACGTCCCGCTGCACGCCTGCGAGCATTTCTACATCGTTACCGAGAACATCGATGGTCTGACGCAGCTGCCCGTGCTGCGGGTGCCGGATGAATGCGCCTATTACAAGGAAGACGCGGGCAAAATCCTGCTGGGCGCGTTCGAGCCGAACGCCAAGCCATGGGCCATGGACGGTATCCCGGATACCTTCGAATTCGACCAGTTGCCCGAGGATTTCGACCATTTCGAACCGATCCTCGAAGATGCCTGCAACCGGATGCCCATGCTGGCCGAGGCAGGTATCCATACCTTCTTCAACGGCCCCGAGAGCTTTACCCCCGACGATGCCTACCACCTTGGCCTTGCGCCCGAGATGGACAATTTCTGGGTCGCGGCAGGGTTCAACTCGATCGGCATTCAGTCCGCCGGTGGCGCGGGGATGGCACTGGCCGAATGGATGGATACGGGTGAGAAACCGTTTGACCTTGGCGATGTGGATATCAGCCGGATGCAGCCGTTCCAGGGCAACAAACAGTACCTGTTCGAACGCTCGAAAGAGACGCTGGGCCTGCTCTATGCCGATCACTACCCCTATCGTCAAAAGGCGACCGCGCGCGGTGTGCGGCGGACGCCGTTCCACCACCACCTGAAGGAACAGGGCGCGGTATTTGGTGAACTGGCCGGATGGGAACGCGCCAACTGGTACGCCAGTGAAGGGCAGGAGCGTGAGTATCAGTACAGTTGGAAGCGCCAGAACTGGTTCGAGAATTCGGCAGCCGAGCATCGCGCCGTGCGTGAGAATGTCGGCATGTACGACATGTCGTCGTTCGGCAAGATCCGGGTGGAAGGTCCCGATGCCGAGGCGTTCATGAACTATATCGGCGGCGGCGACTACTCGGTGCCCAATGGCAAAATCGTCTATACCCAGTTCCTGAACCGCAGCGGCGGGATTGAAGCGGACGTGACGGTCACCCGCCTGACTGAAACGTCCTATCTGGTGGTCACTCCGGCGGCGACCCGTCTGGCGGATCAGACCTGGATGCAACGCCATGCCGGCAATTTCAACGTGGTCATCACTGACGTCACCGCGGGCGAAGGGGTGCTGGCCGTGATGGGCCCGAACGCCCGCGCGCTGCTTGAAAAGGTCTCGCCCAACGACTTCACCAACGCAACCAATCCATTTGGTACCGCACAGCAGATCGAGATCGGCATGGGGCTCGCCCGCGCGCATCGCGTGACCTATGTGGGTGAACTTGGTTGGGAAATCTATGTCTCGTCTGACATGGCGGGTCATGTGTTCGAAACACTGCACGAGGCTGGTCAGGACATGGGGCTGAAGTTGTGTGGGATGCACATGATGGACAGCTGCCGGATCGAAAAGGGCTTCCGCCATTTCGGCCACGATATCACTTGCGAAGACCATGTTGTCGACGCCGGACTCGGGTTCGCTGTAAAGGTCGACAAGGGCAGTGATTTCATCGGCCGCGAGGCGGTAATCGCGCGCAAGGAAAGCGGGCCAAAGAGTCGCCTGGTGCAGTTCAAGCTGACCGATGCAGAGCCGCTGCTGTTCCACAATGAACCGATCATTCGCAATGGTGAGTATGTCGGCTATCTCAGCTCAGGCAACTATGGCCACACGCTGGGCGGCGCCGTTGGTATGGGATACGTGCCATGTGAGGGCGAGAAGGCGGCTGATGTATTGGCATCGAGCTATGAGATCGACGTGTGCGGTGTGAAGGTTTGGGCAGAGGCATCGCTGAAGCCGATGTACGACCCTAAATCCGAGCGCGTCAAAGTCTGAACCGGTGCTGTGGGGGCGCTGCCCCCGCCGCAGCAAGCTGCGCCTCCCCCGGGATATTTGGGGCCAGATGAATGAAGGATCCCTTGTTCATCTGGCCAAAAATATCCCGGAGCGCGAGGCAGAGCCTCGCAAACGGTGAAAAGCCAGCTGAAAGCCCAAGGCGCGATCCTATCAAGGTTCGTGATACGAGCCTTCACAGAATTCACAGTTCCCAACCCGGCCTGAACTGCCGTAAAGACGAACGGTATCAGCCGGAGACCTGACATGGCGGACATCGCTGCTCCAACTCAGAACGTCGATACGCCGCGCGGTCTGGCGCTGGCTGTAACCGCCTATGTACTGTGGGGGTTTCTGCCGCTGTACATGAAGGCGATGGCGCATATCGGTCCGGTCGAGGTTGTGGCTCATCGGGTGATCTGGTCCGTGCCGGTCGCCGGTCTGTTGCTGATCGCGCTGGGGCGTACAGGCGATCTGAAGGCGGCACTGCGAAACCCAAAAATGCTGGGCATGGCCTGCCTGACGGCCGCTTTGATTTCAGTGAACTGGGCGATCTATGTCTGGGCTATTGCCACCGGGCGGGCGCTGGACGCGGCATTGGGGTACTATATCAACCCCTTGTTCAGCATTGCGCTGGGCGCAGTTTTGCTGCGCGAACCTTTGAACCGAACGCAGATAGTAGCGGTTGGGCTGGCAGCGCTGGGCGTCATCATACTTGTGCTAGAAGCCGGAGCACTGCCCTGGGCCGCACTGGGTATGATGTTTACTTGGGGCTTTTACGCGTTCTTCAAACGCTCCCTTCCTATCGGACCAAACCAGGGGTTCCTTCTCGAGGTTCTGGTTCTTCTGATCCCGGCGCTGGCCTACGTGACCTGGCTGGGTGCGCAAGGCCGCGGACATTTTGGGTTGGCCGGGGCGGATACGATGCTGCTGGCGGGTGCCGGTTTGGTGACGGCGGTGCCTTTGCTGGTTTACGCCAACGGTGCCAAGCTGGTGCGGTTGTCCACCATGGGCATTCTGCAATACATCGCCCCAACCATGATCTTCATCACCGCGATTACCTTGTTTGGAGAACAAATCGATCGTGGTCGCATGATCGCCTTTCCGCTGATCTGGGCGGCTTTGGTTGTCTATTCGGTTCCGATGATCCGGCAGATTCGGGCTCAGTCCTGACGCAGCGCGCGGTCAACTTCATCCGCCCAGATCGCGTAGGTTTTCGGACTGGGGTGATACCCGTCGGGCGCGGCAAGCGCCGGGTCATCCGGCAAATCCAGCACGAGGTGCCGGCACTGAGGGCGCTCTGCGACCACCTTCTGCAGCGCCTGATCCAGCCGTCGCGCCTGCCGGTCCAGAACCCAGGCCAAAGGTTGGGGTAGGGCCGGAAAACGGCCCATTTGCGGGACTGCAGTAACAATCACGCGCCGCGCGCCCATGGCGCCTGTCAGCAGGGACATCAGGCGGGCTTGTCGTTCGGCAAACCGGCGTTGCGTCACGGCGCGGGTGACGTCATTCACACCCAGCGCCGTCACCACGGCATCGAACTGAGTATTCAGCGTCCCAAGACGGTCTATCGTATCCTGCGTTGTATGGCCGGTCGTAGCCTCCAGCCGCCATTCAACACAATAGTGCCGCGCCAGGCGCTGGACGAGTTGCCCGGACAAGGCCTGTTTCTGCGTGCCTGCGCCTACGCCGGCAGCCGAACTGTCACCCGTGATCAGCAACCGCAGCCGGGGGCCGCGGCCTTCGCGGCCTTCGCGCGGCCCTGATGGCTCGGGCAGCATCTGGGCATTGCGCCGGACAGACAGACCCTGCATCGCCAGAACTGGCAGCAGCGGAAGGCGCAGAAGCTGATCAGCGGCGACAGGAGCACGCATGGTCAGCTCAGCGCCTTGCGAAATTCCAGAAAGCGGGCGTCGCTCATCACCCGCGCCATCATCGCCTCGCGCAGGGCGCCGACGGTTTTGTGCGGGCGCATGACCACTTCGAATTTCTGGATCAGGCCATCGTCATCCAGCGTAATCAAATCCACACCCACGGCATCCAGTTCACCGACCTTGCATTGGAACTCCAAAGCCCAGTCGCAACCCTCGCCCATGACGCGGCGATAGCGAAACTCGGAAAACACCTGGCTGACATGCCCAAGCACCGCCGCAACAGGTGCACGCCCGGTCCATGTGCTGTAATAAGTCGGCGGCAGGAACTGCACATCCTCGGCCAGCAGATCCGGTATCCGGGCCTCGTCACCTTTTGCAACCGCGTCCTGCATGCGCTCGATTGTCGGATGCATCTCTGTTCCTCCTCAACTGGGTCCGAGAGTTGCCGAACGATGGGTCGCAAGCAAGGACGACGTTGCGGGAGGTCGCGCGCTGCGATAGGCAAGCCCGCATGAGCGAGAACTACACCCCCCCGAACACGCCACTGGATGTGCTGCATGAAGACGCGCAGCTGATCGTGGTGAACAAACCGCCGGGCCTGCTTTCGGTACCCGGCCGGGGGGAGCATCTGTCGGATTGCCTTCTGACCCGGGTTCAGGCGGCTTTTCCTCAGGCCCTGCTTGTTCACCGGTTGGACCGGGACACGTCAGGTGTGATGGTGTTTGCACAAACACCGCATGCGCAACGCCATCTGGGTCAGCAGTTCGAACAGCGCCAGACGCGCAAAACCTATGTAGCGCGAGTGTGGGGCCTGGTTGAGTCCAAATCCGGAATGGTTGATCTGCCTCTGATCGTCGACTGGCCAAACCGGCCGCGCCAGATGGTGTGTCACGAGACGGGCAAACCTGCGGTGACGGACTGGCGGGTCGTCCGACATGAGGACCGCAGCACGCGCATTCGGTTGTTTCCCAAAACGGGCCGGTCGCATCAGCTGCGGGTTCACATGCAGGCATTGGGGCACCCGATCCTGGGTGATCCGTTCTATGCGACGGGTGCGGCGCGGGATTACCCGCGCCTGATGCTGCATTCCGAAGAGCTGCGCCTGAAGAACCCCGAAGGCGGAGTTGCGATGAAATTCAGGGCCAAGCCCGATTTCTGAAGCTAAAGCACCCAGCCCCATATCATCTTGAGGTTGCCCAGAGAAAATCGTCTGACGCGTCTTCGCTGTTGCATGGACCGACAGTGGCGTTCGGCCATGATCTGGCGTTCAATCTCAAATCCGCGCAAGGTGTGATCCTGCGACCATCTTCCGAGTTTCAGCGTCATCATGACGTGGTTGTCGCGGCTTGGCATGATTGCTCTCCATTTTTGCGTGATGTGCCAAGCATTGCAGTCCTCTCCTGACACCACCCTGTCAGTGGGGTGTGCTACTGTGTCAGCAGACCGTCAGGAGGATGCGATGGGCCGATCTACCCGTCTGTTTGAAATTATCCAGATCCTGCGCATGTCCGATGCGCCGGTGACAGCGGATGCGCTGGCAGAGCAACTGGAAGTATCTGTTCGCACCGTGTACCGCGATATCGCGGCGCTGCAGGCGCAGCGGACGCCGATCGAAGGAGAGGCGGGCGTGGGCTACGTGATGCGCCGGGGGTATGATCTGCCGCCGCTGAACTTTGATGCGGAAGAAATCGAGGCGCTGTGGGTTGGGCTGTCAATGCTGGCCCGCACGGGTGACAGCACGCTGCAACAGGCCGCAGACCGCGTTTGCCGGAAAATCGAAGCGCTGCAGGTGCCCGCAGACTGGTTGCAGGTGGCGCCGTGGGGGGCGCCTCGGGACGATCCTGACAAAGGGTGTGTTCCGGTTGCCAGCTACCGCGAGGCAATCCGGGCGGAACAGAAACTCAGGCTGGTTTACGTCAATTCCGAAGACGAGCGTACGGAACGCGTCGTGCGCCCGGTTGCGCTGATCTATCACATCGAATGCACGATGCTGGCGGCATGGTGCGAGTTGCGAAACGGGTTTCGACACTTTCGCACGGACCGTATCTGGGCGTGTGACGTTCTGGACGCGCATTTCTGCGGTCAGGGCCAGCCGCTGCGCGCCATCTGGCAAGAGAAGAACAATTGGGATGGCTCATCAGCCCCTGCTTGACTGGCAGGTAATTGCCGATTTCACCGGAATGTTGCTTGAGGCTTCAGCGGCCTGCCGTGATATACTGGCCCAAACAAATCAAACCCGATGAACGGGTTCATGAGCAGAGGGTAAATCCATGACGATTTCCAAGTTTGTTATTTCTGCCGGGCTGTGTTCGGCCCTTGTTCTTGGCGCATGTACCGACCCAGGCACGCTTTCAGTGCAAAGCGACCCCAATCAGAACGCAAAGCAGGGTGCCTTGCTGGGCGGTTTGATCGGTGCAGGCGTCGGCGCTATTGCCAATGACTCGGATCCGCTTCTGGGTGCGCTGGCCGGTGGTGCCATTGGAGCCGCAGGTGGCGGCGTCATCGGCAATCAGCTTGATCGCCAGGCGGCGGAGCTGCGTCAGCAACTGGCCAATGACGGGATCACCATCGTCAATACAGGCGACCGCCTGATCGTTACCGTCCCCAATGACATCACCTTTGACACCGACAGCTCGACCGTGCGTCCGGGGCTGCGGTCCGATCTGGTGAAGGTGGGGCAGAATCTGGTCAACTACCCGAATTCGAACGTTCAGATCATCGGACACACCGACAGCGACGGCGACGCCACCTATAATCAGGGCCTGTCCGAGCGGCGGGCCAATGCCGTGGCCGATATCCTGCAGGCCAATGGCGTCAGCTATTCCCGCATCACTACAATCGGTCAGGGTGAAAACAATCCGGTCGCTTCGAACCTGACGCCGGATGGCAAGGCGCAGAACCGTCGGGTCGAGATTGTCGTCGTGCCCAGCGGCAACGCCTGATCTGATCCAACAATCGTGGACAGGGCACATTCTCTTGCCCTGTCCATGCGCACTGACTGTGCGTCAACAGGGCTATGGTCCCGGTCCATCCCCGTATAAGTTCCCGAAAACAACAAAGCGGAGTTCCCGATAATGTCCGAACCGACCCTTCTGGGCCTGTCCGGTTCGTTGCGCCAGAACGCGACAAACCGAAAGTTGCTGCGCGAGGCCGCGCGGTTGTTCGAGCCCGGCACTTTCATCGAGGCCGACCTCAACCTGCCTCTGTATGACGGTGATCTGGAGGCGGGTGAGGGCATTCCCGCGTCGGTTCAGGTGCTGGCTGACCAGATTGCGCAGGCCCATGCGGTGATCATTTCGACCCCGGAATACAACAAGGGGCCGTCCGGTGTGCTGAAAAACGCGCTGGACTGGGTCAGCCGAACCAGTGGCAAACCATGGGCGGACAAGCCCGTTGCGGTGATGTCCGCCGCCGCTGGTCGGGCCGGCGGCGAACGCGCGCAGATGATGTTGCGCGCCTATATGGTGCCGTTTCAGACGCGCATCTTGCAAGGTCCTGAAATCCATCTTGCCGACAGCTCGAACGCATTTGACGATCAGGGGCGGCTGAGTAGCGAGCGCTATGAGAACCCGCTGCGGACGCTGATGCAGAAGCTGAAAGCCGAGGCCGGTTTCTGAGGCCAAGGCGCGGTACTTGTTCCGCAATGCCCTGGCGCGTAACGTGCGGGCATGTCAGATGAAACTCGGGCCGAAACACAGCAGGACATGATGGATCCCGCGCGCGCCGCTGCCTTGCAGGTGGCGCTGGGACAACCAGTTTCCGTTGCGGCGGGCGCACCGCTTCCGCCGTTTTTTCACCAGTTGTATTTCTGGTCACCGCTTCCACCCGATCAGCTTGGCAGGGATGGGCACCCCAGGGTGGGCGGCGGCCTGATCCCGGATCTGGGCCTGCCACGTCGCATGTGGGCCGGAGGCCGGTTGCGGTTCCGCGCGCCCCTGGTCGCGGGCAAGCCAGCCCGGCGCCGGTCCTTTCTGGAAAGCGCCACGTCAAAAACTGGCCGGACCGGGCCGCTGGGTTTTGTCACCTTGCGGCACGAGATCTGGCAGGGGGAAGATCTGTGTCTGACGGAATGGCAGGATCTTGTTTACCGTGAAGACCCTTCGGCTGATGCAATCAAGCCGAAGCCGCCAACGGCCAGAACCGACCAAACGGATCGCCGAGAGCTTAGGTTTTCCTCAACTTTGTTGTTTCGGTATTCGGCACTGACATTTAATGGCCACCGGATCCACTATGATCTGGACTATGCGCGCGACGTCGAAGGCTATGACGGGCTTGTCGTTCATGGACCGTTGCTGGCGCAGCATCTGATGTTGTTTGCAACCGATCTGATGGGGCCGCTGTCCGAGTTTTCGTTCCGCGCGTCCTCCCCACTCATGCACTTCGAAACGGCGGCCCTGTGCCGGAACGGTCGCGAGCTGTGGGTCGCGGGGCCGGACGGCCGGAAATGTATGCAGGCGGTTGCCACTCCGGTGTCAGAGTGAGGCTTCGGGTCTGAATCCCTCCGGTATCTGATCGCGTTTTTCCAGTATCAGATCGGCCATGACATCGGCCACTTTGGGGGCCATACCGAAACCGATCTTGAAGCCGCCATTGGCAATGTACTGACCCCGGTGCATAGGATGTTCGCCCAGCATTGGTGCGCGGCTTTTGCTGCGGGGGCGGACCCCGGCCCAGCGTTCAATCACTTCGGTGCCGTGCAGAACGGGAACGGCGCGCGTGGCGCGGTCGATCACGTCTTCCAGGGCGCTGTCGGTGCTGGAAGGGTCTTCATAGTCCCGCTCGGATGTCGATCCGATGGCCAGAGTGCCGTCCGCATGGGGCACGATGTGAATTGCATCAACAAAAAGCTGAGGCACCGTCCCTGCATCGAACCTAAGCAGGGCAGCCTGGCCCTTGACCCCATTGCCAACAGTTTTGCCATAGTGGCGGTTCAGTTCCAGTAGGCCCGCCAATCCGGTGGCGTGTACGACCCGACCCCGGTCGGGCGCGTCTGTGGCAATTTCGACCCCCATCACGGACAGGGCCGCAACCAGCGCGGCACAGGCCCGTCTGGGATGCATGCGCGCACTCAATGTGTCGTGGATGACGTATCCGGTCGGGCTGGGCGGGCACCAGGCGCCAGCCTTGGCGGTTTCAACAACGCGCCATTCTGCCTGTCCCTGCCACAGTTCGATGGCCGTTTTAGCGCGCTGATGCGCAAGATCCAGATTGCGCTGGTCAGCGATGGGCTGCAGGCGACCCAGACGCGCATAACCGGGTGACACGCCACCTGTCGCCTCGACCTGGTTCCAGAACGCTTGGGCCATGATCAGGCTGTCGAACTGAAATGCCTTTTTGGCATTCCAGTTTTCCGGCACATGAGGCGCCAGTGCGCCGACCAGACCGCCGCTGGAGCCCGAGCCGGGACCAAAAGGATCGACCACCTGCACCTTTGCGCCGCGCCGCGCGCAGGTCCAGGCAATGGACAGGCCGAAAATACCCGCGCCACGCACTGTCACATCGACCATTGCCAATCCCCTTTTCCTTGTTCAGTGTCGCGCCGCCTAGCTACAGGATTCCCCGATGGCAGACCAGCGCGCCGAACTGACCTGGACGGACGAGCAGATCCCGATTTCGGACCGGTTCGACGATCCATATTACTCGCTCCAGAACGGGCTGGAAGAGACACGGCATGTGTTTCTGGCAGGCAACGATCTGCCCGGTCGCTTTGCGCCGGGTTTTCGAATCGCCGAGCTTGGTTTCGGAACCGGCCTGAACATGCTGACGGTCTGGTCCGCGTGGGAGGCATCCGGTCAGACAACACCACTGACCTTCACCAGTTTCGAAGCCTTTCCGATGGATCCTGCAGACATGGCACGCGCACTGGCATGTTTCCCAGAGCTTCAACCCTGGAGCAGCCGGTTTCTGGCGCATTGGCAAGGTGGCGAATGCGATCTTGGCACGCTGCACCTGAAAGTGATCGAAGGCGACGCGCGTGAAACCCTGCCCGCTTGGTCGGACATTGCGGACGCCTGGTTTCTGGATGGGTTTTCCCCGGCCAAGAACCCGGAGTTGTGGCAGGCGGACCTGTTAAAGCAGGTCGCCGGTCACACTGCGACCGGCGGCACAGTCGCGACATATACTGCGGCCGGTTTCGTGCGGCGTGCGTTGACCGAGGCCGGGTTTTCAGTCACGCGTTCGCCCGGATACGGGCGCAAACGGCACATGACACGGGCAATCAAAGAATGAGTCAGCAGAACAATGTGCGGGCCGGGATTGCCCTGATGGTCGCGGCCACAATCGTCTTTGCGTTGCAGGACGGGATTTCGCGTCATCTGGCCGGAACCTACAACACCTACATGGTCGTGATGATCCGGTATTGGTTCTTCGCGGCATTTGTCATCACCATCGCGGCCCGTGCACCCGGCGGGCTGAAGGCGGCAACACAAACCAGCCAGCTTGGGCTTCAGGTCATCCGGGGAGTGTTGTTGGCGGCCGAGATCTGTGTGGCCGTTTTCGGTTTCACGGTTCTGGGTCTGATCGACAGCATGGCCGTTTTCATCTGTTATCCCCTGTTAGTGGCCGCGCTCAGCGGGCCGGTTCTGGGTGAAAAGGTGGGCTGGCGGCGCTGGTCTGCGATCGGGGTTGGATGCATCGGGGTCCTGATCATTCTCGAACCCGGTGTTGGCGTCTTCAACCCCTGGGCGGTCATTCCATTGATTTCGGCGCTGATGTTTGCGGTCTATGGGTTGTTGACCCGATACGTTGCCCGTCGCGACAGCACGGCCACCAGCTTTTTTTGGACGGGTGTCGTCGGGGCGGTGGCCATGACGCTGGTTGGCATGTGGTTTTGGGAACCGATGGCCCAGGCGGACTGGTTGTGGATGGCACTATTGTGCGTCAGCGGCGTGACAGGGCATTGGTTGCTGATCAAATGCTATGAAATGGCGGAAGCCAGCGCAGTTCAGCCCTTTGCCTATTTCCATCTGGTCTGGAGCGCACTGTTGGGCATTTCGATATTTGGCGAAACGCTGCGCCCAGCTGTTGTCGTGGGCGCGGCGCTTGTCGTGGCGGCAGGCCTGTTCACCCTATGGCGCGAAAGACGCCAGGGTTGAGCCGGTAAGTTCCTGCGAAAACGGAATGGGCAGGGCGGGTTTGCCCAGACGCGCGCGATAGACGGGCATGCTTTCCGCGACGCGCATTACATAGTTGCGCGTTTCGCTGAACGGGATGGTTTCGATCCAGTCGATGACGTCGACCTCTCCGGCGCGGGGATCGCCAAAGCGTTCCATCCACGAAATCGGACGCTTGGGTCCCGCGTTGTACCCGGCCGCCATCATGACCACGTTGCCGTTGAACTCGGCGGCCAGCCCGGATAGGTAGTTCGCCCCCAGCTTGGCGTTGTATTGCCAGTCCGATGTGAGGCGTCCGGTCTGATGACCGCTGAGGATGCCCATCTCCTGCGCGACCAGCTTGGCGGTGGCTGGCATGACCTGCATTAAACCGCGTGCGCCGGCTCCGCTGACCACGACCGGGTCAAACTCGCTTTCCCTGCGGGCAATGGCCAGGGTCATTTCCTTCGCCATGGGCAGGCCCATATCGGCCACCGGATGGACAGGGTAGTAGGCCGCAGGCAAAACCGATCCTGTTCTGGCGGCGCGCTTGGCGATCATGACTGCCAGATGTGGCTCCTTCAGTTCCAGCACCAGATCACCCAGTTGACCGGCCTCAACCGGATCGAGACCTTCCACCAGATGGGTCAGAAACTGTTCTGTCAGATTGTCCTCGCCGGCTCGCAGCAGCAGAAGCCCCGCTTCCAATACACTGGAATTCGCAAAACCCGCCTGTTTCCAATGCGGTGCGCGGCGCGGGTTGGCAAGCTCGCTGTCAAACGGGCGCCCGATGCGCTCGGCCGCCAGCAGGCCATAGAAGGAAGTCTGGTAATCCGCGCCGATTGCGTAGGCGTCATAGGCCTTGTCCGCATCGCCCTGCGCCGCATAGGCCCGGCCCAGCCAATAGCCGCCGCGCCCTTTGGAAATTGGCGACTGAACCGCGGCCGAGAAATTCTGGAAATGGCGCACGGCCGTGTCCGGATCGTTCAGTTTGCGCAGCGCGAGGAACCCGGCGAGCCATTCCAGATCAGCGTAACCATAGCCCATTTCGGGCGTCATGTGATGGTTGGCCGCCACGTCATAGGCGCGTGCGATATTTCCGTTGCGCATCTCCAGCCGCGCCAGCCTGCGCCGCCCTTCGGCCCATTTGCCCGGCTCGCCCAAAGCCTGTGGGCTGGTTGAGCGTTCCAGCATCAAATCGATGGCGCTGTCGTCAAGTTCCTTGCGGTCCCGCCATACGAATCGGTCGAAGGCCAACCCGGCTGACGACGCCAGCGAGTCCGGCACTGCCGAAATCTTTGCATCCACACCGGGCTGGCGTTTTTGCAGCGCGATTCTGGCTTCGGCCAATTTGCGTTCATCCGCACTGACCAGCGGCAACATCTGATCAGCGCTGACCAGATGCCCGTCCCAGAGCATACGGTCCAACCGGGCCGCGTGATGCGGTTTCAGCAATTTACCGAAGTTTTCCAGATAGTCCTTCTGCAAACCCGACCCCATGGGCATCGTGCGCCAGGCCATCACGATATCCGCTTCGGCATCGCCCCTGCGACCCTTGGCCATCAGGGCAACCGCGAAATTCAAGGCACCCTCGGCGGTTTGCGGCGGTGAGCCGTCGTAGAACTTCAATACCCGGTCCGGGTCGGCCCCGGTGAACGAAGGTTCGCTTTTGCGGCGCAGCCAGGCCAGTCCGGGCCAGTCCGACCGGCGGTCGAGAAAAACCAGTACGTCGCCCGAACTGCCAAAGCCGCTGCGCAACCAGTGCCAGACGATGATGTCACGGGACACCGACCCGCGCGTTCCTGAGACGCGCAGGGCCTCGTTCCAGTCGCCTTTGCGCATCTCGTTCAGCGCGGCGCGCAGGTCCGCGGCGGCATCCGCGCGCGCCTGAGCCGTCGAACAAAGAATCACGGTTATCAATACCGCCAGAAAACGTGTCATCCCTTGCATTTCCCAACCAACCAAGGATACAGCCATTCAGGATAAACCTTGCGCCGCCGGGATCAACTCACAAACCGAAGATTGTGATAAAGGGTGGCGCGTTCACAGCAAACTGTACGCTAAGGAGCGTTCCATGTTCAAAGGCTCGATGCCAGCACTCGTCACCCCGTTCCGAAACGGTGAGTTGGACCTGGACACGCTCAAACATCTGGTGGAATGGCAGATCCAGGAAGGTTCGACCGGGCTGGTGCCGGTGGGAACCACGGGCGAAAGCCCAACGCTCAGCCATGAAGAACACGAAGTGGTGGTGGAAGAGGTCGTCAAGGCCGCTGCCGGCCGCGTACCGGTCATCGCGGGTGCCGGATCCAACAACACGGTCGAGGCGATCCGGTTCGTGCAGTTCGCCGAGAAGGTCGGCGCGGCTGCGGCTCTGGTTGTCACGCCGTATTACAACAAGCCGACCCAAAAGGGTCTGATTGCCCATTTTAGGGCGTTGCATGATTGCGCGGGAATTCCGATTGTCATTTACAACATCCCGGGCCGCTCGGTGATCGACATGACACCGGCGACAATGGGCGAACTGGCACAGCTGCCGCGCATTGTTGGGGTGAAGGATGCAACCGGCGATCTGGCGCGGGTCAGCCAGCAGCGGGCAAGCTGCGGTACCGATTTCTGCCAATTGTCCGGGGAAGATGCGACCGCTCTTGGCTTCAACGCGCATGGCGGGGTCGGATGCATCTCGGTGACGGCAAACGTGGCCCCGCGCCTGTGCGCCGAATTCCAGCAGGCGACCCTTGCCGGTGATTACGCCAAGGCGCTGGCCTATCAGGACCGTCTGATGCCCCTGCACGAAGCGATCTTCATTGAACCCGGCCTTGTCGGCGCCAAATACGCGCTCAGCAAACTGAACCGTTGCAGTGAAGACGTGCGCTCGCCCCTGACCGGGCTGGACAGCAGCACAAAATCCGCCATCGACGCGGCAATGGTCCACGCCGGACTTCTCTGAACGCGTTCGACGCGAAAAAAGGGCGGCATTCACCGGGTGAAGCCGCCCTGTTTCTTTCCGGTATCCGGACTTCTTTTGTTCGAAATTCCGCCGGTGGTGGACTGAGCCTAAGGTTCAGGAGGGGGCTGACCCCCTCGTTTCAGCGCTTGCCGTAATACAGTCCGACCACATGCTCGGCCTGAGCGAAGAACAGCCAGCGTGATACGGCAACGCCAGCCAGGTGCGACAGCACGGCCAACAGCACAAAGAAATGGCTGAACGGCAATACCAGCAACACAACGGGGACAAGGAAGGCCAGCGTGAACGAAATGATCCGCAGTTTCTCGGCGTGTTTGCGTCCGACCACATGCACGAATTCGCGCAACAGGTAGTTGGTCCCGGTATGCGGTGGTTCAAACGCCCGGACGGCCCCCCTCGACCCAAGCCCGGTTGCGGTGCCCAGATCGGTCCCTGAAACCGCAAGGGCTTTGTCGCCCCGCACCCAGTACAGAATCTGAACCAACGCGGCAATCATCAGCAGGGGACGGGCCAATCCCGTCTGTCCGGCCAGCAAGGCGCCGCCGGCCAGGCTGAAGGTAAGAAACATGAGCGGGGTCAGTTTCATGTTCCAGCGTGGAATGGTCTTCAGCTGGGTATAGATCATCGAGGTGGTAAACACGGTCGCCAGTGAAAACAGCGCCCCCAATGCGCCCAGAACGCTCCAGCTTTGGCCCAGAAAGACCGCGCCAAAGGCATAGAGGCCCATAAGAACCAATGCGATGACCGCGCACCAGCCCTCACGCGAAAGCCAGCTTGATCGCCATTGGGTGAACGCCTTCAGCGCGCGTTCGGGGTGGCCCAGATGGAAGGTCGACGCCATCAGGCCGCCAACGGCCAGACCATAAGCGATTGCGTAGAAAGCAAAAGCCACCCAGCCGGTGACGTCCGGGCTGCCGAGGCCAAGAAAGAACAGCAGGCCAAAACCAAGGCCGGACAGCGTGGTGAAGATGATAACGGAAGGTGCCGGATGCATCAGAGCTTCTCCAGTGTTTTGTCGAGCCAGCCCAGAAAGCCCTTAGGTTCTTCGGCGACGGGTGCCAGAAGCGGTGCAAGGATGTCGATCTGGTCTTCGACGGTGTCCTTCGGGCGCGGCGGCAGGTATTTGTTGACGGGCTTGGTGCCCATTTCCGGCATCAGATCCATGCCATCCCGTTCGGCGACCAGTTTTGATACATCGCTGTTTGGGTCGCCCAGATCGCCGAAATGCCGGGCCCCGGCGGGGCAGGTACGCACACATGACGGGATGCGATCCACCTCGGGCAGGTTGTCGTTGTAAATCCGGTCGACGCAGAGGGTGCATTTTTTCATCACGCCTTCTGCCTGATCCAGTTCGCGGGCACCGTAAGGGCAGGACCACGCACAGAGGCCGCAACCGATGCAGTCGCTTTCATTGACCAGGACGATTCCGTCCTCGACCCGCTTGTAGCTGGCTCCGGTCGGGCAGACGGTGACACAGGGCGCGTCTTCGCAGTGCAGGCAGGATTTGGGGAAGTGGATCAACTGGGCGTGCCCTTCGGTCGGCTGCACCTCGTAGGAATGCACGCGGTTCAGGAAAGTGCCCGACGGGTTGCCGCCGTAAGCGTCCTGATCCGACAAAGGCGCGCCATAGTTTTCGGTGTTCCAGCCTTTGCAGGAAATCACGCAGGCGTGGCAGCCGACACAGGTGTCCAGGTCGATCACCAGACCCATCTTGCGCTCGGTTGACGGAGGGAGTTGGGTCATGTCATTGGATCTCCGCTGCCGGGAAGGGGGCCAGCCCCCTCTTGAGCCTGTGGCTCAATTCACCCCCGGGATATTTCTGGCCAGATGAAGTTTGGATCCCGGTCATTTGCCCACCTTCCATGCCAGATTGGTCGGGCCGGTTCCGACAGGTGACTTGATCGGTGGGAAGGCCGGCTGGCTTTCCGTCATTTCCTGCGGCGCGGCTGCTTTTTCGATTTTGACTTTCAGATCGAACCATGCGGCCTGTCCGGTGATCGGATCGGAGTTTGCCCAACGCAGCCCGTCACCTTTCGGGGGCAAAAGCTCGTGGATCAGGTGGTTCAGCAGGAAGCCCTTGGTGGCCTCGGGGGCGTCCTCCTGCAGGGCCCACGCGCCTTTGCGTTTGCCAATGGCGTTCCAGGTCCAGACAGTATTGTCGTTCAGCGCCGCCATTTCCATCACAGGCACGGTGATTTCACCATGCGGAGACGTGACTTTGGCCCAGTCGCCGTCCGACAGGTTGTGTTCCCGCATCAGTTTGGTCGGCACATAGAGCGGGTTGCGTCCGTGCAACTGGCGCAGCCACGCATTCTGGGTGCCCCAGCTGTGATACATTGCCATGGGCCGCTGGGTCAGGGCGTTGACGGTGAACCCCTCGTTCCCGGTCTGATCGGTTTCGTACCAGATCGGCAAAGGATCCATCGTGTCCTTGATGCGCTGGCGCAGATGATCGGGCGGTTGGCGCTCGCCATGCCCTTCGGCTGCCAGTTGGAATTTCCGCATCGGCTCGGAGTAGAGCTGGAACAGGTATGGTTGCGGACTGTCATAGAGGCCCAGATTGACGGCCCAGTCCTGATAGGCGCTGTTCCAGGGTTTGTAGTACAGCGCCTCATCCGGGACATGTTCGACGTAGAACCCGCCATTTTCAATGTAGCGGTTCAACTGATCCGGGTTCACCTCGCCGCGCCCGGCCTGATCGCCGTTCTCGCCGCGGAAGCCGGCCAGTGGGCCAATGCCCGGCTTGCGCTGGTGATTGACCATATAGTCGGCGTAATCGGTGTACTTGGCGGCGCCGTCTTCGTTCGTAAAGCCGGGCAGGCCCAGCTTGTTGGCAAGCTGGATCAGAACCGTCTGGAACCCGCGCACATCCCTGTCAGGCTCGATCACCGGCCAGCGGATGGCGTCTGCGGCGCCGTCCGCCTCGCAGATCGGGCGGTCAAGCAGCGAAATGCAATCGTGCCGCTCCAGATACGTGGTGTCGGGCAGGATAAGATCGGCATAGGCGACCATTTCCGAGGAATAGGCGTCGGAATAGATGATATGCGGGATCACATAGTCGCCGTTTTCATCCTTGTCCGTCAGCATGTCCATGACACCCTTGGTGTTCATGGTCGAGTTCCAGGACATGTTGGCCATGTACATGAACAGCGTGTCGATCTTGTAGGGATCGCCGGCATGTGCGTTTGAGATCACCATATGCATCAGACCATGGCTGGACATCGGGTTTTCCCAGGTGAACGCCTTGTCGATCCGCGCTGCGCTGCCGTCGGCCTTGAGCGCCAGATCATCCGGACCGCGTACAAAGCCCAGATGCGGGCCGTCCAGCGGTGAGTTCGGTGTGACCTTGCAGTGTGGCGTCGGGTGTGCCTCGACCGGTTTGGGGTAGGGCGGTTTGAACCGGAAACCGCCGGGAACCTCGACCGTGCCCAGAATGATCTGCAGCACATGCAGCGCCCGGCAGGTCTGGAATCCGTTGGCATGGGCCGAGACGCCGCGCATCGAGTGCATGGCGACGGGGCGGCCGATCATCTTGTCATGTTTCTCGCCCCGGAAATCGGTCCATTCCTGATCGATCTCGAAGGCCTCGTCAAAGGCGACGCGGGCGAGTTCCGCTGCAATGGCGCGGATGCGCTTGGCGGGGATGCCGCACTTTTCGGCGATGGCTTCGGGGGCGTATTCCTCGCTGAGGTATTTCTCGGCCATCAGGTGGAAGACCGGGCGGTGGGTGACGCCGTCTTTTTCGTAGGTGGCCGACAGGTCTGGGCGCACGCCGGGTTTGTCAAAAGCGGTCAGTTCGCCGGTTGCACGATCAATGACCAGCGGTTTGCCGTCTGTATCGCGCAGGAACAGGCCCTGTTCCGGCCCGTCCGAGGCGTTTACCAGCACAGGCGCGTTGGTGTAGCGGCTGAGATAGTCCAGATCGATCTTGCCGGCCTTCATCAGCACATGGATCATCGACAGGATGAACAGGCCATCGGTGCCGGGCGTGATCCCGACCCAGTCATCGGCCACTGCATTATACCCCGAACGGATCGGGTTCACGCCGATCACCCGCGCGCCACGCGCCTTGATTTTGCCGATGCCCATCTTGATCGGGTTGCTGTCATGGTCTTCAGCCACGCCGAACAGCATGAACAGCTTGGTGTGATCCCAGTCGGGCTGTCCGAATTCCCAGAATGCGCCGCCCATCGTGTAGATGCCGCCAGCCGCCATGTTGACCGAGCAGAACCCGCCATGGGCCGCATAGTTACAGGTGCCGAAATTCTGCGCCCAGAAGCTGGTGAAGGATTGCGACTGGTCGCGGCCGGTGAAGAACGCCAGCTTCTCGGGGTTGTCTTCACGCAGGGGCTTCAGCCAGCCGACGGCGATGTCCAGCGCTTCGTCCCAGCTAATTTCTTCGAATTCGCCCGAGCCGCGCGGCCCAACCCGTTTCAACGGTGCGCGCAGCCGTGACGGCGCGTTGACTTGCATGATCCCGGCACTGCCCTTGGCGCACAGGACGCCCTTGTTCACCGGGTGATCGCGGTTGCCTTCGATATAGGCGACCTTGCCGTCTTTCATGTGCACATTAATGCCGCAACGGCAGGCGCACATATAGCAGGTGGTCCGCCTGATCTCGTCCGAGACCTTGGGAGAAGTGTCTAGGATCGGCTGCTGATGCGTCATTGGCGGGTCCTGTCGGTTGTGTCGGGATGAACTTGTCACTTTCATTCCGAATTGAGAACACCGTTCTGCGAACGGCGCAAATATAAGTTCTATGTTCCGGCGGCCTGCAGGGCGGTCACGGCGATCATCTGAGTCACATCCTCGGCGCTGCAGCCGCGTGACAGGTCGTTGGCCGGCTGGGCCAGCCCCTGCAAAACCGGGCCGATGGCAGAATATCCGCCAAGGCGCTGGGTGATTTTGTAGCCGATATTGCCGGCGTCGAGATTGGGGAAGATCATGACGTTGGCCTGACCGGCCACAGACGATCCGGGGGATTTGCGATCTCCGACCGATGGTACGAAGGCCGCATCGAACTGCAATTCGCCGTCGACCTCAAGATCTGGTGCCGTCTGCCACAGGGTTTCAGTGGCTTCGATGACCTTGTCCACAGCGGCGTGTTTCGCACTGCCCTTGGTTGAAAAGCTGAGCATGGCGATTTTGGGATCAACACACAGCAATGCCCGCGCGGAGTTGGATGATGCGAGTGCGATCCTACCCAGCTCTGAAGCGCTGGGGTCGATCACAAGGCCGCAATCGGAATACAGCATTGCCCGCGCGCCCGGCATTGCGTTTTCTGGCGGGTACATCAGGAAGAATGAGGACACCATTCCCGCGTCCGGCGCCATGCCGATCACCTGAATGGCCGTCCGCACGATATCACCGGTGGTATGGATGGCGCCGCCGACCGTTCCGGTGGCGCGCCCGCTGCGAACCAGCATGGCGGCATAGACCAGAGGAGATTCGGCGGCTTTTCGGGCTTTGGCCTGATCCACGCCCTTGTGCTGGCGCAGTTCGAAATAGGCTTGGGCAAACTCTTCAGTCAGATCCGAAGTTGCAGGGTCGTGTATCGTCACGCCAACTGATGCGGAAGCGCCCAGGTCTTTCAGAGTGCCTTCGACGTCGGCGTGTACGCCGACCAGAATGATATCGGCCAGTTCAGCCGCATGGGCGGCAAGCGCCCCCGCAACAATGCGGGGGTCACTGCCTTCGCATAAGGAAATTACAGGTCGGGTTGCCGGGGCGCGCTGACGCAACAGCTCGATGGGTGTCAGGGTCATGCGCTCCGGCTCCGTCCTGCAATTACACGATCTGTTCGCGCATGTCGTCCGCGGACACACCGGCAACGGCTACGGGTTTCTTCATCGCGTCACGGCGGAACGGTTCGCCCAGTTCCTGGTTGATCAAGGCTTCGATCAGGGTGGTGATGCCGTTCTTCTGATCTTCGATCGCCTGGTTCAACGCTGCGGTCAGCTCGTCCTGGGTGCGGGCAACGACGCCCTTCAGACCACAGGCCTGTGCGATTCCGGCATAGGAGACCTTGGTGTCCAGCTCGGTGCCGACGAAGTTGTCGTCGAACCACAGGGTCGAGTTCCGCTTTTCCGCACCCCACTGGTAGTTGCGGAAGACGATCTGGGTCACGGCGGGCCATTCGTCACGACCGATGGCGGTCAGTTCGGTC
Organism: Ruegeria sp. BG6; assembly: GCF_056538465.1. Taxonomy (NCBI): domain Bacteria; kingdom Pseudomonadati; phylum Pseudomonadota; class Alphaproteobacteria; order Rhodobacterales; family Roseobacteraceae; genus Ruegeria; species Ruegeria sp. BG6. Next base: position 157,965 of record NZ_JBQFTB010000004.1, on the reverse strand, counting down.
ACGGCAATGCCGAAGGCACCGTCGCCCGAGAAGCCAACGACCGGAGTGTCCGGGCAGCCGATTTTGGCGCCGATCACCGATGGCAGGCCATAGCCGCAGGGGCCGAACAGGCCGGGGGCCAGGTATTTGCGGCCTGCCTCAAACGACGGGTAGGCGTTGCCGATGGCGCAGTTGTTGCCGATGTCGGACGAGATGATCGCCTCTTTCGGCAGTGCGGCCTGAATGGCGCGCCACGCCATGCGGGGGCTCATCCAGTCGGGCTTGGCAGCACGGGCGCGTTCGTTCCAGGTGGTGCCCGGATCGTCCTGCTCGTGATCCATCGAGGTCAGTTCCTGTGCCCAGCGGGACTTGGTTTCCGCGATTTTCGCCTTGCGCGCATCGCGTCCTTCGTCGCCTGCGGTGTCCGACAGCTGCGCCAGGATGTTGGTTGCAACGGTGGCCGCGTCGCCCACGATGCCGACCGAGACCTTCTTGGTCAGGCCAATACGGTCGGGGTTGATGTCAACCTGGATGATCTTGGCGTTTGTGGGCCAGTACTCCATGCCATAGCCGGGCAGAGTCGAGAACGGGTTCAGACGGGTGCCAAGGCACAGAACGACGTCAGCTTCTTTGATCAGCTCCATACCCGCTTTCGAACCGTTGTAGCCCAGAGGGCCGGCAAACAGCGGATGGGAGCCGGGGAAAGCGTCATTGTGCTGGTAGCCAACGCAAACCGGCGCGTCCAGACGCTCGGCCAATGCCTTGGATGCCTCGATTCCGCCCTTGGACAGAACAGTACCGGCGCCGTTCAGAATGACCGGGTTCTTGGCCTCCGACAGCAGGGCGGCCGCTTCGGTGACGGCAGATGCGCCGCCCGACGGCAGTTCGAATTCGACGACGGCGGGCAGGTCGATATCAACAACCTGGGTGAAGAAGTCGCGCGGTACGTTGATCTGTGCCGGTGCCGAGGCGCGCTTGGCTTTGGTGATCACGCGGCTCAGGACTTCGGCCATCCGCGAGGGGTCGCGCACTTCTTCCTGATAGCAGACGCAGTCCGCGAACATGCGCATTTGTTCCATTTCCTGGAAGCCGCCCTGACCCATGGTCTTGTTCGCGGCCTGCGGGGTGACCAGCAGCAGCGGGGTGTGGTTCCAGTAGGCGGTTTTGACGGCGGTGACAAAGTTGGTGATGCCGGGGCCGTTCTGCGCGATCATCATCGACATCTTGCCGGTGGCGCGGGTGTAGCCGTCGGCCATCATGCCGCCCGAGCCTTCGTGTGCGCAATCCCAGAAAGTGATGCCAGCTTTTCCAAAAATGTCGGAGATCGGCATCATAGCCGACCCGATGATCCCGAACGCGTGTTCGATTCCGTGCATTTGCAGGACCTTAACAAAGGCCTCTTCCGTGGTCATTTTCATGTGTGCGCTCTCCAAGCAAAGGTGGAACGGGCCAGGCACCTTGCCTTGCCTTTGCATATGGTTTTGGCGCAAGGGTGGCAGCTGCGTTAGGGCCAGAACGCGCGGCGGAATATGTCCAGAGTCGGGCCGGATCACTCGCCAATAAATGTTACCGCCGGTCCCCTGTCGCGCCGTTGGCGTCCTTGGGACGTTGGAGGTACAGGGGGATTCTGCTTGAAAACCCGGCGTTCTAATACGCGCGGATTGCGTCGGCAATCAGCTTGATGCCCGGGGCTATGCGATCCGATGTGATTGACGAATATCCGAGGCGGTAAAAGTTCCGCGGGCGATCCGGTCCGGAAAAGAATGGCTCGCCCGGTTCGATATGCACGCTCTGGCTTTGCAGGTTGCGCGCAAGCTGTGTCGCATCCACATGATCGGGTGCCGACATCCATATCGATGATCCGCCCAACATACCGCGACCGGCGACCGTCAGGCCGTATTGTTCAACGGCTTTTTCAAGGGCATCCCGCCTTTGGGCAAGCGCGTTCGACATGCGCCGGATCTGCGCGTCATAGTGCCCGAGCGACAAGAAATAGGCGGCCGTGCGCTGGATATGGCCGGGCGGGTGGCGCAGAACCAGCGATCTCAGGGCGCGGGCTTCGCGAATGAAGGGCTCGGACCCGACCATGTAGCCCAGGCGTAAGCCGGGAAACAAAGATTTCGAGAAGCTGCCGACATAGATTACGCGCCCGTCCCGGTCCATGGATTTCAAAGCGGGTGAAGGTGCGCCCAGAAAGGACATCTCGAATTCGTAATCGTCTTCGACGATCATCGCGTTTAGGTGGCGCGCCCTGTTCAGCAGTTCGCCCCTTCGGGACACCGGCATGGTCGCGGTGGTCGGGCTTTGGTGACTTGGCGTAGTGAAGATGACGTCCGTATCGTCGGGGATGATGTCCGGCGAAAGGCCGTCCCGGTCGACCTTCAGCGGTGTGAGCTGACACTCGGAGTGGCTCAAAAGTTCGCGGAGGGCGTAATAGCAGGGGTCCTCGATCGCGGCCTTGCGAGTTTTGTTCAGCAGTATACGCGAGGCCAGCCAAAGCGCGTTCTGGGCGCCCAGCGTGATCAGAATCTCTTCTGGCCGCGCCGCGATTCCCCGGCGCGGCAAGGTATGGCGAGCGATGAACTCGATCAGCAGCGGATCATCCTGATCCACATAGTCGCCGGTCAGCGAGGCAAAATCCTTGTGACCCAGCGCCCGCACGGCGCACAGACGCCAGTTTGCGTGATCGAACAGGGTTCGGTCTGCCTGGCCGTAGATGAAAGGATACCGGTAATCGCGCCAGTCGCTGGGCTTGGGAAGGACATCGCCTTCGGAGAACCGGCGCGCCAGCGCGGTATTCCAGTCAACATTTTCAGCCCCACGCTGAACCGGAGTGTATTTTGGCGGCACCGGCGCGTTGTTTGAGACGTAATACCCGGACCGCCCTTTGGCAGTCAGGTAGTCATTTGCCAGAAGTTCGGTGTAGGCCAAAGTCACCGTGATCCGGCTGACCCCCAGATGCGCGGCCAGTTTGCGGGACGAGGGCAGTTTTTCCCCGACGTGAAACCGCCCTGACAAGATGCCTTCGGCTATCATCTGCTGGATTTGCGCCTGCAGCGTGCCCTGTCCGTTCAGCTCAAGAAAGAATGTGTCGACCGATATCCCCATAGGGCCTTATAGAGTGGACTTAATCGCGGGGCAATCTGGACTTAACCTCTTGTGGCGCGATTTGGCAAAAAACTGTTGACACGATGAAACCATAAACCTAAATAGCTAGAAAATTAGTTTAATAGAGGTGATGAAAATGTGGGAAACCGCTGCTGCAGGGTTTTCAGCCATGGGGTCCGAGGCCCGGCTGAAAGTTCTTAAGACCCTGGTCCGCGCTGGGCAGGCGGGGCTGACCGTGGGCGAAATCCAAAGTCGCACGGGCATTGCGCCATCGACGTTGGCCCATCATCTGCGGTTCCTTGCCGCCGGTGGTGTCGTGGAACAGGAAAAAGTCGGGCGCACCACGATTAACCGTGCCTGTTTCGATGAGCTTCGGGATCTTGCCCAGTTCATTCTGAGTGAGTGTTGCATGGACGAAGTGGGAAAGGCCGCGAACGATGGCTGAGCTGACACAAAATCCGAAGGTATCGACCAGATCCGTCGCCGATCTGATTAAAACGCCCTGGGCAGTGATCGTGGCGCTTCTTGCAGCCATCGCTGTTCTGGATCCCGGAAACTGGACCGAGGTGGTAACGTTTGCCGGCACGGCGCTGGCCCATACCGGTCAATACATCCTGTTTGCCGTGTTGCTGCTGTCCTATCTCAAGGCAACAGGGGCCGAGGTCATGGTGGCACGGGCCTTTGAGGGGCGCGAGACCCGAATGATCTTTCTGGCCGCCTTGTTTGGTGGTCTGGCTCCGTTCTGCTCGTGCGAGGTCATCCCGTTTATCGCCGGACTTCTGGCCCTGGGCGCGCCTTTGTCGGCCGTTATGGCCTTCTGGCTCAGCTCACCCCTGATCGATCCGCCAACGCTGTTGATTACGGCCGCGGCACTGGGGTGGCCGTTCGCTGTAGGCAAAGCCGTTGCGGCAGTGGCGCTTGGGCTGTTCGGCGGGTTCGTAGTGCGCGCCCTGATGCGCAACGGCGCCTTCTCGCAGCCTCTGCGCGAATACAAACCCGCCGGTTGCTGCGGCTGCGGCCCGAAGAAAGACGACAAACCGGTCTGGCGTTTCTGGCAGGACCCGGATCGCCGCGTGCGCTTCCGGTCCGAGTTTGTGTATAATGGTGTGTTCCTGCTCAAATGGCTTGCGCTGGCCTATGTGCTCGAGGCGCTTCTGGTCAGCTATGTACCGGCTGACATGATCGCCCGGGTTGTCGGTGGTGACGGTGTTCTGCCGATCGTGATCGCGGCGCTGGTTGGCATGCCTGCCTATCTGAATTCCTACGTCGCACCGCCGTTGCTGGCCGGCCTGACCGAACAGGGGATGAGCGCGGGTGCCGCCATGTCCTTCATGGTCGCAGGCGCAGTCAGCTCGATCCCGGCAATGGCCGCGGTCTGGTCGTTGGTCAAACCCCGTGTCTTTGCCACCTATCTGGGTCTGGGGATCAGCGGTGCAATCATCGCCGGAATACTGTTCCAGATGATCTGAAAATGAAAAACCGCCCGGCGTTCAGGCCGGGCGGTTTCAATTAGGTCGAGGCGGCTCAGCCAGCCTCGCAATATCGCGGCAGTTTGAACCGGTACCGCGCCTCGCCGCTTTCCACGTAAACCCGCTTTTCGACGCAAGCGCTGGTGCCAACGGATTGTGCAATCGGAGCTTCGGTCGACGTTATCGATGCCGCTGAACCATCCGGCAGGCGCACCGACGCCACGACGCCGTTCTTCAGGTCGCCATTGATCGGCGAAGCGGTCAAAACATCGGCGACAAAAAACGAGTCGTGTTCGTGCACGCCGTCGTCATTCAGGATCAGCAAACCTGCCGTTACGGCGATGAGGGCCAGCACACCAGCAATGGCCAGACCCTTCGTCTGGACAAAAGCATAGATGGATACAGCGCGATGCGGGCCAAAAATGGCTGACAGTACGTTCAGCATGGTTTTTCCAAAAAGCAAAACCCCGACCAGTCGGGCCGGGGTCACACGTCAATTATGGGCGCAGGTCGTCTTCATCCTCTTCCTCGCCGCCGCCCTTGGGCAGGTTGAAGAAGCTGTCGGCGTCCACGATCGGTTCGTTCTCTTCCTTGTCATCGCCGTCATCGGACAACGAGAAGGTCTCGAGACCCTCGATGGCAGTCGGGATCTTGGGCGCGGCGTCCATTTCCAGCGACTGCTCGGTCGAAACCAGCCTGCGGCGTTCGTCATCGCTCATGACGCCGCCTTCGGCGGCTTTCTTGGCGGCCGCCTTCTGAACGATCGCGTCCAGCTCGGACTGTTTGCACAGGCCCAGTGCGACCGGGTCGATCGGCTGCATGTTGGCGATGTTCCAGTGGGTACGCTCGCGGATCGACTGGATGGTCGGCTTGGTGGTGCCGACCAGCTTGGCGATCTGACCGTCGCTGAGTTCGGGATGGAACTTGACCAGCCACAGGATCGAGTTCGGGCGGTCCTGACGCTTGGACAGCGGGGTATAGCGCGGACCACGGCGCTTTTCTTCGCCCGAGGCGGCCGGGTTGAACTTGAGCTTCAGCTCGTGCAGTGGATTGTTCTGCGCCGCGTCGATTTCGTCCTGGGTAAGCTGGTTGTTGGCGATGGGGTCGAACCCTTTGACGCCAGCAGCAACATCGCCATCCGCGATGCCCTGCACTTCAAGCTCGTGCATGCCTACGAAATCCGCGATCTGCTTGAAGCTGATCGTGGTGTTGTCCACCAGCCATACGGCTGTTGCCTTGGCCATAAGCGGTTTTGCCATCAGCCCATCTCCTATAAATACATCTTTCCCGTCGCCGGAATTCGGCGGCCCCTTGGTGTTGGGTAGGTTTCCGTTGTCGGGGAACTTGGCCCGTATATAGTCGCGGGAAGGCAAGAAGGGAAGAGGCGAATGCGTCAAGGAATTGCGGGGCTGGTTTTGTGGGTGTTCGGTTCAATGGCGGCGCTGGCCGACGGCGAAAAGGCGGGTGAGTTCGACTATTACGTACTGGCGCTCAGTTGGTCGCCCAATTGGTGCGCCCGCGAAGGCGATGCGCGCGGATCGGAGCAATGCGATGCGCGGCATGATCACGGCTGGATTTTGCATGGTCTCTGGCCGCAATACCATCAGGGCTGGCCAGCCTACTGCCGCACGCCAGAGTCACCGCCAACGCGCCGCATGACCCGGGAAATGGAAGACATTCAGGGCAGTTCCGGTCTCGCGTGGCATCAATGGAAAAAGCATGGCACCTGTTCGGGTCTCCGCGCGACTGACTATTTCGCATTGTCCCGCCAAGCCTATGAGCGCGTTGAACGCCCACCGGTGTTTCGTAAACTGGATGCGTCGGTGAAACTGCCCGCCTCGGTCGTTGAAGACGCGTTTGTGAAAGCAAACCCGGGTCTTGAACGCGATATGGTCACTGTGACCTGCAAACAGGGCTATATAGAAGAGGTCCGCCTGTGTCTGTCGCGTGATCTGAAACCAGTGCCCTGCGGACGGGATGTGATCCACGACTGCACCGCCAAGGACGCCCTTTTCGATCCGATTCGCTAGAGCTTCTTGTTCTGGCAGTCCCGCGCATATTCCAGCGCCTTGGCCGTGCCTTTGAGGTCGATTGCCATCACACGCTCACCTGCCGGGTTGTAGACGGTCATGGTTCTGTTCTGCGCAATCGCGCTTACGAAGTTGCGGTCGGTGAAAAACACCGTCCCTCCAGGAACGCGATCCTGCCTGAACCCGATGGCGGTGGCGTCAAAGCTCTTGCCGTCCAGATCGAACCGGATCGGATAGGTTTTCCCGGGTTCGATATCGCCCCATGCCTTGTTGTAGACGGTGAAGTATCCGCGATCACCCAACGCGTCATAGCCCAGCCGCACGACCGACAGATCCTGATAGATCGTCTGGATCAGGCACCCGTTGCCAAGTGCGGGGTCCATCATGACGTTCCAGCCCTCGACAAAGCCTTTGTCGACAAGTTGTTGTGCCATAGCGGAGGTTGCGGTGAAAGCTGCAAAGGTGAAGGCGAGAAGGCGGGTCATCGAGGAATGCTCCAGCTAAAATGGTAGTGTTTGGATATCCTTAGCGCAGTTTTGCGCATAACCAAAGGCTGTGATCAGAAAGCGTGCAGCAGGCACGTGTCGGATAATAATGCGGCCGCCTCTACTGAAGTATCGTTTCCGTACCGTTGGAAAGATGGAAGACACACCCCTGTGTGCGAGGCAGCTTAAGCAGGCCTTCCTGATCTAGACCCAGCCAGATCCCCCTTAGCACCAAAGAAGTTACACCGTGGGTCACAATGATTGAGGGTTCTTCTTGCTCATCCAGAAAGGATCGGACTCTTGTCGATATCTCCTCAAAGCTCTCACCGCCAGGGCTGCGAAAAAACCACAAATAGCTTTCGTAGGCGTAGTCGATCTGCGACCTGATGACGTTCTTGGATACACCTTCCCATTGGCCAAATGCGATTTCCTGAAGGCGGTGGTCAGTTTCCAGTTGCAGATGGGGTGCAATCGCGAGCCGAGCCGTGTGCTGCGCGCGCTCCTGCGGGCTGACGACGACCCGAGACGGTGTGTTCGGAATGCGGCTCAGAATTTGGTTTTGAGTGCGCGCCTGCGCCTTGCCCGTTTCGGTCAGCGGAGAGTCCTTGCGGCCTTGAAATCTGCCAAGAGTATTCCACTCGGTTTCACCGTGTCGCAGTATGAATAGATCGGGATATCTGCTCATAAGTCACGTACAACTCTGGAAAATCAAAGCATGATTTCAGTTTGTTCTCTGACAGGTTCTGTGACCTTACAGTTCTTTCCGCGCCCTCAGCGCCGCCGTGATCGTCCCGTCGTCCAGATAATCCAGCTCACCCCCAATTGGCACACCCTGCGCAAGTGAGGTCAGGCGGACCTGTCCCTCCAACTGGTCGGCAATGTAGTGGGCGGTGGTCTGTCCGTCGACTGTGGCGTTCAGGGCAAGGATGATCTCGGTGATGCCCTCGGCCGTCACGCGGTCTTTGAGGCGGGGAATGCGCAACTCGTCCGGACCGACACCGTCCAAGGCCGAAAGTGTACCACCCAGAACGTGATAGCGGCCTTTGAATACTCCGGCACGTTCCATCGCCCAAAGATCAGCGACATCCTCGACGACACAAAGCTCTCCGGTGGCGCGGGCCTCGCTGTCGCAGATGTCACAGATATCAGCGGTACAGACATTGCCGCAATTCAGGCATTCGCGGGCGGTGGCGGCGACCTGCTGCATTGCGTCCGACAGCGGTGTCAGCAGCAGGGCGCGCTTTCGGATCAGGTGCAGAACCGCGCGACGGGCCGAGCGCGGCCCAAGGCCCGGCAGCTTGGCCATCAGGTCGATCAGGTTGTCGATGTCGCTGTTCGAACTCACGGCCTGTCCTGTTTGGCACCGAAGGGAGCCTCCGGCGGGAGTATTTGGGAAAAGATGAAGATCAGAACGGCAGCTTGATGTCTGCCGGCAGCCCCATGCTTTCGGTCAGCTTGGCCATTTCCGCCTGGGATCGCTCGGCGGCCTTGGTCTGCGCGTCCTTGATGGCGGCCAGGATCAGGTCCTCGACCACTTCCTTGTCGTCGCCGTTGAAGATCGACGGGTCGATGTCCAGACCCTTGAGTTCGCCCTTGGCGGTGGCGGTGGCTTTGACCAGACCGGCGCCGGATTCGCCGACAACCATGAGGTTGTTCAGTTCTTCCTGCATTTCGGTCATTTTGGTCTGCAGGTCCTGCGCGGATTTCATCATCTTGGCCATATCGCCCAGACCGCCTAAACCTTTGAGCATCGGGTTTCTCCTGTAAATCGATTTGACGCCTAAATACGAAGGGTGACTGCGTGACACAAGGGGCATGGGCATCCTCCTGTATTCCAGGCAGATGTTCAGTCCTCTTCGAACGGGTCCCATTCGTCTTCGACCTCGGGAAGAGCCTCGGTTTCGACCTTGGCGGCGCGCTGTTCCGGGGTTTCGATCCGTTTGATGCGCGCCTTGGGAAACTGCATGAGTACCGCCTGAACCAGCGGGTGCTGCTCGGCCTGTGACCTTAGCGCGAGGTCGGCCGCATCGCGGATCTCGGCGATCGTGGCGGCTTCGCCATCTGCCACGATGGATACGGCCCACCGATTGCCTGTCCAGCGCTGCAGCGCCGTACCCAGCCGTTGGGCAAGGTCTGTCGGGGCATGATCGGTCGGTGTAAATTCGATCCGGCCCGGTGAGTAGGACATCAGCCGCACACCGTTTTCGACCTCGACCAGCAGCTTTACGTCCCGGTTTGTCCGGATCAGTTCGACCACATGTTCGAAGGTCGGATAGCGCGCCAGAGCAGTTTGGACGTCCTGTGCCAAGGCAGTAGTCGGCGCGCCGGCGGGACCGTGTGGAGCGGAAACGTAGGAAGACCTTGCCGATGCCTGAGGTTGTACCGGGGCGTGCGAGGGTACGGCCATGCCGCCACCGGGGCCTCCGTTCGGCGTGGGTGGAGGTGCGTCCTGCAAACGTTTGATCAGTTCTTCCGGGCTTGGCAGGTCGGCCACATGGGTCAGCCGAATGACGGCCATTTCTGCCGCCATCATGGCGTTTGGCGCAGCTGAGACCTCTTCGAGCGCTTTCAGCAGCATTTGCCACATGCGGGTCAGGACACGCATCGGCAGGGCTTCGGCCATTTGCTGGCCACGAGCGCGTTCGTCCGGTGAAACGGTCGGGTCCTCGGCGGCGTCCGGCGTGATTTTGACCACGGACACCCAATGGGTGATTTCGGCCAGATCGCGCAGCACGGCAAGCGGATCGGCGCCCTCGGCGTACTGAGCGCTTAGCTCTGTCAGAGCCCCCGACGCGTCGCCCCGCAGGATCATGTCCATCAGGTCCAGGACGCGGCCCCGGTCCGCCAGACCCAACATCGCCCGGACCTGATCGGCACTGGTTTCACCGGCCCCGTGCGAGATCGCCTGATCCAGCAGCGAAGTTGCATCACGCGCCGAACCCTCGGCCGCTCGGGTGATCAACGCCAGTGCGTCTTCTGCGATCTGGGCCCCCTCGGCGGCGGCGATCTTGTTCAGAAGACCGATCATGTCCTCGGGTTCGATCCTGCGCAGGTCGAAGCGTTGGCAGCGCGACAGGACCGTCACCGGAACCTTGCGGATTTCGGTAGTCGCGAAGATGAATTTCACATGCTCGGGCGGTTCCTCAAGTGTCTTGAGCAGCGCGTTGAACGCGCTGGTCGAGAGCATGTGAACCTCGTCGATGATATAGATCTTGTAGCGCGCGCTGGCGGCACGATAGCGGACGCTGTCTATGATTTCGCGAATATCGTTCACGCCGGTGCGGCTGGCGGCGTCCATTTCCATTACGTCGACATGGCGGCCTTCCATGATCGCCACGCAATGTTCGCATTGGCCGCAGGGTTCGGTCGTCGGTTTGCCGTCGCCATCGGGGCCGATGCAGTTCATGCCCTTGGCGATGATCCGCGCCGTTGTCGTTTTGCCGGTGCCGCGGATGCCGGTCATGATGAAGGCCTGCGCGATCCGGTCTGCCTCGAACGCGTTTTTCAGGGTGCGCACCATGGCATCCTGACCAACCAGGTCGGCAAAGGTTTCCGGGCGGTATTTGCGGGCAAGAACCTGATAAGCGGGGCTTGGCGTGTCGGTCATTTCTGCTCTGTCGGATTCGTATCAGAAGTGCAGCGTAGAGTGCGCCGCCGCCTGCGTCCACAGCCGGTTCGCGAAATTCATTTGGGAATGCTTCGGGATGCGCGTAAAAATGAAGGCGGAAGCATTTTTGACCGGATTCTTGTGCGTAACGATTAAGGAGGGCGCGTTGCATGTCTCAGATGATTATTCATGCGCTGCAGGTCGGAGGAGGTACTCTGGCCCTGACATCAATGCCAGGGCGTGGGGGTAATTATGCCCAGGACCTGAATGCGATTTCCGATTGGAAGCCCGGTCTTGTCATTTCAATGACGACCGAAGTCGAGATGCTGCAGGACGGCGCGCGTGACTTCGGAACCGACATTCAGGCGCGCGCCTGCCGCTGGGTCCATCTGCCGGTCGAAGATTTCGGTGCACCCCCCGACGCCGTGACCGCGCGCTGGCCCGATGTAAGCGCGGCCGTCCGCCATGCCCTGTCAGGGGGCGGGCGCATTCTGGTGCATTGCCGGGGCGGCTGTGGCCGGTCCGGAATGGTGGTGTTGCGCCTGATGGTCGAATGTGGCGAGCAACCGGGTGCAGCCCTGAAACGGTTGAGGGCGGTGCGGCCCTGTGCGGTTGAAACAGATGCACAACTGGCATGGGCCACGCAATTGATTCCGGCCAGCGCGGACCCGTAGCTTAGGCCGACAAATGTCCGGCCTGGGCCGCCACTTGGCGACCTGCCAGGGCCGAAGCTTCAAGCATGGCGCAGGGCGGGTCCGACAGAATTGCGGACGGCAGCGCACGGAACTCTGCGCAGAACATCATGTCTGCATAATCCTCCAACCTGTCGCCCGGAGTTTCCTCATTCGTTCCGCAAAACACCCGGATTTTGTCTGGCCGCGCGTGGAACCGGGCCATGCACCCTTCGGGGCAATGGGCAAGCTCGCTGCTGCCTTCAATGGCGAATTGCGGGGTTGCGGCCGGGCCGGCGCTTGCCACGGCGCGCGTCAGAGCCCGCGCCATTTGCGCCAGTGCCGGACAGGGTTTGCCGGTGCGCTGGCACACAGTGGCAGAAAATTCGTGTGTCCTTGTCTTCCAGATCATAATGCGCCCTCCGCGCGCGGCGCGGGGCAAGGATCAGGTGTGACGGGGCTATGCCATCAGGACCTGCCCGGACACCCCGCCCGAGTTTCGGTTTCAGTATCGATGGCAGGTCTCCTGACTTGCGGGTCATCGCTTTGCCGACCTTCCCAGCCTTTCGGCCAGTGGTGTTTCGGCATTGCTCACCGCTTACAGTTGCGGGGGCAGTCTCGGCCTTGGTTCCTTCCGGCAATGCCAGACAGAACCGCACCGTGTTCCCTTTTCATCCCGGCCCCTTAAAGGGCGCGGAAACCATCTCCTCATCGCTAGCGGTTGCCGGGTCCCCGAGTCAAGCGCATTGCGCGGGCCGAGGCATTTGGTCCGATGCGTGGTCGGGAAAGCGGACGTTTGGTCATGTTTGCACCGGGTTGACTTGAGCGGGCGACTGGCCTGACAGATAGGTGAACTGAACTGTTCAGTTGAGAGCGGAGCATGATATGTTGGACATACAGGAACAGGTCTTGACCGAAGACATACGATTTCCCTCCGGGACGGCTATGCTGTCGGGTCGCCTGTACCTGCCTGTTGCAGCGCCTGATATCGTAGTTGTTCTGAACAGCGCGACCGGCGTTCCCCAGGACTATTATCAGCATTTTGCCCGGTGGCTGGCGGAAGAGCAGCGCATTGCCTGTCTGACCTATGATTACCGCGATTTCGGAAAATCGTTATCGGGGCGTCTGAAGGATTCGCGTGTCACCATGTCCGATTGGGCGCTGATCGATATTCCCGCGGCCCGGGCCGAGATGCGACGGCGATTCCCAAGTGCGCGGCAGTGGACCATTGGTCATTCGCTGGGGGGTATGCTTGAGCCATTGCAATCGGATGTGGATCAGATCGACCGGATGATTTGTGTGTGTTCAGGCCTGGTTACGTTGTCGGATCATCCCTGGCCCTACAGGGGGCTGGCCGGAATCTTCTGGTACGGGCATGCGCCTTTTGCAGTTCATGTGCTGGGGTATCTGCCCGGCAAGGCCATTGGGTTTGGTTCGGACCTGCCGTCAAAGGTCTACTGGCAATGGCGAAAATGGTGCACCTCGCCGAACAGCTATCTGCCTGAAATTGGCCAAAGCCTGCCCGCAGCGACCTGGCCGCGGGCCGGTGGTCCGGTTGACCTGTTTGCGATTTCGGACGACCAGATGGTGCCTGAAAATGCGGTCTGGAGGCTGGCCGAGCTATACGGCCCGGACGCCAACCGTCATGTGCTTGAGCCAAAGGATTTCGGGCTGAAATCCATTGGCCACATTGGTGTTTTTGCGCGCAAAAACAAAGCGGTCTGGCCGAGGCTGATCGAGTCTGCGGAGCAGCAAGTCCGTTCCGACCGGAAAGATGTGACGATTGCGGGATGAAGTGAGAGGTTGGACATCGACCCAAGCGGGGCTCGTTGTGGCTGCTTCCTTCCGGACCTGACCAGGTTGGCGAGGCGCTCGCCCGCGCCAACCTCTCAATCGTCGATATAGGGAAGTTGCGCCAGGAAGACAACCCGTCAGAGTGACAGTCTGATCCGCAGAAAGCCTTCCGGGTCATGCCCCAGCGCATGCGGATCGTATGCGTCCAGTTCGGAAAGATGCGCCCTTGCTCCCGGCCCGGTTTTCAGAATCGAAGCGTGGCCGGGAAGCCGGATAAGGCTGAAGGGGAAGGGCGCAGATTGCATCGGGTCGCCCGGTAATCCCCCCGAAAGATAGTCGCGCAGGACGTCCCTGATGGGTAAGGTCGGCAGATCGATCTGCCGGGCCTGATGCGCAACTGGGAAGTGTCCGCCGCCGCTGGCCCGGTAACTGTTCAGGGCCACAACGAATTTCTGGGTGGGTTCAACAGGGATTCCACCGCAGCAAATCTCGCGGACACGGTTTGCAGCGGGATTGACCAGCATACCGTGAGAATCAAAACGCGCCGGCTGGGAAAGATCGATCCGATAGGTCAGGCCGAACAGCACATCGAAGTTATGCCCGGCCCGTGTTTCATCGGTCAGAGTGCGGACAGCTCCTGCATCCACCTGATTGAAAATGCCCGCCGACATTTCAAGCCAGTCACGGACCATGTCGCCGGTGACAAGCACGGCGCGCAGTTCATTCGGAAAAGAATGAAGATCCGAAACATTGCGCAAACGAACATTTCCGGGCGGTACATCCGTGTAGGAACGCGGTCCCGCGCGGCCTCCGAACTTGCAGGGCGAAACAGCGGAAAACAGTGGAAGCCCCCGCAGGTCTTCGTCCAGATGGAGGTTCAATGCCGCTGCCTGGGCGCTGGCGACCAGCGCGAGGCCCCGATCTGGTGCGCAAAAGCTGAAATAGCTGTGCAGGCTTTGACCGGTGTGGCCCACGGGTCTTGAGGCCAGTGCACGGGTTTCTTCGTGGCCGTAGCTGAACAGCCGCCGCATTCCGGGGTCTTCGGAAATTGCTGCGTCCCGAAGCGGGGCAATAACAGGCAGCAACTGAATCTGCTGCCCGACAACCTTCCATCGCCCGGCAGAGGTTTTCTGCACATGCAGGTCGATGATGCCAAGATGCGTCCCGGCGACGCCCGGCATGACAACCGGTTTGCCATGTACATGCCCCCGGGTTGCGTCTGTATGATCCAGCCCTTCGTGATCCTTGCCGGGAAGTGTGAGATGCGTATGGCCTGCAACAATGGCGTCGATCCCGTCGATCGCGGCCAACGGTATGACGGCGTTCTCCAATCCGCGCGCGGGTTCCGAAGGTCCAAAGCCCGAATGCGCCAGGGCGATAATCACATCGCTGCCGTCCGTGCGCAGGGCCTCGACCGTCTTTTGCGCGGCCTCCAGAATATCTTCGAACACCACCACATCCTGAACCCGGTGCGCATTCCATTGCGCCGTTTGCGGCGGCAGGATCGACAAAAGACCCAGACGAAACGGGGTTTCGACGCCGTCAACCAGAAGAGAGCGTTCTAGTATTGCGCGGTCATTCCATTTGGCCCCGGTGGTCAATTGCCGGGCATTGCTGCAAATCACCGGGCACGGTGCGCCGTCCAGAACACGATTCAGCGTCGGCAGGCCAAAGTCGAAATCATGGTTGCCCAGTCCGATTGCGTCATAGCCAAGTTCCCGGAAGGCCTGCATCAACACGTGGTTGTCATCAGTCTGCTCTGCCGCCCAATCGCCAAACGGTGTTCCCTGAAGGGCATCTCCGTTGTCGAACAGGAATACCAGTGCTCCGTCTTTCTGCGCTTCTTCTCTGGCAGCGCGGATCAGGCTGGCCGTTCGGGTGAAGCCCCGCGCCGGATCCGGTTCATCGGCGTGATAGTCGAACCCTGTCAGATTCATGTGCAGATCGGTCGTGGCCAAAATCCGAATGCGACCGGCTGAAATATGTTGGCTCTGAGATGAAACAGTGGTCGGGTGCAATTTTCTACTTTGGGCAATTCAATCTAAGCCATGTTCACTAAAAGAATGAGTAAGTGCAAATAACTTGGCGCCGGTGGGACCATTCAGCGGCATTGCCACGTCCCGGTGTTCATGAATTGGCATTGCAACAACTCGGCAGTCGTGGCAGCCCTGTGCGCAACACACTGAGGATATTAAATGAAAAACGCGGAGACAGTGACATTTGGCGGCTCGGGCCTGGATCGCGCAGCGCATCTCCGGGGAGATTCGGACAGGCTGGAACAGATGAAAACTGATCCACGCGCCGAATGCCTGCTGGTCTGGCGTGGCAAGATATTGGTGCAGGGCGAAGATCTGGACCGGCTTGGATTGGTTGCGATGGCACATAGCCTGGTGCGCGAAGGTCCCGGAGGGGTTGTGGAAGCCCCGGTATTTCTGGGCCTTCGTGAAGACGATGCACCGATTTTTGCGGCGGATATATCGGACTGGTCGGCGGATGGGCAGGATTTGTCGGATATCGGTGCTTTTGTAGACCGGTCCGAGCAGCAGCATCCGGACCTGCCGGACGGGTACGTGTTTGCCGAATTGCGCCGGATCATGACGCGGCTGAGCGCCCGCGATGCCGAGCTTGCAGCAGCGGCCAAGGCCGTGATCGGCTGGCATGAAACGCACCGGTTCTGTGCGCGTTGCGGGGCTGCCAGTGAAATTGCACAGGCGGGGTGGCAGCGCAGCTGCCCCACTTGTGGCGGGCAGCATTTTCCGCGCACCGACCCTGTGGTGATCATGCTGATTACCCATGGAAACTCGGTCCTGATGGGCCGGTCTCCGGGTTGGCCCGAAGGCATGTACTCGCTGCTTGCGGGATTTGTCGAACCGGGTGAAACGCTGGAAGCCGCCGTGCGGCGCGAAGTAATGGAAGAGGCAGGCGTGCCGGTTGGTGCCGTTCACTATCTGGCCAGCCAGCCGTGGCCGTTTCCGGCCTCGTTGATGTTCGGCTGCGCGGGTGAGGCCCTGTCCCGCGAACTCAGGATTGATCCGGTCGAGATCGAAGACGCGATGTGGGTCAGCAAATCGGAAATGATGCGCGCCTTTGCCGGAGAACATCCGGTCTTGTTGCCGGCCCGAAAAGGCGCCATTGCGCATTTTCTGCTGCAAAACTGGCTTGCAGACACTCTGGACTGACGAGACACTGAACGAAAGCAAAGGCACCGAGGGCGGACATGCAGTTTTCAGCGCGCGAAGATATCGAGGCCCCGATTGATGCGGTTTTCGACATGGTCGCGGATTTTGAGCGGTTCGAGCGGATGGCCATGCGCCGGGGTGTCGAAGTACGGCGACTGAACGAACAGGCCCCGATAACAACTGGTGCCACATGGCTGACGGATTTCAATCTGCGCGGAAAACCGCGTCGGGTCGAAATACAGATGACCGATTGCGATACCCCGTCCCGCATGTGCTTTGAGATGTCCAGCAAAGGTATGAAAGGGGTGACATCGGTTGACTTTCTTGCCCTGTCACAACGCAAAACCCGGCTGAGTGTCGAAATGTCGCTTGCTGCGAAGTCACTACCGGCCCGCCTGTTGCTTCAGTCTCTGAAGCTGGGACAATCGCGGTTCCGCCGACAGTTTCAGATTCGCCTGAGCGAATTTGCCCGTGAATTGGAAGAGCGGCATGCACACGGTGTATGACGGAAAACTTGCAGGTATAAATTGAGCGGTCACTCCATTCGCCCGGCCGTTGCGGACGATGCCGAGGGGTTGGCCGTCGTTCTGAAGGCCCTTGTTCTTGCCGGACAACGCAGCAAACCATCGGATGCGGCCTTTGCGCTGTCGCATTATCTTTGCCACCCTCAGCAGATCCGGTGTTCGGTCGCCATCGACCCCCGGGGAACAGTATTGGGGTTCCAGTCTTTGAAGCTTGCAACTGCAGGCAATCCGTACAAGGTCGCTGAGGGGCTGGGCATTATTGGCACGCATATCAACCCGTCATCGGCCCGGCAGGGAATCGGACGGGACTTATTCAGATCCACTTTGCGGGCTGCGCAGGAAGTCGGCTTGCCTGCGATAGATGCCACCATTGGGGAAACCAATGTCGGGGGGTTGTCCTACTATGGTGCAATGGGCTTCACCGAATACCGCAGGTTGCCCGGCGCGATTTCGAAGTCGTTCACTCTGTCAGACTGCCAGTCATTGAGCTGACTTTTTCTGATCGTATTAGCTGGTGAGGATCGCAAAACAAAATGGGCCGCTGTCAGGCTATGACAGCGGCCCTTACCGATCAGAGTTCGGGGATCGGTTTCGCCCCCTCGAAAACCACTTAAAACACCAGCAACCAGAAAATCTTTCGATACTTTCGAAACTGACCCGCCTTGCTGATCGGTATGTCACTGTAATGCCGATAAACTTCGAAGCTCACAGTGAAGCAGTTCACATTGCTAAAACTTTTTTCATTTTTTCCAGTCGAAGAAGCCCGGTCCGGCCTGTTGCAGCAGTCTCGCTGCCATCTGGCGACCCATTTCCGCGCCGTCTGCAACATCTCCGGTCACATCCTCGGCGATTGATTCTGACCCGTCTGGGCGCAGGACTTCTCCGCGCAGCCGAAGTTGCCCATTCAGAATTTCGGCTAGGCCGGCGATCGGTGTCTCGCAGGAACCGTCAAGCGCCGCCAGCAGCGTGCGTTCCGCCGACATGCGCTGTCCGGTCTCGGCATGGTGAATGGCTTCGAGCATTTCAGCCGAACGGGTGTCGGACGCCCGGCGTTCGATGCTGATGGTGCCCTGCGCGATGGCGGGCAGCATGTCCTCGGGCGCAATGGCCGTGGCGGGGACGTCGTCCATCTGTAGCCGGCGCAGTCCGGCCATGGCCAGAAAGGTGCAGTCCGCCACCCCGTCGCCCAGCTTTTTCAGCCGGGTCTGAACGTTGCCCCGGAACTCGACAACCTTCAGGTCAGGCCGCCGGTTCAGCAATTGCGCCTTGCGGCGCAGCGACGACGTGCCGACCACGGCGCCATCGGGCAGGTCATGGATGGAACTCAGGTCCGGCGAGATGAAAGCGTCGCGAACATCCTCGCGCGGCAGGAACGTGTCCAGTACCAGTCCCGCGGGCTGTTCGACCGGCATGTCCTTGGTCGAATGCACGGCGATGTCGATATCGCTGCGCAGCATCGCCTCTTCGATTTCCTTGGTGAACAGGCCCTTGTTGCCGATCTCCTTCAGCGGGCGGTCCGCGTCGATCATGGCGCGATTGTCGCCGGTGGTCTTGATGACCACGATCTCGAACGCCTCTTCGGGCAGATCAAACGCATCGCGCAGTCTTTGACGGGTTTCGTAGGCCTGCGCCAGCGCCAGTGGCGAGCCACGGGTTCCAATCTTCAGCGGCGATGCGGGGGTCGGCAGAGTCAATGTCATGCGCACAGCTTTAGTCGCGTCACATTGCCCTGACAATGGGGGCAGAGCTTGACAAATTGCCGCCGAAGGCAGACCCGTTGCGGCAAACCGGACGATTGGGGACAAATATGGCCGAGACAAAGAAACTGCTGCGGGCGCTGGCGGGCGAGGTGCAGGACGTGCCGCCGATCTGGATGATGCGGCAGGCGGGGCGGTATCTGCCGGAGTATCGTGCGACACGGGCGCAGGCAGGGGATTTCCTGTCCTTGTGCTACAACCCCGAACTGGCCGCCGAGGTCACTTTGCAGCCGATCCGCCGCTACGGGTTCGACGCAGCCATTCTGTTTGCCGATATCCTGCTGGTGCCACAGGCTCTGGGTGCCGACCTGTGGTTCGTCACGGGTGAAGGGCCGCGCCTGTCGACCATCACGCGGCAGTCCGATTTTGACGCTCTGAAGCCGGTAGAGGACATCCACGAAACCCTGTCTCCGGTCTACGAAACGGTGCGGATCCTGGCGCGGGAACTGCCCTCCGAAACCACACTGATTGGATTTGCTGGCGCGCCCTGGACCGTGGCAACGTACATGATTGCCGGGCGCGGCACGCCGGATCAGGGCCCAGCCCATGCGCTGCGTGAAGGTGACACTGCCTTGTTCGAAGCGCTGCTGGACCGGATCACTCTGGCCACGATCGAATACCTTTCCACCCAGATCGACGCCGGGGCTGAGGTGGTCAAGATTTTCGATAGCTGGGCCGGGTCGCTGAAGGGTGAAGCGTTCCGCAAATACGCCCTTGAGCCCTGTCGGGTTATCACGAAGGCCATCAAGGAACGTCACCCGGGCATCCCCATCATTGGTTTTCCGCGTGAGGCAGGGGACGGCTATGTCGGTTTTGCCAAGGCCACCGGTGTGGATTGTGTCGCGTTGGATAATTCCGTGTCGCCCGAATGGGCAGCAGAATATGTGCAGGCCGATGGATGCGTTCAGGGAAATCTGGCGTCGTCGCATATGGTGACAGGTGGGCAGGCGCTGGTCGATGAGACGCGGCGGATTGTCGAGGCCTTCTCGAATGGGCCGCACATTTTCAATCTTGGGCATGGGATCACGCCGGACGCAAACCCGGACAACGTGCAACTGATGATCGATACGGTGCGCGGTCGGTAACGACGGGCAAGGGGGCCAGCCCCCTTCTTGGCCTTCGGCCAATTCATCCCCCGGGATATTTTCCGGCCAGATGAAGGGGCGGATCAGCGCAGGTTGTCGAGTTCGGCCAGGATTTCCCCAGTGTGCTCACCGCGAGCAGGGCTGACGCCGGGTTGCCAATTGGCGTCTGAAAACCGCGGCGCGCCGGCAGCCTGCAACGTTCCGTTAACCTCTTGCCAGGTTTGGCGGGCGAGGTTCATCTCGTGGTTCTGTGCCTCTTGCGGACTGAGGACCGGGGCGACGCAGGCGTCGGTGCCATTGAACTGGTCTGCCCAGTGATCGCGGGGCTTGTCGGCAAATATGGCGCTCAGCCGCCGCGTCTGGTCGGGCCAGAGCTGCGGTTTGAATTGTTCCTTGAAAGCCGGATCCCCGGACAGATTCAGAACGCTCAGGAAAATAGCGTAGAATTTCGGTTCGAGGCATTGAACCGAGACAAAGCCACCATCGGCGCAGCGATAAGTGCGGCTCCAGTGCGGACCGTCCAGCAGGCTTTGACCGCGGGTGTCTGACAGGTTGCCGGTCTGGCGCAGGCTCATCAGCAGGTTCATCATATGGGCGGATCCGTCGTAGATCGAGGCATCGACAACGGTGCCTCGTCCGGTTCGTTGCGCATTGATCAGTCCGGCCAGAACGCCGGCGACCAGATACATCGCCCCGCCGCCAATATCGCCGACCAGCGTTGCCGGTGTTTGCGGCGGGTGATCCGGAGCAGAGGCGTACCAGAGCGCGCCCGACAGGGCGATATAATTCAGATCGTGGCCTGCGTCGCCCGACAGCGGGCTGTCCTGTCCCCATCCGGTCATGCGGCCGTAAACCAGCCTGGGGTTCCGGGCCTGGCAGATCTGCGGGCTGAGGCCCAGTTTTTCCATGACACCTGGGCGAAATCCTTCGATCAGCGCATCGGCCGAGGCGATCAGGCGTTTGGCCGTTTCAAGGTCATCGGGATTTTTGAGGTCCAGATCGATAGAGCGCTTTCCACGATCTAGCAGCGAACGTTCCGGCATTCCGGGTGTCACAGCCCCACCCTTGCGGTGAATGGTAATGACGTCCGCCCCAAGGTCCGCCAGCAGCATGGCCGCGAAAGGGCCAGGGCCAAGCGCTTCGATTTCGATGACGCGTATTCCGTGCAGCATGACTGTCCTCCGTTGTCGCGCAAAATTCCGGGAAGGCCGAAAAAATGCAAGGTCGGAGTTGCCGCGCCGGCGCGTTTCGAATCCGGCGTGCTTGCCTGCCACCACTATTCAGCGCTAGGTCTGTGAGAACCGTCAGAGAAACGACAAAGGGTCCGCGACCATGCAGATGAGTGATACCCGTGAAATCAAGGCATCGCCGGCAGAGTTGTACGCCGCGTTGCTTGACCCGGAGGTTCTGAAAGCCTGTGTCAGTGGCGCGCAAGAGGTTTCGGGCAATCCGCAGGACGGTTACGAGGCCACGGTTGTGCAGAAGGTTGGCCCGGTAAAGGCGACGTTCAAAGGCGTCGTCACAATGTCGGACATGGTCGAGGCCGAGCGACTGACCATTGCCGGTGACGGAAAGGGCGGCGCGGCGGGTTTCGCCAAGGGCCGCGCCACGGTGACATTTCAGCCAAACGCCGAGGGCGGCACAGTTCTGAGCTATGACGTTGATGCCAGTGTCGGTGGCAAACTTGCGCAACTGGGCAGCCGTCTGATCGACGGGTTTGCCAAGAAAATGGCAGATCAATTCTTCGTAAACCTGCAAGCGCATTTCGAAGGCCCGGCAGAAGAAACAGCGGATGACGGGGATGGTGAAAGCGGCAAAGGATGGCTGGGGCGCTTGACGGGCCGGGACTGATCCGTTTGTAAATGGTCTGTTCGGTAACGGCGCGGCGCGGATGGGTCGCTGTCACCACAGGGAATATGCATGACCACCATTCTGTCCATCAGGGATCTGCGAAAATCGTATGCGGATGGCTTTGAGGCGCTGAAAGGCGTGTCTCTGGATATCGAGCAGGGCGAAATACTGGCGCTGCTGGGGCCGAACGGCGCCGGAAAGACGACCCTGATTTCAACGATTTGCGGGATCACCACGCCCAGTTCCGGGTCCGTCACGGTGGGTGGTCACGATATTCAGACAGAGTTTCGCGCCGCCCGCCGGATGATCGGTCTGGTGCCGCAGGAGATTGCGCTGGAACCGTTTGAGAAGGTCTGGAACACGGTGCGGTTTTCGCGAGGTCTGTTCGGGCTGGGCCGTGACAACGCTCGGCTTGAGGAGATTCTGCGCAAGCTCTCGCTGTGGGAAAAGCGCAGAAATGCCATCCGGGAACTGTCGGGCGGCATGAAGCGGCGGGTGCTGATTGCCAAGGCGCTGGCTCATGAGCCGCGCGTGCTGTTTCTGGATGAACCCACCGCCGGTGTTGATGTCGAATTGCGCAAGGACATGTGGGAGATCGTGGCCGAGTTGAAGCGGGCCGGTGTCACCATCATCCTGACCACCCACTACATCGAAGAGGCCGAGGCCATCGCGGACCGTGTAGGCGTCATCGACAAGGGTGAGTTGTTGCTGGTGCAGGACAAGGACACCCTGATGGCGCAGATGGGGAAAAAGCAGATCGAGGTCATGCTGACCGAGCCGATCCCGACCATCCCGGACAGTCTGGCCGCGCACAATCTGGTTCTGAACGGAAGCGGGGACACCTTGGTCTACACCTACGACACGCATGCCGACAGGACGGGTATCACCACGTTGCTGAACGATGTGGCACAGGCCGGTCTGGTGTTGCGTGACGTTCAGACCCGGCAGTCGAGCCTTGAGGAAATTTTCGTCAATCTGGTGTCGGGAGAACCCGCATGAACTGGTCTGCCATCGCCGCCATCTATCGGTTCGAGATGCAGCGCTTTTTCCGCACTCTGGCGCAAAGCTTTCTGTCGCCGGTGTTGTCGACTTCGTTGTATTTCGTGGTCTTCGGCACGGCCATCGGCAGCCGCATTCAGGAGGTTGAAGGCGTGTCGTATGGCGCCTTCATCGTACCGGGGCTGATTATGCTGTCGGTGGTGATGCTTTCGATCTCGAACGCATCTTTCGGCATCTATTTCCCGAAATTCCTTGGCACGATCTACGAGCTGCTGTCGGCCCCGGTCAATTTCATCGAAATCGTGATCGGTTACGTTGGCGCGGCAGCGACAAAGGCGTTGTTCGTGGGCGTGGTGATTTTGATTACCGCTACCTTCTTTGTGGATCTCAGGATTGAACACCCATTGGCGATGATGGCCTTTCTGGTGCTGACTTGCCTCAGTTTTTCCTTGCTGGGCTTCATCATTGGTATCTGGGCCAGCAATTTCGAGCAGATGTCGCTGGTGCCGCAACTTGTGGTCACGCCACTGATCTTTTTGGGCGGCACGTTCTATTCGATCTCGATGCTGCCGCCGGTGTGGCAGACAATCACACTGTTCAATCCGGTCGTCTATCTGATTTCGGGGTTCCGGTGGTCCTTCTATGGGCTTGCGGATGTGCCTATCGTGTTTAGCCTGCTGGCCATTCTGGCCTTTACCGGGATTTGCCTGGGCATCATCGGCTGGATCTTCAAAACCGGCTGGCGCATTCGCAGCTAGGGCGTTGCATTTTTGCCCATCGGATGTGTTTATTTGGTTCACGTCGCGTTTATGGCCGCGTCCGTCTCTTGTTTACCGTCAGGCGGCACTCTACATCGGCATCCATGAAACTCAGCCTTCCGTTTGTCAAAAAGCAGCCGCTTGTGGCCGTTGTGCGTTTGTCCGGCGCGATTGGGATGGCCGGTCGTGGGTCGCTGAACGACACCACGCTGGCCCCGATTCTGGAAAAGGCATTTCGCAAGGGCAAGCCTGCTGCCGTCGCGCTTGAGATCAACTCGCCCGGCGGTTCCCCGGTGCAAAGTTCCTTGATCGGCGCACGTATCCGGCGGCTGGCGGAGGAACTTAAAATCCCTGTTTTCGCCTTTGTCGAGGATGTCGCGGCCTCGGGAGGCTACTGGCTGGCGGCGTCTGCGGATGAGATATTTGCCGATGACAGTTCCGTGCTGGGTTCGATTGGCGTGATATCCTCGGGCTTTGGTGCGCATGTGTTTCTGAAACGCCAGGGGCTCGAACGGCGCGTACACACAGCGGGTCAGTCGAAATCCATGCTGGACCCCTTCGCGCCGGAAAAGAAAGAGGATGTGGCACGACTGCAGGGTTTGCTGGGCGATATCCACGATAACTTCATCACCCATGTCGTCACACGGCGCGGTGACAAGCTGGATGACGCGGCGGACCTTTTCAGTGGCGAAATCTGGCTGGCCAAACGCGCGCAGGAGCTGGGGCTGATCGATGGTATCGCGCATCTCAAACCGAAGATGCAGGAGCGGTTTGGCGATAAGGTGAAATTCCGCCGCTATGGCGTCCGCAAACCGATCTGGTCCCGTTTTGGGGCCGCTGTGGCGCAGGATGCCATCGCCGGGCTGGAGGAGCGGGCGGCTTACGCGCGCTTCGGTTTGTAACGTGATCATCAAGGCCGTCACTCTTTTTCTGATCGCCATGGGTGTATTGGCGATGTTCGGGAAGCTGCGCTTTCCGGGGCAGAAGCGGCTGCAGTCCTCAAGATGTCCCCGCTGCAGGCGGTTCAGGATCGGTAAAGGCCCTTGCGCCTGCGAAAAAGGAGGGCGGACATGACGGCATGGCTGCTATCCGGCCTCGGATTGCTGATCCTTTTGCTGGCCGGTGATGCGCTGGTTCGGGGGGCGGTCAACCTGAGCCTGCGTCTGGGCGTGCCTGCTCTGATTGTCAGTCTGACGATTGTTGCCTTTGGCACATCGGCGCCGGAACTTCTGATTTCCATCAGCGCCATATTGGAAAACGCGCCCGGTATCGCACTGGGGAACGTGGTCGGGTCGAACACGGCGAATATCCTGTTGGTGCTGGGCCTTCCCGCGCTGCTTGCCACGCTTCACACCAGTGAATGCGACAGCCGCAAGAACTATGTTTTCATGTTGCTGGCCTCGGTTCTGTTCATCGGGCTGGCCTTCTGCGGCACGTTCACCGTGATCAGTGGCCTCATATTGCTGGCTGCGTTGGCCCTGATGCTGTGGAACGCGTTCCGGGAAGCCCGCGCCCATCGCAAGGCCTGCGGCGAAGCCTGCGCCGACGATGAGGAACTGGAAGGACTGGAAGAAGCCGACCCCGACATGCCCTATTGGAAAGTTTCGATCTTTTTGGTTCTGGGTCTGGTCGGCCTGCCAATGGGTGCGCATTTGTTGGTCGAAAACGCAACAGTAATTGCGCGGCATTACGGTGTCAGTGAAACCGTGATCGGATTGACGCTGGTGGCCGTCGGAACATCTTTGCCCGAGCTGGCGACAACGGTCATGGCGGCGCTGCGTCGGCAGGCAGATGTGGCGCTGGGGAACGTCATCGGTTCGAACATGTTCAATCTGCTGGCGATTGTGGGGATTGCAACGCTGGTCGGACCGATTCCGGTTGATCCCGAATTCCTGCACTTCGATCTTTGGGTCATGCTGGGCGCATCGCTTCTGCTGATCCCGTTTGTTTTCCTCAAGCAAGACATCACACGGACCTGGGGTTTTGTCCTGTCCATCCTTTACGTGATTTATGTCATCATCCTGCTGGCGTGATCTGACGAAGAAAGGTGATCCATGACCCGAGCTCTAGTTACCGGTTCAGGCATTCGTCTTGGCCGGGCCATGGCGCTTTATCTTGCGCGGCGGGGATATGACGTCGCGGTTCACTACGCCAGTTCGCGGGCCCCGGCAGAGGAGACCGTCGCCGAGGTTCAGGCGATGGGGTGCAAATCCGTTGCACTACAGGCCGACCTGCTGGACGAAGCCCAGGTCCAGGCGCTGCTGCCTCGCGCGGTCGAGGCGCTGGGAGGGCCGATCACCTGTCTGGTCAACAATGCTTCGGTCTTTGAGTACGACAATATCCGGACGGCCACCCGGCAAAGCTGGGACCGCCATCTCGACAGCAATCTGCGCGCGCCGTTTGTGCTGACGCAGGCAATGGCCGCGCAGGGGCTGGAGCCTGAAACGGACGAGGCGGGCGAACCGGTTGCCACCGGACTGATCGTCAACATGGTTGACATGCGGGTGCGCAAGCTGACGCCGGAATTCATGTCCTACACCATTGCCAAGATGGGTCTTTGGGCGCTGACACGCACCGCGGCGCAGGCGCTGACGCCCGCGATCCGCGTTAATGCGATCGGGCCGGGTCCGACCTTGCAGGGCCATCGGCAGAGCGAAGGGCACTTCAAAGCGCAACGCGCCAATACTGTTCTGGAACGCGGCGCGAACCCCTCCGATATCACCGCGGCGCTGGGGTATTTTCTGGATGCACATGCCGTAACCGGACAGTTGCTTTGCGTCGACGGTGGCCAGCACCTTGGCTGGCGGACGCCTGACGTGCTGGGACTGGAATAGGCAATTTTGCTGTAAGTTTTGCACCGCTCTCATTTGTGTTACCGGCACGTTACAAAAATGTCTTTTTTTTCATACACTTGTCACGCGCGAGAAAAAATTTATATAAATAACAAGTGGTTATATGATCGCCTAATTATTAGGCAAACAGGGAAATAGGCAATGAAACAAGGGAAAAACGAGGCGATACAAAAGTTATCTGCACAGTTATCCACAGAAACCGTGGACTTGTTTACTCTTGATCTGAGACCGACAAGATTGCAGCCATGGTCAGAGAATCATATCTCAGGCCAATGACCACCCAAGACGACCCTTCATCAGACACGCAGCCCACCGGCTATGCCTGCATTCAGCGTTACGTGAAAACATTGGACAGCTCACCTGGTGTTTATCGCATGCTGGATGGCGACAGCCGCGTTCTTTATGTGGGAAAGGCGCGGAACCTCAGGGCGCGGGTGTCGAACTATGCGCGTCCGGGCCATTCGGGGCGGATTGAGCGGATGATCGCGGCAACCGCTTCTATGATGTTCCTGACCACCCGGACCGAGACCGAAGCGCTGCTGCTGGAACAGAACCTGATCAAGCAGCTCAAGCCGAAATACAACGTGCTGCTGCGCGACGACAAAAGCTTTCCGAATATCCTCGTGGCCAAGGATCATTCTTTTCCGCAGATAAAAAAACATCGCGGGGCGAAAAAGGAAAAGGGGGCCTATTTCGGCCCATTTGCCAGTGCGGGTGCGGTGAACCGGACCCTGAATCAGCTGCAAAAGGCGTTCCTGCTGCGCAACTGCTCGGATTCCATGTTCGACAGCCGAACACGACCTTGTCTGCTTTATCAGATCAAGCGCTGTTCCGGACCGTGCGTCGGCCTGATCTCCGAGGCTGACTATGGCGCAAGCGTCAAGGATGCGGAACGGTTCCTGTCAGGGCGCTCCACTCGGGTGCAGGAAGAATTGGCCGAACAGATGATGGCCGCCTCCGAGGCGATGGAGTTCGAACGCGCCGCCGGTCTGCGTGATCGCATCCGGGCGCTGACGCAGGTACAGACCTCGCAGGGCATTAATCCGCGAGGGGTGGCCGAGGCAGATGTCATCGGTCTTTACATGGACAGCGGGCAGGCCTGCGTTCAGGTGTTTTTCATCCGGGCCAACCAGAATTGGGGCAACAAGGATTTCTATCCGCGTGTGGGGCCAGACGTCTCGGCGGCCGAGGTCATGGAAGCTTTTCTGGGTCAGTTTTACGACAACAAGGAACCGCCCCGGCAATTGATCCTGTCAGACGGGATTGAAAACGCCGATCTGATGCAGGAGGCGCTGTCTGAGAAGGCTGGCCGAAAGGTCGAAATCCTTGTGCCCCAGCGCGGTGAAAAGCAGGAGCTGGTGGCTGGCACCTTGCGCAATGCACGTGAATCTCTGGCCCGGCGCATGTCGGAAAGCGCAACACAGGCCAAGCTGTTGCGCGGCGTGGCCGAGGCGTTTGATCTGGACAGTCAGCCGAACCGGATCGAGGTTTACGACAACAGCCACATTCAGGGCACCAACGCGGTGGGCGGCATGATTGTTGCGGGCCCGGAAGGGTTCATGAAAAATGCCTATCGCAAGTTCAATATTCGTGGCGATGATCTGACACCGGGCGACGATTTCGGCATGATGAAAGAGGTTCTGACCCGCCGGTTCACCCGCCTGCAAAAGGAGGACCCAGACCGGGACAAGGGGCTTTGGCCCGATTTGCTGTTGATCGATGGCGGCGCCGGTCAGGTGAGTGCCGTGCACGAAATCATGGTCGAACACGGTGTCGAAGACATCCCGATGGTGGGTGTCGCCAAGGGCGTTGATCGAGATCACGGCAAAGAAGAATTTCACCGCATCGGTCAGCGCCCCTTTGCGCTGAAACGCAACGATCCGGTGCTGTATTTCATTCAGCGACTAAGGGACGAGGCGCATCGGTTTGCCATCGGTACACATCGCGCAAAACGGGCCAAGGCGGTGGGCGCGACACCTCTGGACGAAATCCCGGGGGTGGGTGCCGCGCGCAAAAGGGCGTTGCTGGCGCATTTCGGCAGTGCCAAGGCCGTCAGCCGAGCCAATCTGGCAGACCTGAAGGCGGTCGAGGGGATCTCAGCCGGGCTGGCGCAGAAGGTTTACGATTACTTCCACGACAAGGGCTAGACCTTCCGCCCGCGCCACAGGATGTACAGCCCCGAGGCAACGATCAGCGCGCTGCCGGTCCACATGGTCCGGTCCAATTGCTCGCCGAACATGACGACTCCCAGTCCGATACCGAACAACAGCCGGGAATAGCGGAAAGGCGTGACAGCCGAGACCTCGCCCGTGCGCATCGCCTTCATCAGCGATGCATAGGCGATTGTGCCCATCAGTGTGGCACCAACCAGGTGCAGGCTTGTGTGCAGGGTCAAAGCCGCCATCGGCACATCTTCCCAGAACCGATAGGCCAAACCGGCAACGACGATGCAAAGAAAGCCATAGAACCCCAGCACTTCGGTTCCCAGTGACGCGGGAGCGGCACGGCTGGCCAGATCGCGTCCGGCAAAGCCCAGCATTCCCAACACGGCGAGGATGGAGAGGGCCGAGAAACTGTCCCCGGTCGGCTGGATGATGATCACGACGCCGATCAGCCCGATCAGGATTGCGCTCCACCGCCGCCAGCCGACAGTTTCACCAAAAAACAGGGCCGCTCCGGCGACCACGACAAGGGGCGTGGCCTGCAGAATTACCGTGGCCGAAGACAGCGGTGTCAGCGCAATGGCCAGCACATAGAACAAACGCCCAAGGATTTCGAAGACCACGCGCACTTTCATCGGGCGCGATAGCACGTCAGGCTGAAACAGCCGCGTGCCACGCAGCAAGGCGGCAATTCCAAACACAAGCGCACCGCCCGCGCCGAACAGAATCAGGACCTGCCAGATCGGCAACGCGGCCGAGGCGCTTTTCAGCAGCGCGTCCTCGAGCGCAAACAGCGCCATTGCCGAGATCATCCATAAACTGCCGATCAGGTTTGACCGGGGGTCCGTTTGAATATGCGGTGTCATGCTGCTGTCGTTCCCCAACCGGTCCGCGCGCCAATCTGACGGCAAAGCGCGTGCGCGCCAAGCTGTATCTGGTTGAGATGTCCGGCTTGCGACCCTTTGACCACCAGTGCCGCAACCGCCTGTGATCGGGTCAGTTTTTTGCATGGCCGTCTTTTCTGTCCCGAAGCGGCGATGTAGTGTCGATCCATGAAGTGGAACCTGCCCAATATCCTGACCGTCCTGCGCCTGTTGGCGGCACCCGGTCTGGCCGTGATGTTTCTGTATTTCACCCGCCCCTGGGCGGACTGGTTTGCTTTGATCCTGTTTCTGACGGCCGCCATCACCGACTGGTTCGACGGATATCTGGCGCGTGCGTGGAAACAGGAAACCAAGATCGGGGCCATGCTGGACCCGATTGCCGACAAGGCGATGGTGGTGATCGCCCTGATGATTCTGGTCGGCTATTCCGCCGAGCACTGGACGCCCTGGCTGGTGCTGCCCGCGACTGTCATCCTGTTTCGCGAGGTTTTCGTCTCGGGCTTGCGTGAATATCTGGGTGACGTGGCCGGGACGCTGAAAGTCACGAAGCTGGCCAAATGGAAAACCACTGCGCAGATGGTGGCGATTGCCATCCTGTTCTCGCAAGGGATATTCGAGCACCATTTTGTGATGGGGTCATTTGGCATGGATGCCGAAACACTCGATCGGGTCCTGATGGGTGAGATCGAGGACCTGAACGGCCTGCGCTGGCATCTTGAGGGGATGTTCTGGTCCGGGCGGATCGGGCTTTGGCTGTTGTGGATCGCGGCCACTCTGACATTGATCACGGGCTACGACTACCTACGTAAAGCCATGCCGTATCTGAAGGAGAGCTGAGCGATGGATGTGCTGTATTTTGCATGGGTGCGCGAACGCATCGGCCTGCCGAAAGAAAGGGTCGAGACCGAGGCCGCAACGGTATCCGATCTTGTGGCCGAGCTGAGCGCGCGAGAAGACCGCTATGCCGCCGCCTTTGCGGACCTGTCCGCATTGCGGGTAGCGCTGGATCAGGAACTTTCGGACTTTGACGCCTCGCTGGCCGGTGTGCGTGAAGTGGCGTTCTTTCCGCCCATGACCGGCGGCTGACGCGATGCGTATTGCCGTTCAGGAAGAAGCGTTTGACCTTGGTGCCGAAGCCAACGCTTTTGCGTCCGGGGATGCAGTCAACGGCGCCATCGTGACCTTTACCGGAATCGTGCGCGATCTGGCCACGGGTGACCTGGATGTGATGGAGATCGAGCATTACCCGGGCATGACCGAGCGCGCGCTGACAAAGATCGCCGAAGAGGCTCAGGAACGCTGGTCTTTGGGGGATGTTCTGGTAATCCACCGCCACGGGCGGCTGGCCCCGGGGGACCGGATCATGATGGTTGCCACGGCTGCGCGGCATCGCAAGGATGCATTCGAGGCGGCAGAGTACTTGATGGACTATCTGAAATCCCGCGCGCCCTTCTGGAAGAAAGAGATCACCTCGGGCGGGGCGGAGTGGGTGGCCGCGAAAGATGAAGACGAAGACGCGTTGACCCGCTGGTAATACGCGAACCGGCACCCGCTGGGCAGGTGCCGGCGCGTGTCAGGGCAGATCAGCCGGATTGTTCCGCATTGCAGGTCCGCGCTGCCTCAATGGCTTTCTTTGTGCCATCCAGGTTGACGGTGAATGCAAATTCCTTTTCCGGGAACACGATCATTTCGCTTTTATTGATGACGTCGTCAACGAATTGAGCGTTGTTCGCCAGGATGTATCCGCCGGTGTATCCGTCGGCCAGGTGCTTGGTTTTCTTATGCGCTTCGGCCTCATAAACGTTGCCGTCCAGTGACAGGAAGATCTTTTCCTTCTTACCTTTCAGGCCGATGTCATTCTTCGTGAAAACCCCCAGATAGCCCATCTCATGGTCTTTGGTCAGGCCCATTTGAACGACGTTCTGGTTTTCGTCCATGCGCTCGATCAGGCAGGACCCGCGCGTATCATCTACAAAGATGGTCCATCCGGATTCTTCCCCCCAATTTGAAAACGTATCGTTTTCCGAGGGGATGACATCGCCGGAAGCCAGGGCTGAGGTTGCGGAAAATGCGCAAAGCACTGTGGCGGTTTTCAAAGTATCTTGGAAATTCATAGTACACTCCAATTTTCTGGATAGTGGACAGTGATGTGTGTAGGCAAAAACACACCAATTCGTAGTATTGAATTTGTCGCCAATATTGAAGGCGAAAGAAACAGACCGGCCAAAACACGCCGATCTTGTTTACTGTTGTCCTGAGGCAAGCTCAGGTTGTGCAGTCGACGCCAAGGTTCAGTCGGCGTTGTTTATCCGCCCGCGCAGTTCTTCCGCCTCTTGCCGCGCCGCGCGCAGGCCGTCCATCGCGGCGGCAAGTTCGGCTTCGGTCTGGGTCAGCTGGTTGGACAGTTCGGCCTCGCGTTGTTGCAGGTAGGTAATCGCCTGATCGCGGGTTTCTTCGGCTTCATGCAACTCCTGGCTCATACGGTCCAGATCAGCGACGTCGCTTTGGCGTACGCGGGACAGACGATGGGCCAGCCAGTTGGCGAACCAGCCCATGCAGAATGCCGCAAACAGGATGACGGCAGTGGCGATGATGAATTCGGTTCTGTTCACTTTACTGATCCCCTGCATCCGCATCAGATGCGCTGTTTTCCGGTACTTCAGGCTCGGATGGCGTTGCCTCCAGCGCATCTAACCCGGTTTCCCTGTCCGCAACCGGTTCGGGCCGGATAAGGCGAAACTCGATGCGGCGGTTTTCTTCCCGGCCTTCTTCGCTGTCGTTGTCCGCGATGGGTTGCGTTTCACCATAGCCGACGGCCGAGTAGCTTGCCGTCGGGATCCGGCGCGCGCGCAGCTCACTCAGAACGGACTGGGCGCGGGACTGGCTCAGCTGCTGGTTCATCTCTTCGCGGCCCTGGCTGTCCGTGTGGCCCTGAATTTCAAGCCGGATGGGGCCACATTCCCGCAGGATCTCTGCGATCTGGTTCAGCGTATCCCGCGATTCGGTGGCAACGGTGGCCGAGCCGGGTTCGAACGCGATCTTGCCTGCCGCCTGAATCTCGGCAATCTGGGACTCGCAAAGTTCCGGATCGGGCAGGGCATCTTCGGGTTCGGGCGGTTCCTGATAGGTGATCGACAGGGTGAAATCCTGCGCTTCGCCCAGTTTGTCAGACAAATGCCCGGCTATGCGGGCCTTTGCATCTTCCTCATGGCTGACACCGGACAGTTCCACCACCTCGGGCGTGACGGTCAGAACACCATTGTGCAGTTCCGACAACGCCTCAAGCCCGGCCAGCACCCGCAGCGGCCAGTCGGCGGGCAGATCGGGAACAATGCGGGTTGCCACGTGCACCTGTTCCGAGCCGAAGGCCGCGCGGGCAAAGCTGTCGACCATGTCCCGCAAGGTTTCATCCCCGACACGCCCACGCAGTTGCACCAGGCCTTCCGGGCTGCGGGTTGCGGAAAACTCGGGCGGGCCGGCCTGGTCTTGGGTGTCGGGTTCGGGCAAAACGGCGTGTAGGGCAAACACTTCCGGCAATGCGTTTTCCAATTCACCCACGACCCGGTCGAATGTGGCGGGGTCCGCGCCTTGCGCCGCGATCAGCGTGATGTCGGCATCGGACATGGTCACCGAACCCTGCCCGATATCGGCCAGCGCCCCGATGCTGAGCTCGGCTGCGCGGGCCCAGCGAGGCGAGGGGACACCCAGCCCGATGGTGCAACTGTAAGGACCGGACAATCCTGCTGCTTGCGCGGCGGCCACGATTGTCTGACGGGCCTCGTCATCCTGCGCCGAACAGGCGTCGAAACGCCCCCCTTCTTCGGTGATCAGGTAGCGCAACGTAAAAGGTGTGATCACCGGGCGCGGTGCTGAAATCGACAGGCCGATCCGAAGGCTTGGGGGTGCAGCGCGCGTCAGGTCGCGCTCCAGCATCTCTTTTTCCTTCTGGCTGTCGGTGATGGCCGTGATCCGCACCAGCCCGGGGCTGGCCGAGATCTTGGCCCGGGGCAGCTTCGCCAGCGCGCTCAGCGCGTAAGTAAATGCGTCGTCCCAGCCCTTCGGCTTGGGATAGTCAGCCGTTTCCAGCAGATCTGACACGGGGGTGTTTGGAACCAGTTTTTCCAACTGTCTGATCATGGCGTCACGATCCACGCTGGCCGGGATCAGACCGATGACCGAGATGCCACTGTCGTTGCGCAGGATTTCGGTCGAAAACCGCGGTGCCGCCAACGTTGTGGTGGGCGCAACTTCCATCTCATCGATGACACGCGATGTATCGACTTCGGTTCCGGCAGCGGTCAGCGCGTTGAAACGCGTTGCCTCGTCCGAAGCGGTGCCGGTCAGAACCACGCGCAGCCCGTCTGAATGCACTTCGGCCCAGTCGTGCCCCTTGAGATCCAGCGCCCGGCGCACGGCAAATTCCGAAGCTTCTTCGACCTTTGTCACGGCATAACTGGCCGCCAGCAGCGACAAACCGCCCGACACGAGAAAGATCAGGACAACAGCGATGGAAAAAGGCAAACGCATGTGCGGTTTCAGGACTCCTCGGGCGATTGGTCGGGACTCTTACAGAGGCGTGGCCTGGGGTGCAATCAGAGCAGAAGCGCGACGCAGAGGAAGATCAGCGGAATCAAGCCGGTGTCGCGGTTGGCCCGGAACAGTTGCAACAGTTTGGCGTTGTCTTCGATATCCAGCCCGCGCAATTGCCAGGCCATGTGCCAGCCCATCGCCCATGGCCCGGTCAGGGCAACGACCAGTGCCATGATGGACGCCTGCTGGGCCGCACCATCGATGATGGCAAGTCCCATAAGCGCGACGGTTGCGACCAGAAAATACTTGAGCCATTTCACCGTATCCGTCCCGAACAGCCGCGCGGTGGATTTGATGCCGATCAGTTCGTCATCCTCGGCATCCTGATGGGCATAGATGGTATCGTAAAACAGCGTCCAGGCGATGCCCGACAGGTACAGGGTAACTGCGGGCCAGCCTACCGTGCCGCTATGGGCGGCCCAGGCCAGCAGCGCGCCCCAATTGAAGGCCAGGCCCAGAAAGACCTGCGGCCACCATGTGAACCGCTTGGCGTAAGGGTAGATGGTCACGGGCAACAGGGACAGAACGCCCATGGCGATGGCCGCCTGATTGAACGTCAGAAGAATCCCCAGCGCCAGCATGCATTGCAGGCCCATCCAGACAACGGCCTGCCGAACGCTGACCTGACCGGACGGGATCGGCCGGGACCGTGTGCGCTCCACCTGCCCGTCAAATTCGCGGTCGGTGATATCGTTCCAGGTACAGCCTGCACCACGCATAAGAAAGGCTCCGATGGCGCAGCCGATCGCGATCCACAGATCTTCCCAGCGTGGGTTCCCATCGCTGAGAATCGCCAGCGCAAGGCCCCACCAGCAGGGAATCAGCAGCAGCCACGTGCCGATGGGCCGGTCCGCGCGGCTGAGGCGCAGGTAGGGCCGCGCAAAGGCGGGCGCATGGGTGTCGACCCAGTTGCCGCTGACGGCATCGGCGACCTGACCATCTGGTGTTGGGACATTGCCTTGCATATGTAAGGTCTCATGAGTGCAAAAATCAGACTGTATGTAGAGCACCCTCTGGGTCGGGGGCAATCCGTTGAATTGACGCGCGAGCAGGCACATTACCTGTTCGGCGTCATGCGTCTGGCTGTCGGGGGGCACGTCGCACTGTTCAACAGCCGGGACGGAGAGTGGCTGGCCGAGGTGGCCGAGGCAGGCAAACGCGGCGGCACGCTGGCCTGTGTCGAACAGACCAGACCGTTGCAGATGCCGCCTGACCTTTGGTTTCTGTTCGCGCCGATCAAAAAGGCACGCACCGACTTCATCGTTGAAAAGGCGGCGGAAATGGGTGCCGCGCGGATCATTCCGGTGCAGACCGAATTCACCAATTCCGAACGCATCCGACAGGACCGTTTGCAGGCCCATGCGGTTGAGGCCGCCGAACAGTGCGGCGGAACCTTCGTGCCCGAAGTTTGCGAGCTGCAGCGCCTGGACCGTGTGCTGGATGCCTGGCCCGATGGGCGGCAACTTATGTTCTGCAACGAGGCGGAAGTAGGCTCGGCTCTGCGTCTGGCCGAACAGGAAAAGGGCGGGCCGTGGGCCATTCTGATCGGTCCCGAGGGCGGGTTTTCCGAGCGTGAGCGCAAGCGCCTGACCGCATTGCCTTATGCGCATGTGGTCAGTCTGGGCCCGCGCATTCTGCGCGCGGATACTGCGACTGTGGCGGCCCTGACCATGTGGCAGCAGGCGCTGGGGGATTGGTCGTGACCTGGTGTTTGGCGCAGGCAACCGACCTGCCCGCGATCGAGGAATTCCTGCGCCGTCACCTGCAATCTTCAATGTTTCCGCTGGCCAACCTGCGGGACTTCGGACTGAACGGATCGGAACCCCGGTCCCTGAAAATCTGGATGCTGGGCGAGCCGCTACGCGCCGTTCTGGCCATCACGAACGAAGGAATGTTGTTGCCGCAGTGCCCGGATTGCACCGATGCCGATTTTGAAGCGGTACTAAAGATGCTGAAAAGCCGCCCGGTCATCGGCGTGATCGGTGAGGCCGCCCAAGCCCGGCGCATTTTGCAACTGGCTGGCTGGCAAAACAGACCCGCTATCCTCAGCCGGGATGAGCCTGCCTTTTCGCTGGAACTGGAACAGCTGATTATTCCAGACCTGCCGGGAGCGCGCGTTGTCCCCTTGTCGGCAATTGACCGGGCGCTGGCCGTTCACTGGCGGCACAGCTACCATCTGGAATCCTTGGGAAAGGACTCGGATCAGGCGCTACATCAGGCAGAACGCGACATTGACGGGTATCTGAACCGGGACAGCCACCGGGCGTTGTTGTTGAACAACCAACCTGTCTGCATGACCGGTTTCAACGCCATTTTGCCAGACGTGGTTCAGATCGGCGGGGTTTATACGCCGCCTGAACTGCGCCGCCGCGGCTATGCCCGAACCGCCGTCGCGCTGCATCTGGCCGAGACGTGCGCAAAGGGTGTGTCACGTGCCGTACTTTTTGCCGCTTCTGATTTTGCGGCGCGGGCCTATATCGCGGTAGGATTTGTTCGGGCAGGTCAGTTCTCGGTGAACCTGTTCAAGACGGAAAAGGAGGCCGCCGCATGAGTTTCATCCGCCCGGAAGCGAAACTGGCCCTTTGGCGTTGGCGCGAAGTGCTGGTGGCCGTTGCCGTTTTTCTGGTGGGCCTCAGTTGGGTTAGCGGGCCCGGCGGGCTGCTGGGCTGGATGGGATGGATTCTGGTCGCCGTGGCGGTGGCGCTGGCGGTGATCGGGGTGCAGCGGGTGCGATTCCGCATGGGTGCGGGTGGTCCCGGTGTTGTGACAATAGACGAGGGGCAGATCACCTATCTCGGGCCTCTGGATGGCGGCATTGTCGCTGCGCGCGAAATCGAGAGGCTGGCGCTGGACCCGACCTCGGACCCGGCGCATTGGGTGCTGGACCAGCCGGGACAGCCCGCACTTCACATTCCTGTGAACGCCGAAGGCGCCGAGGCGCTGTTTGATGTGTTCTCGGCCCTGCCGGGGCTGAAAACCGAACAGATGTTGTCGGAACTCAACGGCGGATCGCCGCATCCGGTGGTAATCTGGGAACGCACGCCCTCGCGCCCGTCGCATATGCGCCTGCATTGACACTGGCCGCGTTTGCGACCACGACTGACCCAGCAACAGACACTTCAGGAGCGGAGCGCGGTTCATGTCCATTCCCCAGTCCGGCGGCGGGCCGATCGAACGCCACGAGCAACTGGCCGAATATCTGGAATCGGGCTGCAAGCCCAAGGCCGATTGGCGTATCGGTACCGAGCATGAGAAGTTCGGGTATTGCAAGGACACGCTGAAACCGCTGCCGTTTGAAGGCACCCGGTCCATCGTTGCGGTGCTTGAAGGCTTGCGCGACCGTCACGGCTGGAGCGAGGTACGCGAAGCCGGGCATCTGATCGGTCTGGAAAAGGACGGCGCGAATGTCAGCCTGGAACCGGGCGGCGCGCTGGAATTATCGGGTGCTCCGCTGGAGACGATCCACGAAACCTGTGACGAAGTGAACACTCACCTGCGCGAGGTGAAGGATATCGCCGACGAGATTGGTGTCGGTTTCATTGGTTTGGGGGCGGCTCCGATCTGGACCCATGACCAGATGCCGCTGATGCCCAAGGGCCGTTATCGGCTGATGAACGACTATATGGAAGAAGTCGGCACCATGGGCCGCGCCATGATGCGGCGCACATGCACGGTACAGGTCAATATCGACTTCGGCTCCGAGGCCGACATGGTTCAGAAACTGCGCGTGGCACTGGCGTTGCAGCCGGTGGCAACGGCGCTGTTTGCAAACTCTCCGTTCTTCGAAGGCAAGGTCAACGGACAGAAAAGCTGGCGCAGCCACATCTGGCGACATCTGGACGATGCCCGCACCGGGATGTTGCCCTTCGTGTTCGAGGACGGATTCGGGTTCGAGCGTTACGTTCAGTATGCGCTCGATGTGCCGATGTATTTCGTCTATCGCGACGGACAGTATATCAACGCTCTGGGCATGTCCTTCCGTGATTTCCTGCAGGGCAAACTTCCGGCGCTGCCGGGGGAAACCCCGACCCTGTCCGACTGGGCCGACCACCTGACCACCGCCTTCCCCGAAGCGCGGATCAAGAAGTTCATGGAAATGCGCGGTGCCGATGGCGGCCCGTGGCGCCGCCTGTGCGCGCTGCCTGCCTTCTGGGTCGGGCTGACCTACGATCAGGGCGCGCTGGATGCGGCGTGGGATCTGGTCAAAGACTGGGACGCGGAAACCCGCGAGGCGCTGCGGGTTGAGGCCGCCAAAGACGGGCTGCAGGCGCGGGTTGGCAACATCAGCATGCATGATCTGGCACGCGAAGTGGTGGCCATTTCCGAGGCCGGCCTGAAATCCCGTGCCCGCCCCGGCGCCGGAGGTCTGGTCCCCGATGAGACCCATTTCCTGAATGCGCTGAAGGACAGTATCGAAACTGGTAAGATTCCGGCAGACGAGTTGCTGGATCACTTCTATGGAGACTGGAACGGCGATCTGACCCGGATCTATCCTGAATACAGCTATTGAGACCATCGGGCGCGTTAAGGCATGATTTGCCAAAACGGGCCTAATGTCTTGCACTTCTTGCGGGCCGTCAGATACTAGCAAGCATTCCGTCGCGCGAGTGATCCATGGCCCGTATCAGCGAACTTCATTATTCCAACGCCTACGCCGCAACCTCGGGTGTAAACGAATTTCTTGAAGTCGCACTGCGCCCGGATGAGATTCCAGCAGATTTCACGGTCTCGTTCTATCAGGCAAACGGGCAGGTCGGGATCGAAATTCCGCTGGATCATCCCTCAGTTCAGATGTCGGTCGATGCCGACAACAACGAGCTTGTTTTTGTCATATCGGCGGATGACTTCCCGATCCTTCTGACGGATCCCAACGGTGGCGGGCCGACCAACTACGAAGCCTATGCACTGACCAATACGAACACTGGTCAGGTCATCGATTTTTACGATATCGGTGGCGGCACAACGAACATCGTGGCGCAAAACGGGCTTGCGGCGGGGCAGACTTCGGTCAACCTGCCGGTTCTGGTCGGACCGAACCAGACCACGACAACGTTGCAATTCAATCAGCCCGATCCGGATACCCTGACCTACGGGTCAGTGGCCCCAGGCGACAGTGGTGCGGCCTGTTTCACGGCGGGCACGATGGTGGAGACGCCCGACGGACGTCGCGCTGTCGAAAATCTGCGTCCAGGCGATCTGGTGCACACAATCGACGACGGGCCACTGCCGGTTCGCTGGGTTGGCGGGCGCACGGTGTCAGGTCGTGGCCGCTTTGCACCGATCCGGATCCACGCGGGTACACTTGGCGCCGAGGTCGAAATTCTGGTGTCTCCCCAGCATCGTATCCTGATCACCGGCTGGCAGGCCGAATTGTTGTTTGGCGAAGACGAGGTTCTGGTTCCCGCGATATCTCTGGTCAACGGCACGACCGTGACACAAGACCCTTGCGACATTGTCAGGTACATCCATCTGCTGTTTGACCGCCATCAGCTTGTCACCACCTCTGGCCTGATCTCCGAGAGCTTTTTTCCGGGGCAGGAGGGGCTTGCGGGTTTGGGATCGGACACCCAGGACGAGTTGCTGGCGCTATTTCCCCAGCTGCGCAATCACCCCGAGGCATATGGCCTTGCAGCGCGCCCGGTGCGGCAGGACAGAACCACCGCGCTGTTACGTTCCGCCTGAATGTGCGCGCCCTCTTGCTTTCGCGGGCTGCTGTGATAGCAGGTCCGCAACAGCATTCAGGGGCCAAAGTCAGGAAGCGTCATGGACGATCTTAAGGCAAAATATCTGGGTCAGATCGCAGACGCGGGCGACGAGAACGCACTCGAAGCGATCCGCGTGGCCGCCGTGGGAAAAAAGGGCGAAGTCGCGCTGAAGATGCGCGAGCTGGGCAAAATGACGCCCGAGGAACGTCAGGTTGCAGGCCCGGCGCTGAACGCCCTGAAGGATGAGATCAACTCGGCCCTCTCCGCCAAAAAAGCCGCTCTGGCCGACGCCGCGCTGGATGAGCGTCTGCGCACCGAATGGCTGGACGTCACGCTGCCGACCCGCGCCCGCCGTCAGGGCTCGATCCACCCGGTCAGCCAGGCGACCGAGGAACTGACCGCGATTTTTGCCGAACTGGGTTTCTCGGTGGCCGAAGGGCCGCGGATCGAGACCGACTGGCATAACTTCGACGCGCTGAACATCCCCGGCCACCACCCCGCGCGGGCCGAGATGGACACGTTCTATATGCACCGCGCCGAGGGCGACAATCGCCCGCCGCATGTGCTGCGCACCCACACCTCGCCGGTGCAAATCCGCTCGATGGAGAAACAGGGCGCGCCGATCCGCGTGATCTGTCCCGGCGGCGTCTACCGCGCCGACTATGACCAGACCCACACGCCGATGTTCCATCAGGTCGAGGGGCTTGCCATCGACAAAGACATCTCGATGGCGAACCTGAAATGGGTTCTGGAAGAGTTCGTGAAAGCGTTCTTCGAGGTTGACGACGTCGAACTGCGCTTCCGCGCTTCGCACTTCCCCTTCACCGAACCGTCGGCCGAGGTCGATATCCGCTGTTCCTGGGATAACGGCCAGTTGAAGATCGGCGAGGGCGACGACTGGATGGAGATTCTGGGCTCAGGCATGGTCCACCCCAAGGTGATCGCCGCCGGTGGGATTGATCCTGAGGTCTATCAGGGCTTTGCGTTCGGGATCGGCATCGACCGTCTGGCGATGCTGAAATACGGCATCCCTGATCTGCGGGCGTTCTTTGACTCCGACCTGCGCTGGCTGCGCCATTACGGTTTCGCAGCGCTGGATATGCCGAACTTGCATGGTGGTTTGTCTCGCTAGGGAACATTTTGGACGACTGGCTGGCTGCATATCGCAATTGGTGGAAGCGCCAGGTTTCTAAACACCCGATGCTTTGGCTTGTGAGCCTATTTCTCGCTATGTTTGCGCCGCCTGCTCTTGCATTGTGGGTTTGGAAAAGTGTCTCGGCTTCTGTCTTGATCATCTTTTTCGGGTCGGCGCTTCTGTTTTTGCCTGGCGTTCTAATCGCTGGTTTTGAGTTCTTGCGGGTCGGGGCATTCCAGATGCGAGACAGGCTGCAAAACGAGAAGACCCGAGATTTGATAAAGAAACAGAAATCGGGGTTCTGGAGCTGGTGGTGACTAGTTCGCTTTTCTGATTAGCGCGGGGCAAAGGCCTATACTGCCGCGCAGTCAGTCGTTCATTGCGGCGCCATTGCTTCAAGCCCAATGGACGACCCCGCCCGCACAGGCTGGCGAATTGTCTCCACTAGCACCCTGTGTGAACGGCACGCGGATTTTGCCATCATCAATTGCTCATCACTCCCCGAGGACCGCCATCGCATGGTCTGGCATTGGCGTGGCTCGTCGGCAGATTGCAGCGTCGTCGTTACCGGTTTGCCACAATCAACTTCGAACAGATGTCCTGGAAATATCCATCATATACAGCGTGATAGCGGGAAAATAGGCTCGGGGATATTTCAACGGCCAGACAAGGTTTCTCATGAAGGTATTTCGCGACCGACCCCCGAAGCAGTTATTTCTGACCCTTCTTGCCGGAGTTGCCGCGATATTGGCGCTGTGGGGTGGTTTGATCAGTGTCGGGCTGCTGGACCCGATCTCGAAAGGCACCCCTCAGGCCAGCCCCGAACAGAGGCAGGCCGTTCTGGGCCGCTGGTGCGCCACCGATGAAAACGTGATCGACAGAAATTCGACGCTCACATTTGCCGGACAGGGGCTGGATCTTACACTGACCGCGGACCTCAGGGTGTTTACCGAAGTTGTGGATGCGCCGGTGAAGTTGTTCAGCGAAAGCGACAGCATCCTGTTCACCATCGATCAGCGGCCGGGATCTGTCTATGTGGCCGATCTTACCGGGGATGCGCTGGCTTTGGAGATTTACCGCAAGCAGCCGGCCAGCGATTTCGGAACCGGTGAATTCCTGCACCGGCAGTTTTATCGGCGATGTGCCTAACGCGCGCTCAATAACAGCTATTTGACGTGACACGGCAATCGCGGCAGCTAGGCTCGGGTCCATGATGTACCGATTGATTTGCCTGCTTCTGCTCTCTGTCACTCCGGCCTTTGCGATGGGGCCTTGGAAAACCGACTGCCACGGCGATGCCGCCTGCCCGTTGGGCGACCGCTCGTATCATGTGCTGGAACCGGATGGATGGGATGGCGAAACGCCTCTGCCGGTGCTGTTGCATTTCCATGGCTGGGCGCGGCAGGGCGATGTGGTGGTAAATCATGAACGCATCGCCGGGGCAACCAAGCTGCGCGATGTATTATTGGTGGCTCCGAACGGGTTGGGCAAAAGCTGGAATTTCTGGACCGCTGACACCGCAGACGTGTCGTTCGCTGATCGGGTGCTTGAGGATGTGGCCAAACACTATCCCATTGATCCTGAACGCATCTATGTCTCGGGCTACTCCTATGGCGGCGCGATGGCGTGGCGCTTTGTCTGCCAGTCCGGCAATGACGTGACCGCTTTGTTGGCTGTGGCGGGCAGTATCCCGCAGACCGAGGATTGCCCGGAAGCCCCGCGCCAGGCGCGCCATGTTCACGGAACTGATGACTCGGTGATGAGCTTCCCCTTTGGTCCTGGTGGCGATACGACCTATTCGGTGGCGCTGTGGCGGGAAAAATACGGTTGTGCAACTGCAACCCCGCGCGGCGACTGGAGTGTCGAGCCTTTCCTGACGCTCAGCCGAGTGGAATGGATCGATTGCGCGCGGGGAAAGGTGGTGCTGGACACCCATCCCGGCGGACATTTCATCCCTCATGGCTGGATCGGCTGGCAACTGGATGAGCTTTTGGGCCGCACCCCAGCCTATCCGTGACGCGCGGCGCTTGCACCCCGGCGCAATCTTTGCCATTGCCTTTGCCGACTGGATGTTTGCCAAAAAAGGCCCCGTGCAATGAAATTCACTCTGTCCTGGCTGAAAGACCACCTCGACACTGACGCTTCGGTTGATGAGATCGCCGAGGCGCTGACCGATCTCGGGCTGGAGGTCGAAGAGATCGTGAACCCGGCGGACCGGCTGAAAGACTTTAGGCTCGGCTATGTGAAACATGCCGAGAAACACCCCGACGCGGACAAACTGCGCGTCTGCAAGGTCGAAACGGATGAGGGTGAGCTGCAGATCATCTGCGGTGCCCCGAATGCGCGTGAAGGGATCACGGTCGTGGTTTGCAAACCCGGCATGTATATCCCCGGTCTGGACCTGACGATCAGCGTGGGCAAGATCCGTGGCGTCGAAAGCTTCGGCATGATGGCGTCTGAACGCGAGCTTGAGTTGTCGGATGAACATGATGGCATCATTGAACTGCCTTCAGGCGAAGTCGGCGATAAGTTCGTCGATTGGCTAGCCGAGAATGACCCCTCGAAAGTCGATCCGATGATCGAGATTGCGATCACTCCGAACCGTCCGGACGCGCTGGGTGTCGAAGGGATTGCCCGCGATCTGGCCGCGCGTGGAATCGGCACCCTGAAACAACGTGACTACGTGCCGGTCCCGGGAGACTACGAAAGCCCGATCAAGGTGACGATTGACGAGGACACGCTGGATGGCTGCCCGCATTTCACCGGCCGCCTGATCCGGGGCGTGAAGAATGGCCCCAGCCCGCAATGGCTGCAGGATCAGCTGAAAGCGATCGGTCTGCGCCCGATTTCGGCCTTGGTGGACATCACCAACTACATGACTTTTGACCACAACCGCCCTCTGCACGTTTTCGACGCGGACAAGGTGCAGGGCAACCTGCGCGTTCACCTTGCCAAAGGCGGTGAAAAGCTGGTGGCACTGGACGAGAAGGAATACATTATCCAGCCCGGCATGATGGTGATTTCGGATGACAAGGGCCCGGAATCGATTGCGGGCATCATGGGCGGGCAGGAAACCGGCTGCACCGAAGAGACCGTTAACGTTTTCCTCGAAAGCGCTTTCTGGGATCACGTTCAAATTGCTTTGACCGGCCGGGCGCTCAGGATCAATTCCGATGCCCGTTACCGTTTTGAACGTGGCGTCGATCCGGAATACACCCGTGAAGGGCTTGAGCATGCGACGCAGATGATCCTTGATATCTGTGGCGGTGAAGTTTCGAACGTGGTCGAGGCAGGCAAGGCGCCGAACCACGCGCGCGCCTACAAGTTGGACGCGGCGCGGGTTCGGTCCCTGGTCGGCATGGACATCCCCGAAAGCGAGCAGCGCCAGACCCTGACCCGACTGGGCTTTCGTCTGGAAGGCGAGATGGCTCATGTTCCCAGCTGGCGCCCCGATGTCATGGGTGAGGCCGATCTGGTTGAAGAAGTCGCGCGGATTGCGTCCCTGACCAAGCTGCAGGGAAAGCCATTGCCGCGGGTCACAGACGGCATTCCGAAGCCGGTGATGACCCCGGCGCAGCGGCGGCAGTCGATGGCGCGACGCACCTGTGCGGCGCTTGGGTACAACGAATGCGTCAGCTACACGTTCATCGATCAGGCCTCGGCCGCGCTGTTTGGCGGGGGCGACGATGCGACGAAGCTGGAAAATCCGATCTCGTCCGAGATGAGCCATATGCGCCCGGACCTCTTGCCGGGGCTGCTGCAGGCTGCGGCCCGCA
This sequence comes from Ruegeria sp. BG6, assembly GCF_056538465.1. Taxonomy (NCBI): domain Bacteria; kingdom Pseudomonadati; phylum Pseudomonadota; class Alphaproteobacteria; order Rhodobacterales; family Roseobacteraceae; genus Ruegeria; species Ruegeria sp. BG6. Next base: position 113,565 of record NZ_JBQFTB010000004.1, on the reverse strand, counting down.
ATCAGGCGCGTGGGTACGCGGATGTGGCTTTGTTCGAGGTCGGTCCGGTTTTTCATGATGGCGAACCCGGCGATCAGAAGACCCAGATCACCGGCCTGCTTGTCGGTCGAAATGGCCCCAAGGATGTGCATGGCGCGTCGCGCCCGGTCGACGTGTTCGACGCCAAGGCGGATGCCGAAGCCGTTCTGGCCGCGATCGGCGCACCTGCCAAGGTTCAGGTCCTGCGTGACGGTGACACCTGGTGGCATCCGGGTCGTCACGGTCGGATTTGTCTGGGCCCGAAGAAGCTGCTGGGTGTATTTGGCGAACTGCACCCGCGCGTCCTGCAGGCGATGGATATCAAGGGACCGGCAATGGCCTTCACGATCTGGCCGGAAGAGGTGCCTTTACCCCGAAAATCCGGCGCCACCCGCGCGGCGCTGGAACTTCGTGACCTGCAGGCGGTCGAGCGCGATTTTGCCTTTGTTGTCGATGCCGGGGTCGAGGCCCTGACACTGGTCAATGCTGCGGCAGGTGCCGACAAGGCGCTGATTGAGGACGTGCGTGTGTTCGACGAATTTATCGGTGGAAGTGTGGGTGAAGGCAAAAAGTCCCTGGCCATTACCGTGCGACTTCAGCCGACGGACAAGACACTGAAGGAAAAAGACATCGAAGCCGTCAGCGCCAAGATCGTTGAAAAGGTCGCCAAGGCCACGGGCGGTACGCTGCGGGGCTGATGGAGTCCGCCTCCGGCGGGAGTATTTTCAAAAAGATGAAGGGGCGGTTGCGCCCCTTTGTTGTCTGGAGAGGAGAAAGCCATGCTGAACGTTTATCTGTCCGGGGAAATCCATACGGACTGGCGTGAACAGATCATCGAAGGTGCCAAGGGGCTGAGCATCGGGTTCAACAGCCCGGTGACGGATCATGCGGCCAGTGACGACTGCGGCGTTGCCATTCTGGGCGCCGAGACGGACAAATACTGGCATGACCACAAGGGCGCGATGGTCAACGCCATCAGAACGCGCAAGGGCATCGCCGACGCGGATGTGGTCGTGGTTCGGTTTGGCGACAAATACAAGCAATGGAACGCCGCCTTTGATGCCGGTTACGCGGCGGCTTTGGGTAAGTCTCTGATCGTGATGCACGGGCCAGATCATCAGCACGCGCTGAAAGAGGTGGACGCTGCCGCACTGGCCGTAACCGAGACACCGGAACAGGTTGTCGGTGTCCTGCGCTATGTGTTGACCGGCGCGCTGCCGAAGTGATCTGCGGATCGAACGCAGGTCATTTTCCTCGGATTTACCGTCTGAATGCAGGCCTGCTTGCAAACGGCCCTGGTCCGCGCTGATTGCTGCCGACTGGCGTCTTCGGCGTGGCCGATCGGATCCCAACCACTGGCATCACTGGGGAAAAACATGCCGCCTTTCCCATGAAAATGATTGCGCGTTTGTGAGAATGGCGCAGTCATCCTATACGAAATCACAACACTTGGGGTTTGCCCCTGCCGGAAAAACTGGTGAATCGTGCGAAGGAACGCGCGAAAAGGCAGAAGGAACAGACCGAAAAATCGCGGGCAGGCCAGAGGGAGCCGGATAAACATAAGGAGACTTGCGGCATGCTGAAAAAGTGACTGCTGCTGCATCAATTGTTTGGGATCTGCGCAGATGCATAGGTATCTGTTTTAATAATAGCGAAAACTGCGGCTTAGGGAGTGATCGGGAATGGAAATGGACCAGATTGTAGAAATGACAAACGGCTATCTGCCGGTTGTGCTGAAAGCAGGCAAGGCGCTGATTGTTCTGATTTTGGGTTGGATCGCAGCGGGTGCAATCAGCGGTATGGTCCGTCGCCGGATCAACAGAACACCTCAGATCGATCCAACATTGGGCAACTTTGCCGCCAGCATCATCAAATGGGTCATTCTCGCGATGGTTGTCGTTGCCGTACTTGGGATCTTTGGGATCCAGGCGACCAGTATCGTGGCCATTCTGGGTGCCGCATCGCTGGCCATCGGCCTGGCCCTGCAGGGAACGCTGAGCGATCTGGCCGCTGGTGTCATGCTGGTCGTGTTCCGCCCCTACAAGCTGGGCCAGTATGTCGATATCGGCGGGACGGCGGGGACCGTAAAAGACCTCAATCTGTTCACGACGGAACTGGTGACGCCGGACAACGTGCAGATCATCGTTCCGAATGGCCAGTCATGGGGATCGATCATAACCAACTACTCTGCGCATGATACACGCCGAGTCGATCTGGTGTTTGGCATTGACTATGGCGACAGCGCAGATGAGGCGATGAATATTATTCTGGATGTGGCCAAGGCGGATGAACGTATTCACAGCGATCCGGAGCCATGGGTGCGTGTGACCAACCTGGGTGACAGCTCGGTCGATCTGACTGCGCGCCTGTGGTGTGCGGCGGCGGATTACTGGGACGTCAGGTTTGAACTCACAAAGACGATCAAGGAAGCCTTTGACGCCAAGGGCGTATCGATCCCCTATCCGCATTCGGTGGAGATCCAGAAACAGGGCTGATGGCTCCCGCCTGTCGGGCGGGCAATGGAAATGCCCTTCTCCTGTTGGGTCCGGCGCCGCGCGAAAACGCGCGGCGCTTTTTTTTGCGGCCACGCTGGTGCTTGAGACGACAGCGCCGCGCCCGAAGGCGCGGCGCTATGCCTAAGGCTGTAAAGCACCCGCATCAGCGGGCGCTTTCAACGGCGGGAGGGCTTAGGATTTGACGATAACGTTGGGAGAAACGACATCGATGCCTAGCGCCTTGCCGACCGCGAAATAGGTCAACTGCCCGGCGTGAACGTTCAGACCGTTCAGCAGGTGCGGGTCATCCTGACATGCCTGTTTCCAACCCTTGTCCGCAAGTGCCAGCATGAACGGCATGGTCGCGTTGCCCAATGCAATGGTCGAGGTGCGCGCAACAGCGCCCGGCATGTTGGCCACGCAATAGTGCATGATGCCATCGACCTCGTAGATCGGCTCCGCATGGGTGGTGGCTTTCGAGGTTTCAAAGCAGCCGCCCTGGTCGATGGCCACGTCCACCAGCACCGCACCCGGCTTCATTGTGGACAATTGCGCGCGCGAGACCAGCTTGGGGGCTTCTGCACCGGGGATCAGAACGGCGCCGATCACCATGTCTGCAGTCTGGATCAGTTCGGCCGTTGCGCCAGCGGTCGAGTACTGGTTCTTGAACGTGCCGCCATAGACGTCGTCCAGATACCGCAGACGTGGCAGCGAACGGTCCAGAACGGTGACGTCCGCGCCCATGCCGGCTGCGATCTTGGCAGCGTGGGTACCAACAACACCACCGCCGATCACGACGACCTTTGCCGGGCCAACACCGGGAACACCGCCCATCAGAACTCCACGGCCACCATTGGCCTTTTGCAGCGTCCACGAGCCGACCTGAGGGGCCAGACGGCCAGCGACTTCGGACATCGGGGCCAGCAACGGCAGGCCGCCATTGGCGTCGGTCACGGTTTCATAGGCAATGGCGGTGCAGCCGGAGTCCAGCAGGTCGCGGGTCTGATCCGGATCGGGGGCCAGGTGAAGGTAGGTGAACAGCAGCTGGCCTTCGCGCAGCATCTTGCGCTCGACCGCCTGCGGTTCCTTGACTTTCACGATCATATCCGCCGTCGCGAACACCTCGGCCGCGGTGTCGACGATGCTGGCACCGGCAGCGGTATAGGCGTCATTGTCAAAGCCGGATCCCAGGCCGGCTCCGGTTTCGATGATGACCTCATGGCCGCGCGCGACAGCTTCCTGTGCGGCGTTGGGCGTCATACCGACACGGAATTCCTGAGGTTTGATTTCCTTTGGGCAACCGATTTTCATTTTGGGCTCTCCATCCATAAACTGCCTAAATTATGGGCACTCACAGCCGCAATTTCTGTGAAACTTTGCCCGGAAACTAAGTTTGTTTCGGTGGATTCTTCGATATACTGTCAGAATCTTGCAAAGGATTTGCGTGAATGAGCATAGATTCGACTGATCGAAAGATTCTGGCCGCCCTGCAGCACAACGGCAGAATGTCCAATGCCGAGCTTTCAGAGCAGGTGAATCTGTCGCCTTCCGCCTGCCACAGACGTGTACAACGGCTGGAGGTCGAAGGCTATATCCGCAACTACGTGGCACTGCTGGATGCGCGCAAGATGAACGTTCCGACAACCGTGTTTGTCGAGATCACGTTACAGGGTCAGGCCGAAGAGGTTCTGGATGCGTTCGAGAAGGCAGTATCCCGGATACCGGATGTTCTGGAATGCCATCTTATGGCGGGTACAGCGGATTACATCCTGAAGGTCGTCGCGGAAAACACCGAGGACTTTGCCCGTATCCACCGGCAATACCTGTCACGTTTGCCCGGCGTGGCGCAGATGCAGAGTTCCTTTGCGCTGCGGACCGTGTTCAAGACCACCGCATTGCCCGTGTGATCTTCAGGCTCGGCCGGGATAGGTGAACAGGGCCAGATGCAGGGCGTTGAAGGCGAAATGCATCACAACGGGAACCCAAATTCGTCCCGTCGCGAAATAACCCAGACCACAGCCCAGCCCAAGCAGCGATGCAAACAGGACCAGAGGGACGCCACCGCCCGCATGGGCCACGCCAAACAGAAGGCTTGCGACCGCAATTCCTGCGGCAGACCCGAACCGGGTCGCAAGGACCGTTTGCAGATAGCCGCGAAAGAAGGCCTCTTCCGCGAGGCAGGTCAGGAACAGGTTGGAAAGGGCAAAGGTCAGCCACCATTCGGGCAGGCCGACTTCTGGATGCACGGCCCCAGTCAGTAATCCTGCTGCAAAGAGCAGCGGCAAAGTTACGACACCAAGTGCAAGGGGCACCCAGCGCACCGGAGATTTTCGGCTCAACATCGCAGGACAAGCAAGCACAACCGCGAAGAACACCAGTGGTTTGTCCAGATTCAGGTGCATTGAGAACAGCGCGCTATCTGGGCCCGCGCGGACCTGATCCAGGACCAGAAAATTATGAAACCCGGGCAGCAGATGAGCACCAAGTGCGATGCACCAAACAATCAACGCCAGATGCCCGACCAGAACCCACCGGCCCTGTAGTCGATGAAGAAACCAGGCCCCGATCAAGCCCGACACGGCAAGTCCGGTTGCCAGCGGCGACAGAAGCCCGGTCAGCAGCGCGGCGACCGCGAAAACCGAAAGCAACGCAAGACCCAGCCGCAGATGCCCGGCCAAGGTGCTTACCTGAGCGGTTATCAGGATCGTCCATGGCCAGATCATGGGCAACAGAGAAACAAAATGGTCCACAAAAGCCTCATGCATTCGATGTCGGCATTGTTGCCGCGTGATTGGGGGAAATGGCAATATCGCTCTGGCCTGTTGGTTTCAACCTGTTGGCATTGCGTCAATTCTAACGCTTGTATCCCCGGCATCATGGGTCCACATTCAGGACAAAGACCGCACAACGCCCCTATTTCCGTGGTCGGTACCTGTGAGGTCAGCACCTCTTGCCCGGGGATTTGGCGATGCCACCGCATTTTCGGTGACATCCGGCAGTTACACTTGCCCGGTACGGTCCAGACCCGACGAATGATAAGGAGTAGACCTTGACCTACGAAAACAACAGTACCCCCAAAGATTGGCTTGAGGCGGAACTGGAAGACACGCTGGACGAAGATTTCGAAATCGAGTTCAGCGAACCGATGCTTTCGATGGAGGTCCGCAAGATCTACAAGGACCAGCATCCCGACATGCTGGACCGCAAGGTCTATTTTCAGAACCTCTTGCGCCTGCAGGCCGAGCTGATCAAGGTGCAGGATTGGGTGGTTCACACCGGCGCCAAGGTCTGCATTTTGTTCGAAGGCCGTGACAGCGCCGGCAAAGGGGGGGTGATCAAACGCATCACTCAACGCCTGAACCCGCGCGTCGCCCGAGTTGTGGCCTTGCCCGCGCCCAGCCGCAGGGAGCAGAGCCAGTGGTATTTTCAACGATACGTTCCGCATCTGCCTGCGGCAGGTGAAATCGTGTTCTTCGACCGCTCGTGGTACAACCGGGCCGGTGTCGAACGCGTCATGGGCTTTGCCAATGAAAACCAGGTCGAGCAGTTCTTTCAGGACGTTCCCGAATTTGAACGGATGCTGGTGCGGTCGGGGATCATTCTTCTGAAATACTGGTTCTCGATCACCGATGAAGAACAGCAACTGCGATTCCTCATGCGAATTCACGACCCGATGAAACAGTGGAAACTGTCACCCATGGATCTGGAATCCCGCATCCGCTGGGAGGCGTACACCAAGGCCAAGGAGGACATGTTCTTCCGCACCAATATCCCCGAGGCACCTTGGTACATTGTGGAAGGCAATGACAAAAAGCGCGAGCGGCTGAACTGTATCGAGCACCTGCTGACCAAAATCCCTTACGAGGACGTGCCGCAGGACAAGGTCAATCTGCCCGACCGCCGGTATAATCCCGAATACGAACGGCGCATCCTGCCGGATGAGCTTTACGTTCCCAAGATCTATTGATGAAGTTGTGCGAGGCTAGTTGTCCAGCCTCGCACCGGAACGCCGGATCAGGCTGCGTCCATCATGCAGTCCACGTTGAAGATATTGAACATCATGAAGTCACAGCCATCGTCGGCGAACGTGCCTGTATCAGCGGGGTCCTTCATCTGTTCGCTGTCTTCGCCCGTCACAAGATCAAAGTCATCCATGTTACCGGTTTCGTCGCCTGCGGTTTCGGTGCCATCCCAATCGAAATGATCGAACTGGGCCTGCAGGTTTTCCAGGAATGAAGCGATCTCATCCAGAAAGGCCTGTACGTCAAAACAATCGGACTCCGGTTCGCCTGAATCGGTCACTTCGGTATCGGGCGTTTCGGTTTCCGGATTTTCCGTCTCGGTATCATCCGCGTCAGTTGTTTCGGTCTCCGGTTCTTCGGTCTCGGTATCATCCGCGTCAGTTGTTTCGGTCTCCGGTTCCTCAGTCTCGGTTTCATCCGTGTCCGTTGTTTCGGTCCCCGGATCTTCCGTTTCGGTATCTTCGGTGTCGGTTGTTTCGGTCTCCGGATTTTCCGTTTCCGTCACGTCTGTGTCGGTCGTTTCGCTATCCGGCTCCTCGGGTTCAGTTACATCCGTGCCCGTCGTCTCGGTATCCGTTTCCTCCAGGTCGGGTGTTTCCTCGACCGGTGTGACCGGCGTTGCAGGTGCCGAGGGTTCTCCGGTGTCCGGCAGAACAGCGGCATCGGTTGCGGCAAAGTTCTGGGTGACCACGACCGCGTCAAAACCCTGCATGTCACCGGTTTCAATGCCGATACCGATATACTCGAATTCGGGGTTCAGGATATTGGCGCGGTGGCCCGGGCTGTTCATCAGACCCTGATGCAGTTGGGCAACATCATCGCTGATGCCTGGGGCGTCCCGTTCGGATTGCCAGGCGATGTTTTCGCCGGTGCGCCAGCTGCCTTCCAGGTCGAACCCGGCATTTTCCATCCGCTGAGTCGCGCTCGATCCGCCCGATCCGGTGTGGCTGAAGGTATCCGTGTTCAGCATCCAGCTGCTGTGGGTTTCCGACGAGTCGTTCAGCTGGGTTTCAAGTTTCAGCTGGTTCAGCCCGCGGGATGTGCGCTCCTGATTGATCAGCGCCAGCATTTCGCGTTCGAACGTGTTTGCAGTCGACATTGTTGCCTCCGTTTATGGTTGAGTCCTTGCGGACGACGCCACCTAGAGGTGCAAGGCGCGACAGCGATAGAGACTGTCGAAAGATGGGCGGTTTACGGCGAAGCGGCGCTTTCCGGGCAGGATTCGCTGCGCTGCAAAATGCCGGGCAAAATGCTGCTGATGGGAAAATGGCAGCTTGTCGCGCGGTCTGTCCCACGGGTCGGCGGAATGTAACCGGCAAACGGGCGATGCCCCCTGAAAACGACAAACCCCCGGGCAGGGCCTCGGGGGTCGTCAAATAGTGTCATCCAAAGCTGGACGAGCAAGGTGCTTAGAGCAAACCTTCGCGCTGTGCTTTCTTGCGTGCCAGTTTACGGGCACGGCGGATCGCTTCAGCTTTCTCGCGCGCTTTTTTCTCGGACGGTTTCTCGAAATGTTGCTTCAGCTTCATTTCACGGAACACGCCTTCGCGCTGCAGCTTTTTCTTCAGGGCCCGAAGCGCCTGATCGACGTTATTGTCGCGAACACTAACCTGCATGTGGTTGTCACCACCTTTCTAGATAGAGTTGCAAGGAAATTGCAGGAGTTGGCCGTATAGCAAAGCCGTTATATCTTGTCTAGTACTGGCTCTGAGAACCGGAGAACCGCTATGACCACCACTTATGAAGATGCAAAGCAACAGCTTTTGGACGCGATGCTGACCCACGTTCCGTTTGACGGCTGGTCCGAGGTGGGCTTTCGCGCGGCCATTGCGGACTGTGACATGGATGAAGGTCTGGCGCGCGCGATCTGTCCGCGTGGCGCGGTCGATCTGGCGCTGGCTTTCCACGCACGCGGCGATGCAGTCATGGTCGAACGTCTGATATCCGAAGATCTGGGTGATCTGAAATTCCGCGATCGGGTCGCTGCCGCAGTGCGCTTTCGGTTGCAGGCCGTCGAGGACAAGGAACTGGTCCGCAAGGGTATGACCCTTTTTGCGCTGCCCCTTCATGCGGCAGACGGGGCCAAGGCCCTGTGGCAGACCTGCGACCTGATCTGGGATACGCTTGGCGACACGTCTGATGACGTGAACTGGTACACCAAGCGCGCCACCCTGTCGGGAGTGTATTCTTCGACCCTGCTGTTCTGGCTGGGTGATGAGTCCCCCGCGCATCAGAAGACATGGGAGTTTCTGGACCGGCGCATCGACAATGTCATGCAGTTTGAGAAACTCAAGGCGCAGGTGAACGACAATCCATTGTTCAAGCCGTTCCTTGCGGTTCCGAACTGGCTGGCCGGGCAGGTGAAGCCGCCGATGAAAATGCGGACCGATCTGCCCGGGATGCTGAATCCGCGCAAGTAAGCGTCTGGGCCTTCCAGAAATTGCCTGCTAGGCATTGGGCAAAGGAGATTTGCCCATGACCCAGACGATGCGCGCCGTTGAAATATCCGAGCCTGGCGGCCCGGATGTTCTGCGATTGACCGAACGCCCGATTCCGAAACCGACCAATGGTCAGGTAATCCTGAAGGTCGCCTATGCCGGGGTGAACCGCCCCGACGCGCTGCAGCGCGCAGGTGCATACGATCCCCCTCCGGGCGCCAGTGATCTGCCGGGCCTGGAAGCTTCCGGCGAAGTGGTTTCCATCGGATCAGGGGTTGAAGGGCTGTCACTCGGCGATCAGGTCTGCGCGCTTCTGCCAGGCGGTGGTTACGCCGAATATGTCGCCACGCCCGCCGCCCATTGTCTGCCTGTGCCAAATGGTATGGGCATGAAAGAAGCCGCATGCCTGCCCGAAACCTTCTTCACCGTCTGGTCCAACGTCTTCACGCGCGGCGGGCTGAAAGCAGGCGAGCGGTTTTTGGTCCATGGCGGATCCAGCGGAATTGGCACAACGGCGATCCAGTTGGCCAATGCCTTTGGCGCACGGGTCTTTGCAACAGCCGGATCTGCCGAGAAATGCGAAGCCTGTGTCCGGCTGGGGGCAGAAAAGGCGATCAACTACCGGGACGAAGATTTCGTGGCGGCGATGCGGGTCGAAGGCGGGGCGAATCTGATCCTCGATATGGTGGGGGGTGATTACATCCCGCGCAACGTCAAGGCGTTGGCCGAGGATGGACGTCTCGTGCAGATCGCGTTCCTGCAGGGTCCGAAAGTCGAGCTGAACTTTGCCATGATGATGGTGAAACGCCTGACCCTGACCGGAAGCACCCTGCGCCCGCAAAGCGATCTGGCCAAGGCAAAGATCGCGCAGGACTTGCGCGAGGCGGTCTGGCCGCTTCTGGATGCCGGAAAGATCTCACCTGTGATGGACAGCGAGTTTGCCTTGGCCGAAGCGGTGGCAGCGCATGCGCGCATGGAAAGCTCGGGCCATATCGGCAAGATCGTTCTGAACGTCGCAGGCTAATGGAACAGCGCGCGGGGGTGCCCCGCGCGCGACCGCGTCAGGCGATGGCCCGACGATACAGATGCCAGGTCGAATGGCCCAGAACCGGCATCACCACGATCAGGCCCAGCAGCATCGGGATGGCCCCCAGAATAAGCAGGGCCGCGACGATGAAGCCCCAGGTCAACACCACACCCGGGTTTTGGCGCGTCACGCGGAAGGATGTTACCACAGCCACCGGTAGCCCGACCTGCTTGTCCAGCAGAAGCGGAAAGCTGACAACACTAATCGCCAGGGCGACAAGCGCAAACAGGAAACCGACGGCGGTTCCGACAACGATCATGGTCCAGCCTGCGCCGGTTGTGAACACCTGCGTTGCAAACACACTCAGAGAGGCGGGCGGTTCCGGCCCCAGCGTCTGTGCATAGATAGCTTGTGCGGCCATCAGCCAGATCAGCAGCAACATGACCAGGTAGAAGCCAAGCGCCAATATGGCACCGAAGGACGGCGACCGGAAAACACCGAACGCGTCCAGCCATTGAACCACTTCGCCCTGTTCGCGCTTGCGGCTGATTTCGTACAGACCCACGGCCGCGACCGGGCCGATCAGGGCAAAGCCCGCGATCAGGGGCGCCAGCAGTGGCACCATGTTCATGTTCAGCCCGAAGCCGACCATCAGAAGCCCGGCAATCGGGTAGATCAGCACCACGAAGATCGCGTCGGCGCGCGTTTCCAGAAAGTCCTGATATCCGGCTTTCAGGCAGGAACGCAGGTCCTGAAGTGTCAGTGTCTGAACCACCGGCAGGTGCTTGGTATCGGCGCTTCCGATCCGCGATACGCTTTCCGATATATGATCGCCGGACGCACTGATGTTTCTGGCGGCCCAGCTGATTGGATTACCGATTGTTTTTGCCATACTCATCCCCTCCCCTAACGAGGTTGCGTCTCGGATCATGTCCGGCGCAGGGGGTCGTGGCCGGATCAGCCGACAACGTTTGAAATCACTATAGCACAGTATCTCCTTTTACGCCGCCATAATTCTGAGACAGGTCAATTGCTCTGTGCCTCAGTCATGTTAGCTTTGTTGCAGGCGCAAGGAGGTGAGCATGCAGCAAACAGCACGTACCGTGGTCATTCATGAAACCGGCGGCCCCGAGGTTCTGCGAATCGAAGACAGGCCCGTGGGCGATCCCGGTCCGGGAGAGATTCGCATTCGGCATCACGCCTGTGGGTTGAATTTCATCGATGTCTATCAGCGGACCGGCCTTTATCCGCTGGAACTTCCGCACGCCCTTGGCATGGAGGCCGCAGGGGTCGTTGAGGCCGTCGGCGAGGGCGTGAGCCACCTACAACCCGGTCAGCGTGCCGCTTACGCAGCGGCTCCCCCGGGCGCCTATTGCGAGGCGCGCGTGATGCCGGCGGCGCAGGTCTGCCCGCTGCCCGACAGCATTCCGTTCGATGCCGCCGCTGCCTTGATGCTCAAAGGGATGACGGTCGAATATCTGTTTCACCGGACGACGCCCCTGAAACGCGGCGACACGGTGTTGTTTCACGCTGCCGCCGGCGGGGTGGGACTGATCGCCTGCCAGTGGGCCAAGTCCGAGGGCATCACCCTGATCGGCACGGCGGGCACGGATGAAAAATGCCAGTTGGCCAGGTTCAACGGGGCCGCCGAATGTATCAATTACCGGACCGAAAATTTTGCCGAACGCGTGGCCGAGATCACCCACGGCAAGGGGGTGGACGCGGTCATGGATTCAATCGGCGCGGATACGTTCGAAGGTTCTCTGGATTGCTTGAAACCATTGGGCATGATGATCTCGTTCGGCAATGCGTCCGGACCGGTGCCACCGGTGGATATCGGCATACTCGGCCGTAAAGGCTCGCTGAAGATCACCCGCCCGACCTTGTTCACCCACATCGCGGATCATTCGGTATGCCAGGCCATGGCCCGGCGTCTGTTCGGCAAGGTCGAAGGCCGGGAAGTCAGGCTGCACATCGATCAGCGCTTTGCCCTGTCACAGGTCGCCGATGCGCATCGGGCGCTGGAGGCGCGCCAGACGACCGGCAGCACGGTTCTTGAACCCTGAACGCAAATGGCGGCGGAAATCTCCGCCGCCGTTTGTTCTGAAAGGATCAGAAAATTACTGCTGCTGCAGTTCAGCAGGGGTTTTATGAGCGATGGTTTCCCAGTTCGCGTCCGCTTTTTCGTTGAAGCCCGGGATGTCGCCTTCCCAGCGTTCCTGGATGTCCGCCGACAGGTTCAGGTACAGCTTGTTGTCAACGATTTTCCAGTAGTTCGGATCACCGTCGAACTTGAAGCCCATGGCCGTGCCGAAGGCGCAGTAGCCGCCATATGCCGGCAGGTAAGCCTCTGGGTTCTCTTCGAATGCGGCTTTGTTTTCTTCCGAGGAGAAGCGGTACAGCGCTTCGTTGTGCAGTGCGGTGATGCGGTAGTCGCCTTTGGTCGCTTCACCTGCGGTGAAATAGGCCACCGGGTCGTAGCCCTGCAGGGCGAGGCCGGTCGAACTTGCGTTCAGTTCAACACCCGCCGCCATGGCCGAGCTTGCAATTGCAACAGACAGCGCGACGCCGCCGATAAGGGATTTGATCTTGTTCATTGCTTCACCTTTCGTGAACCGGGTCACCAGATGGCGTTGGAATTGCACCTTGGTTTCCCTCGTGATTTTGTCCTGTGCGGTCGGTAATTGGCCGTCACAACATCCCAGTTGGGAAGCGGGCTGTTCACGTTCAAAGCAATCAATTGTGATTGTGCGGTTATGAATAGGTGATGTGCGGGAACGAAGGTTTCAGCCGACCGGTTGCGGATCGGGCACCAGCGCCATCGTGAACGCGATCACCTTGGCTGCAGACATCTCGCAGGGCCGGAGCAGCGCACCGCTGTTCTTGGTCTGATACAGGTTCAGGCTGATGTAATCTGTGCCGCCCAGCTGATGCGCCACCGGCTTGTGCGACTTACCTTTCGCCACGGTCTGGCGGCACACGACATAACGCCCGTCGCGGCTTGTCCCGGTGAAAGTGCCTATGGGCAGGGCAAAGAATGCGTTCAGAAATTCGTCTGGCGGGGTCACGATTTGCCGATTTTCGGCTCGGTCCCGGCCTTGATACGCGCGACGTTGGCACTGTGCCGCCAATAGACCAGCAGGGTCAGGATTATCCCCAGAATGAAACTCGCGCCATCCGTCAGAACAACGATCCAGACCGTCAGCAGGGCCGCCGCCGCAAGCGCGCCAACCGAGGAGATCCTCCAGATCGCCGCCGCCACAAGCCAGCTCAGACAGCAGGCAACCCCGACCCGCCAGTCCAGTGCCAGCCACAGGCCCAGAAAGGTCGCGACACCCTTGCCGCCCTTGAAGCCCAGCCAGACCGGAAAGCAATGTCCCAGAAAAGCGGTCAGGGCGGCAATCTGGGCTGCGTCTTCTCCGGCCAGTGAACGTGCCAGCAGAACAGCCACCGCCCCTTTGGCCGCATCGAAAATCAGGGTTAGCGCGGCGGCGGCCTTGTTGCCGGTGCGCAGAACATTGGTGGCGCCGATATTGCCGGACCCGATACTGCGCAAGTTGCCCAGCCCCATGACCCTGGCGATGATCATGCCGAAGGGAACGGACCCCATAAGGTAACCGATCACGGCCCACAGGATCAGTTGGGTCATGGTGCTGTCGATCAGGGGCATCAGGTTCTCCGGTAAACTTCTTTGCCAGCGACAAAAGTCGCTGTGACCTTACCCTGCATCCGCTGGCCGTCAAACGGTGTGTTCTGCGACTTGGACTTCAGGGCGAACCGGTCCAGCACAAAGGGGACATCGGGATCGAACAGCACCAGATCGGCCGGTGCGCCTTCGGACAGGCGACCGCACTCCAGGCCCAACCGTTTCGCCGGGTTCAGGGCCATGGCGCGAAACAGCGTCGGCAGGTCCAGCTGCTCGGCATGATAAAGGCGCAGCGCGGCGGGCAGCAGTGTTTCCAGCGCCACCGCGCCCGAGGCGGCTTCTTCAAACGGCAGACGCTTGCTTTCTTCGTCCTGCGGCGTGTGCATCGAGCTGATCGTGTCGATCAACCCGGTGCGCAGCGCCTCGATCACCGCCAGCCGGTCGTCTTCGGACCGCAGCGGGGGTTTGACCTTGAAGAAGGTACGGTAGTCGGCCACGTCCAGTTCGTTCAGCGTCAGATGATGGATCGAAGTGCCCGCAGTGACGTCCAGCCCATTGCGCTTGGCGCGTTCCAGCGCGGGTAGGGCGCGGGCGGTGGTGATCTGGTCGGCGTGGTATTTTGCACCGGTCATTTCCAGCAGGGCGATGTCGCGGTCCAGCCCCATCCGCTCGGCCATTGGCGATACGGCGGGCAGGCCGCGCAGGGCAGCGAACTTGCCGCTGGTCGCGGCGGCCCCGGCGCTCAAGCCTGGTTCCTGCGGATGCGCGATGACCAGTGCGCCGCAGGATTTCGCGTAGGTCAACGCGCGAGAGAACACTTTGGTATTGGCGATAACGTGATCGCAATCGGTGAACGCAACGGCTCCTGCGTCTTGCAGGAAACCGATCTCGGTCATTTCGCGGCCCTCGCGGCCCTTGGTCAGGGCGGCCATCGGCAGCACGTTAACCGGTGTATCGGCCTGTGCCCGGCGGGTGACGAATTCCAACGTTTCCGGCGTGTCGATGGCGGGGCTGGTGTCGGGCCGGGTGACCATGGTGGTCACGCCACCGGCTGCCGTGGCCAGACCTGCGGATTTATAGCTTTCCTTGTGCCGTTCACCCGGTTCGCAGACCTTGACGCCGATATCGACGATTCCGGGGGCCAGGCATTGCCCGCCGCAGTCGATGATTTGGGAGTCGCAAACCGGTGCCTGCCCCTCTCCGCGCGCCACAATCCGACCCTCGGCGACCTGCAGCCACCCGGTTGCATCGGTTCCGGCCTCGGGGTCGATCAGGCGGGCGTTTGAGAAGAGAACGGTGCTCATGAAATGGCCCTTTCGATTGCGGCTTTGGTGGCGGCAGGGTCTGCCTGGTATTTGATCAGATGTTTGTCACCGCTTTTGGTGACGATCTGGACGAAGCTGCCCATGACGTTGACCGCATCAATCTGGTTCAGTGGCACATTGCGGGGGCCGGGGCCGGTCAGGATGGTATCCGTCATCTGCCATGTGGCAACCAGTTCTTCGGAGGCCAGATACCAGGCGCGGATACCGATGGCGGCAAGCCCGGCGGGTGCGCCGGTCCAGACGTAGGGGTTGCCGATCAGCCAGAGAACCAGCATCGCACACGCCATGGCCCCGGCAGCGAGCCAGGCGTTGGTGCGGATATAGGCGCCTTTGTCCGGTGCGAAACTTACAGGATCAGCCACAAAGCGCCTCCGATAACCAGAAAGATCACCAGAGCCAGAATGGCCGATCCCATACGGCGTGGCTTGTCATCAACAGGGGCGGCCTGAGGCGCCGAGAACGGTTTCGCGCTTTCGGTCTCGATCGGTCCGCCGGCCCAGTTGGTGGCCTCTTCAGTATAAAGACCGGTCAGGTGCAGCCTCGGGTCCGGCGTCAGTGTTACCGGGCGGTCGCCAAAGGCGGCACTGCGCACGACCATCACCCAGCCTTCGATTGCGTCCAACGCGGCGCGGTCCAGTTGGTCGGCAGAGACGCCGCAGCCTTCTCTCAGATAACCATACAGCCCGAGGTCCTCGAGATCCGAAACCGGGAAGACGTCGATCTGTTCCGGGTCCAGCCCCGGCACCCCCAATACCTGATCTGCGGCGCCGGTTTCCCGCAGAAACTTTGCCTCTTCCGGGCGCATATCCAGTGCAAACAGGCGGAGCACGCCGCGTTCGTGGGGGGCGACAGTCAGATCGCTCATGCGGCCTCGCGCAGGTTGCGGGCCAGCAATTCCATTGCGGCCATCCGCACCGCGACGCCCATCTCGACCTGTTCCTGAATGACGGACCGGTTGATGTCATCGGCCAGTGTGCCGTCGATCTCGACGCCACGGTTCATCGGGCCGGGGTGCATGACGATCGCGTCGGGTTTTGCCAGCGCCAGCTTGGCGGCGTCCAGCCCGTAGCGATGGTAGTATTCCCGTTCCGAGGGGATAAAGCCGCCATCCATCCGCTCTTTCTGAAGGCGCAGCATCATGACCACGTCGACATCTTTCAGGCCCTCGTTCATGTCGTCGTAGATTTCGGCTCCGAACTCGGCGAATTGCGCAGGCACCAGCGTCGGCGGGCCGATCAGGCGGATGCGGTTCTCCATCTTGCCCAGCAGGATCAGGTTCGAGCGGGCCACACGGGAATGGGCCACGTCTCCGCAAATGGCGATGTTCAGACGGTGTAGCCGGCCCTTGGCGCGCCGGATCGTCAGCGCATCCAGCAGCGCCTGCGTCGGGTGCTCGTGCCGCCCGTCGCCCGCGTTCAGCACGGCGCAGTTCACCTTCTGCGCCAGCAGATCGACCGCGCCGGAATGCGGGTGCCGCACCACCAGCAGATCGGGATGCATCGCGTTCAGTGTCATAGCTGTATCAATCAGCGTCTCGCCCTTTTTGATCGAACTGGCCTGCATCGCCATGTTCATCACATCCGCGCCCAGCCGCTTGCCCGCAATCTCGAAGCTTGCCTGCGTGCGGGTCGAGTTCTCGAAGAACATGTTAATCTGGGTCAGCCCCGCCAGCACATCCGAGTGTTTCGACGACAGGCGATTCATGTCGACGTATTTCTCGGCCAGATCCAGAATGGCGGTGATATCGGATTGCGACAGATGCTCGATGCCAAGAAGGTGACGATGGGCGAAACGCATGGGCGGGCTCCTGTCTGACAATCGGGCCGCTTATAAGAAGCCAGGCAGCGCAAGGCAACCTAAGGATCAGTGCTCTCGGGCAGTTTCTCGCACCCGCCTTTCGGCAGGCACTGCTCGCCGGGTTTGCACCATTTGCCATAACCGCAATCGATGGCCCGGACCGGCACACAGCCCTGATTTCTGGAGCATTTGAAGCCGGGACGGCACTGCGATCCGGTTTTTTCGCACAAGAACCAGCCCGGACGGGAGCAACCGCCAGCCGGCAGACAGGACGATCCCGCAGAACAGACATTTCCGTCGTCGCAGGCGCTTGGCAGCCCGGGGTTGAAATCGGGCGTGATCCGTTCGCATTCTCCGCGCCCGTTGCAGAAACTGTTGCTTGGACAATCAAGGCGCGACGTGCATTTGTTTGCCCCTGCAGGCGCACAGCGGGTGCCGCCTGCCACGCAGCGTTCAAATGGCCCGCAAGACCGGCCCCCGCCGCAATAGGTTCCGCCTGCCCGGATGCAGTGGCCGTCAAAGCTGCACCGCTGTCCTCCGCTGCAGCAGGTGCTGCCGCATTGGAACTGCCCTGCGCGGCACTGCCCGTGCTTGTCGTGAAAGGTTGCCATGGCCGGTCCGCTGCCAAAGACGTTGAACAGCAGGAGGAGCAGGAGATATCTCAGAGCAATCAGCATGAACATGGCCATCGTCGGTGCGACCGGGTGCCATGGCAAGGTCTATTCGCTTTCCCTCGGGCCAAAGCTGGTTAGATTATGAGGCATGGAATCGGCAATGGACCATCATACCGCGCGCGCCCTGCTGGAATGGCAGGTTGAACTGGGCGTCACCGACGCTATCGGTGACGCGCCGGTTGACCGCTATGCCTTGCCGGATACAGCGCCGAAGGCCCGGAAACAGGTTGTTGAACATTCGTCGCAAGAAAAGCCGCGACAGGCGGACCCAATTGCGGTTGCTGAAAAGGCCGCGCGCGGGGCAGGGTCGCTGCCGGAATTGCGCGCAACGATGGATGCGTTCGATCTGTGCGACCTTAAGCGGGGCGCGCGGCATCTGGTGTTCGCGGATGGCACCCCGGGCGCGCGGGTGATGATCATAGGCGAGGCGCCGGGCCGGGATGAGGATCGCGAAGGCAAGC
Source organism: Ruegeria sp. BG6 (assembly GCF_056538465.1). NCBI lineage: Bacteria > Pseudomonadati > Pseudomonadota > Alphaproteobacteria > Rhodobacterales > Roseobacteraceae > Ruegeria > Ruegeria sp. BG6. The sequence continues at coordinate 95,662 of NZ_JBQFTB010000004.1, read as the reverse complement.
CGTTTGTGGGTCGCGCCGGGCAATTGCTGGACCGGATGCTGGCTGCCATTGATCTGAACCGGGCCGAGAATGTCTATATCACGAACGTGCTGCCATGGCGCCCGCCGCAGAACCGTGATCCGAAGCCCGAGGAAATCGGCATGATGAAGCCGTTTCTGCAACGTCATATTGTATTGGCAAATCCTGAGGTTCTTGTGGTGATGGGCAATATCAGCTGTCAGGCCGTGCTGGGCAAACGCGGCATCACGCGGCTGCGCGGGAAATGGGAACAGGCGCTGGATCTGCCGGTCATACCAATGTTTCACCCCGCCTATCTGCTGCGGCAGCCGCAGATGAAGCGGCAGGCCTGGGCCGATCTGCTGGAACTCAGGGCGTGGCTGGAGGCGAAGCGATGAAAATACTGGCGTTCTCGGACCTGCATATGGCGCGCAACCGCGCCGCCGATCTGGTTGCGGCCAGTGCAGAGGCCGATCTGGTGATCGGGGCCGGGGATTACTGCAACATGCGTCAGGGTCTGGACGAAGCGATGGCCATGCTGTCCGGTATCGCGGCACCGATGGTTCTGGTGCCGGGCAATGCCGAAAGCGCGGAGGAGCTGGCAGATGCCGTCCCCGACGGGGTGCATGTGCTGCACGGGTCCGGGATGACCGTCGACGGGCTGCGGCTGTTCGGTCTGGGCTACGGCGTGCCGGTTACGCCTTTTGGCGACTGGTCCTGTGACATGACCGAAGGCGATGCGACCGAAATGCTGGCACGATGCGTCGGGACAGACATCCTGATCGCGCATTCACCGCCGAAAGGGTACGGCGATAAGACATCTCAGGGGCTTTCTGTCGGGTCAACGGCCATCCGGAATGCAATAGAACGGATTCAGCCCGCGTTGGTGCTTGGTGGCCATATCCATGACAGCTGGGGGTATCGCGGTTCGATCGGCCGGTCGCAGGTCGCCAATCTCGGTCCGCAAGTCAACTGGTTCGAGGTCCGCGCATGATCGAGACCCTGACGCTGCTGGCCTTTGTGCCTGCGGCCATCGCACTGAACCTCACGCCGGGTGCGGATATGATGTTCTGTTTCGGGCAGGGGCTGCGATCCGGCACAAAGCCCGCGATTGCCGCCAGCGCCGGAATTTCGATGGGTTCGATGATCCATGTTTCGCTGGCCGGACTGGGATTGGGCGCGCTTGTTGCCGCTGTTCCGTGGGTGTTCGACGCGATCCGCTGGCTGGGTGTCGCCTATCTGCTGTATCTGGCATGGGGTGCGATACGGCACGGCGCGATTTCGGCCGAAGGTCCGGCAAAACCGACACGCTATGCCTTTCGCGACGGGTTTCTGGTCAACCTGACCAACCCGAAGGTCATTCTGTTTGTCCTCGCCTTTATTCCGCAATTCGTAAACCCCGCCTCGGGGTCCGTTCTGCTGCAATTCCTGATCTTCGGGGCGATCATTTCCATCGGCGGGTTCTTTATCAACGGGCTGGTGGGCGTGTTTGCCGGGGGCGCGGGTCAAATGCTGATCAACAGCCCGCGCGCGTCCAGTATTCTGGGCTGGGTCAGTGGCGGCATCTTCACCGCTCTGGCGATCCGGCTTGCCATCATGGAAAGGGCCTGACGCCAAATGTCACGCATTGATGAAACCATGGAGTTCATCCCGGTCCGTATCGCCGTTCTGACCGTGTCAGATACGCGCTCGATCGAGGAAGACCGTTCCGGCCAGACCCTGGTCGACCGGATTGAACGGGCCGGCCACACCCTTGCCGACCGCAAAATCCTGCCGGATGAGCGCAGCCAGATCGCAGATCAGCTGCGCGCCTGGATCGCCGAGCCCGATATTGACGTTGTCCTGTCGACCGGGGGGACCGGCCTGACGGGGCGCGATGTCACGGTCGAGGCGCATCGAGACGTCTATGAAAAGGAAATCGAGGCGTTTGGAACCGTCTTCACCATCATCTCGATGGAAAAGATCGGCACTTCGGCTGTTCAGTCGCGCGCAACAGGCGGCGTGGCGGGCGGGACCTATTTGTTTGCCCTCCCCGGTAGTCCCGGCGCGTGCAAGGACGCCTGGGACGGGATTTTGGAAAAACAGTTCGATTACCGGCATCGCCCCTGCAATTTTGTGGAAATAATGCCTCGATTGGACGAACATCTGCGACGGAAGTAGACTGGCCATACGTTCAAGTCCTTATAACCGCCTTGTGGCTTGGCTTATTTTCCGGTCCAGCTACATTTCGCGTATGGCAGCTTTTTGCAACTTGGGTGAATGATTGATGCGATTTCTGAGGCAAAGCCTTGTCGGTGTCTTTCTGGCGTCCCTGACGCTGGCCCTGTTGTTTGTGGCTGCACAGATGATCGCAAATGCGCTGCAGGATGTGCTGACCAGGGACGAAAACCGCCCGCCAGCGCAGGAGAGGGTGTTTGCGGTCAGCGTCAAACCCGCGCTGGTGGAAACGGTAATCCCCTATCTGGATGCATTTGGCGAAGTGCAAAGCCGCCGCAGGCTTGAGTTGCGCGCGGCTCTGGGTGGGCGGGTTGTGTCCCTGGCCGAGGAATTTGAAGATGGCGGCGTTGTGTCCGCTGGCGAGGTGCTGGTTGAACTGGACCCCGCCGATGCGCAATCGGCGCTGGACCGTGCCAAGTCCGATCTGCTGGATGCCCAGTTCGAAGAGCGCGATGCCGAACGGTCGCTGCTGCTGGCGCAGGACGAGTTGAACTCGGCCGAAGCTCAGGCAGAGTTGCGCGGACGCGCCCTGCAGCGCCAGAAGGATCTGCAAAGCCGTGGCGTTGGTGCCGCCGCCAGCGTGGAAGAGGCTGAACTGGCCGCAGCGTCGGCTCAGCAATCGGTTCTGGCCCGGCGGATCGCACTGGCGCAGGCCGAATCCCGTGTCGATCAGGCCACCACGTTGCTGGCCCGCGCGCGGATCGCCTTGGAAGCGGCCGAGCGGGATCTGGACGACATGACGATTCGCGCCCGGTTTGGCGGCACGCTGACCGATGTCACACTGGTCGAGGGCCGATTGGTGACGGCCAATGAAAAACTGGCCGAACTGGTCGATCCGGACGCGCTGGAAGTGGCGTTTCGGGTGTCGACCGCACAGTATGTGCGCCTGCTGGACGCGCGGGGCGAGCTGATCAAAGCCCCCGTTTCCGTGTCGCTGGAAGTGACCGGCACTGACCTGGTCGCCCTTGGCCGGATCAGCCGCGACAGCGGATCGGCGGGGGAAGGGCAGACCGGTCGGTTGATTTATGCCCGCCTGAATGATGCGTTTGGTTTCAAACCCGGTGACTTCGTAACGGTCTCGGTCGAGGAACAACCCGTCGAGAATGTTGTTCGCATGCCGTCGACGGCCCTTGATGCGTTTGGCACCGTACTGGTGCTGGGTGATGGCGACCGGCTTGAGGCGCTGCCTGTGCAATTGATTCGCCGACAGGGCGATGAGGTGCTGTTGCGCGGGCAGGGGCTGGAAGGGCGCGAGGTGGTGATCGGGCGCACCCCGTTGCTGGGCGCAGGCGTACGTGTGCGCCCCTTGCGGGCCGAAGCCCGGGCGCAATCGGACACGGATATGGTCGAGTTGTCGGATGAACAACGCGCGCAGTTTGTGGCGCAGGTCGAAGCCAGTGCAGGCATGTCGCAGGACGCCAAGGCCCGCGTGCTGGGCCAGTTGAGCGAGGCGAAAGTGCCTGCATCGCTGGTGCGCCGTCTTGAAAGCCCGACAGGGGGATAAGCGTCATGATGCGCGAAATCCCCGGTGCGGCAGGCGGTATCCTGAGCTACTTCATCCGGCACCGGACCGTGGCCAATCTTTTGCTGCTGGTGATGTTGGTTCTGGGCGCCGCCGCGATTCCGAACATGCGGGCGCAGTTCTTTCCCGATGTGGTGCTGGAACGGGTGGACGTCACCGTCAACTGGGATCAGGCCGGCCCCGAGGATATGGACAGTGCCATCGTCAGGGTTCTGGAACCGGCCCTGCTGGCTGTCGAGGGCGTGACCAGCACCGAATCCAGTTCGCATCCCGGACATTCGCGCATCCGGATGGAATTCGAACCGGACTGGGACATGGCCCGGGCCGTCGAGGAGGTGCGCACCGCCGTTGACGCTGTGACCGATCTGCCGGACGACGCTGACGAGCCCATAATCCGGCGCGGCGCCTGGCGGGATCGCGTCACGGACGTTGTACTGACCGGACCGGTCGGGACCGAACAGCTTGCGAACTTCACCGATGAGCTGATCAGCCGCCTGTTCGCAGCCGGTGTGACCCGCACATCGATCCGCGGCATTGCCGCGCCGCGTGTGGTGGTCGAGGTGCCAACCGCGCAGCTGATTGCCAATGACATCACCCTGTCCGAGATCGCCTCGGCCATTGCGGCTGAGGTCAATGCCAGCCCTGCGGGGCTGGTAAGTGGGGCAAATGCACGCATCACAGCCGGCACAGAAAAACGTACGCCCGAAGAAATCGAAGGCATTGCGCTGCGCACGTTCGAGGACGGCGCGAAGCTGGTGGTCGGCGATGTGGCGCGGATTTTCGTCGAAGGCGTCACCCGTCATCGCAGCTATTTCGTCGATGACGACCCGGCCATGTCGATCCGCGTCGATCGCTCGAATCTTGGGGATGCGATCGACATCCAGCATCGGGTCGAGGATGTCGTCGCCGAAATGCAAGCCAGTCTGCCCGATGGTGTCACGATCGAACTGATCCGGACCCGGGCGCAGGCCATCACCGACAGGCTGAACATTCTTGTCGACAACGGCTTGCTCGGCCTGGGTCTTGTGGTCTGCCTGCTGTTTCTCTTTCTCAATGCGCGTATCGCGTTCTGGGTTGCAGCCGGTATTCCCGTCGCCATGTCCGCCGCGATCGCGTTCATGTATATCGGCGGGCTGTCCATCAACATGGTTTCACTGTTCGGCCTGATCATCACACTGGGTATTGTGGTCGATGACGCCATCGTGGTCGGTGAACATGCCGATTTCCGTGCACGGCGATTGGGCGAGGCACCGATGGTTGCAGCCGAACGGGCCGCCCGGCGCATGGCGATGCCCGTCTTTGCTGCGACAGTCACGACGGTTATCGCCTTTTTTGGCCTGACCCTGGTTGGTGGGCGCTTTGGCGTGTTGATCCGCGATGTCCCGTTTACCGTGATTGCCGTCCTGATCGCCTCACTGATCGAGTGTTTCCTGATCCTGCCGAACCATATGGCACACGCCATAAAACACTCGGCCAAGGAACACTGGTATGACCTGCCCAACCGGGTGGTGAACAAAGGGTTTCGCTGGGTGCGCGACCACCTGTTCCGACCACTGATCGCCTGGGTGGTCTGGGCCCGCTATGTGGTTGTCGCGGTGATGGTGGTGATTCTGGCCAGTCAGGTCGCGCTGTTTATCCGTGGAGATGTGAACTGGCGCTTTTTCAACGCACCCGAGCGTGGTTCGGTCACAGGCAGCTTCATCATGCGCGAAGGGGCGACGCGGGATGACACGTTGGAAATGATGCGCATGTTGCAGCAGGCCGCCGAAGAGATGGGTCAGATCTATGCGGAGCGCCATGGGCGCAATCCCATCGAATATGCGCTGGCCCAGATCGGCGGCACGCCGGGCTATGGGCTTGCGGCGGCAGACGGCAAGGACGGGTCGCTGCTGGGGGGTATTTCCATCGAACTGATCGATGCCGATCAGCGCCCCTATTCCAGTTTCGAGTTTGTCGGCGAATTGCAGGAATATGTTCCGCGCCATCCCAAGGTCGAGCTCGTCACGTTTCGCGGCTGGCGGTCCGGCCCGGGTGGCGATGCGATCGATGTCCAGTTTTATGGGGCTGAGATCGACACGCTCAAATCGGCGTCCGAGGGTTTGCAGACCGAACTGTCGAAATACCCCGAGGTTTCGGCGCTGCAGGACGATCTGGCCTATGACAAGGAAGACTTCATCCTGGAACTCACAGCACAGGGTCAGGCCCTGGGATTCCGGATTGAAACGCTGGGCCGGGTTCTGCGCAGCCGCCTGAACGGGATCGAGGCCGCAACCTTCCCAGATGGTCCGCGCAGCGCCGAAATACGGGTTGAACTGCCCGAAAGCGAACTGACGGCCGATTTTCTGGAACGCACACTGATGCGATCGCCCGAAGGGATATACGTACCGCTGGCCGATATCGTTTCGGTTCAGCGAAAGTCAGGCTTTTCCACGATCCGGCGCGAGAATGGCTTGCGGGTGGTCTCGGTAAATGGCGACATCTCCGAAGATGACCCCGATCGCGCTGCAGAAATCGAACGCGCCCTCAGTCAGGAAATCCTGCCCAAAATCGCCTCCGAGCGGCAGGTCGAATGGCGCATGTCGGGGCTGAGTGAGCAGGAAGATGATTTCCTGTCGCAGGCGCGCACCGGCCTGATCCTGTGCCTGACTGGCATCTATCTGGTTCTGGCTTGGGTCTTTGCAAGCTGGACACGGCCGTTGCTGGTCATGGCGATCATTCCATTTGGCCTCGTGGGCGCCATCTGGGGCCACTACATCTGGGCTGTACCGCTTAGCATGTTCACGGTCGTGGGCCTGCTGGGGATGACAGGGATAATCATCAACGACTCCATCGTGCTGGTTACAACTATCGACGCCTATCAACAGGACAGGGGATTAATTCCGTCCATTGTCGAAGGCACAGCCGATAGGTTGCGGCCGGTGATGCTGACCACTTTGACCACGGTTCTGGGTCTCACTCCGCTGCTGTACGAAGGCTCGCAGCAGGCGCAGTTCCTCAAGCCCACAGTGATCACGCTGGTCTACGGTCTTGGGTTCGGAATGCTTCTGGTTCTGTTGCTTGTACCTGCGCTGCTGGCCATTCTGAATGACGTGACACGTCCGATGACCTCAATGCGTCGCGCCCTGCGCGCGCCGGATAGGGTGGTGCAAGGGATGATTGTCATAACCGGTCTGGCATTGCTGGCCTGGTTTGCGGTGACGATGGTGTGGCCCGCTGTCGCGGGCACGCCGCTGACCGTTCTGGCCGACTTTTACCCCGGCGAAGATGGGTCTGCGGTTCTGCGTATGGGACTGGGTGTGTTCGCTGCTGGTGCGGCGCTGATCCTGGTGCTGAGCGTCGCGCTATCCGGTCTGATTTACACGCGGCTCAGAGGCCGGATCGGGGCTTGACCCCGTCCAATGCGGTCTCCAGCAGGTCGGCGACACGTGCGCTCATATTCAATTCGCCGCGCGTGATCTGATCGATGGGAAACCAGCGCGCGTCCATCGCGTCATCGCCGGCAACCGGATCGCCGGCCTGATATCGGCAGGCTACGCCGACCAGCAGGTAATGCGACAGAACCTGCCCGTTGGGATCACGACGCAGCAGATCCAGATTGTCCAGATACTGCAGAGGTTCAGCCATCACCGATGTTTCTTCGTGCAGCTCGCGCTGCGCGGCCTGCATCACGGTCTCGCCCCATTCGACATGGCCGCCGGGAAATCCCCAAAGTCCGGCATCCGGTTGCTTGGAGCGCTGAACCAGCAACACCCGATCCTGATGCACAACAACGGCCAGAGCGCCGATTTTTGGGTATTGCATCACCGGATCAGCCCGCGCTGCATCCCTGAATGTCAACCGCGTGGCTGCTGCCCAGCACGGTGATCCTGACGGCTGACCGGTCCAGCGCAAAGGGGCTGCCCGATGCATTGACCACCTCGGTCCGGGCGATCAGCGTGTCGCCCTGCCGCCGGGTTTCGGGATGTGCGGCCCACAACGCCGGATTGCCCGGCTCGATCACGGCGACCTCGGTCCCTCCGGCCGACGGCATGGTGATGCGCGCCTCGATTTGCATGCCATCTTTTGTGGGCGACAGGTGGCATTTGGCGCTGGCCACACGGGCCTCGTTGGCGGAATAGGGGCGTTGTGCCAATGCGGCGGCAATGGCCGGGTTGCGTCCTGCGTTCTTGTCCAGAGTATGATCGAAACCCAGCCGCTCGGGGATGCAGACATCCTTGCACACGCCCAGATCCATCTCACCGCGCAGACGTACTGGTTTGGCAGGATTCTTTGGCGTGATCTCGACCGGAAGGACCAGCTGATCCTGATACCCGATCGAGCGCAACCCGTTCTGGTCAAAAACATCCGGCGCAGGCCAGGTGATCGAAATGTCGCCAACGTTGCGCGACCCTTTCCAGTCGAACTGTGGCGGGATGCCCGCATCGCCCGGCGCGCGCCAGTAAGTTTTCCACCCGTCTTTCAGGGTCAGGCGCAACGCACCCAGATAGGTACCGTTGGCAGTGCGCCCGCCATCCAGAATATCCAGTTGCACAGGTTTGCCCGCGCTCTGCGACAGGGCAGGCGAGGCAAGGGCAAAACAGGCGGTCAGCGCAACTGCGGCGGGTCTGAGAAGTGATCGCATACTAAATAAATGCGCGCTCTGGCGCGCGAATCCAAGTCACGTTCCGGTCACTGGGGTGAAATACCGCTAAATGTCGGACGATCCCTTGCCAATTGTGGTCCCACGGGTTCATTGTTGAGACAGGACTCAGTCAGAAACGGCGGCTTATGGATCTTACCGGAAAACTGTTGATTGCGATGCCGGGAATGGGCGATCCGCGCTTTGACCACTCGGTTGTCTATATCTGCAGCCATGGTGAAGACGGCGCCATGGGGCTGATTGTCAACAAACCGTCGGACCTGCGCATCAAGACATTGCTGGGGCAGCTCAATATTGCCTGCAACATTCCCGTCATAGGTGAACGTCTGGTCCATTTCGGCGGTCCGGTCGAGATGTCGCGCGGCTTCGTCCTGCACAGCGCTGATTACGAAGCCAACCTCCACTCGATGCAGATTTCGACCGATTTCAGCATGACGGCCACGCTGGACGTGCTGGAAGATCTGGCTTCGGGGCGGGGGCCTTTGAACTCGATGCTGACGCTGGGATACTCCGGATGGGGCCCGGGCCAGCTTGAGGACGAGATTGCCATGAATGGCTGGCTGACGACCGATGCAACCTCGAAGCTGGTGTTCGATGTCGCTGATGACGAAAAGTGGGAGGCCGCGCTGGCAACCCTGGGCGTTGACCCCCTGACCTTGTCGGCCAGCGCAGGACGCGCCTGATCAGCTGTCGCGGGGGGCCGCCGCGCGGCGCAGCCGGTCGTTGATTGCCGCCCCCAGGCCATGGTCGGGGATCGGGGAGACCGCAATCGGGCGACCTGTTGTGTTCAGTGCATGAAGGGCAGAAAACAGGTTGGCCGCGGCTTCGGTCAGAACACCATCAGCCGACAAGTTCAAATCGCAGTCGACCGGCCCAAAACCCAGCAGGACTTCATCGCCCTGTCGGGACAGCGCATTCAGCCGAACCGGCGCGTCCGGCGCATAATGAGACTGTAGTTGTCCCGGCGCTGTCAGCAGGTCCCCGGGCTGGTGATGATGCAGTCGCGTGTTCAGAACTTCCTCGATCTGTTCCAGCGCCACGCCGCCCGGACGCAGCAGCGCCGGTTCTCCGGCCAGGCCGACGATGGTCGATTCCAGCCCGACACCGCAGGGGCCGTCATCCAGAATGGCTGCGATACGCCCACCCAGACCGGCGCGCACATGCTCGGCGGTGGTCGGGCTGATCTGACCTGACGGGTTGGCGGATGGTGCGGCCACCGGACCATCGAATTCGGCCAGCAATGCCCGCGCGCTGGGATGCGCAGGCACCCGCACGGCCAGCGTGTCCAGCCCGGCTGTGACCAGCGATGAAATGCCATGCCCGTCGCGCAGCGGCAGGACCAGCGTCAAAGGCCCGGGCCAGAACGCGGCGGCCAGTTGCTCGGCCTGATCGGACCAGCGGACGAACCGCTGCGCCGCCTGAACGGATGCGACATGTGCGATCAGCGGATTGAAGCTGGGCCGCCCCTTTGCTTCATAAATCCCGGCGACCGCTTCGCCATTACGGGCATCACCGCCCAGGCCATAGACCGTCTCGGTCGCAAACGCGACCAGAAGACCCTGCCGCAGCAGGTCCGCAGCGCGTGAGATGCCGGCCGGATCTGAGCTCAGGTCGAGTGTGCCGTGGGGGATCATGACTGGTGACGCCGCGTTTTGATTGCTTGTAACATGGGGAAGAGTAGGTAATGCCTTCGAGCCCAGATGCATAGTGCCGTGCGCGGATGATTCCAAGCCCGCCTGCGCAAACCGAACTGACAGCCCCGAGGGAAGCCATGACGTATCGCGCCCCAGTCCCAGATTATGAATTCCTGTTCCGCAACGTGATCGGCTTCGACCAGATCGCAGCCACCGAGATGTTTTCAGAGGCCAGCACGGACGTGGTCAGCGCCATTCTGACCGAAGCAGGCAGGATGTGCGAAGAGGTGATGGCCCCGCTGCAACGCCCCGGTGATCTGGAACCGGCGCGACTGGAAAACGGGGTTCTGCGCTCTTCCCCGGGGTATGCCGATGGCTGGAAGGCGATATCCGAAGGGGGCTGGATCGGGATAAGCGGCGATCCTGAATATGGCGGCATGGGCCTGCCGATGACCTTGACCAGCGCCGTGAACGAGATGATGAGCGCGGCCTGCCTTTCGCTGCAACTGGCCCCGCTGATGAGCCAGGGCCAGATCGAGGCGCTGGAGCATCACGCCAGTGCCGAGCTGAAAGAGCTTTACCTGCCCAAACTGATGTCGGGCGAATGGTCCGGCACGATGAACCTGACCGAGGCGCAGGCCGGGTCGGACGTGGGTGCCCTGGCCTCAAAGGCGGAACCGAACGGGGATGGCACCTACGCGGTGACGGGTCAGAAGATCTTCATCTCGTGGGGCGACAACGATTTCGCGGACAACGTCTGCCACCTGGTGCTGGCGCGCCTGCCGGACGGCGTTCCCGGGACCAAGGGAATTTCCTTGTTTCTGGTGCCCAAGTTCATCCCGGATGAGAACGGCAATCCGGGCGTGGCGAACGATCTGAAGGTTGTGTCGCTTGAGCACAAGATGGGCCTGCACGGCTCACCGACCTGCGTCATGCAATATGACGGGGCCAGGGGCTGGCTGGTTGGCGAGGAACATGGCGGCATGGCCGCGATGTTTACGATGATGAACAATGCCCGTCTGGGTGTTGGCGGGCAGGGCGTCGGCGTTGCGGAAGGCGCCTATCAGCATGCGCTGGCCTACGCGCTTGAGCGCAAGCAGGGCAAAACGCCCTCGGGTACGATCATCGACCATGCCGATGTGCGCCGCATGCTGATGGAAATGCGCGCGGATGTGTTCGCGGCACGGGCCATCCTGCTGGCCAATGCAGTGGCCATCGACATGGCCAACGCGACCGGCGATGCGGACTGGTCGGCCCGCGCGGCTCTGTTCACGCCGATTGGCAAGGCTTTTGGCACGCAGACCGGCATGCGTGTCGCTGAAACCGGCGTGCAGGTTCACGGCGGCATGGGCTTTATCGAGGAAACCGGAGCGGCCCAGTATTACCGCGACGTTCGCGTGACCGCGATTTACGAAGGCACCAATGGCATTCAGGCGATGGATCTGGTCGCCCGCAAAATGATGGACGGCGGTGAGGCTGCGGCACGGCTGCTGGATGAAATCGAAGATCACGCAGAACAGGCGCGGGCCACCATGCCGGAACTGGCCGGCCCGGTCTGGGAAGCCACCGAAAGCCTGCGTGAGGCCACCGAATGGCTGGTTTCCCAGTCGGAAATGAACAACCGCTTTGCCGGGGCCGTCCCATATCTGCAAGCCTTTGCGCGGGTTCTGGGCGCGCATTACCATCTGGCGGCAGCTCTGGCGGAACCCGATGGGCCGCGGTTCAAGCTGGCGCGGTTCTACATCAACGCTTTGTTGCCCGAATATGCGGGCCTGCTGGCACAGGCGCAAAACGGGGCGGACGATATCTTCGCGCTCAACGTGGACGAGCTGCTGGCATGAAGGATGGTGAGCAACGATTGACGACACACTACCCCTGGCCGGACCCTCCGGCCCCCGGTGAGGCGATCGAGATTGCCGAAGGCGTCCTTTGGCTGCGCCTGCCGCTGCCCATGGCGCTGGATCATGTCAATGTCTATGCGCTGGATGATGGCGACGGCTGGACGGTGATCGACACCGGTATTTCGTCCAGAAAGTCGCGTGGCATCTGGCAAACGCTGATGGACGGGCCACTGGCGGGCAAGCCGGTGACCCGTGTTGTCGTTACGCATCATCACCCCGACCATGTTGGCAATGCAGGGTGGTTCCAGACCGAACACGGCGCTGAACTGGTGGCCAGCCGCACCGCATGGCTGTTTTCGCGGATGCTGACGCTGGACCTGCAGGAAACCTGGCCGCAGGAAACGCTGGACTACTACCGCAGCGCGGGCATGGCGCATGAAATTCTGGCAAAGCGCATGTCGGACCGGCCCTTCAACTTTGCCGACACCGTCTATCCGATGCCGTTGGGCTATACCCGCATCAAACAGGGCGACGTGATCCGCATGGGCGGGCGTGACTGGGACGTTCACATGGGCAATGGCCACGCGCCCGAACACGCCACGTTCTGGAGCCGCGATGACAATCTTGTCCTGTCCGGCGATCAGATCATCAGCTCGATCAGCCCCAATCTGGGTGTCTATGTCACCGAACCCATGGCGGATCCGGTGGCCGAGTGGCTGGAAGCCTGCGAGCGGCTGTCGGCGCTGGCGCGTCCCGATCATCTGGTGCTGGCCGGGCACAAGCTGCCCTTCACCGGATTGCCGGTTCGCATGCGGCAACTGGTCGACAATCATCACGGCGCGCTCCGGCGGCTGCTGGATCATCTGGACCGGCCCAAATCTGCCGCCGAGTGCTTTGCCCCCCTGTTCAAGCGTCCGATTGGCGAAGGTGAATACGGTCTCGCGCTGGTCGAGGCGGTTGCACATCTGAACCATCTCTACCACATTGATGCTGTAACCCGGTCGCGCCGCGCGGACGGGGCGTGGGAGTTTCAGCGCAAAGGGTAAGCCATGCAGGATCAGATCGAAACCTCGGCCGAGGCCGCAGAATCCGCCGCATTGCCACGCTGTTACGAGGTCCACGCCAACTCCAGTGCGCAATCGGGCAACAAGGATCTTCCCGGCCCCCTGAAAAAGCCGGTCGAAACCAAAAGCCCGGCCCAGTGGGCCTATGAACGCCTGATCCTGTATATCCAGAATTTTGAAAAGACGCTGGACGGCGATCAGGAGGTCGCGATGGGCTTCACCGGCGGTGATGCCGGGGTGATGCGGATCGAGGGGATGGGTTATTTCGACCCTGACGTGATCACCTTTTTCGGCTCGGACGCCACCGGTGCGCGCACCCAACTGGTACAGCATGTCAGCCAGTTGAACGTGATGCTGCGCGCGCTGCCCAAATCGGTCGAGGACAAGCCTGCCAACCGCATCGGTTTTCGGCTGGCTGCGGATCTGGAAGAAAGCTGACAGTCCCGCTTGCAATTCACGCAATCGCAGCCTTGAATGAGCGTATCATTCAGGAGAGCGCCGCGTGACACATTTCTCAACCGTTACAGAGGCCTGGCGGGGGGCTTGGGCGCGCCGTCGGGTGTTCGTACCGATCTATGTTGCGGTGCGACTTTTGCTGGTGGCGCTGATTGCGCCGGGCGTGGCGATAGCCGTGCAACTGGCGGTGTCGCTGTCCAATCAAAGCGCCCTGACCGATCAGGCCATTGCCGGGTTCATCCTGTCCCCGGTGGGCTTTATCGCGGCGATCCTTGCGCTCAGCCTGTTTCTGCTGGCCGAAGTGTTTGTCTTCTCCGTCATGGCGGGTTCTCTGCGCATGGGCGAGGCCGATCCCTGGCGCGCCGGCAGTTCCGCCATCCGGCTGATCCTGTCCCGACTGCCCGCTTTGTTCAGCTTTGCAGTCCGGTTTGTCCTGCGCGTGTTGCTGCTGGTTCTGCCCTTTGCAGCCATTGCCGCCGTTGTCGCGTGGTGGACACTGACGGAATACGACATCAACTATTACCTGACCTTCCAGCCACCCTCGTTCTGGGTGGCGGTTTTGCTGATCGGGTTAATCGTTCTGGCATTGGCCTGGGTTTTGATCCGCAGGCTGTCGGCCTGGGCCCTGTCGCTGCATCTGGTTCTGTTTGAAAGCTGCAATCCCGCAGACGCGTTTGAGGCCAGCACCGGGCGGATGGAGGGCAAACGCGGACGCCTCAAGATCGAATTGGCGCAGTGGCTGGGTATTCGCATTGCGATCGCAGCCGGAATTGCGGCTGTGGCCGGGTTTCTGTTCGATCTCGTGCCCCTGCAACCAGGTGGTCGTCTGCAACTGGCACTGACCTACACGCTGGTGATTGCCGCGCTCTGGTCGCTGGCCGGTCTTGTTCTGGCGGGCGTCGCGCTGGGCGCTTTGGCGGTGCTGCTGGACGGGTTTTTCGAGGCGAAAACGTCAGACATCCCCCACCCCGAACCGGGCAACTTGAGGTTGCCGCTATTTGGTGTTCTGGGGGCTGCCGTCCTTGCAATGCTGGCCGGTGGCTGGTTCGGGCAGCGGCTGCTTGAACAGGTGCAGGCCCCCGACCACGCGGATGTCATCGGCCACCGCGGGGCCGCGGCATTGCGGCCCGAAAACACCATGGCGGCCGTTCTGAAGGCCATCGAGGATGGCGCGGACTGGGTTGAGATCGATGTGCAGGAAACGGCGGATGGTGAGGTCATCGTCGCCCATGACAGCGACTTCATGAAACTGGCGGGCGTCAACCTCAAGGTCTGGGATGCCACAATGGACGACGTCGCGGACATCGATATCGGCAGTTGGTTCGGACCCGAATACGCCTCGGAACGCACGCCGACTCTGCGTGAGGTGCTGGAAGCCGCAAAAGGCCGGTCGAAGGTGATCATCGAACTGAAATATTACGGCCATAACGTCGATCTGGAAAACCGGGTTGCCACAATTGTCGAAGAAATGGGGATGCAGGACGATATCGCCACAATGTCCCTGAAATACCCGGCGGTGCAGAAGATGAAGGCCCTGCGCCCGGACTGGCGCGCCGGTGTTCTGGCCGCGACCGCAGTTGGCAATCTGTCGGGGTTGGATGGCGATTTTCTGGCGGTGAACGCAGCGATGGCGACACCCGGGCTTATCCGGTCTGTCCATGCTGCCGGCAAGGATTTGTATGTGTGGACGGTGAACGATCCGTTGCAGATGTCTGCTTTGGCGTCGATGGGCGTCGATGGTCTGATCACCGACCGGCCTGCCATGGCACGCGAGGTTCTGCGCGTCCGAGCCGAGATGGGTCCGGCGGAACGTTTGCTGCTGTGGTTGGCCACAGAGTTCGGGATGACGGTGGACACAGAGGCGATGCGCGATGCGAGCCCTTAAACCGGCGCTTATCCTGATCGCCCTTGGCACATCCACCGCCGCACAGGATCTTATGCGCGGCATCGAGATGCCCGGCCATCAGGCCCTGATGACACAATCGGCCGGGGCCGAAGTGACGCCATTTGAAACCGATGGCTGCTCGGGCGGGCTGTCGGCCAGCTGGCGATTGGTGGCTGACATGATCCCAAGCTTCGCCGCACGCTATGAAAACGACCCTCCGTGGGAATATTGCTGCGTTACCCATGACCGCGCCTATCACAACGCCGGCGGCGCAACGCGGGCCGAAGACAGCTATGACGCCCGCCTGTCAGCGGACGATGCACTGCACGCCTGTGTCGAACAACACGGCGATGCGCATGCCGAAGAATACGCGGATCGCTACGGGGTGACACCCGAACAGGTCCGAACCGCCCATTCGGTCACCGCGGATGCCATGTATATGGCGGTGCGATTTGGTGGCGGCCCCTGTTCCGGCCTGCCATGGCGATGGGGCTTTGGTTTCCCGGGCTGTTCGGTATTCGGGTCACAGTCACCTGCGCGCGAATGACGTGGTGACAGCGCTTTCGTTTTCCTTTATCCAAAGCCCAAACACGCGAATTCAGGAGTCTTCCGACATGGCCGAACACAAGCACGGCGAGATGGACATCACAGTTCAAACCAAAACCTTCGAAGGGTTCGTCAAAGCCACAGTCTGGTGCTGCGTGGCCATTGCTTTCCTGGGATTGTTCCTGGCGGTTTTCGCGTCTTGATCTGAACGGGGCGAACCGTGCTCAGAATAATTGTTGCCTGCCTGCTGGCAGTGACCGTGGCTGGCTGCACCGGATCGAATCGTCCGCAGGCAGATCTGGCCGAGGTCGCTGCACGGTCCTACCGTGACCCCGGCCCGTCGACGCTGACGCTTTACACGATGATCAACACCCGGACCGGATCGGGCGCGCATACGTCGCTGATGATCAGCGCCAGAGAGCGGGTGATCTTTGACCCTGCGGGATCGTTCCGTGCGGATGTGGTTCCGAACAAGGATGATGTCCTTTACGGCATTACGCCCGCGGTCGAACGTGCCTATCGCAGTTCGCACGCGCGCGAGACGCATTTTGCGCGCATCCAGACCATCGAGGTCACGCCGCAACAGGCCGAGATCGCCTATCAACTGGCCAAGCAGTCCGGCCCGGTGGCCAGCGCGTATTGCGCCCATTCGACGGCCAGTATCCTGAGGCAAGTGCCGGGGTTCGAACAGATCGACGTCACATTTTACCCGGTCAAACTGTCGGAACAGTTCGCTCAGATTCCGGGCGTGGTGACAGAAGAATACCGTGAATACGACGACGCGGACCTGCAAAAGGGACTGGCTGCGAATAACGCGCGCCTCAATCAACTGGACGCGACCTCAACCCAGTAGGTAGAGCAACCCGTACAGCGTGGCGGCGCCCGAAAAGATTGCCGCCAGAACGTTCTTGGTGACCAAACCGACCGACAGCGCCACCACGGCGGCAGCCATGCGGGGCAGGTCCGGCTGACCTTCGGTTGCGGCGGGCCAGACGACAAGTGGTGCGATCAGCGCCGGAATGATCGCTACCGCCGTGTACCGCAGATGACGCAGCAGCCAAGGCGGCATGGGGCGGTCTCCGACGAGGCCGATAAAGGTAAAACGCAGGGCAAAGCTGCCGACGGCCAGCCCGACGATGATGATCCACATGGTTGCCGGGTCAATCTGGGTCATGTCTCTTTCCGCTCCAGCCTGCGTTCCAGCATCAGTTCGGCCTGCGCGCCCGCCATCATGCCCGCCGCGCCAGCGATCAGCAGGCCCAGATTGAATGGCACCGATACGGCCAGCAGGGCGACAATGATCGCCACCAGCGCCGCAATCACATGCGCCAGCGTCCGCATCATTGGTCCGATCATGGCCAGAAACGTGATCGGCAGGGCGAAATCCAGCGCCCAGCTTTCCGGGATTTGCGCGCCCAGCACCGCCCCGATATAGGTGGCGAATATCCAAAGCGGGGTGATCGGTGTGACCGAGCCAAAGAAATAGGCCATCCTTTGTGACACGGTCATCTTCGGCTCTTTTTCAAACTGGACGATCCCGCAGGCATAGGATTGATCGACCGTCAGGTAAGCCGCAATGGCCCTTTGCCACAACGGGGCGGCCCCAAGATAAGGTGTCAGCGAGGCGGAATACATCGCCACCCGCAGGTTCACCGCAAGCGCCGAGATCAAAACAATCGCCGTAGGCGTGTTGTCCTGCAACAGTTGCAGGGCGGTGAACTGCGCGGCACCTGCAAACACCGTTGCGGAAAACGCGATGGTTTGAACGATATCCAGCCCGGCCTCGGTCGCGAAAACCCCAAACAGCGTGCCAAAGGGGATCGCCACGAAGATAAACGGCGTGCCGTCCCGAAAACCCTTCCAGAAGTAAGACTTGGATGTGGTGTCTGCCATGGCTAGATCCTATGGTGTCGCCAGCACAACTAGCGGTCTTGGGAAAGGGTTGCAATTGGCCACGCACACGGACCTGTCGGACTACATCATCGCGCCTGATCCCGGCGCGGCCCGCCTGACCCGCGCGGTGGAAGGCGTGGACCAGAACGGCGAGGTCAGCCAGATCTCGGTGGTTGAGGAGCGCCCGCTGACGATTTTCCTCAATGCGCAGGAGATCGTGACGGCGATGACCATCGGCGACTACCCCGAATTTCTGGCGCTGGGTTTTCTGCGCAATCAGGGGATGCTGCTGGCGGATGATGAGATCACCGGCGTCGATTATGACGACGATCTGGAAACCGTGGTTGTTCGCACAGCGCGCCAGACCTCGTACGAGGACAAGCTGAAGAAAAAGACCCGCACCAGCGGTTGCGCGGTCGGTACCGTCTTTGGCGACATGATGGACGGGCTTGAGGATGTCCGCCTGCCGCAGGTTTCTGTCCGCACCTCATGGCTTTATGAACTTGCGGCCCGGATCAACCGTACACCGTCGCTGTATCTTCAGGCCGGGGCGATTCACGGCACCGTCCTGTGCCGGGAAAACCGCCCGCTGGTCTATATGGAAGATGTGGGTCGCCACAACGCCGTCGACAAGATTGCTGGCTGGATGCTTTCGACCAGGGAAGAGGCTGGTGACAAGATCCTCTACACCACGGGCCGCCTGACGTCCGAGATGGTGATCAAGACCGCGATGATGGGCATTCCGGTTCTGGCTTCGCGATCGGGATTCACGGCATGGGGCGTTGAAATTGCACGTGAAGTCGGGTTGACCCTGATCGGTCGGATGCGCGGCCAGCGGTTCGTATGCCTGTCCGGCGAGGATCGTCTTGTTCGGGATATCGACCCCTCGTCCGTGGCGGTTGAGGACAAAAAACATCGCAGGAAAAGCGCAGGATGACCAAACCAAAGGGCGTGATCCTCGCAGGCGGTCTGGCCACCCGGATGGGCGGAGGCGACAAGGGCTTGCTGCAACTGGGCGGGCAAAGCCTGCTGACCCGGGTAATTGACAGGCTGGCGCCGCAGGTAGACGGTCTGGCGCTGAACGCCAACGGCGATCCGGCCCGGTTCAGTGCCGTTAACCTGCCTGTGCTACCGGACACAATCGAAGGTTTTGCCGGTCCGTTGGCCGGTGTTCTGGCCGGTCTCGACTGGGCCGCGGAGCAGGGCGCCAATAGCATCGTCACCGCCGCTGCCGACACGCCGTTCTTTCCCCGCGATCTGGTGGCGCGGCTGACGCAGGCGGCTGAAGGACAGGCGCATCCGCTTGTACTGGCGACGACCCCGCGCACGGGTGACGAAGCTCTGAAATCCGGCGGTGGAAAGCGGGTCAACCGGCACCCGACATTCGGGTTGTGGCCAGTCGCATTGCGCGACGATCTGCGGGCCGCGTTGCAAGACGGGCTGCGCAAGGTCGTCTTGTGGACCGATAAACATGACGGGCGCGAGGCCCTGTTTCCGGCAGACCCTTTCGATCCGTTCTTCAACGTGAACACGCCCGAAGACCTCGAAAGGGCGCAGACCTTGCTGGAGCAGGCATGAGGGTCTACGGCGTCACCGGCTGGAAAAACGCGGGCAAGACCGGGTTGATGGAGCGACTGGTGGCCGAGATCACCGGACGGGGGTTCACGGTTTCAACCGTCAAACACGCGCATCATGCCTTTGACGTCGATCAGCCGGGCACCGACAGCCACCGTCACCGTGGTGCCGGCGCCTCCGAGGTTCTGCTAGCGTCCGGGCAGCGTGTCGCCCTGATGCAGGAACTGCGCGGCGCGCCCGAGCCGTCTCTGGACTCGCTGCTGGCCCTGCTATCACCGGTCGATCTGGTCCTGATCGAAGGATACAAACGTGAAGGCCACCCCAAGGTCGAGGCATTTCGGGCCGAACCCGGCAATCCGCTGATCGCCACAAAAGATGAAACGATCCGGGCGGTGGCCAGCGATACGCCACTGGATCTGGATCGCCCGGTCTTTGACCTGAACGACACTGCGCGCATTGCTGCGTTCATCCTGCAAGAGGTTGGTTTGTGACCGCATTCGACACCTATGCGATGGTCGATTGGTCTGGTGGAAATGACACCGGGCCAACGCCCCGCAAGGATGCGATCTGGGGGTGCGTGGTACGCGATGGAGCCCCTGGCGAAGCGGAATACCTGCGCAACCGGCAAGTAGCGGAAGACTGGCTGACAGGGCTGATCGAAACGGAACTGAGCGCAGGCCGTCGTCTGTGTCTGGGGTTCGACTTCCCGTTTGGCTATCCCCGGGGGTTTGCCCGCGCGCTGACCGGCTCGGACGATCCGCTGGTCTTGTGGGACTGGTTCGAGCACCGGATCGAAGACGCGCCAAAGGCCAATAACCGTTTCGACCTTGCCGGTCGGATCAATCGGGATTTCGGCGGCAAGGGGCCATTCTGGTTCAACGGTCTGGCCCGCGAAATCCCGGGCCTGCCAAAGACCAAAACGGACTACCACAATCCTTTCCCGGATCGTCGACAGGTGGAAATTCTGGCCAAGGGCAGCTTCACCTGCTGGCAGATGGGCGGATCCGGCGCGGTTGGCGGGCAGGTGATGACCGGGCTGCCGGTTCTGTCCCGCCTGCGCCGGCGATTTGCAGGGCAGGTGGCCGTCTGGCCGTTCGAAGTGCTGGACAAACCGGTCGCCTTTGTCGAAATCTGGCCCTCACTGACACTGGGGGCGGAACCCGATGACCGGATCAGGGATGCCTGGCAGGTCGAACAGGTCGCGAAGTCTCTGGCGCAGATGCCAGAGGCGGAACTGACCCGGCAGCTGACCGTCAGCGCCGCCGAAGAAGGATGGATTTTGGGCGTGCCACAGGACAAACCGAATATCACACCACCGTCATTGCAAAACGACTGCTTTGCCCTGCCCGCAGGCGTGGACTGGACCCCGGTGGATGAGGCACTGGCCTTGCTGCAGGACCGGCTTTCGGTAGTGAAGGGGGCTGAGACCGTGCTACTGGGTCAGGCGACAGGTCGTATTCTGGCGGCGGATCAGATCGCGAAACGCTCCAATCCGCCGCAACCCAATACGGCGGTAGATGGCTATGGGTTTGCAGGGCCTTTTGCAGAAGGCGCACAGGTTCTGCCCCTGATCCAAGGGCGCGCGGCGGCGGGCATACCGTTTGAAGGCACCGTTCCACCCGCTCAGGCCCTGCGGGTTCTGACCGGGGCGGCTCTGCCCGCGGGTGTGGATACCGTGATCCTAGAAGAGGATGTGACCGTTCAGGACGGCCACATTGCCTTTCACGGCCCTCTAAAAAAGGGCGCGAATACCCGAAAGGCAGGCGAGGATGTGGCCGCCGGAGATCTGGCTTTGGCCGCAGGCCGCCGCCTGACACCGCCCGATCTGGCGCTGCTGTCGGCAGTGGGAATTGCCGAGGTTCCGGTGCGCAAGACCCTGCGCGTGGCGGTTCTGTCCACCGGTGACGAACTGGTCGAAGCCGGAGAGCCCACCGGTCCCGGGCAGATATTCGATGCCAACCGCCCGATGTTACTGTCTCTGGCAGCCCGGATGGGATTCTCTGCGGTCGATCTGGGCCGTGTGGCCGATGATCGTGACGCGCTGGCGACGCGACTGGACGAGGCGTCCGAGCGGGCCGACGTGATTCTGACCAGTGGTGGCGCATCCGCGGGCGACGAAGATCATGTCTCCGCTCTGCTGCGGCAGGCCGGGGCGATGCATGAATGGCGCATTGCGCTGAAACCGGGCCGTCCGCTGGCGCTGGGGATGTGGAAGGGCACTCCGGTCTTCGGCTTGCCGGGCAATCCGGTGGCGGCACTGGTCTGCACGCTGATCTTTGCGCGCCCCGCCCTGGGGCTGATGGCCGGTGAAGGCTGGCAGGAACCGCAAGCGTTTGACCTGCCCGCCAGCTTTGAAAAACGCAAGAAACCTGGTCGCCGCGAATATCTGCGTGCTCGGGTCCGGGACGGTCGTGCCGAAGTATTCGCGTCAGAAGGTTCGGGCCGGATCAGCGGCCTCAGCTGGGCCGAGGGACTGGTCGAGATCGAAGACGGCGCGCGCCATATCCGGCCCGGCGACCCCGTCCGGTTCATTCCCTATGGCAGTTTCGGGCTGTAGCGGTGCCTGTCAGTCGAAGGTACCCGCAACCCGTCCCAGCAGCATGAAAGCGCGGGCGGTTCGGGTTTCACCCAGCGCGGTCAGTTCAGCATCGCTGGCGATGGGCTCGAATTCCACGATCAAGTTGTCGAACCGGCGCAGAAAATGGTGCGCGGCGTCGCGGAAAATCGGGTCCTGCTTCATTCGCGCCGCCGTCAAGGCCAGCGAGGATCGGTCCCGAATGCCGCCCAGAGCGGCCACTGCACGGCCGCGTGCGCCCTGCGCGAACTGGCGCCAGATTTCAGGTCGGGCCATGTCGGGACGCAGATCGTCCATATAGATCCCCTCCTGGCTGAGAAGGGTCAGTACATCCTGCGAGGCCTGCACCAGTTGTGCGGTCTTTCTGTCCTTCAGCGCCAGCCTCAGGGCGTCGAACCCTTCGGCATCGTCCTGTGTTTCGGGAAAGTTCAGGGCACGGATAAAGATACCGGTCGGCAGAGGGCGCGCGATGTCTTCCGCTGGCGTGCCCAGCGCAAGCGAGGTTTGGTCCCCCGGTGATGGTGCGGCCCTTCGCACAGGTTCGCGGCGCTTGGAAGAAAACGTAGCCAATGCGCTTTCCGTCTTCTTCGCCGTCTGCGCGATTTCATCCAGCTTCTTGCTGACGGCGGGCTCATACGTACTGGCGGCGCGCTGCTGCTGCGTGACATAGGCGTTTCGGATCGCGTCGATTGCTGTCTGCAGTCGGGCACTTTCCTCGCGCATGACGCGGCTGGCGCGCATGGCCATGGCCGCCACCCAGATCATGGCCACGGGCATGAACACTGCAAGCAGCGTGACGATGAAACTGCTGGTTTCGACCCGGCCGGGCAGCACCAGAAAAACCACCGAAACAACCAGCCAGATCAGGCTGAGAACAACAGCCGCGATCTCGATGCCGCTCACTGACGGCGCTCCGGGGCGATCATAGATGCCCAGAGATGTCGGTTGCTTGGTTTCGCGGTCAGGACTGGACCCCGACATGATCAACGCTCCGATCAGGCGTACTCGATACTCAGAATTTCATAAGACCGCACACCGCCGGGGGTGCGGACTTCGACACTGTCCCCCTCTTCCTTGCCGATCAGGGCGCGGGCAAGGGGGGATTTGATGTTCAGCAGGCCTTTTTCGATATTGGCCTCGTACTCACCCACGATTTTCCAGGTCTTTTCTTCGTCGGTGTCTTCATCGACCAGCTTGACCTTGGCGCCGAACTTGATCGCGCCCGACAGTTTGGCCGGATCAATTATGTCAGCCAGCGACAGGATGCCTTCCAGCTCTTTTATGCGCCCTTCGATAAAACCCTGTTTTTCACGGGCCGAATGATACTCGGCGTTTTCCTTCAGGTCGCCCAGTTCCCGCGCCGTTGCGATGGCCTCGATGATCGCCGGGCGTTCGACGGACTTCAGGTTCTTCAATTCCGCCTCAAGCGCGGCATTGCCCGCGGGCGTCATGGGAATTTTTTCCATTTTGTCTTCGTCCACGCATAAATTGAGTCGCCCCGCCGCTCAAAGCGTCGGGGCGAATGATGGGTCGTCAGATACCTGACCCAAATGCAGCGTGAAATGCAAGGGGGCTCAGCGGTTCCGGTGCTTTATTCGCGAACTCGCGCCGTCTGGATGGGGCAAGGCATGCCTGCGGCGATGCCCCGGAAGGTCGCCCCTGCGCCAGTGATGCGCTTCGGTTCCCAGCCACAGCAACTCAATCATACTGCACCACCTCGAATTCGATGCCGTTGTCATCCTCGAAATAGAACCGCCTGCCGGGTTCGTAATCCGCATGGTTGTGCGGCTTGAATCCCGCTTTGCGCACCTTGCCTTCAGTGGCATCGATATCCTCGACCAGCACGCCGACATGGTTCAACCCGCCGACATAGTCGTAACTGTTCTCACCAGAGCGCATGGGTTTGCCCGGCGCATAGAGCGCAAGATAGGTGTGTGCGCTGCCCACGTGGACCGTATAGCCGCCAGCGATTGCCGGACCTTCCCACCGGGTTTTCCAGCCAAAGACCTTCTCCATCCAGTCTGCCGACGCCTTTGGGTCGCGGACAGTGAAATTGGTGTGTTCAAGCGTCGCCATCATGGGATCTCCTTTGCGAATTCAGGCTTGTCACGACTCACCGTAATTTCTAAACCTAACTTTAGGTCAAGAAATTTTTTGAGGTTCCGATGGCTGCATCCGAAGGGCTGGCAATTGGCGCACTGGCCCGGCGCACCGGACTGGCTGTTTCAGCCATCCGGTATTACGAGGCGCAGGGCCTGATTGCACCCTGGCGCAATGCAGGCGGGCAGCGTCGCTATCAACGTGCCGATATCCGGCGGCTGAGTTTTGTCATGATCGCCCAGCAATTCGGCCTGACCCTGCCGGAGATCCGAGAGGTGTTGTCGGGCCTGCCCGGAAACCGCACCCCCACACCGCAGGACTGGAAGCAGATCAGCACCACCCTGCGCGCCCGGCTGGATCAGCGAATCGATACCCTGACACGATTGCGCGACAATCTGGATGGCTGCATCGGGTGCGGCTGCCTCAGCCTGCCGAAATGCGCCCTTTACAACCCCGATGACCGGGCAAATTCCAATGGTAGCGGTCCCAGGTATCTCATGGGTGATACACCAGACGGCTGAACTGCCGTATTGCTGCTGTTTTACGCCGTGTTTCGATTGACCAAGGTCTTGCCGACCGGGTAATCAGCCGTGAAACAAAATTGCGCACACCACGCAGTGAAAGCGCCAATTCGGAAAGTTAGCTAAGGAGCCCGCGATGGCCGAGATTGAACGCGAAGCGATGGAATACGATGTGGTGATCGTGGGCGCAGGCCCCGCGGGCCTGTCGGCGGCCATTCGTCTGAAACAGCTGGATGCCGACCTGAACGTCGTTGTTCTGGAAAAGGGCTCGGAAGTGGGCGCACATATCCTGTCGGGTGCGGTACTGGATCCGTGCGGTCTGGATGCGCTGATCCCCGACTGGAAGGAAAAGGGCGCGCCGCTGAACGTGCCTGTGCACGAAGACAACTTCTACATGCTGGGTGAGGCGGGCAAGATCCGCATCCCGAACTTCCCGATGCCGCCGCTGATGAACAACCACGGCAACTACATCGTGTCGATGGGCAATGTCTGCCGCTGGATGGCGGAACAGGCCGAGGAACTGGGCGTGGAAATCTTCCCGGGCATGGCGTGTTCTGAACTGGTTTACGGCGACAATGGCGAAGTCAAAGGCGTTGTTGCTGGCGTTTTTGGCCTGGAAGCAGATGGTTCCTACGGCCCGAACACCGAACCGGGCATGGAGCTGCACGGCAAATACGTCTTCCTGTCGGAAGGTGTGCGCGGCTCGCTGTCGAAAGAAGTCATCGCCAAATACGACCTGTCGGCCGGCAAAGAGCCGCAGAAATACGGCGTCGGCATGAAAGAGATCTGGGAGATCGACCCGGCCAAGCACAAGGAAGGCTCGGTCACGCACACCATGGGCTGGCCGCTGGGCAGCAATGCGGGCGGCGGGTCGTTCATCTATCATCTTGAAAACAATCAGGTCTATGTCGGTTTCGTGGTGCACCTGAACTACAAGAACCCGCACCTGTATCCTTACATGGAATTCCAGCGCTTCAAGCATCACCCGATGGTCGCCGAACTGCTGAAAGGCGGCAAGCGCGTGGCCTACGGCGCCCGCGCGATCACCGAAGGCGGCCTTCAGTCGATGCCGAAACTGGTCGCACCCGGCGTGGCGCTGTTGGGTTGTTCTGCGGGCATGGTCAACGTGCCGCGCATCAAGGGCAACCACAACGCGATGCTGTCGGGCAAGGCCGCAGCCGAGGCTGCTTATGACGCCATCAAGGCCGACCGCTCGGGCGACGAACTGACCGCCTACGAGGCCGACGTGCGCGAAGGCGCAATCGGCAGCGACCTCAAGAAGGTGCGCAACGTCAAGCCGCTGTGGTCGAAATACGGCCTGACTGCTTCGCTGGTGCTGGGCGGCATGGACATGTGGACCAACACGCTGGGCTTCTCGTTGCTGGGTACTCTGGGTCATGGCAAGAACGACGCGGAATCGACCGAAGATGCCAGCAAGCACAAGCCGATCGACTATCCCAAACCTGACGGAACGCTGTCGTTCGATCGTTTGACCAACGTTTCCTTCGCGGCCACCAATCACGAGGAAAGCCAGCCCTGCCACCTGCGCCTGGCCGACCCCGAGATTCCAGTCAAGGTCAACCTGCCCAGGTTCGACGAACCGGCGCAGCGCTACTGCCCGGCGGGCGTCTACGAGATGGTCGAGGATGAAAACGGTCCGCGATTCGTGATCAACTTCCAGAACTGCGTCCACTGCAAGACCTGCGACATCAAGGATCCCAGCCAAAATATCACCTGGACCACACCGCAGGGCGGCGACGGGCCGAACTATCCAAACATGTAAGCGAAAACCCGGGCAATGGCGGCGTCGTGAAGGCTCTGCCATTGCCTCTCAGGGGCCAAAGCCCTAGCTTATCGTTCAGATAACGATAGCGAGGCAGAATTCTGGTGATTTCCCTGGTTCGACGCGTGGCATTGGCTGCAATGCTTTCTTCCCCTATTGCCGTTCCGGTCTTGGCCGATACCGGCGCCGGGGCGTATCTTGCGGGTCGTCAGGCGATCTATGAAAGCGACTATACGGCGGCCGAGAAATACTACTCGCAGGCCCTGCGCTTTGATCCGGAAAACCTGCACCTGCTGGAAAGCGTGGTCGTGGCCCGTCTCGCGCTGGGCGAGATCCAGCGGGCCCTGCCCGTCGCGCAGAAAATCGTGGACAACGACTTGCCAAGCCAAGCCGCTCGCATGGTGCTGTCGGCGACTTTGGTGGCAGACGAAAAATATGACGCGTTTCTGGCGCTTGATCCGGAAACGCAAGGCGTCGGGCCGCTGGTTGACGGGCTAATGATTGCCTGGACCTACATGGCGCAGGGCGCCATGACCAAAGCGATGGAGCAGTTTGACAAGGTTTCCACGCAGGACGGTCTGAGGGAGTTTTCGCTGTATCACAAGGCAATGGCCCTTGCGTCCGTGGGCGATTTCGAAGGGGCTGAGGCAATTTTTGCCGAAAACAACGGAACCATTGCCCGCTTCAGCCGCCGCGCTGCACTTGCCCGGGCCGAGGTCCTGTCGCAACTGGATCGCAATGCCGATGCGCTGGCATTTCTGGACGAAGTGTTTTCCATCGGCAGCGACCCGACCATCGAAGGCTACGAGACCCGCCTGACCGACGGCGAAACCCTGCCTTTCACACATATCGGTTCCGCGCGGGACGGCATGGCCGAGGTTTTCTTTTCGGTCGGCGCGGCACTGAATGGCGAAGCGGCACAGAACTATGTCCTGCTTTACACACGTGTGGCGACCTTTTTGCGCCCCGACCACGTCGACGCGATTTTGCTGGGGGCAGAGCTGCTGGACGATCTGGAACAGTTTGATCTTGCCGTGGCGGCCTATCGGACAGTGCCTTCCGACAGCGCCGATTTTCACGTTGCCGAACTGGGCCGGGCCGAAGTTTTAGGGCGTGCAGGAAAGAAAGACGCTGCAGCGGAAGTTTTGCAGAACCTTGCGGCACAACGCCCTAACCTGCCGTCCGTTCATGTGGCACTGGCCGATTTGTTGCGTCGGGACGAAAACTATGCCGCCGCCGTGCCGTCCTACGACCGGGCGATTGAGCTGACCGAAACAGGGGCGGGCGGCAGTTGGTTTCTGCATTATGCTCGCGGAATTTCGCATGAGCGTCTCAAGAACTGGGATCAGGCCGAGGCGGATTTTCGCCGCGCGCTTGAACTGAACCCGGATCAGCCGCAAGTGCTGAATTACCTCGGCTACTCGTTGGTCGAACGTCGCGAAAAGCTGGACGAGGCGCTTGAAATGATCGAACGCGCCGTCGCCACGCGCCCGGACAGCGGTTATATCGTGGACAGCCTCGGCTGGGTTCTGTTCCGGCTCGGCCGCTATGAAGAAGCCGTTGAGCATATGGAACGCGCCATCGAACTGATGCCGGTCGACCCGGTGGTCAATGATCATCTGGGCGACGTGTACTGGGCCGTTGGACGCGACCGCGAGGCCGAGTTCCAGTGGAAACGCGCCCTGTCTTTCATCGACCCCGACGACACCGATGGTGAGGCCGATCCCGACCGTATCCGGCGAAAGCTCGAGATCGGGCTGGACGCGGTTCTGGCGGAAGAAGGCGCAGAGCCGCTTCAGGTTGCCAATGAAGGCTGAGGCATTTGCCCCCGCCAAGATCAACCTGACCCTGCATGTGACCGGCCAGCGCGAAGATGGCTATCACCTGCTGGATTCTCTGGTCGTGTTCGCAGATATCGGTGACCACCTGACGTTCGAGCCCGGTCCGGACCTGTCGATGGACGTCACCGGTGAACATGCCCGGGGTGTCCCATCCGATCAGCGTAATCTGGTTTGGCAGGCGGCGGATGCAGTTGGCTGGACAGGCCGAATTACCCTGAACAAGTCGTTGCCCCATGGGGGCGGTATCGGCGGCGGGTCTTCGGATGCGGCCGCGACATTGCGTGTGCTCGCGGGATCGGGCAACGGAAAGCTGCCGAACCCGGTGTCACTGGGTGCTGATATCCCGGTCTGTTTGATGGCGAAAGCCGTGCGAATGCGGGGCATAGGCGAACAGATCAAGCCTGTTTCCCTGCCACAGCTTTATGCGGTTCTGGTCAACCCTTGCGTCGGGGTACCGACCGGTTCCGTGTTCAAGGCGATGGAAACGCGCCACAACCCGGCTATGCCCGAGGATATCCCTGAATTTGAAACGGCGGAAGACTGCGCCGCGTGGCTGAAAGGCCAGCGCAACGATCTGCAGGCACCGGCCATGGGCATTGCGCCTCAGATCGGGCGGGTTCTGGATGAGCTCGACGCCTCTCGCGGTGTTCTTTTGTCGCGTATGTCCGGCTCGGGCTCGACCTGTTTCGGGCTTTACCCGTCCATGAAGGCCGCGCATTTCGCGGCCTATGAAATCGGCGCGGCCCATTCCGACTGGTGGTGCCGCGCAACGCAGCTTAATTGAGGCGCGCGACCACGTAGTCGGCCAGATCCCGGAGCAGCGACCGGATCTCGTGATCGGGCAGCACCTCCAGCGTGGTTTTGGCCTTGGCGGCCCAGCCGATGGCATCCGAACGGGTGGCCTCCAGCGTGCCGTATTTGTTCATCAGGCTTAGCGCGTGATCCAGATCGCCATCCTGCTGGCGGCCCTTGCCAATCGTGCGTTCCCAGAAGGCGTGTTCGTCTACCGTGGCCTGCGCCACGGCCTTGATCACCGGCAGGGTCAGCTTACGCTCGCGGAAATCATCGCCGACATTCTTGCCGGTTGCCTTGCTGTCGCCCTGATAGTCCAGCAGGTCATCGGCGATCTGAAAGGCAATGCCAAGCGCGTCGCCATAGTCGAACAGCGCTTTCACCTGCTCTTCCGATGCACCGGCTATTACGCCGCCTACCTCGGTTGCAGCCGAAAACAGCGCGGCCGTCTTTCCGCGCACCACCTGCAGATAAATGCCCTCGTGGGTGCCCAGGTCGGTGGCTGCCGTCATCTGCAACACTTCACCCTCGGCAATCGTGGCCGAAGCGTTTGCCAGAATGTCCAGAACGCGCAACGACCCGGTTTCCACCATCAGCTGGAAGCTGCGGGAAAACAGGTAATCGCCAACCAGAACACTGGATTTGTTGTCCCACAGCAGGTTTGCCGTGGGCCGCCCGCGCCGCTGGGCGCTTTCGTCAACGACGTCGTCATGCAACAGCGTGGCGGTATGAATGAATTCGACCGTCGCGGCCAGACGCACATGGTGGTCGCCCGAATAGCCAAACAGACGGGCTGCGGCCAGAGTCAGCATGGGGCGCAGACGCTTGCCGCCCGCCTCAACCAGATGAGCGGTCACTTCGGGGATACGGGGGGCGTGTTCCGACGCCATGCGCGTGCGGATCAGATGGTTTACCGCATCCATTTCACCGGCCAGAATGTCGGCCAGCCGTTCATGTGGTTTCGAGATTGTGCTGACGTTCATCACACTCCTGATACAAGGCTCGACTTCCGCCGCTCCTTGCCCTTACATCCATCCCCATGGAAGAACTATTGCGCAGCACCGATCCGACAATCCTGGCCTTTGCATCCGCTCTCCTTGAAGGCGAGGATATAGACTGCTTTCAGATGGACGTAAATATGAGCATCCTCGAAGGCGGTATAGGAATTTTCCCCCGCCGCCTGATGGTGCGCGCCGACGACCTGATCCGCGCCGAACGGGTAATGCGTGACAACGACATCCCCTTGGGCCGATGAGCGGGTTCTCCGACAGCGAGCTGAGCTGCAACGAGTTCCTCGGCGGACGCGTGCGGCTGTGGCAGCCATTGTCCGGCTATCGCGCAGGTGTTGACCCGGTTCTGCTGGCGGCCTCGGTTCCGGCCACGGCAGGCCAAACCGTGCTGGAGCTTGGCTGCGGGGCAGGCGCCGCCATCCTGTGCCTTGCCGCCCGCGTGCCGGGCCTGCATCTGACAGGTGTTGAGCTGCAACCTGCATATGGCGATCTGGCGCGGCGCAACGCCGCAGAGAACGATGTGCCGCTGGCAGTGATACAGGCAAACCTGACCGATCTGCCCAATGATCTGAGGCAAAGACAGTTCGATCACATTATAGCCAACCCGCCCTATTACCGCCCCGGCGCACACAGCCCGGCGCAGGATTCAGGGCGGCAGGTGGCGCTGGGCGAGCAGACACCGCTGTCGGACTGGATCGGCGTGGCCGCCAGGCGACTTGCCCCGCGCGGCTATCTGCACATGATCCAAAAGGCCGAACGCCTGCCGGACATGTTGTCGGCCTGTGCCGGCAGACTGGGTTCAGTCGAAGTCCTGCCGCTGACGCCGCGCGCGACCCGAAACGCTGAACTGGTCATTCTGCGCGCACGGAAAGAGGGGCGCGCCGCCTTCCAGCTCCATTCCCCGCTGATCCTGCACCAGGGCGCACGGCACGAGAGGGACGGTGAGAGCTACACGCCCGAGGTCACTTTGGTGCTGCGGAACGGGGCCGCGCTGCCCGGATTTTCGGATTGATAGGCGGTGACCGGCCGAATTTGTCGGATTTGTGACAGATTCTGTGCGTCTGCGGCGTGACAGGCTGGAAACGATGTGGTCAACTTCCCATGTAATACTCAGACATCCAACTAAGGAGGATCGCCATGAGCGTGAGCGCACATCTGACGGAACTGAAGAAAAAACACGAAAGTCTCGGTCTCGAAGTGGAAAAAGCCCAACGCTCGCCAGGAATTGATGATCTCCATATTGCGCAGCTCAAAAAGCAGAAGCTCAAGCTGAAGGAAGAGATCGAACGCCTGTCCAATTAAAGTGTCCAGCACCTGACCTGAATCACTCTGTATCGCCAATTTCCCGAAAGCACCAAAGGCGCGAAAGGTTATTGGCGATGCAAGTTCAGGGCAGGGCGAACTAGGACTTCAGACTGGCCCGCGCCGCAATTGTGGCCCCGCCGGTGATCAACAGCGCCGCGACCGCCAGACCCCAGGACGGGGCGGCGATCCCGGCCAGAACCAGCGCAAGCGTAGACAGCAATGGTGCCGCATAGGACGCGGTGGCCAGTATCTGAATGTCGCCCCGCTTGACCCCGATATCCCAAACATAAAACGCCAGCCCGACCGGTCCCAGACCCAGTGCAAGGATCGATGCCCAGCCGAATGCGGTCGCGGGCCAGACCGTTTCTTCCACGGCAAGATGCAGCGCGCCCGAGGCAATTGCCGCGGCGATGCAGAAAACGGCAACCGAACTGGTGGGTGTATCGCCCAGACGCCGGGACAGAACGGAATAGCCCGACCAGGTCAACGCGCACATCAGTGCCAGCGCATATCCGGGCAGGTGTTGCACCTGAAACCCGGTGCTGCCGCCACCGGCAATGATCAGCGCCGCGCCCGCGAAACCGAAGCAGGCCCCAATCAGATGCCCGATGCGCAACCGCTCGCCGGGCAACAGCCCCGACAGCAGAACGATCAGCAAAGGCCAGAGATAGGCGATCAGACCCGCCTCGGCCGCGGGGGCCATCCTCAGTGCCGAGAAATACAGGGCGTGATAGCCGAACAGACCCAGCGTTCCGAACAGATAAGTTGTCCAGGGTACGCGCCGCAGTTGTTGCAATCCGCCGGTGGCCCAGGTCCAGATCAGGCCCAGAGTGCCGCCAATTGAAAAGCAGACGGCGTTCAGCAGCAACGGTGGTGTCGGTGTCGAGCCGACAGTGAACAGGGCCAGCAGGGACCACAGCAGCACAGCAATAAAACCAATGGCCGTTGCGCGCATTCTGCTCATGGGGCAGCCTCTTCGGGATTCTGAAATTGACAGGGCCGGCCCATTTGGACCGGCCCGTTCAAAATTGCAATCGCTCTTGATCAGACGAAGAACTGCGCACCGTTGGCCGAGATGGTCGAGCCGTTGATGAACTGGGAATCGTCCGATGCCAGGAACGCCACGCAGCGCGCGATTTCCTCGGGCTCGCCCAAGCGGCCGGCCGGGATCTGACCGATGATCGATTCGCGGACTTTTTCAGGAACCGCCATCACCATTTCAGTGGCAATGTAGCCCGGGCAGATAGCGTTGGCGGTGATGCCCGCACGTGCACCTTCCTGCGCCAGCGACTTCACAATGCCCAGATCGCCCGCTTTTGTCGCGGCATAGTTCACCTGCGCGAACTGGCCCTTCTGTCCATTGATCGAGCTGATGACGATCACGCGGCCAAATTTCCGCTCGCGCATGCCGGGCCAAACAGGGTGAACGGTGTTGAACACGCCGGTCAGGTTGGTGTCGATCACCTGATGCCACTGCTCGGGCGTCATCTTATGGAAAGGAGCGTCTTTGGTGATGCCGGCATTTGCCACAACGATGTCGATCGGGCCAACTTCGGCCTCGACCTTTTCGATACCCGCCTTGGACTCGTCATAGTCGGCGACGTTCCACTTATAGGTGGCGATACCGGTCTCTTCGGTGAATTTCGCGGCGGCTTCGTCATTCCCCGCATAGGTGGCTGCAACGTTGTACCCTTCGGCCTTGAGCGCCTTGGAAATTGCTGCGCCGATGCCGCGGGAGCCGCCGGTTACGAGTGCTGTACGTGCCATTTAGGAGTCCTCCAAATTTAGTCGGCTTGGTAATTCTGTTACTCTGAGAGAGATTGGTGCGCAATATCGTTTCGTTCAGGTCTTTACTTTTCTGCTCAGCGAAATTGTCGCAGCTACGGTGTAAGGCTTGATTGTAACAAAAAAGGGCGCCCGTGGGACGCCCTTTTCTATTTGGTTCTCAACCCACTTAGTCGCGCTCCACACACAGGGCGACACCCATACCGCCGCCGATGCATAGGGTCGCCAGGCCCTTTTTCGCGTCGCGGCGCTTCATTTCGAACAGCAGCGTGTTCAGAACGCGGCAGCCCGAGGCACCGATCGGGTGGCCGATGGCAATCGCGCCGCCGTTCACGTTCACGATCGACGGGTCCCAGCCCATGTCCTTGTTCACGGCGCAGGCCTGCGCGGCAAAGGCTTCGTTCGCCTCGACCAGATCCAGATCGTCTACCGACCAGCCGGCTTTCTCCAGCGCCTTGCGCGACGCGTAGATCGGGCCCACACCCATGATCGACGGGTCCAGACCGGCAGTGGCGTAGGATGCGATACGGGCCAGCGGCTCGATCCCGCGCTTTTCGGCGTTTTCAGCAGACATCAGCAGGGTTGCGGCCGCGCCGTCGTTCAGGCCCGAGGCGTTTGCCGCGGTGACAGAACCGTCCTTGGTGAAGGCAGGGCGCAGCTTGGCCATGGCTTCCATGGTCGCGCCGTGACGGATGTATTCGTCGCTGTCCATCACGATGTCGCCCTTGCGGGTCTTGATGGTGAACGGCGTGATCTCGTCGGCGAACTTGCCGGCCTTCTGCGCGGCTTCGGCCTTGTTCTGCGAGGCAACGGCGAATTCGTCCTGCATGT
Source organism: Ruegeria sp. BG6 (assembly GCF_056538465.1). Taxonomy (NCBI): domain Bacteria; kingdom Pseudomonadati; phylum Pseudomonadota; class Alphaproteobacteria; order Rhodobacterales; family Roseobacteraceae; genus Ruegeria; species Ruegeria sp. BG6. The sequence goes on along the minus strand of NZ_JBQFTB010000004.1, from coordinate 61,850 downwards.
CGCGGCTGATCTGCCACTTCTCGGCGACGTTTTCAGCGGTCTGACCCATGTGATAACCGTTGAAGGCGTCCCACAGACCGTCGCGGATCATCGTGTCGATGTATTTCATGTCGCCCATCTTGTGACCGGCGCGCAAGGCGGCAGCATGGGGCGAAAGGGTCATGTTTTCCTGGCCGCCGGCGGCAACGATGTCGGCGTCGCCCAGCTGGATGTGCTGTGCGCCCAGAGCAACGGCACGCAGGCCCGAGCCACAGACCTGGTTGATGCCCCAGGCCGCGCTTTCCTGCGGCAGGCCGGCATTGATATGCGCCTGGCGCGCGGGGTTCTGGCCCTGAGCGGCGGTCAGAACCTGGCCCATGATGGTTTCGCTAACCTCGCTTTTGTCGATTCCCGCGCGTTCGACAACGGCCTCAAGCACAGCGGCCCCAAGATCGTGGGCGGGGGTGTTGGCAAACGAGCCGCCAAAGCTGCCGACACCGGTACGTGCGGCGGATGCGATTACTACGTTGGTCATTCGATTAATCCTTTACCGTCATTGTCCTGTGGGAAATGTGACGGCGCAGATCGTAGAGGATCCCCCTGCAATCAAGAGCGCCCCGTGATCCCCGCTCCAGCACCATTTGGATATCGCAATGCTGCACGCGCAGCAACGGGCAGCTTGTCTCAGGGCGGCTGGTCGTAGGCTGAAATGTGTTGCGGCAGGTGTTAAGTCCCTGTCTCCTGTGTCTTTTCCGCTTTCCACGGCGGTTTGACCGAGGGCGCGCCGAACAAAAAGCCCTGCAGGCAATCGACACCGCTGGCCACCAGAAACTCGGCATCCTGCTTGGTTTCGACCGATTCGGCAGTCACGAGGATTTCGAATTCGCGGGCAACCGCGATCAGGGCTCTGACCAGCGCCTGATTGTCGGGGTTCGTGCTGACACCACGCAAGAATTGTCCGTCGATCTTGGACGCGTCGAACAGAAACTCGCGAAAGTGGCGAAAGCTGAAGTTGCTGGCGCCAAAATCGTCCAGCGCAAAGGCGATGCCGCGGGCCTGCAGACGATCCATGAAATCGACCACCAGTTCCGGTACCTGCATCGCCGAACTTTCCGAGATTTCCAGGATCAGGCGTTCACCCAGTGCGGGGTCATTTTTCATGAACCGCTCAAGAATACGCGACCAGCGGGCGTAACCGATCGAGCGGGCCGACATGTTGATCGACAGTCGGATCCCCGGATTGCGGGTCAGGGTGCGCAAACCCATTTCAAGCGCGACACAGTCCAGCTCGCGCCCGATTGGCGTGTTTTCAACCTCGGGCATGAACTCGCGCGCGGGAATGACCCGCCCGGTTTCGTCCAGCACCCGGATGAACCCTTCGTAGAACGCCACGCCTTGGGGGGCATTGGCCTGCATGACCGGCTGAAAGGCCAGCTTGCATTGCTTGTGTTTCACCGCCTCTGTCGCCATTTGCACCGTCGACAAATCGCGCGAAGCCACCGCCGCGTTCAGCGGATTGTCCGAGCCTTCCGGCAGATCAGCCAGTTTCCTGTTCCGCATGGGCACGCCCAATCCTTGCGTAAGATCAATAGGGGTCCGCGCCCATATCAGAGCAAAGAAGTGAATCTGACGTTAATGGAGACAGAAGCGTAACAGCCGCTATGTGTCGGGGTTCACTTGGCCGATCGGCTGGTCTGGCGCAATGTGGTTGCTGCGCCGATCAGGGCCCCAAGAAGGCCCAGCGTCATCATTGCAAAGCCCAAACCCAGGAATACCGAAGGTCCTCCGCCAATGGCTGTCAGCATGGCAAGGACAAGGCCGGTCAGGCCAAAAACAGTATAAAGGGTCGTTGTACGAGACATAATGGCCTCCGGGCACGCTAAATCAAAACATCGATCTAATATGAAGCCGGGGCCAAATATTTCAAGTATTCAGCGTAAGATAGTCGTTGCGCTCAGGATTGTTCCGCCTGTTTTGCGGGCAAAAATTCCTCGAGATGTTCAAATCCGGGCGTTCCGCGATCTTCGGGATGTCGGGCCAGATGGCTGGCTTTGATCTGCTCAGAATTCTTCCGGCTTCCGTCATGGCTGTAGCCCGGCGGCGCAAAGCAATAGGCCAGGCGTTGCCGCCATGTCAGCCCGGGCTGCGTCGCGTCGCGCCAGATGCCGACCCATTCGTGAAAGGCCACGCGCAGCGGGTTGAACGTGCCGATATTATGCACCAGCCCATAGTCGACACGGTCGTCATCCTGTTCCGGTACAAAAGTACCGAACATCTTGTCCCAGATGATGAAGACACCGGCATAGTTGCAATCCAGGTAACGCGCATTGCGGCCATGATGCGCGCGGTGATGGCTGGGCGTGTTCATCACCGCCTCGAACCAACGCGGCATTTTGCTGATGGCTTCGGTGTGAATCCAGAACTGATAGATAAGATTCAGCCCGCCGACGAAAAGCACCATCGCGGGGTGAAACCCCAGCAGGATCAGCGGCGCGCGCACCACCATCATGAAGGTGAATGTATAGGTCCAGGTCTGCCGCAGGGCAGTGGTCAGGTTGTAATGCTGCGAACTGTGATGGTTCACATGGCTGGCCCAGACCCAGCGGATGCGATGGCCAAACCGGTGCACCCAGTAATAGCGCAGGTCATCCAGCACGAAGCACAGGATAATCACCGGGATCGAGGCGCCAAGGTCCAGCGGCGTGATCCGCCACAGCCACATGAAAAACGCGTATGCGATGAAGCCCAGCAGAAAGCCAGAGGCGATGTTGCCCGCGCCCATGATCAGCGAGGTCACTGCGTCGCGCGTCTCATACCGCCCACCGCGGCCCTTGATGGCGATCCACAGAAACTCGGCCAGAATGGCGGCGATGAAGAACGGGACGGCCCATTGCACGGCGTCGGGAAAGCTCACTTGGTCGGTCATGAAGGGTCCATCATCAGACGCCAGTGCTGGCGTTCGCTGTCATCAAGGCTGAGGATTACGCGTGGGGTGCTGAAATCATGAAACTGAACCTCGATGCCTTTGGGATGGTCCATCCAGTCGAAATCAAGCAAATGCCGCGCCACGGTATCCGCACCGAACGACCACAAAAGCCCCTTGCCGGCGTCCGTGCGGATCAGCGCCGCATGGCCGTCATGGGCAATCATGACATCAATGATGTAATCCTCCGGGGCATGTCGCAGCCATTCCGACCGCGCCGTGTCCGGTGTCAGAAGGCGCAAACGGGACTTGCCCGTCGCATGCAGCAACAGGGTAATTCCGGCGATACCGCCGACCACCAGAACCAGCAGGATTTCAAGCGGCATTCCGTCCTCCCGCCGACAAGTTGCAAGGCGGATAACGGACTGTCAAAGGTGGCGTTGCGTCAGCCTTTTTCCAGACTTTCCAGGATTTCATGCTGCACCACGCGCCGGACGAACGGAACCAGACCTTCGGGACCCGATGTGCGGTCTTTCAGGTGAATGCAGATATCCGGACGGCGGGAGGCGATAATGCCCACCATTTCGCCCCGTACCTTGTCATCCAGCCCCGCACCCATGATGGCGCATGCGATCCGGGGTTCGGCGTCCAGTTGCCGCCGCACCTCATCAGGATCATGTGCACCCAGCCATTGAATCGGCAGGTGATCCAGTTGCTGCGCGACATCCCCGATCACATTCGGCAAGCGTCCAATCAGCAAAACCACAGGTCTCATCGTCACCTCCATTCCCAAAACGCAAACTGCCCCGCCCAACAGGAGGGGCGGGGACAGTATATCACGAGATTGAAATCGACGAGCCTACATTACCGGATTGTACCGATGGTCTTTTTCAGCTTTCGCCCTCTGTGCCGACCAGCGCCGCGATGATCGCCTTGGCGCTGTCCGAATTCCATTCCGCATCCCCGATCAGGCGCGCGATCTCCTGTCCCTCGGGGTTAAGGATGACTGTGATCGGCAAGGCGATGACGCCGAATTCACGCGCGGCGGCCTGGCTGGGGTCCTGATGGCGCGGAAGGTTGACGATTCCGTTCTCGTCGAAGAACTTCTTGATCCCGGCAGGGGTGTTTCGACCGGTGGCCAGGGTGAGAACCTGAAATTTGTCGCCGCCGAATTCTTCCTGCAACTCTGCAATCTGGGGCATTTCCTTGCGACAGGGCGCACACCAGGTGGCCCAGAAATTCACCAGCACATATTTGCCGGCGTAATCTTCAAGTGTGCCGACCCCGCCGTCATCCTCAAGCTGGAACTCGATGGTCTTTGCCGGTTTGGGTTCTTTATGCAGGATCAGCCGTTTCAGGCTGCCGTCCCGCAGCGGCGCCAGAGTTTCGGCATCACTGGCCAAAGCCGCATTTGCACCCAGCGCAAGGGCCATATAAAGGGGGATCAGACGAAACAGGCGCATATCAACTCCGGGTTTTCCAACATGACCGATCAATCCTCGAACCAGATGTGGGGCGGCCGCTTTGCCGCCGGTCCAGACGCGATCATGGAGGCGATCAACGCCTCGATCGGGTTCGATCAGCGGATGGCAGCCCAGGACATCGCAGGCTCGCGCGCCCATGCCGCCATGCTGGCTGCCACAGGCGTTATAACTGATAGTGACGCGCAGGCCATTCGGGAAGGGCTGCTCACCGTTTTGTCAGAAATCCAGAACGGAGAATTTCAGTTCTCGACCGCGCTGGAAGACATCCACATGAATGTCGAAGCGCGCCTGAAGGAAGTGATCGGAGAGCCCGCAGGCCGTTTGCACACGGGCCGCAGCCGTAACGATCAGGTGGCAACCGATTTCAAACTCTGGGTCCGCGATCAGCTGGACGCGGCGGAAACCGGGTTGCTGGCCCTGATCCGCGCGCTTTTGGCGCAGGCCGAGGCCGGGGCGGACTGGGTCATGCCCGGATTTACCCATCTGCAAACCGCGCAGCCAGTGACGTGGGGTCACCACATGATGGCCTATGTCGAGATGTTTGGCCGCGATCTATCCCGCGTGCGCGACGCCCGAGCCCGGATGAACGAATCGCCGCTGGGTGCCGCCGCGCTTGCGGGCACTTCTTTCCCGATCGACCGGCACATGACGGCCGAGGCGCTCGGTTTTGACCGCCCCGCGGCGAACTCGCTGGATGCGGTCAGCGACCGCGACTTCGCACTGGAATTCCTTTCGACCGCCTCGATCTGTGCCGTGCATCTGTCGCGCTTCGCCGAGGAACTGGTGATCTGGTCCTCGGCCCAGTTCCGGTTTGTGACGCTGTCCGATCGTTTTTCGACCGGTTCGTCGATCATGCCGCAAAAGAAAAACCCCGACGCGGCGGAACTGATCCGCGCCAAGGTGGGGCGTATCTATGGCGCCAATACCGCTCTGATGATGGTGATGAAAGGCCTGCCGCTGGCCTATTCCAAGGACATGCAGGAAGACAAGGAACAGGTCTTTGACGCCGCCGACAACTGGATGCTGGCGCTGGCGGCGATGGAAGGCATGGTCAAGGACATGACCGCCAACCGCGACAGTCTTGCCGCCGCCGCCGGTTCCGGTTTTTCGACCGCCACCGACCTGGCTGACTGGCTGGTGCGCGTTCTGGGCCTGCCGTTCCGCGACGCCCACCACGTCACCGGCGCGCTGGTAGCCATGGCCGAAGCCAAGGACTGCGACCTGCCCGATCTGACCCTTGAGGCCATGCAGTCTGTCCATGCCGATATCACGAATGATGTCTATTCTGTCCTAACCGTCGAAAATTCGGTAAACTCACGTCAGTCCTATGGTGGCACGGCACCGGATCAGGTCCGCGCCCAGGCCGAGCGATGGAAGGGATTGGTGTGAAACAGGTCATGCGCATCTTCATGCTGATCGCGGTCGGAGTTGCTCTGGCCGGGTGCGGCGCGGACGGCGAGCCGACCACCCCAACCATGAGCGCCAGTGTCGGTGTCGGATCAAATGGCGTTCACGTCGGCGCAGGCGTCGGATTCTGGCGCGGACCCGTCGGTGTGTTCTTTGGTGTCTGACCGGCCGAACGAAAGAACGAAAAACTCTTGATGAAAACCTTTCTTCTGATCCTTTCGCTGGCCGCCCTTGCAGCTTGCGACCCAAACTACAAACCGCGCTCTGAACCGGCGGCGCAACCCAGAGGTTCGGGCATTTCCATCTCGGGGTATGGCCGCGTGGGAATTTCGACGACAAAATAAGGGTTCCGCCGGAATCATTTGCTCCGAATGCCCTTTTTGGTCTAAGCGCGCAGTCATGGATCACTTTCTCTACCGCGACGGCGCGCTCTACGCCGAGGATGTCCCGATTTCCGAGATTGCAGCCGCGGTCGGAACGCCGTTCTACGTCTATTCCACCGCGACATTGCTACGGCACTTTCAGTTGTTCGATGACGCGCTTGAGGGCACGGATCACCTTGTGTGCTATGCGATGAAGGCGGCCAGCAATCAGGCGATTCTGAAAACGCTGGCGCAAGCCGGTGCGGGAATGGACGTGGTCTCGGGCGGGGAATATCTGCGCGCCAAGGCAGCCGGTGTGCCGGGCGACAGGATCGTGTTTTCGGGCGTTGGCAAGACGGCGGATGAAATTCGCACCGCACTGACCGGTGGCATCCGCCAGTTCAACGTGGAATCCGAGCCCGAGATGGAGGTGATCAATGCCGTCGCGCAGGAGCTGGACGTTGTGGCGCCGATCACAGTGCGGGTGAACCCCGACGTCGACGCCAAAACCCACGCCAAGATCGCGACCGGCAAGTCCGAGAACAAGTTCGGCATCCCGATTGCGCGCGCCTCCGAAGTCTACGCCCATGCTGCCAGCCTGCCCGGGCTGGAGGTCATCGGCATCGACGTTCATATCGGCTCGCAACTGACCGAGCTTGAGCCGTTCGAGCTGGCATATACCAAGGTGGCGGAGCTGACAGAAAAGCTGCGGTCTGAAGGGCACGATATTCGTCGCCTCGATCTGGGCGGTGGCCTCGGCATTCCGTACACCCGCTCGAATGACGCACCACCACTGCCAGTGGAATACGGTGCACTGATCAAGAAAACGCTGGGCCATCTGGGTTGCGAGATCGAGATCGAGCCGGGCCGATTGATTGCCGGAAATGCCGGGCTGATGGTCAGCAAGGTGATCTATGTGAAATCCGGCGAGGGTCGCGATTTCCTGATCCTTGACGGCGCCATGAACGACCTGATTCGCCCCGCAATGTACGAGGCGTATCATGACATTGTCGTCGTTCATGAACCCGCGCCGGGGGTCGAACAGCAACCCTATGACATCGTGGGCCCGGTCTGCGAAACCGGTGATACCTTTGCCAAGCAGCGCGATATGCCGCCGCTGCACGCCGGTGATCTGGTCGCGTTCCGCAGCGCCGGGGCCTATGGTGCGGTGATGGCCAGCGAATACAATACCCGTCCCCTGATCCCCGAGGTTCTGGTGCATGGGGATCAATTTGCGGTTATTCGTGAACGCCCAAGCTTTGACGAAATCATAAACCGCGATACCATACCCCCATGGCTCTGACGCGATGATCGCACGGGCCTGATCAGGAGGCCCGCCTTGAGCGACAGATCAAACCTGCCTATTCCCCGGCTGTCCCTGTGGCTGACGCACGCAGGGATGCTGGCCGAGCGGGTTTTGCGCGCGTTTTGGCCGTTTTTTTCGATTTTGATGGCCATTTTGGCCGCTCTGATGTTGGGTCTGCAGGATCTTGTCAGTGTCGAATTTGTCTGGGCGGCGGGCAGTGTCGCGCTGATCGGACTGCTTTCTGCGCTCATGCTCGGGGTCAGGCGATTCCATCTGCCGACACGCGCCGAGGCGTTGGTGAGGCTGGATGAAACACTGCCGGGACGCCCGATCCAGGCCTTGGTGGACGATCAGGCCATCGGCTCCATGGACGCGGCCTCGGTCGCCCTGTGGCAGGCACACCAGAAACGCATGGCACAAAAGGTGGCGCAGGCCGAACCCGTAAAGCCTGACCTTCGGCTGGCAGACCGCGACCCCTTTGCCTTGCGCTATGCAGCGCTTCTGGCGCTGGTGATCGCAACCCTGTTCGGGTCGTTCTGGCGTATCGGATCCGTGGCCGAGATGACGCCCGGTACCGCGACAGCGGGGCAGGGGCCAAGCTGGGAAGGCTGGATCGAACCGCCCAGATACACCGGTCTGCCGACGCTCTATCTGGCCGATCAGCCGGGCCCCGATCTGACGCTTCCACAGGGCAGCCGCATCACGTTGCGCTTTTATGGTGAAGTCGGGGCACATAGCCTGACCGAGACCACGTCTCTTTTGGGGGCCGAGGCCGAGACCAATCCCGAACAGGATTTCGTGGCCGAACATTCAGGGCAATTGAAGATCGAAGGCCCCGCAGGGCGCGAATGGGCGCTGAACCTGCTTGCCGACGCCGCGCCGCAGATTGCGGTGACCGATGTGGCCGAAGCCGAGGCGGGTGGTCAGATGAAACTGCCCTTTGCGGCAAGCGATGATTATGGCGTGGTCTCGGGCACCGCATTGATCGAACTTGATCTGGCCTCGGTTGATCGCCGCTTTGGCCTGACTGCAGACCCTGAACCGCGCGAAGCCGTGACCGTTGAACTGCCCATGCCGATCACCGGCGACCGGGCCGATTTCACGGAAGACCTGATCGAGGATTTCTCGGAACATCCCTGGGCGCACCTGCCGGTCACGATAACCCTGATGGCACGGGATGCCGCCGATCAGGAAACCTGGTCCGATCCCTATAAGACCGCCTTACCTGCGCGCCGTTTCTTCGACCCGCTGGCTGCCGCGGTGATTGAACAACGGCGTGACCTGTTGTGGGCCCGTTCCAATGCGCCGCGCATTGCGCAAGTTCTGCGCGCCGTGTCCCACCGCCCCGAGGATTTGTTTCGGTCCGACACCGCCTATCTGAGGCTTCGGGTCGTGCTGCGCCGGTTGGAGACGTTTACCGATTATGGCCTGAAGCCGGATCAGCAGGCCGAGATAGCCCAGGCCCTGTGGGATCTGGCCGTGCTGATCGAAGATGGCACTCTGGCCGATGCGCTGGAACGCATGCGCCGCGCGCAGGAGCGCCTGACTGAGGCGATGAAGAATGGGGCCAGTGACGAGGAAATCGCCGAGCTGATGCAGGAGTTGCGCGAAGCCACGCAGGATTACATGCGACAGCTTCAGCGGCTGGCGCAGGAAAAAAGTGAAGGTGGTGAGAACCAGACAGGCCCAAATGGCGAGTCTCTGCAGATGACACAGGACGATCTGCAGCGGATGATGGACCGCATTCAGGAATTGATGGAACAGGGCCGCATGGCCGAGGCGCAGCAGGCGCTGGAAGAGTTCCAGCAGATGATGGAAAACATGCGCGTGACCCAAGGACAGGGGCAGGGCGGACAGTCCGAGGGTCAACAGGCCATGGAAGGGCTTGCGGAAACCCTGCGCGAACAGCAGGGCCTCAGCGATCAGGCGTTCCGGGATTTGCAGGAACAGTTCAACCCCGGTGCGCAGGCCGGTGAAAGCCGCGGCAACGAAGGCCGTTCCGGAGGCCTGGGCCGGGGCCAGAGCCATGAAGGTCAGGGCGGTCAGGGTGACGGCTCGGACGATCAGGCCGGCGGCGGACAACAGGGCCAGGGATCGCTTGCAGACCGCCAGCAGGCCCTGCGAGAGGAACTCAGACGTCAGGAACAGGGCTTGCCGGGTGCCGGAACCGCCGAAGGTGAAGCGGCGCGCGAGGCGCTGGACCGCGCCGGTCGCGCCATGGACGAAGCGGAAGACGCCCTGCGCGGCGACGATCTGGCCGAAGCCATTGACCGACAGTCCGAAGCGATGGAGGCCCTGCGCGAGGGCATGCGCTCGCTGGGCGAGGCGCTGGCGCAGAACCAACAGAACCAACCGGGACAGGGCTCGCAGGAAGGCGACATGGAGGCCAACAACCGCGATCCGCTGGGCCGCAGCCCGGGTGCTGCCGGGTCGATCTCGACCGACGACAACCTGTTGCAGGGGGAAGACGTCTATCGCCGCGCGCGTGAACTGCTGGACGAAATCCGCCGCCGCACCGGTGAATCCGATCGGCCCAAGATCGAGCTGGAATACCTCAAACGCTTGCTGGAACGTTTCTGACGCTTGGTTTTGCGCGGCTCAGTTCTGAACCGTCCCGGATTGCGCCTGAAGCCAGACACGCGCCTGATCCACCAGCGAGACATAGGGTTTCAGAACAGGGTCGGCCTGCGGAACAGCTTCACTGATCTGCTGCGCGTTGCCGTAGATCAGAAACAGAAGAACGCCGATGATCAGGATCAGTGAGAATCCCCGCAGAAAGCCGCCCGATTTGCGCTGCGCGGGCTGATCGTCGGTATCGGACGCGTTCACTTCATCGCTGCGCAGGCTGGAATTGATCGCCTCGACATCCGGCAAAGCGTCTTTCTGCCCCGCATCGGCGGCGGTTTCCACGGGAACGGATTGCGTCGCAGGCGCCGGTTTGGCGACCGGTTCCAGCGCAAGATCAGGCTGGCTTTCAAGGCCGCCCCCTTCCTTGGCCCGCAATTCCGCCTCGCGGGCTGCCTCCTCCTTCAGGATGCTGGCGACAGAGGGGTCGACACCGCTTTTGGCCTCGGCAGGCTGGGCCTCTGCGGGCTCGTTCATGTCGTCGGCTGGCGGCGATGCGGGCTCGGGCGCCTCATCGGTTGCAGCATCCGGTGCTGCCGGTTCGGGCGCAGAGGCTGCTTCAGCCGGGTTCTTCGCCTGAAACCACGTCTCTTCACAATTGGAACACTGAACGTCGCGGCCTTCTTCCGGAATGACCTCATCCGGAACTTCATACTGGGCACTGCAATTGGGACACGTAAGACGCATGCTGCCTCCTGGCCGATTGATCGGCCTGATAGTAGTTTTTTAAGAAACCATATTCCGTTAAGACCCAACAGCAAAGGGCGATTTCGGTTTCACGGGTCAAGTGTCACCAAATCGACCCGGTGCAGGCATTGAAACCGCAACCGCGCTCGGGCAAGAAGAGCGGCAGAAAAAACTGGGGGCGCACCTTGTGATCGAGCTGGAGAATGTCAGCTACACCTATGGCGACGGCGAACTGCTGAGCGACGTGTCGATTCAGCTGCCGCCGGGGTCCTTCCACTTTCTGACCGGTCCCTCGGGTGCGGGCAAGACCACGTTCCTCAAACTATGCTACGGCGCTCTGTTGCCGACATCCGGTCGTCTCAGCGCGTTTGACAGCGATATTGCCCGGCTGGACCGCGACCAGATGGCGCTGTTGCGCCGCCGGATCGGCGTGGTCCATCAGGATTGCCAGTTTCTCGACCACATGACACTGGCGGAAAACGTGGCCCTGCCGCTAATGGTCTCGGGGCGGGCCGAAACGGCGGAACAGGACAACCTGACAGAACTGCTGAGCTGGGTCGGGCTTGGATCAAGGCTCGAGGCGCATCCGCCGGAACTGTCGGGCGGCGAACGCCAGCGCGCGGCGCTGGCCCGCGCGGTGATCCTGTCGCCGGATGTGGTGCTGGCGGATGAACCCACCGGCAACGTCGACTGGGAGATGTCGCAGCGCCTGCTGCGCTTGCTGGTCGAACTGAACCGGATGGGCAAAACGGTGCTGATCGCGACCCATGACCTCAGCCTGATCCGCGCCGCCAAAAGCCAGGTACAGGCGCGTGTTCTGCGGATCTCGCAGCGCAAGCTGCAGCTCGCGGGGGCCGATCTATGAGCAATGGCACCATCCGCAACCTGCTGTCGCGTGACAAACGCGCCGACCGGGTGGTTCCGCCCACAGGATATACCGCGCATCTGACCCTGTTCGTGTCGGGCGCGATGGGATTTCTGGCGGTATTTGCGCTGGCCCTGTCGCTGGCTTCTGGCCGCGTGGCGGATCGCTGGGCGTCGGAACTGGCCGGTGCCGCCACCTTGCGCATCAACGCCCCTGCCGGACAGCTTGCGGCCCAGACCGAAGCCGCCCTGATCGTCCTTGGCCAGACCCCTGGAGTCGCCTCGGCCCGCGCCTTGACGGATCAGGAACAGGCCGCTCTGCTATCGCCATGGTTCGGACCCGATCTGCCACTGGACACTCTGCCCGTGCCGCAACTGATCGAGATTATCGAAGGCGAACCGGGGCTGGATGCCGCCGGGCTGCGCCTCCGACTGAGCGCCGAGGTACCTGGCGCGGTTCTGGATGACCACACACGCTGGCGCGAACCGCTGGTTGACGCGGCCATGTCCGTGCGGCGACTGGGCTGGATTTCCATTTTGCTGATCGGCGGTGCAACCGCCGCAATGATCACGCTGGCTGCCAACGCCTCGCTGGCTGCCAACGCCCGGATCATCGAGGTCCTGCGCCAGGTCGGAGCCCGCGACCGTTTTATCGCCGGAGCCTTCGTGCGCCGCTTTACCTATCGGGCGCTGCTGGGGGCCGGGATCGGAACCCTGTTTGGAATGATAGGCGTGTCACTGCTGCCCGAAACCTCGGATGCGGGCGGGTTTCTGACCGGGCTCGGCTTTCAGGGGGCAGGATGGTTGCTGCCAGCCGTCATCCCGCTTCTGGGCGCTACGGTTGCGTTCTTCGCGACCTGGAGCGCCGCCCACAGAAAACTAAAGGAGCTTTCCTGATGCGAACAGGTTTTCAATGGATTCGCTCTTTGATCTTCATGATCACAATCTATGCCTGGATGTTGATCCTTGGCATTGTCTTCGCGCCCTATGCCCTGTTCACCAAACGCGGCGCATTGCAGGCCTGCAAGACCTACGCCCTCAGCACGATCTGGCTGGCCCGCTGGATGGTCGGCATCCGCTGCGAGGTGCGCGGATCACCCCCCCATGAAGAAGTCGTCATCGGCGCCAAGCACCAGTCCTTCCTCGACATCATCATGATCTTCAGCGCCATCCCCCACGGCAAGTTCATCATGAAACGAGAGCTTCTGTGGACCCCGATCATCGGCATGTATGCCCGCCGCTTGGGGTGCATTCCGGTCAACCGCGGCAAAAGGGGCGCGGCTGTAGCGAAGATGGTCAAGGACGTCGCAAAGGAATTCACCGAACCCGGACAGCTGGTGATCTACCCGCAAGGCACCCGTGTCGCGCCGGGCGTTCAGAAACCATACAAGGTCGGAACCGCGGTGCTTTATGAAGGTCTCGGGTTTCCATGTGTTCCGGTGGCCACCAATGCGGGCGTTTTCTGGCCCCGCTCCGGGATCATGCGCAAGCCCGGCCTTGCAATTGTCGATTTCCTGGAACCGATCGAACCGGGCGTGGCCCGGGACGAATTTCTGGACCGGCTGGAACAGGAGATCGAGACGCGGTCGAACAGTCTGATGCGGGAAGTGGGGTTTGATCCGGATGGAGTTCATTGAAGACATAGCCGCGCTTGAGGCGCTTTACGGCAAACCCGGCGCGCCGTCCTTGCGCAAGGTGGTGCGCGATCTGACACCGCTTTACCGGAAATGGATCATGGCTTCACGCCTTTGTATTCTCAGCACGGTGGGCCCCGAAGGTGTCGATGGCAGCCCGCGTGGTGACGATGGTCCCGTGGTGCTGGAGCTTGACGCCAAAACTCTGGCGCTTCCGGATTGGCGCGGAAACAACAGGCTGGATTCCTTGCGCAATATCGTCCGCGACCCGCGCGTTTCGCTGATGTTCATGGTGCCGGGGTCGAACAATGTCGTTCGGCTGAACGGAACCGGGCGCCTGACCGCAGACGCGGGAATGCGTGACAGGTTCGAGAAACACGGGAAGACCCCGGCAACCGTCATTGTCATCGAAATAGACGAAATCTACACCCAATGCGCCCGTGCCCTGATGCGGGCCGGAACTTGGACAGGCAGGGACCAGAGCACCGATCTGCCAACGATTGGCGAAATGCTGGCCGAAGCGTCAGATGGCGAGGAAGGCGGCGCGGACTACGATCGTGAATGGGGCGCCCGCGCGGCAAAAACCTTGTGGTAACGGGGGCTCTGCCCCCGCCGCGCGTGCCGCGCGACTCCCCCGGGATACTTTCGGCCAGATGAAGAGCGGATCCGAACTTCATCTGGCTCCAAATATCCCGGAGCGCGAGGCAGAGCCTCGCATACCTTGGTTCAGTCTGGTGGACCCCTAAGAGTGTATCGGACCGTCGCCACAGGCCAGTGCTGCTTCGCGCACTGCCTCGGAATACGTGGGGTGGGCATGGCAGGTCAGGGCCAGATCCTCGGCCGAGGCACCAAACTCCATCGCCACGCAGACCTCGTGGATCAGATCTCCGGCAGCCGGGCCGATGATATGCGCGCCCAGAATTCGGTCCGTGTCCTCGTCGGCGAGGATTTTGACAAATCCATCGGCGGCAAAATTCGCCTTGGCGCGGCCATTTCCCATGAACATGAATTTGCCGACCTTGTAGGCGCGGCCCTGTTCCTTGAGGGTCGCTTCGGTCTCGCCCACATTGGCCACCTCGGGCCAGGTGTAGATCACGCCGGGAATGACACCATAATTCACATGCCCATGCTTGCCTGCAACCTGCTCGGCGGCGGCCATGCCTTCATCCTCGGCCTTGTGCGCCAGCATCGGGCCTTCGGTCACATCACCGATGGCATAGATCCCCGGCACATTGGTCTGCCAGTCGGCCCCAACCTTGATCTGGCCGCGCGGCGTCATCTCAACACCGAGAGCGTCCAGTCCCAGTCCGTCCGAGTATGGCTTGCGCCCGGTGGCGACCAGCACGGTATCGGCTTCGATCACGTGGTCGCTGTCGTCCTTGAGCAGCTTGTAGGTCACCTTGGCTTTGGTCTTGGTGGCTTCGGTCTTCTGGACTGCCGCCCCCATGACGAATTTCAGGCCCTGCTTCTTGAGGATGCGCTGGAAGGTCTTCTGCACCTCGGGGTCCATGCCCGGCGTGATTTCCTTGAGGAATTCGATCACCGTCACCTCGGCCCCCAGGCGGCTGTAGACCGAGCCCAGTTCCAGCCCGATCACACCGGCGCCGATGACAACCATCTTCTTCGGAATCTTGCCCAGCGACAGCGCTCCTGTCGATGTCACGACGACCTTTTCATCGACCTCGACACCCGGCAGAGCAGACGGTTCGGAGCCGGAGGCGATGATGATGTTCTTGGCCTCATGCACCTCGCCGCCCACCTTGACCTGACCGGCAGCGGGGATCGAACCCCATCCCTTCAACCAGTCGATCTTGTTCTTCTTGAACAGGAACTCGATGCCCTTGGTGTTGCCCTCGATCACCTCGTCCTTGTAGGCCTGCATCTGTTTCCAGTCGACCGAGGGGCTTTTGCCCTTCAGGCCCATCTTGGCAAAGTTATGCTCGGCCTCGTGCAGCTGATGGCTGGCATGCAGCAGTGCCTTCGACGGAATGCAGCCCACATTCAGGCAGGTTCCGCCCAGCGTCTCGCGCCCTTCGACCACGGCGGTTTTCAGCCCCAGCTGGGCGCAACGGATGGCGCAGACATAGCCGCCGGGTCCGGCGCCGATTACGATGACGTCATAATTTGCCATAATATTCTCCTAACTCGACCGGATCGCCCGGTGGCCGCTCGACCCGGCATCGGCGGGTCGGGGCATGTTCGTCCTTAGACGGGTTCCAACAGCTTGATCGTGATATGGGCAATGCCGCCGCGCTCGTGATGCATGGCCAGTTCCTCGGATCCGAAAAAATCCCTCGCCTTGTCCAAATCCAGAACCTCGAACATCGCTATTGCATGGTCCTTCTGATCCGGGTCGCGCCAGACATGGAGGTCGCGGATACCCGCGGCCTTGCGCATCGGGTTGTCCTCGCGGAACACTTTCAGCCAGGCATCGAAATCGGCCACATCGGCCTGCCAGAGTACATGTGTCGCCATGATTACAGATCCATCAGAAGGCGGCGCGGATCTTCCAGCGCCTCTTTTACACGTACAAGGAAGGTCACGGCGCCTTTGCCGTCAACGATCCGGTGATCGTAGGACAGCGCCAGATACATCATCGGGCGGATCTTGATCTCACCGTTGATGACCATGGGACGGTCCTGGATCTTGTGCATGCCCAGAATACCCGACTGCGGGGGGTTCAGGATCGGCGACGACATCAGAGAGCCGTAGACACCACCGTTCGAGATGGTGAAGGTGCCGCCCTGCATTTCGGCCATCGACAGCTTACCGTCACGGGCGCGCTTGCCTTTTTCGGCGATGGCTTTTTCGATTGCTGCAAAGGACATGCTGTCAGCATCACGGATGACCGGAACAACCAGACCTTGAGGCGTACCGGCGGCAACCCCCATGTGCACGAAGTTCTTGTAGACGATATCGGTGCCGTCGATCTCGGCATTGACTTCCGGAACCTCTTTCAGCGCGTGGCAGCAGGCCTTGGTGAAGAAGGACATGAAGCCAAGCCGCACTCCGTGCTTCTTCTCGAACTGCTCCTTGTACTGATTGCGCAGGGCCATCACCTCGGTCATGTCCACCTCGTTATAGGTGGTCAGGATCGCGGCGGTGTTCTGTGCATCCTTCAGGCGCTTGGCGATGGTCTGGCGCAGACGGGTCATGCGTACGCGTTCCTCGCGGGCCTCGTCCTCGGCGGCGACCGGTGCGCGCGGGGCCTGGGCAGCGGGGGCGGGCACAGCCGCCGCAGGGGCAGGGGCTGTAGCCGCTGCAACAGCTTTTGCCACGTCTTCTTTCATGATGCGGCCATCGCGGCCCGTGCCCGTGACCTGATCGGAGGACAGACCGGCCTCGGCCATCGCCTTTTCGGCGGACGGCGCGTTTGCAACGTCCTTGCCAGCGCTGGCCGCCGCCGGAGCAGCCGCAGCGGCAGCAACAGCCGGTGCGGGCGCCGCGCCAGCGGCCGCACCCGAGATCACCGCCAATTTCGCGGTAGCATCAACGGTCGACCCTTCGGGCGCCACGATTTCGGCCAGAACGCCGGCTGCCGGGGCCGGGACCTCGACAGACACCTTGTCGGTCTCCAGCTCACACAGCATCTCGTCCTGCGCCACGCCGTCGCCAACCTGCTTGAACCAGGTGGATACGGTTGCTTCTGTAACGGACTCGCCCAAAGTCGGGACCATCACGTCGATGCTGCCTCCGGATGCTGCCGGTGCTGCCGCCGGAGCCGGGGCGGCCGCAGCCGGCGCAGGGGCGGCGCCTTCACCGGCGGTAATGGTGGCCAGCAGGGCGTTCACGCCAACCGTTTCACCCTCTGCCGCTACAATCTCGCCCATCACGCCTGCGGCGGGCGAAGGAACTTCAACCGTCACCTTGTCGGTTTCCAGTTCACACAGCATCTCGTCCAATGCCACGGCGTCGCCGGGTTTTTTGAACCATGTTGCGACCGTGGCTTCTGTGACGGATTCGCCAAGCGTGGGAACACGAACTTCAATCGTCATCGCTTACTTTCCTTCAATGCTCAGCGCTTCGTTCACGAGCGCCTCTTGTTGGGCTTTGTGTTGGCTGGCCAGACCCGTCGCGGGCGAGGCCGAGGTTGCGCGACCGGCATAGACCGGGCGGGTGTGTTTTGCGCCGATACGGGTCAGCACCCATTCGATATTGGGTTCGATAAAGGACCAGGCGCCCTGGTTTTTGGGTTCTTCCTGACACCAGACCATTTCGGCGCCCTTGAAGCGCTCAAGCTCGTTGATCAGCGAATGCGCCGGGAACGGGTAATATTGCTCGATCCGCATCAGATAGACGTCATCGATGCCGCGCGCGTCGCGTTCCTCCAGCAAGTCGAAATAGACCTTGCCGGAACACATGACGACGCGTTTGATCTTGTCATCGGCAACCAGCTTGGTGTCCGAATTACCCTTCTGCGCGTCGTCCCACAGCACCCGGTGGAAGCTTGAGCCGGTGGTGAAATCCTCGGCTGTGCTGACCGCCAGTTTGTGACGCAGCAGCGACTTGGGCGTCACCAGGATCAGCGGCTTGCGGAAGGTTCGGTGCAGCTGACGGCGCAGGATGTGGAAGTAGTTCGCAGGCGTCGTACAGTTGGCCACGATCCAGTTGTCCTGACCGCACATCTGCAAGAACCGCTCCAGACGGGCCGAGCTGTGTTCAGGCCCCTGACCTTCGAACCCATGCGGCAGCAGCGTGACCAGACCGGACATTCGCAGCCATTTGCTTTCGCCCGAGCTGATGAACTGGTCGAACATGATCTGCGCACCGTTGGCAAAGTCACCAAACTGCGCCTCCCAAAGAACCAGTGCGTTGGGTTCCGCCAGCGAATAACCGTATTCGAAACCCAGAACCGCATATTCGGACAGCATCGAGTCAATCACGTCATATTGCGACTGGCCCGCGCGAATATGGTTCAGCGGGTAATAACGCTCTTCGGTTTCCTGGTGGACGAAACCTGAATGGCGCTGGCTGAACGTGCCGCGCGTCGCGTCCTGACCTGCCAGCCGCACCGGGTAGCCCTCGGTCAGCAACGACCCGAAGGCCAGCGCCTCGCCCGTGGCCCAGTCAAACCCCTGACCCGTCTCGAACATCTGTTTCTTGTGATCCAGCAGACGACCCACGGTTTTGTGCAGGGCAAAGCCCTCGGGCGCACGGGTCAGCGCACCTCCGATTTCGCTCAGCGTTTCGGGTGTGATGGCCGTCTCGCCGCGCATGTATTCTTCTTTGTTCTTGTCCAGATGAGACCAGCGCCCGTCCAGCCAGTCGGCCTTGTTGGGTTTATAGTCCTTTCCGGCCTCGAACTCGTTGTTCAGATGCGCCTGGAAGGCCGCCTTCATGTCCTCGATCTCGCCCTCGGGGATCAGGCCGTCCTTGACCAGCCGCTCGGTATAAAGCGACAGCGTGGTCTTATGCGTCTTGATCTTCTTGTACATGATCGGGTTGGTGAACATGGGCTCGTCGCCCTCGTTGTGCCCGAACCGGCGATAGCAGAAGATGTCGATGACCACGTCCTTGTGGAACTTCTGACGGAACTCGGTTGCCACCTTGGCGGCATGTACCACGGCCTCGGGGTCGTCGCCATTCACGTGGAAGATCGGTGCCTCGACCATCAGCGCGATATCGGTGGGATAGGGGCTGGAGCGCGAGAAGTGCGGCGCGGTCGTGAAACCGATCTGGTTGTTCACGACGATGTGCATGGTGCCGCCGGTCTTGTGCCCGCGCAGACCCGACAGACCGAACCCTTCGGCCACGACACCCTGACCGGCAAAGGCCGCATCGCCATGCAGCAGAATGGCCATCACCTTGGTGCGGTCGGTGTCGTTCAACTGATCCTGCTTGGCGCGGACCTTGCCCAGTACCACCGGGTTCACCGCCTCAAGGTGCGATGGGTTGGCGGTCAGCGACAGGTGCACCGAGTTGCCATCGAACTCGCGGTCGCTGGACGCGCCGAGGTGGTATTTCACGTCGCCCGAACCGTCCACGTCCTCGGGCTTGAAGCTGCCGCCCTGGAACTCGTTGAAGATGGCGCGATAGGGTTTGCCCATCACGTTGGCCAGAATGTTCAGACGGCCCCGGTGCGGCATCCCGATCACGATATCGCTCAGACCCAGCGCGCCGCCGCGCT
Source organism: Ruegeria sp. BG6 (assembly GCF_056538465.1). Classification (NCBI taxonomy): domain Bacteria; kingdom Pseudomonadati; phylum Pseudomonadota; class Alphaproteobacteria; order Rhodobacterales; family Roseobacteraceae; genus Ruegeria; species Ruegeria sp. BG6. The sequence goes on along the minus strand of NZ_JBQFTB010000004.1, from coordinate 42,452 downwards.
TGATGATCTGTTCCATCGCGGGGATCAGCGCCTCACCGCCGTCCAGACCGAACCGCTTGGTGCCCATGTATTTGACGTGCAGGAACTTTTCGAACCCTTCGGCCTCGACCATCTTGTTCAGGATCGCCTTGCGGCCTTCCTTGGTGAAGGCGATTTCCTTGCCATAGCCCTCAATCCGTTCCTTCAGCCAGGCGGCCTCTTCCGGGTCAGAGATATGCATGTATTGCAGTGCGAAGGTGCCACAATAGGTCCGCTTCACGATCTCGACGATCTGACGCATGCTGGCCATCTGCAGGCCCAGAACGTTGTCGATGAAGATCGGACGGTCCATGTCGGCATCGGTAAAGCCGTAGGTCCTTGGGTCCAGCTCGGGGTGGTTGCTGGCCGCGCGCATGCCAAGCGGGTCCAGATCGGCGGCCAGGTGGCCCCGGATACGATAGGCCCGGATCAGCATCAGCGCCCGCAGGCTGTCCAGCACCGCGCGCTTGATCTGATCGTCGCTGACCTCGACACCCTTTGCCGCAGCCTTGTCCTTGATCTTCTTGCCTGCCGCCTTGGCGTCGATCTCGGCCCATTCGCCGGTCAGCGCACCCGTCAGGTCATCCGCCGGCACCGGCGGCCAGTCCGTGCGCGCCCAGGATGGCCCCTCCGCTTCTTTCTGCACATCCGGCGCGTCGTCGCCCATGGCTTTGAAGAACTCGGCCCAGGCGGCATCCACCGCACCGGGGTTCTTGGTGTACTGGGCGTAAAGCTGCTCCAGATATTCGGCATTATGCCCCTGCATGAAGCTCGAGGCATGAAAGGCTGAGTTGGGCGAATGTTCGGTCATTGGGCTACCTCATATGGGTTGGGACCGTATTGGTTGGTGCCTGGCTGGCTGGGGCGGGTCAGCCACCACAGCACCAGAAGGGGCGACACAAACAGAACAAGAAGTGTCGGAATGACGATAAGCAGCGTGGCACGTGTCAGCAGAATATCCATCGTACCACCGTGGAACTGGTTGGCGAGGCCGATGCCAAAGATCAGAACCGCAAACGCGCCCACAATCAGCAGGATCGGCAGCAGGGCATAAAGCCCGCTGCGCCCGGTGTCGTGCATCCGGCGGAATGCCACGGCCAGATGCGGAAAGAATACGATCAGGCCGACAATGCTCTGCACAGGTTGCCGGGACGTGGCGGCGACGGACTTGACCTCATCGCTTTCGCTGACTGCGACCTGAGTGAAGAACTGCCAGTCGATGATACCGGCAATGATGTTCCAGATCACGATGAACAGGAAAAAGAACCAGTATTCGGGCCGCGAGGCTCTCCCTGAGAAGGTAAAGAACTTGGAGAAACAGGTGCGGATGGCGTCGGAGAAGGTCATGGGCTTACCGACCATCGCGTTACGAACCGACCATCGGCAGCGGACGCAGCCTTGGATTGAGCGACTGTTGCAGCCAATATCGCGACGAATGGAATTGCCCAAGTAGCAAATTTACGAGGCAAAAAGATAGGAACATCGGGCGGGCGTTTTTCGCCCACCCGTTTTTCGGGCGTTGCCCTCAGAGCATATGCCCGGTGGTTGGTCAATTACCCGATCGCTTCCAGCACAGCCTCACCCAGCTGGGCGGGGCTTTCGGCCACGACAATACCGGCCGAGCGCATGGCTTCGATCTTGTCTTCGGCACCGCCCTTGCCACCGGCGACAATGGCACCTGCGTGGCCCATGCGACGGCCCGGAGGGGCTGTGCGGCCTGCGATGAAACCGGCGGTCGGCTTCTTGCGGCCCTTCTTGGCCTCATCCGCCAGAAACTGCGCGGCTTCTTCCTCGGCCGAACCACCGATTTCACCGATCATGATGATCGAAGTGGTCTCGTCATCGGCCAGGAACCATTCCAGCACGTCGATATGCTCGGTGCCTTTGATCGGGTCGCCGCCGATGCCTACGCAGGTGGACTGGCCCAGACCCACATCGGTGGTCTGTTTGACGGCCTCATAGGTCAGGGTGCCCGACCGCGACACAACGCCGACCGAGCCGCGCTTGTGGATATGGCCGGGCATGATGCCGATCTTGCAGGCATCCGGCGTGATGACGCCGGGGCAGTTCGGGCCGATCAGGCGCGACTTGCTGCCTTCCAGCGCACGCTTCACCTTCATCATGTCCAGAACTGGAATGCCTTCGGTGATGCAGACGATCACTTCCATCTCGGCATCGATCGCTTCGAGGATCGAGTCGGCTGCAAACGGCGGAGGAACGTAGATCACGCTGGCGTTGGCTTCGGTCACATGCTTGGCCTCGTGGACCGAGTTGAACACGGGCAGGTCAAGATGGGTCATGCCACCTTTGCCCGGGGTCACACCGCCGACCATCTTGGTGCCATAGGCGATGGCTTGCTCAGAGTGGAATGTGCCCTGCGAGCCGGTGAAGCCCTGACAGATGACTTTGGTGTTTTCGTCGATGAGGACTGCCATTTACTTTCCTTTGTTCCTGCTAGCCGGGATAGGTCATAGAGACGCGCACAGTGCCCGGAGTTTCATATCTGTGGTTGTTCTGGATGGTTGAGAGTTCGATGATCAACGGCAAGCCGCCGTCCAATGAGATATGCCAGCTTGTCGGGCTGAACTGCTCAGTCGTCGGAAAATACTGGTAAAGCGTTCGGCCCACGATCGCCGCCATGTCCGCCTGATTCAGATGGGTTGTGTACACAGTGCAAAGACCGGCGGGACGGCTGGTATCGTCCACCTCGGCATGCGCTGTGTTTGCGGGTGCGTCGAAATAGTGGCTGCTGCCCCGATGAATACCGTATTCGTTCACGCCGCGATCGACCTTGCGATAGGTGAACCCCGCCGCCGGAAAGGCCTGCGCGGCCTGCGCCCGACGGAACATCACCTCGACGCACCAATAGGTCAGGCCGGTGACATTGGCCTGCGCCGCATCACGCAGCGTTACGCCCTGCTGCGCCAGAGCCGGTTGCGCCAGCGTCAAAAGCGATATGAATGCCCAACGGATCATGACAGGGTTTCAGCGCCTTTCATGACGCACCTCTGTGCCGCTCAAGGGCGGCGATGACCTGTTCGCGTAACCAAATCCCCAATGACCGCTGGTTCTGCCCCGCCGGGCTTTGCAGATACTCGGGGTCCAGGTTGATCTCGCCTGTTTCCGAAATGGTCTCAACGGGGTCGTCGAAATTAAATGGCGCGGCGCAGGGGTTGAACCTTTGAAAGCCAGCATTGGCTCTCAGCCTTCCATTGACGGGAACGTAATGCATTGTGGTCAACAGGTAGGGTGTCCCGCTTCGCACGAAGTTTTCGAAGAAGGCCCAGCGCAGCCACCATTTCAGGTGAAACAGGCAATCCCGGCACATCATCAGGTCGACCCGGGGCAACGGATCGGACGTGATGTCCAGATGCATGAAGGAACGACCCGGTGCCCCGTGCCGGGCTTTGACCGCGTCAACCACCTCAAGCGAGATATCGCCGCCGGTATAGTCGATGCCCGTCAGATCCACATGCTGCATCCATGTCCAGTCCCCACAGGGCGCATCAAGAAAGGTCCGGACCCGATACCTTTCAAAGATCCCGGGCAGTGCCGCGCGTAGCGGAGCCGTCGCCTCAAGCGTCGAGCCCTGACCCGAGCGCGGCCCCTTACGGCGCCCCGCCCAGCTCAAGCTTTCAAACGCGTTTCTCAGACCGCTGCGCATCCCGGATGTCCTATCAGCCCCTGTGGTTGAACCAGCTACCCGAGCTTACCCCTTGACCGCCTTCACGATCTTCTCGGCGCCGTCTTTCAGGTTGTCTGCCGCAATCACATCCAGGCCGGAGGTGTTGATGATCTCTTTGCCCTTCTCGACATTCGTGCCTTCCAGGCGCACGACCAGCGGTACTTTCAGGCCGACCTCTTTCACAGCCGCGACAACGCCCTCGGCAATCACGTCACAGCGCATGATGCCGCCGAAGATGTTGACCAGAATGCCTTTGACATTCGGATCGCTGGTGATGATCTTGAACGCTTCGGTTACTTTCTCTTTGGTCGCACCGCCGCCAACGTCCAGGAAGTTGGCTGGCTCGGCCCCATAGAGCTTGATGATGTCCATCGTCGCCATCGCCAGACCCGCGCCGTTGACCATGCAGCCGATCTCTCCGTCCAGCGCGATATAGTTCAGGTCGTATTTTGACGCTTCCAGTTCCTTGGGATCTTCCTCGGTCGTGTCGCGCAGTTCGGCGATATCGGGGTGGCGGTAGACCGCGTTGCCGTCAAAGCCTACCTTGGCGTCCAGCACCTTGAGGTCGCCCTTGTCCGAGATGATCAGCGGGTTGATCTCCAGCATCTCCATGTCCTTCTCGACGAAGGCATTGTAGAGCTGGTTCATCAGCTTGACGCATTGTTTGACCTGCGCGCCTTCCAGACCCAGCGAGAATGCGATGCGGCGGCCGTGATAGGCCTGATAGCCGGTCGCGGGGTCTACTGAGAACGACAGGATTTTCTCGGGTGTGGCTGCGGCCACTTCCTCGATGTCCATGCCACCTTCGGTCGAGCAGACGAACGAGATGCGGCTTGTCTGGCGGTCCACCAGCAGGGCCAGGTACAGTTCACGCTCGATGCCCGAACCGGCTTCGATATAGATGCGGTTGACCTGCTTGCCAGCCGGGCCGGTCTGATGGGTCACCAGTGTGCGGCCCAGCATCTTCTTGGCTTCTTCGGCGGCTTCCTCAACCGACTTGGTCAGACGGACGCCGCCCTTTTCGCCGGCATCGGCTTCCTTGAAGGAGCCCTTGCCGCGCCCACCCGCATGGATCTGTGCTTTGACGACCCAAAGCGGCCCATCCAGTTCACCGGCTGCGGTTTTGGCTTCCTCGGCGCGCAGAACCGCGCGACCCTCGGAGACCGGAGCGCCATAGCTGCGAAGAAGAGCCTTGGCCTGATATTCGTGAATGTTCATCGAAACTGTCCCGTCTGACTACGATTAAACCGTTATAGGGGGGTCTAAGGGGCAAGTTTAAAGGGTTTTTTGATGGGGGTGGGGAAATTAGCGAAGATTTTTCGGATTTGTGATCACAGCGTTTTATCGTGTGATCACAAAATCTAGTAGCCGTCGTCATTGATTCGAAAATTCTTTGGCGGCACTGGAAAACATATTCAAAAAAGGCATTTGCGACGTTTGCGCCAACACTGCCGATCGGGTTTTGTCCTGAAATCCGTCGTCGTCCGGATAGTATGACAAAAAGAGCCGGCCCGAAACGGACCGGCTCAGCTTTAGTGCAGGCGCGGGATTAGCTCAGCGAGCCGTCGATGCCTTTGCAGGCTTCGATCAGACCTTTGACGGCGTTGACCGAGTTGTCGAACCCGGCCTGCTCGTCTTCGTTCAGCTTGATGTCGACGATCCGCTCGATGCCGCCGGCACCGATAACGGTCGGCACACCAACATACATCCCATCGACACCGAACTCACCGTTGCAATAGGCCGCGCAAGGCAGAACGCGCTTTTGGTCTTTCAGATAGGCCTCGGCCATTTCGATCGCCGAGGTGGCGGGCGCGTAATAGGCCGAACCGGTTTTCAGCAGGCCAACGATTTCGGCGCCGCCGTCACGGGTGCGCTGCACGATGGCGTCCAGTTTCTCCTGCGTGGTCCAGCCCATCTCGACCAGATCGGGCAGCGGGATGCCGGCGACGGTCGAATAACGGACCGACGGCACCATGGTGTCGCCGTGGCCGCCCAGGACAAAGGCGGTGACGTCGCGCATCGAGACGTTGAACTCTTCCGACAGGAAATGCGCAAAGCGCGCCGAATCCAGAACGCCCGCCATACCGCAGACCTTGTTGTGGGGCAGACCCGAGAATTCGCGCAGGGCCCAGACCATCGCGTCCAGCGGGTTGGTGATGCAGATCACGAATGCGTCGGGGGCGTGGGCCGCGATGCCTTCGCCGACCGACTTCATGACTTTCAGGTTGATGCCCAGCAGGTCATCGCGGCTCATTCCCGGCTTGCGGGCCACGCCTGCGGTGACGATGCAGACATCCGCGCCCGCGATATCCGCATAGTCGCTTGTGCCGGACATGGCCGCGTCAAAGCCCTCGGACGGGCCGGACTCGGCAATGTCGAGCGCTTTGCCCTGCGGCAGCCCGTCAGCAATGTCAAACAGGACAACGTCACCCAGTTCCTTGACAGCTGCAAGGTGCGCGAGCGTGCCGCCGATGTTCCCCGCGCCGATCAGCGCAATCTTGGGTCTGGCCATTTGGAATATCTCCGGTCGGTTTTGAAATCGCGGTTTTGCTAGTCCTTAAATGGGTTTCGCGCAAGGGCCGCGCAGCGCGGCATGCGACCGCATACCGTTTGCGCCGGGCAATCAGTTTGCGCTAAACCGGCTGGGAAATATGCCAAATCGGGGCCGCCCGCATGTTCGATCTGAACCTGATGTTTTTTGCCGTGGCGATCCCGGCGGTGATATTTGCGGGGATTTCCAAGGGCGGTTTCGGCTCGGGCGTGGCTTTTGCGTCCTCGTCGATTCTGGCGCTGATCCTCGAGCCGGGGCAGGCGCTTGCCCTGATGCTGCCGATCCTGATGGTGATCGATGTGGCCACCCTGGGGCCCTACTGGAAACGCTGGAGCTGGCCGGATTCGCGCCTGTTGATCCTGGGTGGCGTGCCGGGCGTGGCGCTGGGCGCATGGCTCTATCGCGCCACCGATGACGACCTGCTGCGGCTACTGATCGGCGGGATCTCGGTCGGGTTCGTGATCTGGCATCTCGCGCAAACCCGGGGCTGGGTGCGCGGCTTTGCCAACCGGCTGCCGCCTTCGGCAGGTCTGACAGCCGGTCTGGTCGCAGGCTTCACCAGCTTTGTCAGCCATGCCGGCGGTCCGCCCGCCGCCGTCTATCTTCTGTCACAGCGCCTGTCGAAGACCGAGTTTCAGGCCTCGACCGTTCTGGTGTTCTGGGTGATCAACGTCGCCAAGTTCATCCCCTATGCTTTTCTCGGCCTGTTCACCTGGCATACCGCGCTGGCGGACCTTCTGCTGGCGCCCTTCGCCATTCTCGGCGCCTGGCTGGGCGTCCGGGCGCACTGGATGATGTCCGAGCGCCTGTTCTTTGGCATCGCCTACGTCCTGCTGACCCTGACCGGAACCAAGCTGATCTGGGATGCACTGACCTGACGGGTCAGATCTTGTCACCTTTTGGCGGCAGCGCATCCGCCAGCGCCTCATAGGATTGACCCGCCGCCACCAGGCACGCCATGCCGTCAGGCAAGGTGACAATGATGGTCCAACTGCCGGTTTCGTCTGACGCGTAGATCTCCATCACCGCGCCTTGGCGGGCAATCCCGATGCCTTTTCGCGTTTCGCCGTATGTCGCGGCCAACCGCTCGGTTACGTCCGTGCGCGGGGCGCAGGTGCCCGGCCGGGCAATGACCTGTTGCGCGGCGGCGACCATGATCATCAGACCCAATGTCATCCTCAGAACCGTCACCCTCATATCCGACCCCATTGCTGTAAGACCTCAAAAGCTGACGGCAGAGGCGTGAAATCCGGTTAAACCGCCGAACGTTGCGTGCTGATGCTGCGCTGCGGCGATTTTTGCCTTGAACTTTCCGGTAAAAAATGCCCCATTCCGCGCAATATTATTTCTTTGGGAGAAGACAGATGGACCCGCGCCAGCGCCCCTATCGTTCCGTTCTTTATATCCCCGGTTCGAAAGAACGGGCGCTGGACAAGGCGCGCACTCTGCCTGTGGACGCGATTATTTTTGATCTGGAGGATGCGGTTGCAGCAGACGAAAAGGACAATGCGCGCGAAACGCTGAAAGGTGCTCTGGCCCAAGGCGGTTACGGCAACCGGGTCCGGATCGTGCGAATCAACGGTCTGGACACCGAATGGGGCCGCGCCGATGCCGAGGCCGTGCGCGACATGGACGCAGACGTCGTGCTGCTGCCCAAGGTCAACTCTGCCGCAGATGTGGACGCGCTGGCGGCCATCACCGGCGATCTGCCAATCTGGGCGATGATGGAAACCCCGCGCGGCATGCTGAACGCGGCTGAAATCGCGGCGCATCCCCTGATGGCCGGATTTGTCATGGGCACCAACGATCTGGCCAAGGAACTGCAAACCCGTTTCCGCCCCGACCGCCTGCCTCTGATGACCTCGCTGGGTCTGTGCCTGCTGGCCGCCAAGGCCGAGGGCCTCATTATCGTCGACGGCGTCTACAACGCCTTCAAGGACAATGACGGGTTGGCCGCCGAATGCGCGCAGGGTCGCGACATGGGCTTTGACGGCAAGACGCTGATCCACCCGGCGCAGGTCGACGTCACCAATGCGGCCTACGCGCCATCGGACGCCGAGATCGATCTGGCCCGTCGTCAGATCACCGCGTTTGAAGAGGTCGAGGCCCAGGGGCAGGGGGTTGCTGTCGTCGATGGGAAGATTGTTGAAAACCTTCACGTTGTAACCGCACGAGAAATTCTGGCAAAAGCAGAGGCAATATTGGCTTTGCAAGCGGGGTAGCCGGCAATGGGTTTTCTTCTTCTGATTCTTGGTGTGGCGCTTTGGTGGGCGGCGCATCTGTTCAAACGCGTCCGTCCGGAGCAGCGCGCCGCCATGGGCGAAAAGGGCAAGGGCGCGGTGGCATTGGCGCTGCTGGTGTCGGTCCTGCTGATGATTTTCGGCTACCGCATGACCGATTTCATCCATGTGTGGTCGCCGCCGACCTTCATGATCCACATCAACAACCTGTTGGTCCTGATCGCGATATTCATGATGAGCCCCGCAGGAACCAAGGGAAAGCTGCTCAACGGCATGCGCCATCCCATGCTGGCCGGGTTCAAGACATGGGCCTTCGCGCACCTGCTGGTAAACGGTGATCTGGCGTCGATCATCCTGTTCGGCGGGCTTCTGGCCTGGGCCGTAGTCGAGGTGATCGTGATCAACCGGTCCGAGCCTGAATGGACGCCCGGCGAACCCGGCACCTATGGCAAGGACGCGATGTTCTTTGTGGCTTCGATCATTCTCCTGGGCGTCATCGGTTATATCCACGGGCTGGTCGGCCCTTCACCTTTCCCCTCGTAAGGAGCTGACAATATGGCATTGCTCTACCGTCTCCTGACCGAGGAAGACACGTCAGCCTTCTGCCACAAGGTTTCGGACGCGCTGGCCAAAGGGTGGGAACTGCACGGATCACCGTCCTACGCATTCGATCCGGCCGGCAACGTCATGCGCTGCGCGCAGGCCGTGACCAAAGAGGTTGCGGCCGACTATTCACCTGACATGAAACTGGGACAGCAATAATGGCAAAGACAAATCCGGGTCATTTCTTCGAGGACTATTCTGTCGGGCAGGTTCTGCATCACGCGGTGCCCCGCACCGTCACGACCGGCGAGCGTGCACTGTATCACGCGCTTTATCCCGCGCGGCATGCGCTTTACTCCTCGGATGAATTTGCCCGGAATTGCGGCCTGTCGCAAAGTCCGATTGACGATCTGGCCGCCTTTCACGTTGTGTTCGGCAAAACGGTCCCCGACATATCGCTGAACGCGGTGGCCAACCTGGGCTATGCCGAGGGCCGCTGGCTGCAACCGGTCTATCCCGGCGATACGCTTCGGTCGGAATCCGAGGTGATCGGGCTAAAGCAGAACTCGAACGGCAAGACCGGTGTGGTCTGGGTGCGTACCCGCGGGCTGAACCAGCGCGACGAAGTTGTGATCGAGTATGTCCGCTGGGTCATGGTGCGCAAAGCGAACCCTGATGCCCCTGCGCCGGAAACGGTTGTTCCGGATCTGAAAAAAGTACTGGACCCGCAAGATCTGGTGGTGCCGCAGGGCCTAGATTTCTCGAAATATGACTTTGTACAATCCGGCGAATCCCACCGCTGGGATGCGTACAAAACAGGCGAAACCATCGATCACGTCGATGGCGTGACCGTGGAAGAGGCCGAGCATATGCTGGCCACCCGCCTGTGGCAGAACACCGCCAAGGTTCATTTCGATCTGACCTTCCGCCGCGAAGGACGTCTGATCTATGGCGGCCACGTCATCTCGATGGCACGTGCGCTGTCGTTCAACGGGCTGGCAAACGCGCAGATGATCGTCGGCCTGAACGGTGGTGCCCACGCCAATCCGTGCTTTGCCGGCGACACGATCAAGGCGTGGAGCGAGGTTCTGGACAAGGCCGAAACCGGCACGCCCGGCATTGGTGCCATCCGTCTGCGACTGGTGGCGACCAAGGGGGGTGAACCGTTTGGGTTGAAAAGCAATGACGGAAAATACCTGCCGGACGTTCTTTTGGATCTGGACTACTGGGCCCTGATGCCGATCTGACAGATTACATTCATTTGAACGCAGATCGCGCCAACCATGCTAATCTGCGTTCATGTCTTGGCTTCGCAATATTCTGGCCTGCCTCTGCTTTGCTCCACCGGCAGCCGCGTGCGATCTTGCGCTGGCGCTGGCGGTTGACGTATCGGGATCGGTCGACGCGCAGGAGTTCCGTATTCAGATGGATGGCCTGTCTGCTGGATTGCGCGACCCGGTTGTGTCCGAGGCACTTGTCAGGGGGCAGGCGCAACTGATGCTTGTGCAGTGGACTGGGTCCTCGCGCCAGAGGATCACTATCCCCTGGACCCGCATCGACAGCTTCGAAGCGCTCGACCGGTTTTCCCAACAGGTTTCTGATGATCCAAGGGTATGGCGCAACTTTTCCACGGCGATTGGCGAGGCACTGGAGATGACGGTTCCCAGCTTTGACGAGGTTGCGGACTGCAAACGACGCCTGATCGACATTTCCGGGGACGGGATTTCGAACGAAGGGGTTGAACCCTCGCAGCTCCATGCGGTTCTGCGCAGCCGGGGCATCACCGTAAACGCCATCGCAATCGAAGAAAGCGAGCCGGATCTGACCGCCTATTTCTTTGAGAATGTCATTGTCGGCGAGGGCGCATTTGTCGTCTCGGCGGCGGGTTTTGACGATTACCCGGAGCGTATCCGCAAGAAACTGCTGCGCGAAGTGACGCAACAGACGGCGGGCTTGCGACAGAGCAGATGAGATTCGTGATCACATTGCTTTGCCGTTGAAAACGCTAACATAGGCGGCGTAATATGTGATTTGTGATCACGAGAATATTTACCGTGATCACATATTAACTTTATCTGCGAATTTGGGCTGAATATGCGGCTTTTTGCATTCGCAGCACGTGACAGACCCTCAAAAAACGGTAAAACCTTCGGTAGCCAACCGAAAAGGAGCCGCCATGGCCGATGTTAATCGGGGCAACCGCCCGCTTTCTCCGCATCTGTCGATTTATCGTCCGCAGCTGACGTCGGTCACGTCGATCCTGACGCGCATCACCGGCAACGCCATGATCGTGGCCGCTTTGCTGATCGTCTGGTGGTTCCTGGCCGCTGCCACATCGCCCGAAGCATTCGAACGGGCCAACTGGTGGCTGACCTCGGTTCTGGGCGATCTGATCATGGCCTTTTCGTTGCTGGGCCTGTGGTATCACCTGCTGGCGGGCGTGCGCCATCTTATCTGGGACAACGCTGTGGGGTTGGACATTCCAACCGCCTACAAGCTGGGTTGGGCCGTGGTGATCGGTTCCGTTGTACTGACCGTTCTGACCCTTTTGATGGTCGGATAATTAGGAGGCCCTCATGCGTTATCTTACCGACCGCAAGCGTGCGATTGGCTTGGGCTCTGCCAAGTCCGGCACGGCTCATTTCTGGGCGATGAAGGTCAGCTCGGTTGCTTTGCTGATCCTTGTGCCACTTTTCATTTTCACTTTTGGACCGATATTGGGGCAACCGTTTGACGTGGTGCTCGACTACTATGCGCGCCCGTTCCCGGCCATTGTCGCCGCGCTGACCCTGGCGGTCGGTTTCAAGCACTTCGCCGACGGCGCGCAGGTGATGATCGAGGACTACGTGCATGGCACGATGAAAAAGGTCCTGATCATCCTGACAATCTGCCTGTCCTACGCCGCTGCCGCCGCTGGCATCTTTGCCATTGCGCGCATCGCCCTGTAACACCCCGGAGCTGAACGAAATGGCTGCATACGAATACGAAACACACGAATATGACGTGGTCGTTGTCGGCGCTGGCGGGGCCGGTTTGCGCGCCACGCTGGGCATGGCCGAGCAGGGGCTTCGCACAGCCTGCGTAACCAAGGTTTTCCCGACCCGTTCGCACACGGTTGCCGCGCAGGGCGGTATTGCCGCGTCGCTGGCCAATATGGGCCCCGACAACTGGCAATGGCACATGTACGACACCGTCAAAGGCTCGGACTGGCTGGGTGATACCGACGCGATGGAGTATCTTGCGCGCGAGGCTCCCAAGGCGGTCTATGAACTGGAGCATTACGGCGTGCCGTTCAGCCGGACCGAAGAGGGCAAAATCTATCAGCGTCCCTTTGGCGGTCACACCACCGAGTTCGGTGAAGGCCCCGCAGTGCAGCGCACTTGTGCGGCGGCTGACCGAACCGGTCACGCAATTCTGCACACGCTTTACGGCCAATCGCTTAAGAACAACGCCGAATTCTACATCGAGTATTTCGCCATCGACCTGATCATGTCCGAAGACGGGCAGTGTCAGGGTGTCGTCTGCTGGAAGCTGGACGACGGCACGATGCACGTCTTCAATGCCAAGATGGTTGTGCTGGCCACCGGTGGTTACGGCCGCGCCTACTTTAGCGCCACCTCGGCCCACACCTGCACCGGTGACGGTGGCGGCATGGTGGCCCGTGCCGGTCTTGCGCTGCAGGATATGGAGTTCGTTCAGTTCCACCCAACCGGCATCTATGGGTCCGGCTGCCTGATCACCGAAGGTGCACGGGGCGAGGGCGGATACCTGACCAACTCGGAAGGCGAACGGTTCATGGAGCGTTATGCGCCCCAGTACAAGGACCTTGCACCGCGTGACTATGTGTCGCGTTCGATGACCATGGAGATCCGCGAAGGACGCGGTGTTGGCAAGGACGGGGATCACATTCACCTGAACCTGAGCCACCTGCCGGCAGAAGCGTTGGCCGAACGTCTGCCGGGCATTTCGGAAAGCGCCAAGATCTTTGCCGGCGTTGACGTCACCAAGGAACCGATTCCGGTACTGCCGACCGTACACTACAACATGGGCGGCATTCCAACGAACTATTGGGGCGAGGTTCTGAACCCGACGGCCGAAGACCCGACCGCCGTGGTTCCGGGCCTGATGGCCGTGGGTGAGGCAGGATGTGCCTCGGTGCATGGTGCGAACCGTCTGGGGTCGAACTCGCTGATCGACCTGGTGGTTTTTGGCCGTGCGGCAGCGATCCGCGCCGGTAAGGTTGTGGACGCAGATGCGGCGAATCCTGTTTTGAATCAGGCGTCGGTCGACAAGGCCTTCGACAGGTTTGACGCCGTGCGCAATGCCGATGGTGCAATCCCGACCGCCGATCTGCGGCTCGAGATGCAGCGGACCATGCAGGCCGATGCAGCCGTGTTCCGGACCGCTAAGACAATGGCGGAAGGCGTCGAAAAGATGACTGCGATCGCGGCCAAGATGGACGACCTGAAAGTCACCGACCGCAGCCTGGTCTGGAACAGCGACCTGATGGAATCGCTGGAGCTGACCAACCTGATGCCCAGCGCGCTGGCCACCATCGTCGGTGCCGAAGCCCGCAAGGAATCGCGCGGCGCCCATGCCCATGAAGACTTCACCGAACGCGATGACAAAAACTGGCGCGTTCACACTGTCAGCCGTGTCGAGGGCAACAAAGTCGATCTCAGCTATCGCCCCGTTATTGTCGATCCGCTGACAACCGAAGATCAAGGTGGCATAAACTTGAAGAAAATCGCGCCCAAGGCGCGCACGTTCTGAGGGTTCGGGGCAAGGTAAAACTCTGAGGTTTTGATTGCATGCGTTGTCGGAGAAAACGTCGGAATGGCTAAGCAACACCAAAAAGGTTTCCACCTTGCTGATGGGCTTGACTATCTGGAATTCCTCCGGCGTCTGCACTTGAATCTGAAACCGGAATGGTATTTCGAGGTTGGAACCCAGACAGGTGCCAGTCTGCGTCTGAGTGATGCGAAATCCATATCGGTCGATCCCAGTTTCGCAGTGCGACACGAACTGATCGGTGCAAAACCCGAGTTATATCTGTTCCAGCAAACCAGCGACGAATTTTTCGCTGAAAACCGGCTTGCCGTTCTTGGGGTCACCGTCGATCTGGCGTTCCTTGACGGTATGCATTTGATGGAATTCCTGCTGCGCGACTTCATCAACACCGAGCGGTACTGCTCCGCGGATAGCGTGATCGTGATGCACGACTGCGTGCCTTGGAACAGCGCCATCACGGCCCGCCAGCGTGGTCAGGGTCCGACCAGCGACTGGACGGGTGATGTATGGAAAATCGTTCCTATTCTTCAGGCGTATCGTCCGGACCTGGAGCTTGAGATCGTCGATTGCGCACCGACGGGTCTCGTAATCGTCACGGGCCTTGATCCGGACAGCAACTTGCTGTCCGGCGCATATGACGAAATACTGGCCAGGTTTAAGGATACCGATATCGAAGACTACGGTGTCGAGCGATATTTTGATTCAATCGATATTGTTCCCGCTGAACAAAGCCGGTGGCTTTCTGCATGTCCAAGGCTGTTGCCCGCCGATTGGAAGCGAAACCCGGATGTATCCATCAAAGTAGCCGCGCCCAACCGTGAGACGCTGACAGCCTGGGGAGACTATTACTTTGCCCTCGGCCTGGCCAAGGCATTTTCTCGGCTGGGGTACAAAACAACGATCGATCCGGCAGATGAATGGTACAGGAATTCGAAACCCGGTGGGATTGATCTTGTACTGCGGGGGCGAGCGAATTTCGGGAGGCAACCCGGTCGGAAATGTCTTTATTGGGCGATTTCAAAAGGGCTCCGAAAGATAAACTACGCTGAGGCCGATCATGTGTTCTGGGCGTCTCGCCCCATGTATGATGCCGCACTAGAGGGCGAGATGGCCGCGAAATCGTCCCTGCTTCCGCAGGGTTTCGATTCTGACGTTATGTACCCTCGGGAAAGTCTTCGCGGCGATGGAATTGTATTTGTTGGCAGAAACCGGGCAGGGTTTGAACGCGTCGCTGTCGGGTATGCGGCTCGTTCGGGTCATGGTTTGAAAATCTGGGGCCCAGGCTGGAACGCCAGTAAACATGCCGAATTTGTTTGCGGTGATCATGTTGAAAATGACCGTTTGTCGGGCGTTTATGGGCAGGCGGACATCGTGCTGAACGACCATACACCGAAAATGAAAGAGAACGGTCAGCCCTCCAATCGCATTTTCGATACGCTGGCTTGTGGGTCTGTACCGGTTTCCGATGATGCCGGATGGTTGCCGGATGATATGACAGAGTATGTCTACCTGTTTGAAGATGAAGAAAGTTTTGGCCGGGCGTTGCGCGCTGCCTCATCTGAAAGCGATACAAAGCGCCGTAAGCGCCTGAAATTTGCCAGCCAGATGCGCGAGACTCATTCGTTTGAGGCAAGAGTCCGAACTATTCTGGAAGTGGTCGAAACACTTCCCGTTGAAGGCGAACATGAAACCGCAGCGGAGGTCAGCCAGTGAAAAAAGCTTGTCCCGCCTGCGGTGGACCTGAACGCCGCTATCCCGCGCTGAACAAGTACGGGCCTGAACTGCCGATGCCCTGCCGGAGAGTCCAAAAATGGTTCAATTAACGCTTCCCAAGAATTCCCGTATCACCACGGGCAAAACCTGGCCCAGGCCGGAAGGCGCCACCAACGCGCGCAAATTCCAGATATATCGCTGGAATCCGGATGACGGACAGAACCCGCGCGTAGATACATATTTCGTTGATATGGATGACTGTGGTCCGATGGTTCTGGATGCGCTGATCTACATCAAGAACAAGATTGACCCGACCCTGACCTTCCGCCGGTCCTGCCGCGAAGGCATCTGCGGTTCCTGTGCAATGAATATCGACGGGATCAACACGCTGGCCTGTATCTACGGCATGGACGAGATCAAGGGCGACGTGAAGATTTATCCTCTGCCGCACATGCCGGTGGTCAAGGATCTGATCCCCGACCTGACGCATTTCTACGCGCAACACGCCTCCATCATGCCGTGGCTGGAAACCAAGACCAACCGCCCGGCGAAAGAGTGGAAGCAGTCCATCGAAGACCGCAAAAAACTGGATGGTCTTTATGAATGCGTGATGTGCGCCAGCTGCTCGACATCCTGCCCTAGCTACTGGTGGAACGGTGATCGTTACCTCGGCCCCGCCGCTCTGCTGCACGCCTATCGGTGGATCATCGACAGCCGGGACGAGGCCACGGGCGAGCGCCTGGATGATTTGGAAGATCCGTTCAAGCTTTACCGCTGCCATACGATCATGAACTGCGCCAAGACTTGCCCCAAGGGACTTAATCCGGCCAAGGCTATTGCCGAGATCAAGAAAATGATGGTTGAGCGCGCCGTTTAATCGAAACACGACAATATGTGCTTGCCGCCTTGCGGCAAGCGCATTGCCCGTCTGCAAAATTGTATGATGTAGCGGTGACCCTGCAGCTATATCTTTTCGACAGGGAGGAGTGACAGGATCTAACGGGATCACTCCGATGAAAAAATCTTAAGAAAACAAAAAGATCAACGCGTCCGAAGCGCTGGAGATTCTGGATCAGGCCTGGGTCTATTACACGCCGGAACCTGTGCTGAGGCTGGCTGAGGGTGAGCCTGAGTTGTTCGAATACGCAAACGCAGCTTGATGCGCGTGGCAAGGGCAACCCTCTTGAAATTTACCGACAGATGAGCAAAGCAGAACCATGCCAGTGCTTCTACTTTTGCTCGCTGCGGGTGTTTTTGTCTATTTCTTTTGGAGGTCGCGCCATTCGTCTCTGACCCGGGATTGCCGGTGGCGCCAGCATCTGAAAGAGGGCACGTGGTCCTGCGCTTTTTGTGGGGCCGTTGTCCAAACAAATGATCAGCCCACGCAATGCCTGAGGAATCAGACCTAGCCGGAACGCCGAGGCTTTTCAGGTCACGTGATATGAGGCACTCTGGCCAAAAAGTTGGATGGACTGAAGATGGCTCTGCCCCCTGAAGATGCTGCGGCCCGCCGGGCGATAAAACCGGTGATCTGTTATCCCAATGACACTTTGCCCATACCTGATCTTGCGCTGTACCGGCGCGTCCGAAAGGATGCGATCAAGACGGATGAGGTGTTGGTGCCCCCGCGCGATGCCCGGTGTTTCGAGGTGCCGGCGGGTCATTTCTTTCGCATCACCTCTGTCGAAGGGCCGCAGGTCGGCGATCTGAATATTTGGAATCTCAACGACTTATCGGAACGATTCTATTCCGGAAAGTCCCGTGCCCTGCATGGCACGCATCTGACAGTCGGAGAGCGGATGTGGTCAAGCTTTCCCAACTTGCGCCCGCTGGCCACGATTGTCGAAGACACGCTGGACTGGTACGGGATCGACGAATTTGGCGGGTCCGTGCATGATGTGATTGGAACCCGGTGTGATCCTTACACCGGAAACCTGTTGTCGGGGACGCAATACCACCATTGCTGCCACTCCAATCTGACCCGCGCACTGGCGGACCATCTGGGAATTGAGATGTCCGAGGCTGAGCAGGCAGTTCACGACGTCCTTAACGTTTTCATGTGCACCGGATTCACGCGAGATACCGGTCAGTATTTCATGAAGGCGTCACCCGTCCGTCCGGGCGATTACCTGGAGTTCTTTGCCGAGATCGACCTGTTAGGCAATCTGAGCGCATGTCCGGGCGGGGATTGTTCATCCGTGCATTCTTCGGATACCGCAACCTGCCATCCGTTGCTGGTTGAAGTCTTTGCCCCGTTGGACGGTGCGCTGGACGGCTGGGCAAGCCCTGATCCGAACGGGTATGACCGATCGCATGGGCGTTAGCCTGACGGGGCAATAAGGGGCGAAAGGATCGCCCCTAGTTTGGTCACGTTGCGTCCGGGAACGCGGCCTGCAATGCGATTTCGACCATGTCGCCAAAGCTGCTTTCACGTTCTGACGACGGCAGCGCCTCGCCGGTCAGCAAATGGTCTGAAACGGTTAGAACCGCCAGCGCCCGGCATTTGTGGCGGGCGGCCAGAATATACAGCTCTGCGGCTTCCATCTCGACGCCCAGAATGCCGTGCCGGACCATCTGTTCATTCAGATCGGGACGCTCATCGTAGAATACGTCTGACGAATAGATGCCGCCGACATGCGTGGTCGTGTCCTTGGCTTGCGCGGCGCTGGCTGCGGCCTGCAACAAGCCCCAATCGGCGCAGGGGGCAAAGTTCAGTTCTTTCATGATCCCGCGCGAAGGCGTGCTGAGCGTGGTCGAGGTCATGGCCAGAATAACGTCACGGATATTGACGCTATCCTGCATTCCACCGCACGAGCCGATGCGGATCAGGGTTTTCGCGCTATAATCACGGATCAGTTCATTGACGTAAATTGACAGGGACGGCATTCCCATACCGCTGCCCTGAATGGTTACAGGATTTCCCTTCCAGGTGCCGGTAAAGCCCAGCATTCCGCGCACGTCATTGATTTTTCTGACATCCGTCAGAAACGTTTCCGCCGCCCATTTTGCCCGATACGGATCACCGGGCAAAAGAACGGTTTCTGCGATTTCACCTTTTTCAGCGCCGATATGAATAGTCATTTTCCGGCCAGCCCTGTCAGATTTCCAGATCTGCTATATCCGCGCCCGACTTCAGCGCGTCATGTACCCATTGCGGTTTGCGACCGCGGCCAGACCAGGTCTGTTCGGGTGCGGCCGGATTACGGTATTTTGCCTTAGCTTTTGAGCCTTTGGGTCCACGCGGCGCGTCGCTCGACAATTCGGCCAGTGAAAACCCAAATTCTGCGGCAGCTTGTTCTGCCGCTTTCAAGGCGTTTTGGCGCTCGCGTTTTTCCGCTGTTTTAAGTGCCTTTTCGATCTGATCGCGCAATTCCAACAGGTCCTTGCGGGACATATTGTCCAGATTGATCCCCATTATTTCTCTCCCATTAATTTATTTTACGAAAGGCCAATTGGCCTTTCGCCTCCCGAACAATGCCGTAATCCATTCATTCGGGTTTGGGAATAGAAACTGGGAATTAATCTCGGTTTTGTGCGTTATTCCGCTGCAAGGTTTTTTGGATCGGCCAAGGTGACAATATCGCCCATGATCGCATTCAGTTCGAAATTTTTTGGCGTGTAAATTCGGGCAACGCCAAATGATTTCAGTTTTGCCGCATCGTCATCCGGAATAATGCCGCCGACAATGACCGGGATATGATCCAGTCCGGCTTCGCGAAGCCGGGCCATGACATCCTGAACCAGCGGCAGATGGCTGCCGGAAAGGATCGACAGGCCAATGACATGGGCGTCGTCCTCGATCGCGGCCGTCACGATTTCCTCGGGCGTAAGGCGGATGCCCTCATAGCTGATATCCATACCGCAATCGCGGGCACGGAAGGCGATTTGTTCGGCTCCGTTGGAATGACCGTCCAGCCCCGGTTTGCCAACCAGGAACTTCAGGCGCCGCCTCAGCTTGTCGCTGACCGCGTCCACCGCGGCCCGCAGATCCTCCAGGCCTTCGGTCTTGTTCGAGACCGAGCCCGAAACGCCGGTCGGGCCGCGATAGGTGCCGTACACCTTGCGCATCTCTTCGGCCCATTCGCCGGTTGTTACGCCCGCCTTGGCGGCGGCAATCGAGGGTTCCATGACGTTGGCCCCGGATTGCGCGGCCTCGCGCAACGCCGCCAGAGCCGCTGCGACCGCGTTGTCGTCGCGGTCCGCCCGCCAGTCGTTCAGCCGCCCGATCTGCTCCTGTTCAACCGCCGGGTCGACGACCATGATGCCGCCATCTTCGGTTTGCAGCGGCGAAGGCTCGCCTTCGGTCCATTTGTTCACGCCGACCACGACGGTCTCATTGCGCTCGATGCGGTTCAGGCGATCCGCGTTGGAATCCACCAGCCGCGATTTCATGTATTCGATCGCGGCAACAGCACCGCCCATCGATTCGAGGTTTGCCAGTTCGGCCCGCGCACCCTCTTTCAACTCTTCGACCTTTGCATCCACGGCCGGGTTGCCGTCGAACAGGTCGCCAAATTCAAGCAGGTCGGTTTCATAAGCCAGAATTTGCTGCATCCGCATCGACCATTGCTGATCCCAGGGCCGCGGCAGACCCAATGCTTCGTTCCAAGCAGGCAACTGCACTGCCCGGGCCCGCGCCTTTTTCGACAACGTCACGGCCAGCATCTCAATCAGGATGCGGTAGACGTTGTTTTCCGGCTGTTGCTCGGTCAGACCAAGAGAGTTCACCTGAACGCCATAGCGGAATCGGCGGAATTTGGGGTCTTCGACCCCATACCTTTGTTGCAGGATTTCATCCCAAAGGTCGACGAATGCCCGCATTTTGCACATTTCAGTGACAAAGCGGATTCCCGCATTCACAAAGAACGAAATTCGTCCGCACAGCGCGGGGAAGTCTTCGGCCGGAACGCGCGGGCGCAGTTCGTCCAGAACGGCGATAGCGGTGGCCAGCGCATAGGCCAGTTCCTGTTCAGGTGTCGCGCCAGCCTCTTGCAGGTGATAGGAACACACGTTCATCGGGTTCCACTTCGGCACGTTGGTGTAGCAGTATTCGGCCACGTCCGCGATCATCTTCAGCGACGGTTTCGGCGGGCAGACATAGGTGCCGCGGCTCAGGTATTCCTTGATCAGATCGTTCTGAACCGTGCCCTGCAGCTTGGAAACGTCCGCGCCCTGTTCTTCGGCCACGGCGATATAAAGCGCCAGCAGCCAGGGCGCGGTGGCGTTGATCGTCATCGAGGTGTTCATCTGCTCCAGCGGAATCTGGTCGAACAGAACCCGCATGTCACCCAGATGGCAGACGGGCACACCCACTTTACCCACCTCGCCCCGTGCCAGCGTATGATCGCTGTCATACCCCGTTTGAGTTGGCAGATCGAAGGCAACGGACAGGCCGGTCTGCCCTTTGGCCAGGTTGCTGCGATACAACGCGTTCGAGGCCTGTGCGGTGGAATGACCAGCATAGGTTCGGATGAGCCAGGGGCGGTCTTTCTGCATCTGCGTCATGGGTGGACCTCGTGTTTGGGTGGGCAACATAATTTCGTCTAAGGGTTCTAAAGCGCAATTTTTGGGATATGTCAATTCGCTGCGTTGCGGCATCCCGAATTGTTCAGATTGTAGGTGTTTTGGAATAATGGCACTGTGCCGCCATGACGCAGACCGTGGAACTTCCGCTTTGGCTGTTTGTACTGATCGTGGTCTTCGCTGCGGTCACTTTTGCGTCGCATTTTCTGTTCCCGTCGGTGCGTTGGTTTTTTCGCCGCCGCCTGGAACGGGCCGTGTCGCGCCTGAACCAGCGACTGCAAAGACCGATTCAGCCGTTCAAGCTGGCCCGGCGGCATGACATGATCGAGAGGCTCATCTACGACCCGCAGGTTGGCTATGCGGTGCAGCGACATGCGCGTGAAGAAGGTATCCCCGAAGGCGTCGCCTTCGAGCAGGCCCGCCGCTTTGCCCGAGAGATTGTTCCGTCTTTTTCCGCTTTTGCCTATTTCGGCTTTGCCATCCGTATCGCGCGCATGCTGAGCAACGCGTTTTACGAAGTCCGCCTGAGCCATCAGGACGAGGACGCCTTAAAGAAAATAGATCCCGAAGCGACGGTTGTCTTTGTCATGAACCATCGCAGCAACATGGATTATGTACTTGTCACCTACCTGGCAGCGCAACAATCGGCACTGTCTTACGCGGTCGGAGAATGGGCGCGCGTCTGGCCGCTGAGCCGCCTTATCCGGGCGATGGGCGCGTATTTCATCCGGCGTAAATCGGGAAGTGACCTCTACCGTCATGTACTGGCTTGTTATGTGCGTCATGCGACCGAGGCCGGTGTTACGCAGGCGATGTTCCCCGAAGGCGGGCTGAGCCTGACCGGCGCATTGGGGCGGCCCAAGCTTGGCTTGCTTAAATACATCATAGACGGGACCACATCCGATGGCCGGGATGTGGTCTTTGTTCCCGTGGCGCTGAATTACGATCGTGTACTGGAAGATACGATTCTGACCCGGGCCGCGCTGGGAAGCGAGCGGCGCTTTCGCGCAAGGATCGGGGTTGTGACGCGTTGGATGCTCAAGCAGGTCTGGCGGCGCATTATTGGTCGATACACAAGGTTCGGCCTTGCCTCTGTGCGCTATGGCGAGCCTGTTTCGCTGCGGGCCTATCGGGCAGGTGGCAGCAAGGACCTGATGACCGATCTCGCACGTCTGCTGATGGCGCGTATTGGTGAGGCGATACCCCTGGTGCCTGCGCCTGCAGCCTGTTGGCTTGTGCGCGAACATGGTGAGATGTCCGGTGCAATGCTGACCGACCTGATCGCCCGCTTCATGCAGCGGGACGGAGGCGGATCCGAATCCAACAGCGATGCGATAACGTCCGCTGTCAACCAGTTGGTCGAGCGCAGGGTATTGCGACAGGTTGACGGGAAAATCTCATCCTCAGGGCAAAGATTGGATCTTCTGAACTACTATGCCGCCTCTGCGCCAAAGGAAATCGAGGCGTACTATGCTGCAGAAGCGAAAGGTCTTTCTGCAACTGCTGGGTCATAAAATTACAAAAACAGCGTCAATATCTATTGCAATGTTACTCGATGGCCAATATTCCATCGGTTAACGGGCGCGATTCTGCGTCGCGGCAAACGAACTGACTAAAGGAGGCCAACATGGCTCTGGACACCGACAGCGGTATCGCGTCGTACGAGGCACCTGAAAAAGACCTCTATGAGATGGGTGAGATCCCTCCGATGGGGTATGTCCCCAAGAAAATGTATGCCTGGGCCATCCGCAAAGAGCGCCATGGCGAGCCTGAAACTGCCATGCAGCTGGAAGTGGTTGATGTGCCTGTATTGGACAGCCACGAGGTGCTGGTTCTGGTGATGGCCGCAGGTGTCAACTACAATGGCGTCTGGGCGTCGCTGGGCAAGCCGATCAGCCCGTTTGATGGCCACGGCCAGCCGTTTCACATCGCAGGTTCCGATGCTTCGGGTATCGTCTGGGCCGTGGGTGACAAGGTAACACGCTGGAAAGTCGGCGACGAGGTCGTGATCCACTGCAACCAGGATGACGGTGATGACGAGCACTGCAATGGCGGTGATCCGATGTACTCGCCCAGCCAGCGTATCTGGGGCTATGAGACTCCGGACGGCTCGTTCGCGCAGTTCACCAACGTTCAGGCTCAGCAGTTGATGCCGCGTCCCAAGCACCTGACCTGGGAAGAAAGCGCCTGCTACACGCTGACTCTGGCAACCGCATACCGGATGCTGTTCGGTCACGAGCCGCATGACCTGAAGCCGGGTCAGAACGTTCTGGTCTGGGGCGCGTCGGGTGGTCTGGGCTCTTACGCGATCCAGTTGATCAATACAGCGGGCGCGAATGCGATCGGTGTGATATCGGACGAAAGCAAGCGTGACTTTGTCATGGGGCTGGGCGCCAAGGGTGTACTGAACCGCAAGGACTTCAATTGCTGGGGGCAGCTGCCCACCGTGAACACGCCGGAATATGCCGAGTGGTTCAAAGAGGCCCGCAAGTTCGGCAAGGCAATCTGGGACATCACCGGCAAGGGTGTGAACGTCGACATGGTGTTCGAACATCCGGGCGAAAGCACCTTCCCGGTCTCAACATTCGTCGTCAAAAAAGGCGGCATGGTTGTGATCTGCGCCGGCACCACCGGCTATAACCTGACCTTCGACGTGCGTTACATGTGGATGCACCAGAAGCGACTTCAGGGGTCTCACTTCGCGCATCTGAAGCAAGCCGCCTCGGCCAACCAGCTGATGGTCGAACGCCGTCTTGATCCCTGCATGTCCGAGGTCTTTTCCTGGAACGAATTGCCTGCTGCGCACATGAAGATGATGCGCAACGAACACAAGCCCGGGAACATGTCCGTTCTGGTTCAGGCACCGAGAACCGGTATGCGCACACTGGAAGAGGTTCTGGACGCGCGCGACTAAGTTCACGAAAGCCAATTTCAACGCCCGCGAATCACGGTTTTGGTTCGCGGGCGTTTCTTATTTCAGAGGGACTTCAATGCTTTCAGAGAGTTGCAATTTCGGCCCCCGCTATTTTTGGGGAGTAGAAAGCAGTGAATATGCGAAAAAACACTATGCATGCTATGGTTGTGTTAACCCTTCGTTAACCGTTTCGGAGAGACCCTGATGGCGCAAAATGAGTGGATACTGGACGTATTGTCGGACCTCAACGCCTTTGCTTCGGCAAACGGTTTGACCGCGCTGGCCGAGCAGCTTGACGATACCAGGCTGATCGCAGCGGCCGAAATCGCGTCCATGAAGAATGAGGTGCGGGCGCCGGCGGATGGTCACAAGACTCGATTTGAGCCAGATCCTGGAGGATTTGGAAAACACCAGCACGCTTGATGAGCTAAGCGCTATCGCTGTTCATCTCAGAGACAAGCTGCAGATTGAACACATCATCTATCACTGGGTCGATGGGGCAGGGGACCAATACGGATATACGACCTATCCCGACGCCTGGGCCGAGCGATATCAGGAAAAGAACTATCACCGGATCGACCCGGTCATAATCGGGTGCTTCCAGCGATTTCATCCTGTTGACTGGAAATCACTGGACTGGTCCGGAAAGGTCGCCAAGGCTTTTCTTCTGGACGCGCAGCAGCACGGCGTCGGCAATCAGGGTTACTCCATCCCGATCCGCGGTCCCAACGGCCAGTTTGCCCTGTTTACAGTGAACCATTCCTGCGATGACGAAACCTGGCAGGATTTCATCTCCGAAAATGGGCGTGGCCTGATCCTGATTGCCCATTACTTCAACCGAAAGGCGCTGGAGTTTGAGCGTGAGCGGCAACCGGACGCTCCTCGCGCCCTGTCCCCGCGCGAGATTGACGCGATGACCTTGCTTGCACTGGGATATAGTCGCGCTCAGGTCGCACACTCCCTGTCGATTTCGGAACACACGCTGCGTGTCTATATTGAAAGCGCGCGGGCAAAGCTGGGCGCACAGAATACCACCCATGCCATCGCCACGGCCCTCAGTCGGGGACTGATCGTGGTTTGATGGCCTGCGGTTCGGGTTTGTCTTTGTGGTTGCGCAGGTGCTCAGCCTTTAGGGCCGGACGAATTTTGCGTTGCCGACCGAGCGCACGCTCGTGGCTGGGGGGCGTTGTTGTGTCTGTCCGGTCGAAGAGGCTTGATTGAGAATCCCACAGGCGACACCGTCGCCATTTGGATCGTTGCGTTCATGATACCCTGGTTGGCCCCGGACGAATGGTCCCGGGACAATCTTCAGAACGGTGTCACACCCCGCCATCGCCACAAGATGAATAATGGCGTCGTTTCTTTCGTACTCGGACGTCCGCAAATAGATGTTGACGGCGACCAGTGCCGTAGTCAGGGGCAGGGCCAGAACCATGAACAGAATGCGGATCGGGGACAGAGCCCTTTTGCGCGTCGCGTCTGCCCGACGATACCGGTGAGCGGCGCGCGGATTCAGTTCGGGCTCAGGTGGTACGGATCTTTTTAACATTTCGCGCTGATCTTCGCCCGGATTTGTGGCAAAGCTTTGGCCCCGGAATGGCGAATGCTGAAGGACTGAATATCAGCGTACTACGTGAACCGCGCAGGCCGCATGGCGCACCACATGGTTGGCGGTTGATCCAAGCAACAGATCCTGCATGCCCGGTCGGTGGGAAGCGATGATGATCAGGTCAGGTTTATGCTCCTGCGCCCAATCCAGGATGGTCCGGCCGGAATGCCCTTCGACCACAACGCCCCGCGCGTTGGGAATATTTGCTGCCAGTTTGTCCAACTCGGCCTGAATGGCCCTTCGGGCTTCGGTCAGATATTCCGTCGGCATGTACGAGATCGCGTAGCTTGGAATATGTTCAACGACATGCAGCAGCGTGACCTTTGCCTCGGGGGTCGCCAGAATTTGCGCCAGTTTCAGTGGTCCGGACGTGTCACGTTCGACATCGAACGAAATGGGTACAAGAATGTTGTGATACATGACACGAGCCTCCGTTTCAGGTTTTCAGACTGAACCCAAGTTCAGTTGTGGTCTTTGATTCAGGTCAGGATCAGCCGAATGTTTCCGCGACATCATACATGACCGGTTCGAAACTTTTGCACAGCTCATTGATCTTGCGGTTCCGGTCGCGCATCTCGGGGGTGCGGAGCATGGCAAGGAAGTCTTCGCGGCGTTCCCATTGCGAGTAGTTTGCGATCCTGGTTTGGGCATCGTTGACGTGCAGACCGGCGGATACGAAACCCGGTTGTTTTGAGATGAATTCCGCATAGGCATCCGTCAGCGCCTCAAGCAGGTCCTGACAGGTCCCCGGCGTCATTTCGAATGTGGTGATGACAGTCTGAACGCTTGCGGATTTTGAAATCTGTAGCATCTGGAATCTCCTTTGGCTTTTCTCAGCCTAACACAGGAACGGGAAACGTCTCGTGTTTCGTTTGGTGTCTTCGGGAATTAGTTTCCAGAAAACAAACGAAAAACTAACGATCCGTTAACCATGCTCGGGGAAGGTGAGGTCATGATCCGCATGTTGCTTTTCCTTTTTCTGATGACATTGGCCGGTCCGGTTTTTGCCGGGGCCTGGCTGAGGGAACAGAATGCCGGCTTTGTCGCGGCTGCAATCACGGGATTCAGGTCCGAGGACGGCAGCTACGAATACAAATCGTCACTTTATGCAGAATGGGGGTTACGGCCCGGACTGACGATTGGGCTAGACGCCGAAGAGCACCAACACCTTTATGGCCACGCTTTGATTTTCGCCCGTACTCCGGTTGCGGATCTTGGGCGCAAAGGTCGGTTTGCCGCCGAATTTGGTGTCGGCGCACATCACCGGCAAAAAAGCGCGTGGGCCTTGTACAAGGCGACTATGTCTTACGGAAATGGGTTTGAAAGCGGCTGGGGGAATGGCTGGATCGCGATAGACGCAGCTTTGGAATACCGCACGCACGATGCGCTGTTTCGCAAACTTGATCTGACGGCGGGGCTGTCGTCTCAGCGATGGATCAATCCACTGCTGCAGCTTGAAAGCACATATACCGCCGGCCGTCCGGTTTATTGGAGCGCACGGCCGTCAGTGATGATCCGCCGAAAGGGCGGGAACACAACTTGGGTTGTTGGTGCCGAGCGGAATGCCTTCCAAAGCAACGTCGGGATCAAATTTGCCTTGTGGCGCGATTTCTGACGCGGCGGGAGTTGGCCGTCCGACTGTACGGCCCAATGGTGCGTCAGCTGTCCATTCTCAGTATGGCAGTGACTTCTCCATTCAGTTCGTGGGGCCAGCGCAGGACTACATCCCGGGCACCGAACCCCTGCTCGAGCTCAACAAAAGGGTTGGCAAAGCTCACTGTGCCGAACACCGTGTATAGCGGACCAATCGTTGTGACTGCATCGCAACCGCGCGCTTTTGTCAGAAATGGCAGTCGACCTTCGGACAATACGCCCCAGAACGCCGACGCGCTGTTTTGCTTGTGCTTAACGCGAAGAGGATTCTGCGCCTTGTAGTCGACCCCGTTAAACGTGTTGCTTGCAAAGACCACGTTGACATGCGCGTCATTGTTCAGACCTGCGAATGTCGTGTCAACCAGATCCACACGGTTTATACGACCGCTCGAAGACCGAAATTTGTTGCCGGTGGCAATAAAGCCATTCAAGAAATGGCCGGGGCCATGTGGTCGAATAACAATAAAGCTGAACCAAGGGGCGGCCTCGCTACAATAAAAGATATTGTCTGTGATACTCAGCGCGCTGAAGGAATAGCCGGACGTATAGGTCGGAGCGGCATCCCGTTCATTCGTCCATTCGAAGTAGAAATTGTCGATGTAGTTCTCTGCAATGGTCGAACTGTTGTAAGTGCGGGTCAGGATCAACCCGGCTGTTCGCAACCCCTGCGGAATACTGTCGCCCTGAAAGAAATGATTGCCAAGAATCAAGTTGTTGGTGCCGCCCAGCAGCGCAAAATGCAGGAACCGGACCGCCCGATTGTGCCGCAGTTTGACATCATTCGCTGTTGCATTGAGGGCGATCGAACGGCGATCGGTAACGTTCAGGGACTCCTCGGCGGACAGGAACTGGCAATTGTCGATCAGCATGCCCTGACAACCGGTTCCGATGGATGTGATCCCCCGATCCATGGGACGGCTGATAAAGCAATTGCTGACCGCAAACGTGCTGCCGGATGGAGCTAGGCGAATGGCGCTACATCTGCTGTTGCACTGAAATTCGATCTCTTCCAGGCCGAATTTCCGCAGCGTGTCAAAGCCGCTGAAATCAAGCAGATACTTGAAGCTGGTGAAGGTGAATGTCTGTGTGCCAGCAGCATTGTAAATCGGCGCGTTCAGCGTGATTTCACCGGCACCCTCGTTCTTCGAGCGGACGTAAATCTCACGCCCGACACCATTGCCCTGAACCAGGGCACCAACCGGAATATTCGCAACGTTGGCGACATTTGTCAGCCGGGTTTGGTCCGCAGGGTTTTAGGTTGCGACCGAGGTGAAGATCTCGGTGTCCCAGGCCGAGCTGCTTTTGACGTCAAACTGACCATTGCGGATCACGCGCCGGGTTGAAAAACCACTTTGCTTATTGGGAACGGCAGCGGCCATGTCGATGGGCTGGCTGACCGAAATCTTGCGCCCGCCCATATCCAGCGAATCATGATCTGAATTGTTCAGCAAAGCCTGAAACGCTTTTTTGAAAGCAAGCTCTTCATCGCCAAAGGCCGATATATAAGTCGGCAGGTCAAAACCTTGGGTCAGCAACAGCATCTTGTCGTCGGGCATTGTAACGGTGCCCTCAAAGTCAACTTCTGACACGATGGTTGTGTTTTCTGCCAGCAAATAAGTACCCTGCGGCACAAACACACGACGGCCCCCCGCCGCCTGATCGGCTGCTTCGAACGCAAGGGAATCGTCCACAATCCCATCGCCGACTGCGCCGAAATCCGTGACATCCACGATGCTGATCATATCGCGCAGAAAAACACTCGTGATGTCGGTGATCTGAAGATCGTCAATGCGCACCACGGCCCCATTTGGCCCGTCGATATCCAGACCGAAATGTCCATACATTGCCTGTGCGCCCCACGCCATGTCGACGCCAGCCCGCTGACCAGTTCCGACTATGGCGGTAATCTCATGAACTGTGCCGTACCCCGACAATTGCGTGGCAGGCCCCTGTTCGACGACACCGGTCACGTGCACGTCGCCGGCACCACCGGCCCACCCTGCGATCCTGACGGTGGGCAAGGGACCACTGATGGCTTTGACCCGTGCCTTGATTTGCAGGTAACAGCCGGGCAGCAATGGCGTTTGCCCCATATAGCGCAAGTGTTGGGTCGTGCTCACTTTGAGGATTTCAAGACATCCGGCAAAGTTCGGATCCGAGGGCACAAATGCGCCCGTACCCGACCCGGCATATGTCGGAGACCCCGGGGTGCCATCGCCACTTGACCAGACGCCCAAACCATCTGCGAACTGAGGCGGCATAAACACGATGCCGTCGGTGATTGCCTTGTTCATTCGAATCCCTTTCCCAAGCGCTGCCGATCAGATTGCAGCGCGCACCAGACCATTGCCCGGGTGAATTCCGGGCGCGAAAGTCTGGATAACGAATGGGGATTAACCGGGTCTCATGTCACCGTGACGGTCGTGTTGCGTCAGGCTGCGGGGTCTGCTTTCCCCAGCAACTGAACCGCGTTGATTTTCCAGCCGTCTTCCTGCTGAACCATCTGATAGTCCAGGATATGGGTTTGGCCGCGACCATCCACGATCAGAACTTTCTGCCACAACGCCCCGGCAATTTCGCGCAGTTCCAGAAACCGCAGGTCCGACGGGCGCCAGACCATCGGATATCCATTGCGAACCATTGCCCCGAAATTATCGGGGTTTCGGAACAGACGCTGGATATTCGGGCTGGCGAAAGTAAAGGCGGTATCAAAATCATCGACTTTGAACGCCTGAATCTGCGCCGCTATATTTGCCTCGATTTCGGAGTTCTGGGCAAAAACGCCCGTAGCCACTGCGACAGATAACGATAAGGCAAGTAATGAACGACGCATGGGGTCACCTCCTGACGGAAGGGTAGCCCCATGCGGGATCAGGTCAAATCAGGCCAGTTCTCCGGCCAGCGCTTTTTCGATCAGCGCGATGGTTTCAGGCACGCCATAGAGCGCAATGAAGCCGCCGAAACGCGGCCCCTGAGAGGCGCCAAGCAACACTTCGTACAATGCGGTGAACCAGCCGCGCATCGGATCAAACCGCTCGCGTCCGATGGAATAAACCACTGACTGCAGCGCCTCATCTTCAATCGGGCCGTCATAAACCTCCAGCGCGGCTTTCAGCGCTTCCAGCGCCTCGCGTTCCTGATCCGTCGGTGCGCGATGTTTGCGGGTCGGCTTGACGAAATCATTGAAGTAACGCACCGCAAAGCCTGCCGCCTGATCCAAGTCGGGATGCGTCTCGGCCGTGGCCTCCGGCGCGTAGCGACGGATAAAGCCCCACAGCGCTTCTTTGTCTTCGGCACCAGATACCGATGCCAGATTCAGCAGCATCGCGAACGGAACCATCAGCGTGGACTCAGGGACATCCCCACCATGGATATGCCAAACGGGGTTGTTCAATTGCGCCTTCAGATCCTGCCCCGGATAAGCGCGCAGCTGTTGATGATACTCATCATAGGCCTTTGGGATCACGTCGAAATGCATCCGTTTCGCCGTCTTGGGCTTCTGATACATGAAATATGCCAGCGACTCGGTCGGTGCGTAGGTCAGCCATTCATCAATCGACACGCCATTGCCGGAGGATTTTGAGATCTTCTGCCCGTTCTCATCCAGAAACAGCTCGTAAGAAAAATGCTCGGGCGCGCGACCACCCAGGGCTCGACAGATCGCGTCGTAGATTTTCTCGTTGGTGGCATGTTCCTTGCCATACATCTCGAAATCCACACCCAGCGCCGCCCAGCGCGCACCGAAATCCGGCTTCCACTGCAGTTTGACGTGGCCACCGGTGACAGGAACCGTCCATTCCTTACCAGTCTCATCGTCAAAGGTCACAGTATAGGTCTCGGCGCAGACCTTTTTCATCGGCACATACATCACCCGCCCGCTTTCGGGGTGCAGGGGCAGGAAGATCGAATAGGTCTGCTGGCGCTCTTCCCGGAGGCTTTTGAGCATGATCGCCATGATCTCGTCATAACGCTCGACCGCACGCTTGAGCACTTCGTCAAACTGCCCGGACTCATAAAATTCCTTGGCCGAGTAGAACTCGTACTCGAAACCAAACGTGTCCAGAAACCGCCGCAGCATCGCATTGTTATGCTCGCCGAAGCTGTCATATTCACCAAACGGATCAGGCACCGAGGTCAGCGGGCGCTGCAGATGCTGCTCCAGAATCTCGGGGTTCGGCACATTGGTCGGCACCTTGCGCATTCCGTCCAGATCGTCCGAGAAGCAGATCAGCTTGGTCGGAATATCCGACAACGCTTCGAATGCGCGCTTGACCATCGTGGTCCGCGCGACCTCGCCGAAGGTTCCGATATGCGGCAGACCGGACGGGCCATAGCCGGTCTCGAACAGCACATACCCCTTATCCGGAGCCCCTTTCTGATAGCGTTTGAGCAACCGGCGCGCCTCTTCAAAGGGCCAGGCCTTGGACGACATCGCGGTTTCACGCAGGTCAGACATTTGCTTTGAACTCCATAGGGAAATGCGCAGGTCGCCCGATGCGACCAACCCGGCCTCTCCTATTGTGCCGGTGCAGCATGAGTCAATAAAGGGCGTTCGTTTTCCCGGCAAATTCGAGCCGTCTGCCAAATGCACAGGGGTAAAACACTGAAAAAGGGCAGGCGACCACGGCTTTACTCGACGCGCAGCACAATTATTATTTTATATCG
Organism: Ruegeria sp. BG6; assembly: GCF_056538465.1. Classification (NCBI taxonomy): domain Bacteria; kingdom Pseudomonadati; phylum Pseudomonadota; class Alphaproteobacteria; order Rhodobacterales; family Roseobacteraceae; genus Ruegeria; species Ruegeria sp. BG6. Next base: position 10,547 of record NZ_JBQFTB010000004.1, on the reverse strand, counting down.
GATAACTTGGGTTACACGGAGGCGATCAAGATGCGGATTGCAAAGACTGCGGCTCTGGCGATGTTGATCGTCATACCGGGGATAGCACAGGCGGTCGGTTTTGGCATTGCCGTGCGGCCCGCGTTTCGGACCACGGTGACGCCGCTGCCAAACGGTGTCTACGAGGTTGCCGCGATCGGCACTTCTGCCCCGGTGGCGTACTGGTGCGGCATAGGGGATTATGCAATCCGGACGCTGAGAACCAAATCCAACCAACGCATATATATTGCCGGCGCCTATGTGCCCAAAGCAAGGACTGTACAGTTCTCGCTGACTCCGCCCGAGGGTGCCGATACCAGCCCGGGCTATTCCGTCACCGTCAAACGGGTAGGCGCGAACATGACGGCGGCCTCAGCACAGGACTATTGCTATGACAATTTCATGGATTTCGGGTTCTGAACGAGATTGATCAGACCCATTTGGCCAAAGGCGGCAGGCTCATCAGAACGGCGTCCGGATCGTGCCCGGTTTCCAGTCCGAATTTGGTGCCCCGGTCGTAGACCAGATTGTATTCCGCATAAAGCCCGCGATGCACAAGCTGAGCGTTCTTGTGGGTGTCATCAAAACCCTGGACCCGACGCCTTTCCACCAATGGCAGGAACGCAGGCAGGAATGCGCGGCCGATGTCCTGGGTCAGGGCAAAATCAGCCTGCCAGTCGCCGGTGCAGTAATCATCCATGAATATGCCGCCAACCCCGCGTGCCCGCTTCCGGTGGGGGATATAGAAATACTCGTCAGCCCAATCCTTCAGACGTGGGTAATGTCCTGGCCCGTGCGGGTCCAGATGGGCTTTTTGGGTGGCGTGGAAATGCGCAGTGTCCTCGTCATATTCAATGCAGGGATTCAGGTCTGAACCGCCCCCGAACCACCAGGCATGAGGTGTCCAGAACATCCGCGTGTTCATGTGCACCGCCGGTACGTGCGGGTTTTGCATGTGCGCGACAAGGCTGATGCCCGAGGCCCAGAACCTGGGGTCTTCGGTCATGCCGGGAATACCCTTGCGGGCTGCCATGGCCTGCTGCGCACGCTCGCCCAATGAGCCGTACACGGTCGAGACGTTGACACCGACTTTTTCAAAAACGCGCCCACCGCGCAGGACCGACATCAACCCGCCACCTGCGTCCGATCCATCCTCTGATTGCCGCGTGGTCTGTTTGACTTCAAAACGTCCGGCCGCGGCGTCCGAAAACGGCCCGGTTTCATGCGTGTCCTCGAGTGCTTCGAACGCTGCAACGATTTCGTCACGCAATTGGCGGAACCATGCGGCAGCGGTGGATTTTTCGTTTTCGAACATTTGTCTCAGTGCGCTGGAGCGGCGACCGGATCCAGCAGGGTTCGGCCTCCGTCGATTGTCATGATCTGACCGGTAATGAAGCCGGCCGCATCAGAGGCCAGAAACTGCGCGGTTTCCGCCAGTTCGTTCGGAGCAGCAATCCGGGCCAAAGGCGTATGTTTTTCAATGTCTTTTCGAAAATCGCGGTTTTCTTTCAGGGTTGATTGCAGTGACGCGCTCATGACCGAACCCAATGCGATGGAATTGACGCGGATACGGTTCGGCGCCAGTGCAACTGCCAGAGAACGCGTCATCTGATCCAGTGCAGCGGTCGAGACAGAATAAGCCAGCAAATCGGGGTGCGTGCGTCGCGCGGCAATCGAAGACAGGTTGATGATCGAACCCGCCGGGCCATCATCCTGATCTTCGGCCTGTTTCGTCATGCGTTTGGCAACCAGCTGACTGAGCCGCAAGGCAGGCATCAGGTTCTGGTTTAGCAAATCACGGACCGAGTCGTCTTCCGCATCCAGCGGGTCCGTCTGCCGGACCTGCCTTGATCCGTTGACCAGAATATCCACCTGATCGAAGGCATCGATGGTTGCGGAAAGCAAATTGGCAATGGTCAGCTTCTCGCGCAGATCGCCTGCGAAATACCGAATGTTGCTGTCATCTGCCTGTTCCCCCAACTCCTCGATCAATCGTTTTTCGTCCATATCCGCGAACATGACGTTTGCGCCCGCATCCGCAAAGTGACGGCCGATTGCCAGACCTACACCGCTGGCACCGCCTGTTACGATTGCGGATTTGCCTGATATGGAAAACGACATGAGCTTCCTCCGGAGGTTTGGCGCAGGTTAACCGGGATCACCGGCGAGGGCGAGAGGCGTGGAACACCTTGAAACGGTTGTCACCGGCGACCTCTTCAACTTGTCTGAAACAGTCTGACAATGTGGCCTCATAGGGCAGATGCCGGTTTGCGACGATCCACACGTCGCCATTGCGGGTCAGGTTGCGTGTTGCCGCCTTGATAAAGTCCTGGCCCAGCGCAGGTTCAGCGCTTCTTCCGGTGTGAAACGGTGGGTTCATTACCACTGTGTCCAAGGGCTCGGGCGCGGTCCACGTCACGGCATCAGCCCAATGAAAACACGCAACTGGCGAAGTCACGTTAGAGCGCGCGCAGGACAACGCTGTATGATCGGCCTCGACAAGATGCAGCGTGCGAACTTGGGCTCGTTCCAGCAGTTTGGCCGAAAGAAATCCCCAGCCCGCGCCGAGATCGGCAACCCGAGGCCCCGGATTTTCAGGCAGTACCTGCGCCAGCAATGCCGATGCCGGATCGATACCGTCAGCCGAAAAGACACCGGGGGCTGTTAGATAGCCGTCAGCGTGTTGAACCTCCGGCGCGGCCCAGTCGGGAAAGGCCGATTTGTCGGACTGGAACCAGAAAATCTTGCCATGCGCCTTTGCAATCGGTCCCTCGACAGGCACCCGTTTGCGAACGTCTTTGAGAATGCTGTCAACGCCATTCGTTTTGCTGCCGTCGACGACGATCCTACGGCTGGCACGGTGACACGCCTGATGAATCATGGACCGGGCAAGCGCTTTGGCGCGTGGCAAAAAGACAATTGCGTCCTCGCACGGTTCCTCAGATGCCGGCGTGACATCGAAACCCAACGTCGCGAAATGGTCGTGGAAGGGTTTGAAGGGCTGAACCACCTGAGTTCCGCGTGGCAGAGCGGAAAGATTGCAATCCGGCGAAGGGCCGATCACGGTCAGCGGCTGCGACAGCACCAGACCGCTTTCCAGAGCAAGATCAATACGTGACGTCATGTGTGATTCCGGCAAGAGGTCCGGCTCGGAGCATCAGGCCCGGCCGCTTTTGCTTACTCTTCTCTTTCCATGGTGCATTGCAGGGGGTGTTGGTGCCTGCGGGCGAAATCCATTACCTGTCCCACTTTGGTTTCGGCGATCTCGTGGCTGAAGACACCCACAACGGCAACACCCTTCTTATGAACCGTCAGCATGATCTCGAACGCCTGTGCATGGGTCATCCCGAAGAATCGCTCCAGTACATGCACCACAAATTCCATCGGCGTGTAGTCGTCGTTCAGCAGCAGAACCTTGTACAATGGCGGACGCTTGGTCTTGGGGCGTGTCTGCACAAGGACCGACGAGTTCGCATCGTCGTCCGATTGGTCAGACATCATCCATTGGTAATGCAGCATCGCGTGTAACAATTCGATTCAGGCTTCGGTTTATCTGAGCGCTTATATAACGTCGTTGGCGTCAGAGGAAAGAGCAAGCGGACGTATCGGAATGCATGAAAAACTGACCACCATCGGCTTCGATGCAGACGACACATTGTGGCACAACGAGCGATTCTTTCAGCTCACCCAAGCCCATTTCGCGGATCTGCTGGCCGACCACGCGGACCGAGATCACTTGATGGATCGCCTGTTGGCTGCAGAAAAGCGGAATATCCGGCATTACGGGTACGGTATCAAGGGCTTTACCCTTTCCATGATCGAAACAGCAATCGAAGTGACCGAGGATCGGGTGCCCGCATCCGTCATTCGGCAGCTTGTCAATGCGGGGCAGGAGATGCTGGCCCACCCAATCGAGCTTTTGCCGCATGCGCAGGCCGCTATCGAAGGTGTATGTGAAACCCACCGTGTGGTTCTGATCACCAAGGGAGATCTGATCGATCAGGAAAGGAAACTGGCACAGTCGGGATTGGGCGATCTGTTTGATCACGTGGAAATTGTCTCGGAAAAGACACCGGAGGTTTATCGCGGGATTTTCGAACAGCATGGCGATGGTCCGCTGGCTTCGATGATGGTCGGCAACTCGATGCGGTCGGATGTCGTTGCGCCAATTCGGGCCGGCGCATGGGGCGTTCATGTACCGCACGGGCTGGTTTGGGAGGTCGAGCAGGCCGAAACCCCCAGCGACAATCCGCGATTCCACGAGCTTGCGGATCTGGGCGATCTGGTCGATCTCGTCATGGGTCTGACCTGATGTTGCCAATAGGCCTCAGTTTCATAAATTCTTGATCCACAGTGACTTTACCCGTGCATGGGGCATGCATCTAGTGGGCAGATTTGGCCGCGCCGCTACATATTGGGGTTTTGTTAGGCGTCACGAATGGGCGAATTGCCCAGCTTTCGGTTTATTTAGCGACAGCCCTGTGCTAGCCTTGTTGCCAACAAAATAAATGAAGCCGACCGGGAAAACCCGGCGGTGCGAGGCAGACAGAGGCAAAGATCGTGCAGATTCGGCGGACAGTTCCAGCCCGAATGGGCTTATTCCTTACAGCACTGTTGTGGTTACTTGTTTTTGTGCCATTGCAGGCCATTGCAGCACCCTACGCGGCGATGGTGATTGATGCGCGCACCGGCGAGGTTCTTCATTCGCGCAATGCCGATACGCGACTTCACCCGGCCTCTCTGACCAAGATGATGACGCTGTACATTGCGTTCGAGGCGGTTCGTAACGGTGAAATCACGCTCGATACACCGGTTCGGATCACCAGCAAGGCTGCTTCCGAGCCGCCTTCAAAACTGGGCCTGCGGACCGGACAAACCATCGCGTTTCGCTATCTGATCCGCGCAGCCGCAGTAAAATCGGCCAATGATGCGGCCACGGCCATCGGGATTACTCTCAGCGGGTCCGAGGCAGCCTTTGCCCGCCGCATGACGCGGACCGCCAAGGCGATGGGGATGAGCCGCACGACCTTCAAGAACGCGCATGGCTTGACCGAGTCGGGTCATTTGTCGACAGCGCGCGACATGACAACGCTAGGGCGCCATCTGCTTTATGATTATCCGCAGTACTATAACCTGTTTTCGCGCCAGTCGACGCATGCGGGCATTAAGACCGTGCCCAACACCAACCGCCGGTTGCTGGCTGCCTACAAAGGCGCGGATGGGATCAAAACCGGATACACACGGGCTGCGGGCTTCAACCTCGTTGCATCGGCTAAGCGCAAGGATGAACGGATCATTGCAACTGTCTTTGGTGGCAAGTCGGGCGCGTCGCGCAACGCAAAGGTGGCCGAACTGCTGGACATGGGTTTCCGCCGGGCTCCGTCGCGCGCGCCAATTCGCAAACCCGCACGTCCTGCCTATGCAGGAAACGCCGGGCTGGGCAGTGCTACGCTGGTCGCCAGCCTTGTAGGCGCGCCGGAAAAAAGCCTGCGACCGGTCCTTCGCCCAACCGCTGGTGGTGCGGTGCAGGTCGCGGGAACCGTCGCCGAGACAGCAGCCGAGAACGGAGAGCGTATTCAGGACGGGATAGCGGCAGCGATTGCGGCGGCAGATATCGCGCCGACCGCACCTCCTGTCGAAAATTCGGACACGCGTCCGGCGCTTCGCCCGGACAATCTGGTTTTGGCGTCGGCCGAACCTGCAAAAGAGCCAGAACCCGAGCAGGAGGTCGTTACCCGCCTGTCTACTTCAGGTGGGCATCTTTGGGGCGTGAACGTGGGACGCTACACAACCCGGTATGAAGCTGAGAAGATTCTGCTGAAAACGGCGCTGTCGGAGATGACCACGCTGGAAGGCACGTTGCGCAAGGTGAACCAAAGCTCGCGCGGGTTTGACGCCACCTTTCAGGGCATGACCCGCGAACAGGCCGATCTGGCCTGCCGCCGCCTGCAGGCGCGCAATGTCACATGTTTCATGATCGGGCCATCATAAGGTCCGGCATATTCTCTCCTGGATGGGTCTGGGCTGCGAGTTCCCCTCGCAGCCTTTTTTCAGTCGAATACGTGGCCGTGTTCGTATTGTTCATCCTGACCGGCGGCGGCTGTCAGGGCAGCGACGTTATCCTTGGTGAAGAACCCGTCATACTTGTGGCAGCGTTCGATATACTCGGTGATCAGCAAAGTGTTCTTCGAGTGTTTAGAGAAGATCTGTTTAAGGTTTGGGTCGTCTTTGCATTCGCCCACCACATGGGCCAGAAACGGTACGCCCTTGTCCTTGAGGGTGTTCACCACGAAATCGACGTTCTTTTCACCCGCGCCGTGATCGCCATCCAATATTTCGACGGCCATGTGATGCAGGCGGCGTCCGAAGTTGCGGACAAAATCCTCGGTCGGCATCGGCAGCTTGGCAAATGAATTCACGAATGACGGTGTGTTGTTGGCCGTGAACACCTTGGCCGGCGATTTCTTGTCGTCATCGACATTGGCGTTCCGGTTCACGTTCGTGGACGAATTCATGTCAAAGATGTTGTACGCCCCCCAGAAATAGTAGGGAACCATGGTCAGAAACTCGAGGATCGCATCTTCCCGCTCACCGGCCAGAACACGGGTGGCCAGATGGTCGAACCCCAGCATCAGGGGACCGATCTTGGTGTCTTCCGCAAAGGCCGCCGCCTCATGCAGAAGCTGCTTCTCGGCGTCGCTCAACAAGACGCGGTCGCCCAGGCCAAGGCTGTCGGGATCATTGAAATCATGTGAGGAATAGCCGACCCGGTTGCAGGTGAAATCCGACGGGGTGGTAAAGCGAAATCCGTCCAGCGTGTAAAACGGGTTCTCGGTATCACCGCTATATTCAAATCGGATGTTCTGTTCTTCCAGCGTTTTGCTCAGACCATTCAGGTGCGAGGCCGCGAATACCTCACCCACGTACCGGGTTTGCGGTGTTTTGCGCGCCAGAGGGTACATGCGGTTGATGCGGGGTATGAAATCCTCGAACGTGTCGCTCAGCGGGGCCATGATGATCAGCGCCGGATATTCGGGATGAGAGTGCATTACCGCGAACTTGTGCGTCGCCCCAAGATAGCTTGCCGAGTGGCGATACGGCGTCATCACGTAAAGCTCGACCATCGTGTCGAACAACGCATTCGGTTCGACCTGAATGACAATCGCCCGCATTGGTCCGACCTGATCAGCAATTCCGGAACTGGTCCGCCGCTCATAAATCATTGGCAGATACTCAGCGAAAAATTCGGAATTCTTCTTGTCGCCTCTGGGCTGATACGACATCAGGTCGAAAGACATTTGTGTGCCTCCTTGTGCGAAAATGGGTTGCGACCGGATTGACCGGACCAACCATCCGCGAATTACGTTGTTTCAATTACAGTATTCAGAACATGCACTTGCGCACATGCTAGGGGCTGACCGGCAATCGGGCAACAGTAAGATATTGGGGGCAGATGGTTGCGAAGACCTGTCTATCTGGTGAATTTTGTGACCTCGACCCCGCCGTCAATCAGGTTCTGGCGTACCGAGCGGGCGATCTGAACGGCGGTTGGTCCGTCGCCATGCAAACAGATCGTGTCGATCGAAGTTTCCAGCCGCTTGCCGCTTTCGGTGATGATTGCGCCCTCCCGGACCATGTTCAGAATGCGTGGCCCGGCGATGTCGGCGTCGTGAATGACGGCACCGGGCAGGCTGCGGTCGACCAGAGTGCCATCATCGTTGTAAGCGCGATCGGCGAAGATCTCGCCCACCCAGTTGCAGCCCAGTTCGCGCACGGCTTCTTCCTGCCGGGTTACTGCCAGAACCATTATGATGATGTCCGGGTCCACGTCCAAGGCACCCTGATAGCAAGCCCGCGCCATGTCTACATCGACCGAGCACATGTTGGCCAACGCGCCGTGCAGCTTCAGGTGCCGTACTTGGGTCCCCACCGCTTTCGCCACCCCAATGGCGGCGCCCAATTGATACCGCACCAGATTGCGCAGGCTGGCATGCGGCACTTTCATGTTGCGCCGTCCGAAGCCCTGAAGGTCAGGGAAGCCGGGATGCGCGCCGATGCCGACGTCATTTTCAGCGGCAGTGGCCATTGTTTTCGCCATCACATCCGGATCGCCCGCGTGAAAGCCGCAGGCAATATTGGCCGAGGTGATGATCTTTAGCAGGTTCTCGTCGTCCCCCATTTTCCAGGGTCCAAAACTTTCACCCATATCGGCATTCAGATCGACGCGGGGCATCGGCATATCTCCTTAGTCGGTGGCGGAGACTACTCCGCCGATCAATTGGTAGGACAACAGGTCGGCGATGTCATGCGGGTCGCGCACAAGCGCCTCGACACGGCCCGGCAGGCGCGCAAGGTCAGATTGGTAAGCGGCATGCAGGTTCAGGGCCTCGTCCATGGTGACAAACGAAAACCGAATCTTTCCACCCGCCGGGGTCTGCGCAGCGCGCGGCAAATCGCATGGTAGAACGGTAGCGATACGCGGGTAACCTCCGGTGGTCTGGCACTCGGGCAGCAGAATGAAGGGGCTTCCAGTGCCGGTCATCTGGATGTCGCCGGGCGTGATAACCTCGGACAGAATATTGAGCTGACCTTTGGCGGCAAAGCCTTCGCCATCACTCTCCAGTTGCATGCCCATCCGATTGGCCCGCGCGCCCCGCCGGAACTCGGTGGCGGCAAAGCGATCAAGGATTGCATTGTCAAAGAGAGGGGTCTGAAAACTTCTGACAACGCGCAGTATGCCACCCGAAAACCGATCATCGGGGCACAGTTTCATCCCAGTATTGCCGTTGTCAGATCCGGCAACCAAAACATCGCCAGGCTGCAATGGTTGCCCGATCCTGGCGGTCAGGTGGGTCGAGCGGGACCCAAGAAAAACCTCGGCATCAACGCCACCGCCCAGATGCAGGTAGCCATAGTTGCCTTGAAGCGCCGCCCCGATCACCAACCGCTGCCCGGTCTCCAAACTGTGCGAGGCGTGCCACGCGACGGCGCTGCCATCAATGCTGGCCTGCATCGGTGCACCGGTCAAAGCGATGCGAATGGTCCGGGTGGCTTCGAACTCCCCCCCGGTCCCCGCCAATTCCAAAGCTGCACATTCCGGGCTTTGCCCCAACAGGGCCGCGCCTTCGTGCAATGCAAGATTATCGGCGGCTCCTGACCTTGAAAGACCTTGATCCAGATAGCCAGAGCGTCCCTGATCCTGGAGCGTGCAAGACGGGCCAATGCGATGGACGATCAGACTCATCAGACAATCTCCTGACAGGTCGCGTCACCTGTGCCGTCACTGTTTGTTGCCTGAATATGTTCCAATTCCTCACGCGAGACGGGTTCGAATTGCATTTCGTCCCCAGGATTCAATGCAAAGCATGGATCGCTCTCGGGCCGGAAACAGCGAAAGGCAGTCTGCCCCACATGCCGCCATCCGGTCGGCGTTGGGCCGGAGAACAGCACGAACTGCGAGATTGCCAGAACCAAAGCTCCTTCTGGCACCATCGGATTCAGCTCCTTCAGTCTGGGAATATTGAACTCCGGGCCCAATGGCCCGAGATATGGCTGCCCCGGTGCAAAGCCGATTGTCAGCACACGAACCCGGGACTGGCCAAGCCGATGAATCGCTTCACGCGGTGTCAGCCCGGCCGCCTTGGCGGCATCCTCCAGTTGGGGCGCGAGTTCCGTGCCATATACTGTTGGCACACGCCACAGTTTGCGGCCCGAAGGCAAAGCAGCGTTGTACCAATCGCGCTGTTTCAGAAGCGCTTGGACGCGACCCTCCAACTCACGATAGTGCAGGCGTAACGGATCAAACCGAATGTAGACCGATGCAAGAGAGGTCGATGTTTCGCACACACCTTCCCAGTTCCGGTTTTCAACTTCTGTCCGAAACGCCAGCGCTGCACGATTTGACCGTTCTGTCATGGTATCGGCGTAGGTCACCAGGATGCCGTCAAGGCCGACGGTTCGAACCATTGGGAAAGGATCAACGGTATTCATGTTTTGCCATAGCCGGTACAGTTTCAGTCGCCCGGGAACCTGACCGCATCTGACGTACGGGCGCAAGTGTTTGGCTGGATGTATCTCCGGTTACCGCCTGCTAGCAAACGGGTTGGGAAAATCGATCGCCAATGTGCCTTGTTGTGTGAATCGTATCGCCAAGCTTGGCGATTCAGACCCGGATTGCCCGGCGACTCGCCCAATCCGAGTCGTGGCTTCTTGTGTAGCGTATCCACGTAGCCTCTATATATTGTGTGCTGGTGCTGGTCCCCGTACGATTCCAAGAAAGGGTTCCGCCTGCTAACCGTGATGAGGGTATGGATTCTAGGGCAGTATGGCATCTTATAATATTGATATTATTTCAGAAAATTGCTCTTCGCAAAAAATTTCCGCAGAACGTGTTTTTTCGCTTGCGGCTGATAAGTGTTATGCTTAGAACCCCCTTCATCGGCGCTGCTGAGGCGGTGCTGACGGGTCGGAGAGACGGCCTGACGGACTGGAAAGACGGTTGAGACGCTCAGGATAGACTGGGGGCATCT